>NZ_JAWDIW010000005.1:0-438902 GCF_032464805.1 Rhizobium sp. 10PS4 | reverse complement strand
AACACAATGTGGCATAAGATAGATTATGGAACCATTGGATGCCTTTTGATTACAATGGCATACCTTCGTCATCCATCTTATAGCCCACTCTTTTAAAATCGCCCCGATCGAATTTGCGCCTGGACGATCCAGCACATCGACGAGTTCATCTGCGGACGTGCCCTCATAGAACAGTTGATCCCAGCCAACGGACTCTTTCGAAACCCGTGTCTCGGACGACGCGTGCTTGGCGGCAACGTCCGGGTCAGACTGTTAAGCATTGACGGAAAGCTCGCCGTTGCTATTCCTCAAGTGGCGGGATGACTTTCGATGGTCTTTGCAGCTCCGAGGCGGCAGCGGTTGCCGCGGCATCAGCGGGACCGCCGGAAACATGGACGGTCGGCGTTGCAAATTGGATGCCTTTTTCCGCGAATGTCTTCTTGAGCATGGCGAGCGCCTTTCGGCGGACGCCGAACTGCTCGCCGGGTTTCGTCATGAACTTCAGCCGAATCTGCACGCCGTAATCCGCCATCTGCTCAATCCCTTGCATTTTCAAGGGCTCGATGATGTTGGGCCCGAGTTCGGTATCCTCCAGAAGCTCAGCGCCGATGCGCTTGATGGTCTTGCGGACCTCCTCGAGGTCACTGTCATAATTCAGGGTGAGCGTGATGATGTCGATGACCCAGTCACGGCTGAGGTTTTGCACCGCGCCGAGTTCGCCGAAGGGAACGATGGTGACCGGACCGCGGTGATGGCGCAAGCGGATCGATCGCAGCGAGAAACCTTCGACCGTACCCTTATATTTCGCCGCCTGGATGTATTCGCCGATGCGAAAGGCATCGTCGAACAGATAAAAGACGCCAGAGATGATGTCCTTGACGAGTGTTTGCGCACCGAAGCCGACCGCTATGCCGACGACGCCAGCGCCCGCCAGCAGTGGTCCGATCTGGATGCCAACGGCATCCAGGATCATCAGGAAGCCGACAGCGCCGATCGCCAGGAAGAGTACATTGCGAAGAATGGGAAGGAGAGTATTCAACCGCTGACGCCGACGCGCTTCGGGGCCATCCTGATGTCCCCCCTGCTCGCTTCGCGACGCCACCGCCATCTGGCTGTCGATCAGCGTGCTTGCGAGCTTCCAGATTACGTCGGTCACCAGCAGCACGATCACGATGCGCATTCCGGCGCGGATCAAGCGTGTGGTCACCGTTTCGGCAGCGGCGAGATCACTGAGATTGACATTCCATGCGCGGGCAATGAGCAGCGCAGCGACCACGATGAGACCGTTGCGCAGCGTTTGCATGATGACAACGGACCATCCGACGATGGCCGGATCCTCGACCGCCTCCCCCTCCCCGGATTGTACAATTCGACGAATGATATCATGAGCCACCGAAACGGTAAGCGGCAGCAGCGTGATGACGACCACTGTCCAGAATGCACCGCGGAGCCCGGATACCCATAACAGCCACGATAGCAGGATGCTCGCGCTGAAGCCGACACAGATCAGCCGGCTCACGGGCGGTCCGTCAGAACGAAAGTGCCGCAGCCAGATCATAACGACCAAAGCGATTGAAACGACACCAAGCCATGCTGCGGTAAAGAGGTCGACCAAGATAGGTGAAGCCCCGATCGTCCCGATCACTTCAATGGTGGCCCAGCCAGCCGCCAGCGCTGCGACGATTCCGAGGAGCCAGTAGTACCAGAACCAGGCAAGCGAGGTGACAAGCGTCAGAAGCCGCATATGCGGCAGGCGGGCGCCTGGCGCGATGACAATGCGGCCCACAAGCACGCCAAGGCGCACCATGAGCGCGGCTGATAGGAGGATCAGCGCGATATCGCGAAACACGGCAGGCCATGGAAACAGGATAAACGCGCCGAGGCTTCCGATCAGGTAACCGACCAAGGCGAGAAGACCCATTGAAAGCCGGGCGGCGTGGAGCTTGATCCGCTGCCGGACGGTGTCGGCGGGCGCGTTCAGCACAAAATGGAGCAGCCCTCGCCCTGACCACCAGGCGAGGCGCTGCGCAACGAACCCGCCTGCGACGAAGAGTATGACCGCCAAGATCAGGCCGACAGGTTCGATACGATCATCCGTTTGGAAGACCCGGATCGCCGACTGGATCTGCCCGGGAAGGGTCGGAACGGCATCGACGAGTGTGAGCAACCTCTGGCGCAAATCCTGTAGCGACGTGGCAATCGACGTCGGTGCCGCCTCTTGCGTGACTGCTACCGGCTGCGCCGGTTCCTGATTGCTAGGGACGATCCGATTGACCAGCGCTCGCCCGGAATCATCATTCGGCAATTCGATAATAACCCGGATCGGCGCCGAGGAATTGGTCGGCTCAGCCGCCGAGGCGGGGTTTGCACTCGCCAGCAGAAGCGTTGAAAATATCAGCGTCAGGAATACGCACAGTCTGCGGCGGCGGGGATGACTGTCGTCGATGATGCGCATGTGGCCGTGGTCCCTGCGATGGTGTCGTCGCTTTTGCTGAGTTGGTCGAAACTTCGGACTTTGTGAAGCGTTGCACGACCAACGTCAATCGACGAACCGGTCTCTGGGATTCAGGCTGCGAACCAAAGGCCAGGCGACTTCAAGACCGCAAGTTTTTGAAGGCCTCCCTGATCTCCTGACTAAAGAGTTCCGGCTCCTCCCAGGCGGCGAAGTGACCGCCCTTGGAGGCGCGGTTGTAGTAGATAAGTTTCGGATAGGCCTTCGACAGCCAGTGCTTTGGCGGCTTGTAGACCTCGCCGGGAAACACCGTGACGGCGACCGGGACTTGGACGGGCGTGAGCTTGGCGCCCGACATGACGTTTTCCCAATAGATGCGACCGCTGGAAGGGCCGGTGTTCGTCAGCCAGTACAGCGTGATGTTGTCGAGGATGGCATCCTTGCCAAGGGCCTGTTCCGGATCGCCGCGTGTATATACCCAGTCGGCGATCTTGTCGTAAAGCCAGGCGGCGAGACCGACCGGAGAATCCGCAATGCCGTAACCGATCGTCTCCGGCCGCGTGCTCATGATCGCTGCGTAGCCGAAGCCGTTGTTGAGGAAGTTCCGGGCTTCGTCGAAGACGACCTTCTCATCCTGAGACAAGCTGTCGGGAGCCGGCCCTCCATTTTTGAGAGCCTGGGCTGCGTCCGCTGGAAACGTCGTGGCCCGCTCGATCCTGTTGACGTGGATCGCGAGCAGCCCATCGGGTGCCTGGCGGCCCAAGGCGTCGCTGATGATCGCGCCCCAGTCACCGCCTTGCGAGACATAGCGGTCATAATGCAGTCGCTTCATCAGCACGTCCCAGGCAGCGGCTATCCGCTGGGGGTTCCAACCCGCCGATGGAGGTTTGCCGGAGAAGCCGAACCCTGGAATCGAAGGGATCACCAGATGGAAGGCATCATCAGCCGTGCCGCCATGCGCCATCGGATCCGTGAGCGGCCCGATGACATCAAGCAGCTCGAAGACCGAACCGGGCCAGCCGTGGGTCATGATCAGCGGCAGCGCGTTTTCATGACGGGAGCGGACATGGATGAAATGGATGTCCAGTCCATCGACAGTGGTGAGAAACTGCGGAAAACTGTTCAGCCTGCTCTCCGCCTTCCGCCAGTCGTAGGGCGACTGCCAGTAGCGCACCAGTTCCTTCAGCCTGTCGGGCTGGACGCCCTGCGAACGGTCCATGACGGTTTCGCCGTCGGGCCACCGAGTCTCGGCGAGACGCCGCCTGAGATCTGCGAGCGCCGCCTCGGAGACCTCAACCTTGAACGGTCGAACCTCCTCGGACGCGACGCCGACAACATCAGCGGCGTTAGACGTGCGAGGAAGGAAAACGGCGGTTATGCCGGCCGCGGCAAAGCCTGACAGCAGTGAGCGGCGCGATACGTCGCGGTGTTTCAAAACGTTCAGCATTGCCATGATGCCGTGTCCTTTCGTGGGGTTCCTCTCACTTTCTCCGGCTACCGCGGGCTGACGCCATGCTCAATTATTTGTGGAGACAGCCGGCTTTTGGGCTTTGGCTGACCGCCGTTCAGAAAGGACATCCTATGTCTAAGGACAAAACTGCAAATGCTGCATCAGTCGCAGCAACTCCGTCTTCCCACATGGCTGAAGCCTTCGCTTCTACGCAAGCCGCGCAGGACATCGTCGACTTCATCGAGATCGACGAGATTCTGACGCTGAGGAGGATGATTGTCCGCGCCCCCGCGCCAAAAGGCACCGTGCTTTTCCTGCATGGGTTTCCGGAAACGCTGACGGTGTGGAAGGACATCGCGACAACGCTTGCTCACGACTACGACGTCCATGCCTTCGATTGGCCGGGCTACGGGCAGTCGTCGCGCCCGGATTTGAACCGGTTTTGCTACTCGCCGAAGGCGTACGCCCGAGTGTTGAAGGCCTATATCGAGCGGGCAGGCATCGACCGGTCGAAGCTCGTGATCTATGCCACTGATATCGCTGCCCTCCCCGTTCTGCTGCTTGCCCTCGATGAGCCGACGATCGCCAGGCAGATCATCGTCGGAGACTACGCGCCGTTCGATCGGCCGCACTACATGTGGGAGAACCTGCAGAATCTCAAAGCCGAGCCGACCGCCTCGCCGACCCGCGCCTACATGAACAAGACGAGCGACGAGATCCTTCAGAACGTGCATAGGCGCGGCCTCTCACCCGCGGAGCAATTCGATCTGCCGATCGACGTCCAGCAAGACATGAGCCATTCGTGGAGCCGTGACGGCGTCACGTCGGCGGACGCCTTCGCCCACTACTACGCGAATTTTACGCGCGATCAGCATTATCTGGAAGCCAACCTCGACCGGCTGAAAACGCCCGTGAAAGTGATCTGGGGCGAGAAGGACATCTATATCAGCAGCGAGATGGGCATCGAGTTCGCCGGCAAGATCGGCGCGAAACTCGACGTCCTGTCAGGCATTGGTCACTTTCCGCACCTTCAAAACCCGAAACAAACAGTTGAGGAGATCTACGCATCATTCAGATAATGTTTGATTATCTTCATGAGGATGCGCGCAGACGCGGCAGTGCCCAGTCGACGAAAGCCCGTACCTTCAACGCGAGAAGCCCCTGTCGCGCGTAGACGATATGAATGGGCTGGGGTGGGCCGTCGAAATCGCGGAGGATGGGAACGAGCGCGCCGGACGCCAGCTCGTCTGGAATCTGATAGTCGAATAGCCGCGCGATCCCCGCCCCGCCGACCGCCGCCGCAACACAGTTCGCCGCCGTATTCACCTCGAGCCGGTTGCGAGGCGCCGCCTCTATCGGCGTGCCGTCGACGTCAAACGTCCAGAAGAATGTTCGCTTGTTGAAGATGATCCCGTCGCGATCGATGAGATCGCCGGGACGCTCGGGCATGCCATGCCGCTTGAGATAGGCAGGGCTCGCGCAGGTCAGCAGGCAGAATTCCCCAACCTTGGCGGCATGGAGGGCGCTGTCGGCGAGGTCGCCGAGACGGATCGCGATATCCACCTGCTCGGACACGAGATCAACCGTACGGTCGACCGACAGAAGGTTCAGCGATACCTCCGGGTATTTGTCCATGAAGCTCAGCGCAACAGGCAGTACGTATCGGCTCCCGTATTCGATCGGCATCGTGATCGTCAGCACGCCCCGGGGCGTTTGATATTCCCCGGACGCCCTTCGTTCGGCCTCATCGAGATCCGCCATGATCTTTCGAGCGGCGTCGACATAGTCGCGCCCGGCATCGGTGAGCTGCAGATTGCGGCTGGTGCGGACGATGAGGTTTGCCCCAAGCTGCCGCTCAAGTTCGGCTACCTTGCGGCTGACGCTGGGCAATGGCGCGTTGAGCTTCCTGCTGCCGGCCGAGATGCTCCCGGCGTCGACGACCGCCAGCAATATGCGCATCGCTTCGAGACGATCCATCGGACACCGCCAATACCGCTTATGTGCAACCCAGCCTAAGGTTAGGCTTTAGAACATGATGCCGAAAAGTGTGCGCGTTTTCGGACGACATCATGCTCTAACTCTTAGATTTAGAACAGGATTCAAATTTTAGGCCGACCGCGCCTGAAATCATCCTGTTCTAGTCAAGCAGCTTGCGTATGGCCATGATCCCCTTTGCAGCATCCGACCAGGATTGACGCCAGATCAAAATGCCGACGCTGAGGATGGTCGCAACAGCGAAGGGGATTGGCCCGAGAAACCAGAAGGCGGCTGCGAAGGTGAAGTAATAAGACCGAACACCGACGCTGAACGATCGAAGCGCCGGGTTCAAAACCAGGGTCAGGGCGTTCGTCCAGCCGGCGATGTCCCTCTCCTCATCGCGGGATGGGCTCGCCCCGATCGCCGCCAGGCAGTAGTTGATCTGCCGGACCGCCCAGATGAAATCGGATAGGCCCCGCAGCAGCGTCGCCATGATCAAGAGGACCTTGCACTGGAAAAACCATGCCGGGTCCTGAGCCGCAAACATCGCGATCAGGCCGCCACCCGATCCATAGTTCGGCTCCATGAACAGCGCGCCGCTGAGCCCGACGATGACGATAAGATTGGCGGAGCCGAAGAAGGACGCCGAATTGATCGTGTGCCCAAGGATCGCGGCATCGCCGATGAAGTTGTTGTCTCGCGTCAGCACCTCCCGCATCCAGGCGGCGCGAATGCGCACCATATCCATGGAAAGGCTGTCGTTCTTCCTCGGCCACCCCGCTGCCATCAAAGGCTCGACGGCCACCCAGACGAGAAGGAAGAAAAAGATCGCCGCGACGTTCAGAAAATCCATGGTG
The DNA here is from genome assembly GCF_032464805.1 of Rhizobium sp. 10PS4. NCBI lineage: Bacteria > Pseudomonadati > Pseudomonadota > Alphaproteobacteria > Hyphomicrobiales > Rhizobiaceae > Rhizobium > Rhizobium sp. 10PS4. Next base: position 432,187 of record NZ_JAWDIW010000005.1, on the reverse strand, counting down.
CCCCCGAACCGAATGTGGATTTTTTCCGAACAGTACTTCGAGCTAACCGCAGCTCCAAGCGGCTATCGCCGCCCTACCCTTCAGATCGACACGCCTATGTTCGCGCGTCATGGTCCGTCGCGGACTGCCGCGAGGTAACGGGACATCGTCGAAGCCCGAAGCCGAATGTGTTCGATCGCCTGCTGCGGTGTCAAGGCCAGGAAACCGATATGGTCGCGTGGGCGCAGTTGGACGAAGGCGTCCAGATCCGAATCCACCACCGTGGCGATCTTGGGATAGCCTCCGGTCGTCTGGTGGTCGGCCAGCAGAATGGTGGGAACACCGTCTCCGGCGACCTGCACTGAGCCCCGCACGATCGCTTCCGACGGCATGTCCAGCGCGACGCTTGGCGCAAGCGACGGACCTTGGAGGCGTACTCCCATGCGGTCATAGGCGTCGCTCAGGCGGAAAGGCGATGAAAGGAAATTCGACAAGGTTTCTTTCGAGAAGAACCGATCCTGTGGACCGACCACCACACGCAGTTCGGATCGCGGTCTTGCGATGACCGGACATGTGATTGGACCATGTCGATCATCCCGCACGTCCGGATCGGCTATAGTGAGCGTCTGTCCGGCTGCAAGGCGCCCGCCGCCGAGGCCGGAGAGACTGTGCGTCGACATGCTGCCCAGCCAGGTCTTCGCCTCGATATGACCGGCGAAGGCCAGATACGTCCAGCTTCCCCAGTGTCCCGGACGGATTGCCAGCCGCTCCCCGGCCTTCAAGGTGGCGACCATCCATGCGCCGCGCTTGTCGCCGGCATGCTCTACGATGAAGCCTCCTCCCGCGACGCCGAACGTAACCTCCCCCGAGATGCAGTCGAGAACCAGGCCGCCCATGGAGACTTCGATTGTCGGCTGACCAGCAGGGTTGCCGATGGCGGCGTTGGCGGCTGCAAACGAGGTCCTGTCCATCGGACCGGAGGCCGGAACGCCGTAACGCATCAATCCGTGACGTCCTCCGTCCTGGACCGCGACGTGGGGACCCGCGAAGTTGATTGCAAGAACGGCTTCGCTCATGCGAGGCACCTCGCGTCGAATTCGGCCCTGGATATGCGGCGGAAACGCACCGCGTCGCCGACGTCGAAAAGAAACGGACGGTCGTTGGACGCGGCGTCGAGGATCTTTGTCGGCGAGCGGCCGATGATCCACCAGCCGGTCGGCATGGTGAGCGTGCTCACCAGGCATTGCGGACCGGCGATCAGCACGCTTCCGGCGGCGATGCCACGAATAGGCGCCGGCTTCCTCGGCTGCTGAATGGCTTTTGGCACGCCTGCGAGGTAAGCGTATCCTGGAGCGAAGCCGTACATGAAGACGCTGTAGTCGCCGGAGAGATGGGTGGATATGACGTCTTCGGGCGATAATCCACTCGCCTCGGCGACGGCGGCAAGATCGGGCGCAAGATCAGGATCGTAGCAGACGTCGACTTCGCGCATCGCTCCGATCGTCTGTGGAACCTCGGCCGTCAGACGCTCGGCAATGGCCGCCTCCGTCGTCCGATGATCGGCCACGAGCGGGTCGAAGCATATGAGAATGCTGGCATAGGCCGGAACGGCTTCGACGAATCCTTCAAAGGGTGCCGCCTTCAAGGCGGCATCCAGCTTGACGACCTGATCGTGGATCCGTTTATCGATGGTCGCGCCGAATTCGACGAGCACCGCGTGCCCGCCCACCGGGCGGTAGGTCGGAACGCTGCCGGACGATGCGGACGGGTCCTCTGACACGTCAGTCGGCGCCTTCGATCAGAATGAAGTCCGCATCCGCAGCCCGCGCGCAGGTCCCGTAGGCTTCCGGATCGGTGACGGCAGCCTGGGCGATAAGATAGCCTTTGGCCATCACCTGTTTTCCTTTGTCTGTTCAAGGAATGGACCCACCTCGATGCCTGCCTTCTGCAGTTCCCGGCGCACGTGGACGGCCATGGCAAGCGCTCCCGGGCTGTCCCCATGAACGCAGATCGAGTGCGCATCGAGAGGGATCGGAACGCCGTCGACCGTCGGCATGAGGCCGCTGGATAGGTACCCGATCAATCTAGATGCCGCCTCCGCGGGGTCATGGATCATCGCTCCCGGCAAGGTACGCGGAACGAGCCGACCCGTGGAGAGATAGCCGCGATCGGCAAAAATTTCGCTGAAGACGGTCATCCCGGCAACGCGGGCCGCATGTTCCAGCTCTGTCCCGGAGATCGCCAGTATGGCAAGTTCCGGCGAGACCGCTCGGGTTGCGCGGATGATGGCGTCGGCGACCGGCCGTTCGTCGGCCGCCCAATTGGCGAGTGCGCCGTGTGGTTTGATGTAACGGACGCGGGCGCCCGCCAGAGCCGCAGCTCCCATCAGCGCGCCGGTCTGCGTCGCGACAAGCTGCTCAACCTCCCGGATGCTCAAGGGGATCAGGCGTCGTCCGAAACCCTCGCGATCTGCAAAGCCCGGATGGGCTCCAGCGACGACGCCCCGTTCGCTGGCCAAGGCAAGCGTCTCCACCATGGTCGCCGGATCTCCGGCATGGCCGCCACATGCGATGTTCGCACTGGTGACAACGTCAAGGATCGCCTTGTCGTCGCCCATGCGCCAAGGTCCAAACGCCTCCCCCAAATCAGAATTGAGATCGATTTTCGTCATGATTTCCGTCAACCCTTCGCGCCGGTCTTGTCAGCTTCGTCGCATGCTGGAACGTCGAAGCCGAGGTGGAGCACATCTTCGCCGTGCGCGTCAAGAAAACGACGCTGTCGGCTGCGCGCAGCGAGCTTGTGTGCGTTGTCGACCTAAACTGTCCTTGCCGTTGCGTCTGATCGAAAGGCGGCTAAGATTGGGGGCGAAACGGTCGACCGCCCTGTCATTTGATCGAGCGCATCGTATTCTTTCGAGAGCCAGGTGACGTAGCCACCCGGCAGCATTGGAGTGCAGGCCGGGGATGCGGAAATGAATCATGTCAACAGAGCTTTGGGAACGTCCGAATTTTCCTTTACCGACGAGCCTGGCATTTTCACCTGGGAGTTGGCGAGCGACAAGGTTTATGCGGATTCGGCGCTGGCAAATCTGTTTGGGCTCGATCCGGAAGAGACCCTCACGGGGTTGCCGGTCATCAGATACCTCGACCGGATTCATCCGGACGACAAGCCATCTGTGGCCAAGGCGATTTCAGAATCGGTGATCACAGGAAATCCGTATCGCTGTGACTATCGGGTATTTGATCGAAGCGGGCAAATAGTCGCCGTGGCGGCCTTGGGCCGTTGCTTCAGGGATGAAGCCGGAAACCCGTCGCAATATGCGGGTATCGTCTTCCCGACGAATGATCACGGGGAGCAAGACGAATTGTCCGCTCACTGCAATGCGGCACTGAAAATTGCGCGGTCAACCGGCCTGCGGACGACGGCCGATGCGCTTGAAGCTATCGTCAGGGAGCTTGCCAAGCCGATGCCTTCAGACGTCGCGAAGGTTCATTGATTCGTTCCAAAGCTTTGGTTGTGGCATCAGACTTTCGATGACGATATTGCTGCTATCGGCGACGCGCCGCGCGCACTCTGAATTAGTGACAAAGGAGAGTGGGCATTTCGAGGTGGGTCAACAGCGACCGTGTCACCCCTCCCAAGAGGAATTCGCGTAGTCTCGAATGGCCGAATGCGCCGGCGACGAGCAAATCTGCCTTGCGTTCCAGGGCGGCAGCTTGAATGACGCTGGCCGGTGAGTTTCCCTTCGTTTGCACGGCTGCGATATCGACGGCAAGACCAGCCTTTCGAAGCGCGGTCGCAAAGCGGTCTCGGGCGCGCTCGTCAATCTGCTTATCATCGGTGACGGAAATCAGGACGACACGCGAGACCTGTTCCAGCAACAATCTGGCGCCTGTCAGTGCCCGCGCGACGGTGGCTCCTCCATCCCAGGCGACGGCGACAGCATCGATCCGGCCGGAGAAATTATCCGGGGGAAAAAGCAGGAGCGGTCTCCCGCTTTCAAACAGCACGCTCTCGATCAGCGGCCTCATCAGCACAGATGCTTCCAAAATGGAAAGATCATATGCGCGCGACAGTTCGGCAAGAGTTTGTGCGACAAATGGCTCCCTCGCATCGAATGGCTGGATATCGACCTCGACCTCGGCTTTTTTCGCATAATCACGGAGCGTCTGCCCGAGAACGGTTCCATTGTCCTTACTCAAGCGCTCCGCCTCCGCACGCATTCTGTCGACGTCAATGAGTGATGGAAATCGCGGCTGAAAGGGTTCGACCCTGACCAGCGGTATGCTTGCCGTCAAACCGGCCTTCTGGTGAAGGGAAACAGCGACAGCGTTCTGAAGGAGCGAGAAGGAGCTTGCGTCTGGATAGGTGGCCAGCGGTAAATGGAATTGCGCTTTCACGGCTGATGTCCTCCGAATGGTTGGAGGTTATCATAGCGCAGAGGTGTCTCCCGCGCTTTGACGAAGATCAAGGTCGTTCCACCCGAAAGTGCGAACGTGATATTGACGGTCCTCATCAGGAAGCAAGCGGAATTCGTTGGGCGAAGCGCAAAGATCGATGCAGGCGGCACAAGAAGAGGATTGCAGCGCCACCGGCACCATTGCGGCATTGGCGGTCTTTGCGCTGGGCTTCGCCAATCTTCTTGCGAAAGCCGTCCTTGCAGCAAGTATGGCGAGTATCGCTTATGCGGTTCGTTTCGCGATCCTGGCGGTGTCGGACGTTTGCCGGAATTGCTGGCCTGCTTCTAGCATGAGCGCTTATTCGCGTAGCAAACTCGCCCCCCGCACCAGACAGCCATCATCAACGACGATCCGTCACTGCCGTCTCACCTCCTGGATATGACCAACAAATCCCGCAAGCAGTACGCCGAGCGCAAGACGCCGAACCAGTCTGGCTGCAATGAAGGTTGTGCCGATCGCCGCGGCAAGTTTCAGCCAGGGATAATCGCCAAGCTGGACATGAGCGCTTGCATCGACCGATACCGCCTTGGCTTTCAGCGCCGCTTCGGCATCTTCGCGCAGCACGCCTATACGGGCATTCAGCAGCCTGACCTCATGCTGCAGGGCATGCAGGCTCTCGTCGGCCTTTTCACGCGCGGTCTGCTCAGCCGCATCGGCAAAGGGCGGATCGCCTTCCGCGATCAGTTCGTCGGGGTCAGGCGGAAGGCCGTGGCGGTTGATGGATGATTGCATCGACATCTCCTCGAATAGGGTAAGCGAGAAAAATGAAGCCCGGCATTGGGGCCGGGCCTCATAATATCAATGGTCGCGCCGGAAACCCTGGCTCTGGTGAGACCCGCCCTGGGATTGCGACTGGCTTTGCGATTGCCGATCGGCATCGTCCGATGGCTCGTTACTGCCGGGCAAAGTATAGGCGCGCACTTTGGCGCTTCCATGCGTGGTGTCGCGCATTGCCACTGGGCGGGCGTCGTCGAATGCGCTCTCGGACACGGCGAGATCGTCCGACGATTTGCCGCCGGAGGCTTGGCCGGCAAAACCGGTATTGGACGCGCCTTGTTGCCTGTCCTCCAACGACCAGAGATCTGCACGCTCATCCATGTCGATGCTGCCTTCGTCGTCCAGAATATCGTGGACGGTCTCGTAGAGCGCGTCATCGACATCATTGACCTGGACGAGGAAACCGCCTCGCCGCAGCCCTTCTGCGTAGACCGCGCGATCCTCGTCGGGGAAGAAGAAGTCTGCTAGCGCGTCGAAGAAGCCGCTGCGGTCGTCGCTCATCGCGCCGGTATTTTTTGCGCCCGCCTCATATCCGGGCATCAGCCTTATTCTCGCAACCGGCACGCCCGCGTCCTCAAGACGGGAGACGGCGGATTCGGCGTCCGATCGGCTGTCGAAGAATGCAGCAAGGCTGCTGCCGCCTGTCGGGCCTGAAAAGGCCGGGTTGGTATCATTGTAAATGCTGCCCATGGGACTCTCCTCTCGGTATCTGGATCCAGCCGCCAAGCCGAAGTTTGGCCGAAGCCTGGTTTCCTGACTTGAAGAACCGGCGGCTGTGTTGAATGTTCCAAGGGAATGGCGATGCTCCGCTGTATCGCCTGCTGTTTCATTGCCGCCAGCCATTTCGACGCGCAGACGCGCAAATTACGCCGCCTGCGAAATCGCTCAGCGGTTGACGTCAAACCTTCGAGACGCTAGCACGGCTTTGACGTATTGGGGATATTCATATGGACATGTTTACGGCAGCCGGTATGACGGCTTTGCTGCAGGTCATTGCTATCGACCTCGTTCTCGCCGGCGACAACGCCGTAGTTATCGGTCTTGCTGCTGCCGGCCTCGAGGCGACACAGCGCCGCAAGGCGATTATCGTCGGCATCGTGGCCGCGACCGTTCTGCGCATTCTCTTTGCCAGCGTCGCAGTCTACCTGCTGGCGATCGTCGGCCTGCTGCTGGCCGGCGGTCTGCTGCTGCTCTGGGTCTGCTGGAAGATGTGGCGCGAGCTTCGCGCCGGCCATGGCGAGCATCACGGAGCGGTGGGTGCCGAAGGTGCGCCGAAAAAGACCTTCTTCCAGGCGGCGACCCAGATCGTCATTGCCGACGTCTCGATGTCGCTCGACAACGTGCTGGCCGTTGCCGGTGCTGCGCGCGAACATCCGAGCGTGCTGGTCATCGGTCTTGCCCTGTCGATCGCGCTGATGGGTATTGCCGCAAACTTTATCGCCCGGTTGCTCACCAACCATCGCTGGATCGCCTATGTCGGCCTGCTGATCATCCTCTATGTCTCGCTTGACATGATCCACCGCGGCGGCGTCGAACTGCTGCCCTACGTGCAAGCGAGCGGGTTCAAGCTTTAGAGCCTGACCTCGGTCTCAAAACTCATCTGGTCATACGCCGGCACCACATGGTCCGGCGTCTCAGCCATCACCACGTCGTAGTCGAGCGGCGTGTGCATATGGGTGAGGATCGCCCGTTTGGGCTTCAACCGGCCGATCCAGTCGAGCGACTGTTCCAGCGACAGATGGCTCGGATGGTAGGTATATTGCAGCGCGTCGATGATCAGCATGTCGAGGTTCTGAAGCTTCTCGACGGTCTGCGGTGGGAAATCGCTGATATCACTGCAATAAGCCACATCGCCGATGCGGAAGCCGAGCGAGTGGATATCCCCATGCTGCTGGATATGCGGATGGAAGGCGATCGTCCCGCCTGGACCATGAATTTCGACGGGCGCGTCGAGGTTTTCGATGACGATCGGCAGCACGATCGGCGGGTAATTGCTGCCCGGCGGCGTTTCCAGGCAATAGCCGAAGGCTTCCCGCAACCTGTCCATCGTAAATTGGTCGGCAAAGATCGGCACCCGGCGGCGGGTGTTGTGAAAATAGCCGCGCAGATCGTCGATGCCGTGAATATGATCCGCATGCGGATGGCTGTAGAGAACGGCATCGACATGGTCAGCCCCTGCCCTGATCATCTGCTCGCGAAAATCCGGCCCGGTGTCGATGACGACGGTCGTCACGCCGCCATCGGGTGCGAATTGCTGCACCATGAAGGCAGCACGCGTGCGTCGGTTCTTCGGATTGTCGGGATTGCAGGCGCCCCAGTCGCCGGTGATGCGGGGCACGCCCGGTGACGACGAACAGCCGAGAATGGTGAAACGTCGCCGGTAGAGCACGCCGCTAGATCCTCGGCATCTTCGAGAACAGCCGGAAAGCGTTCTCCGTAGTGATCCGCGCGACCTCCTCGCTGGAAAGGCCGATCGTATCGGCGAGCACTTCGGCCGTGTTGACGACATAGGACGGCTCGTTGCGCTTGCCGCGCCAGCGCTTCGGCGCCAGATAGGGCGCGTCCGTTTCCACCAGCAGCCGCTCATGCGGGATCGTCCTGGCGATCTCGCGCAGCTCGTCCGACTTTGGGAAGGTCAGGATGCCCGAGAAGGAGATATAGCCGCCGAGTGCGACGCCGGTCTTGGCAAGTTCCGGGCCTGCGGAGAAGCAGTGGAGAATGAAGGGGAAGGCCCCCTTCCCGCTTTCCTCGGTCAGTATGTCGGCCATGTCCTCGTCGGCGCTGCGGCTGTGGATGACGAGCGGCAGCTGGGTCTCGCGCGCCGCCGCGATGTGCCGGCGAAAGCCGGTCTGCTGATCCTCAGGCTTTTGCGTGTCGTAGAAATAGTCGAGACCGGCCTCGCCGATCGCCACCACCTTCTCATGGGCATTGGCAAGCCGCACCAGCTCGTCCGTCTCAATATCCAGCTCTTCGTCGGCATTGTTCGGATGCGTGCCGACCGAGCAGAACACCGAAGGATATTTCTCCGTGATGGCAAGCAGCGTCTCGAGCTTGCGCACCCGCGTCGAGATCGTCACCATCTGCGCGACGCCAGCCTGATGCGCGCGCGCGACGATCTCGTCCCGCTCCGCCTCGAAGTCGGCGAAATCAAGATGGCAATGCGTGTCGATCAGCACGGCCTCAAGCCTCCGGAGCCACGTAGCGCGGGAAGACCGGCGTCGGCGCTTCGAGTGCCGTTCCGGCAATGAGGCGGCCGGCTTGCCCAAGAGCGGCGAAGTCGCGCTTGTCGTCGGGTGCTGCGACCAGATCGAGCAGCTTGGCCGAAGATTCCGGCATGAAGGGCTGCAGCAGGATGGCGATCTGTCGCACGACTTCGGCAGTCACATAAAGCACCGTGCCCATACGCACCGGATCGGTCTTCTTCAGCGCCCACGGCGCCTGGCCGGCGAAATAACGGTCGGTCTCGGAAACGACCGAAATGATCGAGGCGAGCGCCCGGTGGATCTGCTGCTTGCCCATATCCTCGCGGGTCGAGGCATGCAGCGCGTCGACCTCAGCCAGCATCGCCTTGTCCTCGTCGCTGAGCACCCCGCATTCCGGGATCTTGCCGTCGCAATTCTTGACGATCATCGACAGCGAGCGGCTGGCGAGATTGCCGATGCCGTTGGCGAGGTCGGAGTTGATGCGGGTGCCGATCGCCTCTTCGCTATAGCTGCCGTCCTGGCCGAAGGAGACTTCGCGCAGGAAGAAGTAGCGCACCTGGTCGAGGCCGAAATGGTTCACCAGGTTGACGGGGTCGACGACGTTGCCAAGCGACTTCGACATCTTCTCGCCCTTGTTGAGCAAGAAGCCATGGGCAAAGACCCGCTTCGGCAGCGGCAGCTTCGCCGACATCAGGAAGGCCGGCCAGTAGACGGCGTGGAAGCGGATGATGTCCTTGCCGATGATGTGCACGTCGGCCGGCCAGTATCTCGCCCGCGGGCCGTTCCTGTCCTCGATATAGCCCGTTGCGGTGATGTAGTTGGTCAGCGCGTCGACCCAGACATACATGACGTGGGCGGGATCGTCCGGCACCTTGATGCCCCAGTCGAAGGTCGTGCGCGAGACCGAGAGGTCTTTGAGGCCCGACTTGACGAAGGAGATCACCTCGTTGCGGCGCTCGGCCGGGCCGATGAAATCCGGGTTCGCCTCGTAATGGGCGAGAAGCTTGTCCTGGTATTCGGAGAGCTTGAAGAAATAGCTTGCCTCTTCCACCCATTCGACCGGCGTGCCCTGCGGCCCGTAGCGCACGCCGTCGGCGCGCGGTTCGGTCTCGTTTTCCTGGTAATAGGCCTCGTCGCGCACCGAATACCAGCCGGCATAGCTATCCTTGTAGATGTCGCCATTGTCGGCCATCAGCTTCCAGATGTTCCGCGACGTCTCGTGATGACGCTCCTGCGTGGTGCGGATGAAGTCATCGTTCGAGGCGTTGAGCAGCGTCGCCATGGCCTGGAATTCGCCGGAGTTGCGGTCGGCAAGCGCTTGCGCAGTGATCCCCTCGGCGCGCGCCGTCTGCTGCATCTTCTGGCCGTGCTCGTCGGTGCCCGTCAGGAAGAACACGTCCTTGCCGTCGAGGCGCTGGTAGCGCGCCATCGCATCCGTCGCGATCAGCTCATAGGCATGGCCGATATGCGGCTTGCCGTTAGGGTAGGAAATCGCGGTAGTGATGTAGAAGGGTGTCTTGTCTGTCATGGCGGCCAATGTCCGGCTAACTCTATAAAAATGGTCAGCCGCTCTTAGCGCATGTCATCGTCAAGCGAAACCTCAACTTTCCAGTCGTCGATGATTTCCGGGACGATGAGGGCGTGAACTTGACTCGGCTTCTCGCCCAATCTACCCGTCTTGGGAAAGAGGGCGGGACAAGAACGAAGTGCGAGTTTTCATCTACCGGAATGGTCGTGGCCGCGCGCCGTCGGGGGCGCCTGCTTGACATTCGAGCCGCTCTATTCGCTTTCCGGCCTGTTCGTCGGCGCCCTTGTCGGCATCACCGGCGTTGGCGGCGGTTCGCTGATGACGCCGCTGCTGGTACTGCTCTTCGGCGTCCATCCCGCCACCGCGGTCGGCACCGATCTTCTCTATGCGGCAATCACCAAGACGGCGGGCACTGCCGTCCACGGCATGCATGGGCGCGTCAACTGGAAGATCGTCGGCAGCCTCGCAGCCGGCAGCCTGCCGGCCGCCTTGCTGATGCTGTGGCTGCTGGCAGGCGTCGATCGCAAAAGCATCGGCGTGACCAATACGATTACCACGGCACTCGGCTGGCTTCTCGTCATGACCGCGATCATGCTGGTCTTCCGAGGTCCGATCCTCGAACTGGCGCGCCGCGCCATCGGCGATCGAACGCCGCCGAAGCCGACGACCATCCTCGCCCTCACCGTCATTCTTGGATTCGTTCTCGGCATCCTCGTCACCTTGACCTCGGTCGGCGCCGGCGCACTGGGGGTGACGATCCTGCTGGTCCTCTATCCCCGGCTCGATGTGCGCGAGATCGTCGGTTCCGATATCGTCCATGCGGTACCGCTGACCTTGATCGGAGGCACGGGCTATTGGCTGATCGGCGAGATCGACTGGCCGATGCTGCTTGCCTTGTTGATCGGCTCTATCCCCGGCATCATCATCGGCAGCCTTCTGGCGCCGAAGCTGCACGAACGCACCATCCGCATCGTCCTTGCCGCCACGCTTGCCGTTGTCGCAGGTAAGCTGCTGACCGGCTGACCAGAGCACGGTGCCGGAAAGTGTCAGCGGTGACGCGCTTTAAAGGCCCGGCTGCTTGATATCGGCAAGGATGCTGATGATCGTCTGCTTGCGGTCGAGGTTGTAGCCATCGGAAACGGTGAGCCGTTCGGTGATCTCGGAATAGAGCCGTGCCAGCCGCTCTGCCGCGGCAATCCGCCCCTCGCCGGCCGCCGCGCGCGCACGGTTCATGATGTCGTCGCCGACATGGCTGACGAAGAAATCGAAGATCGTGTCGCTTTCCCGGCCCGAAAGCGCGTCGGCCAGCCGATGCATCGCCTTGCGGGCTGTCGGCCCCTCGGCGGAAAGCATCTCGTCGTAGGCGGCAATGATCTCGCCGCCGCCGTAGTTCAACAGTTTCAACGCCTCGCCGACGCTGCCCTTGGCGGCCGAAAGCACCGCCCCGCCCTCACCTGATATGCCGAGATGGGCAAGGGCAGCGACGAGTTCATCGTCAGCAAGCGGCGCCAGTTTCAGCGGCAGGCAACGCGAGCGGATCGTCGGCAGCAGCCGTCCCGGCGCATGCGACAGCACCAGGAACAGCGCCCGCTTCGGCGGCTCTTCCAGGATCTTCAGGATGGCGTTGGCCGCATTACGGTTCATATCGTCAGCCGGGTCGATGATGACGATCCGCCAGTTGCCGGTGCCAGACGTCTGCGAGAAGAACTTGCCGGCGCGGCGCACCTCGTCGACGGTGATCGCCGATTTCACCTTGCCGGTCTTCTCGTCCACCGGCCGGGCAAGGTGCAGGAGATTGTGCGAGGCGCCGGAGGCGATCTGCCGGCTGACGGGAGAGGCTGGATCCGGATCGCCGATTGCCTCCGGCGCTGTCTCTGGATCGGGATGCGAGAGCACGTGATTGGCAAAGCGGAAGGCGAGCGTCGCCTTGCCGATGCCTTCCGGCCCCTCGATCAGGATGGCGTGGTGGCCCTTGCCGGACCGGTAGGACTGCGCAAGGAAGGCTTCCGCCTCCGCATGGCCGAACAGCCTGGTATTTTCCCCCGGCCAGATGGCGCCGTCGAGCAGTCCGGGCCTCTCTTCACTCATGGTGGGCCTCACTCATGGTGAGCGGCTTCCGGCATTCGCGTACGACCTGAGGGCGACAGCAGCTGATGGACGATCGCCAGGATCTCGGCGGCGATCGCCTCCTCCGTCTGCATGGCGTTGACGACGTGGCAGCGCTCCGGCTCGCGGGCGGCGATATCGAGAAAGGCCTCGCGCCGTTTCTCGTGCGTTTCCAGCCGCTCCTTCTCGAAGCGATCGGGAGCATCGTCCGCGGCGCGCTTCTGCGCCCGCTCCAGCCCGACCTTGGCGGGGATATCGAGGATCACGGTGCAATCCGGCATGACGCCGTTGATGGCGATGCGCTGCAGCGTCTCGATGAAATCGGGCTCGAGATTGCCGGTGATGCCCTGATAGACGCGGGAGGAATCCATGAAGCGGTCGCAGAGCACGACCTTGCCTGCGGCCAGGGCCGGCCGGATCACCTCTTCGACATGGTCGTTGCGGGCCGCGGCAAAGAGGATCGCCTCCATCCGCGTGCCGAAGGCTTCGGCAGCCCCCGACAGCAGCACGTGGCGCACGGCTTCGGCGCCCGGGGATCCGCCTGGTTCGCGCGTCATCAGCACGTCGTGACCTTCGCCCTTCAGCGCCTCGGCGAGGCGGCGGATCTGCGTGGATTTCCCAGCGCCTTCCCCGCCTTCAAACGTAACGAACAATCCCGTACCCGATGACAATGACAACTTCCCGCATTCCAGGCGCCGCACGCGCCCCGCTCCTTCTATCTATCCGAAGATATCAGGGAGGAAAACCTTTCGCCGCGCCGACATATTCACCTTTCCCGGCAAATTGTACCAGAAATCGGGCGTCAGACAGGCGCGGGCTTGTCCCAGAGCCAGGAGAAGAACAGCGATTCGCCGAGTTCCAGCATGGCGTCGACCGCCCGGCTGCTGAGCGAGCCCTCGCCCACCGCCTGCACGGTGTAAAGCGGCACTTCCCTGAGCAGCCGGCTGCCGGCGAAAATCCTCAGCGTGCCTGCCTGGGTATCCGGCTTGACCGGCGCCGTCAGCGGCCAGCGATAGATGATGCGCGCCGATAGCCGGTCGGGATTGCTGATCGGAATATAGACGCTGACCGGCGCCTTGGCGACGAGATCGACGGTGCGCGCCGTGCCGCCATAGACGCTGGCGGCACCGATCACTTCCTTCTCGCCGAAGATCTGCCGGTTCTCAAAGGCCGTCAGCCCCCATTCGAGTACGCGCTTGGCTTCCTCCGTCCGCTCCTTGTCGGAGGCAATGCCGGCAAGCGCCACAAACAGCCGCCTGCCGTCGCGCTCAACCGAAGCGACGATCGAATAGCCCTCTCCCTCGGTAAAGCCCGTCGCCAGCCCGTCGGCGCCGAGATCGAGCCCGAGCAGCGGGTTGCGGTTGCGCTGGAAGATCTTGTTCCATTCGAAATCCGGCTGCGCGAAATAGGGATATAGGTTCGGATAGGTCTGCTGAAGGGCGGCGGCGAGCGTCACCATCTCGCGTGCCGTAACCTTGCTCTTGCCATCGGGAAGGCCGGTGGAATTGCCGAACTCGGCCTTCTCCATGCCGAGTTCGCGGGCGCGTCGCGTCATCGACACGGCAAATTGCTGCTCGCTTCCGGCCATGCCCTCCGCGAGAATGATGCAGCTGTCATTGGCGCCCTGGATGGCGACACCCTTGATCAGGTCCTCGACGCGCACGCGCGATTTGAGGCTGGCAAACATCGTTGCGGTCCGCGACGGTGCGCCGCCTGTCCGCCAGGCATATTCGGAAACGGGATATTCGGTGTCGAGCGTGATCTGGCCCTTGGTCACCGCGTCGAAAACGAGATCCATCGTCATCAGCTTGGCGAGCGAAGCCGGCGAAAAGCCCTGATCCTCGTTCTTGGCGAGAAGCACCGTGCCGGTGGCGGCCTCTATCATATAGGCCTGCGCCGCCTTGGTGGCGAAACCGGCGGCACCGCCATCGGCTGCAAAGGCTCCGGTGGCGAACGGCATCAGGCATGCAAGCAGGCGAAGCGCGGGCTTCAGCATCGCAATTTCCACTTATGGAGCGGCGTATGTCGGGAGGTTAGAGCGAGGGGGAATCCGATGCAATGCCATGCTCAGCGCGCGGCGAACTTTGCCTGCTGGCGCTTGGCCGAGGCAAGGATGGACTCTTGGGTCAGCCCGTCATTGCGCACCATCACCGCGTCGAAGGCGAGATCGACGGTCACCGTCTTCACCTCTTCGTTCTGGTAGCCGAGCGCCAGCGAATTCTGGGGCCGCTCGTAAGGCATCGGACCGATCTCCGGCAGCACGACCATCTGGTCCATCGCCTGAGCGCCATTGTTGAAGGACGGCGCTGTTGGCGCGACCAGAACATGGGCAGCCGGTGCCTGAGCGGGTGCTGCGGCGCCTGCCGCATTGTTGTGGGCGCTCGGCGTCGAGCCGGCATAAGAGGTGGCCGACCTCGGCACCGGCACGTTGGCCGGCGTCTCGTAGTCTTCCGAACTCTGCAACTGGTCGCGGGTGATCTTTCGGCTGTTGGAGGCGACCATCACGCCGGTTGCGATCTGGCCTTCCGGATTGACGCCGGGAATGCGGCTGCCCTTCGGCGCGTAGGAGGCCATCAGATAGGGCATGTCGTGGCCGTCCATGCGGGCGCGGCCGACATATTGCACGCGCACCTTGCCGGTGCCGCTGTGCTGCAGGTCCAGCATGTCGGCCGTCTTGTTGGAAAGATCGATGATGCGGCCTTCGTGATAGGGACCGCGATCGTTGACGCGCACAATGACGGAAGAACCACTTTCGAGATTGGTGACGCGCGCATAGCTTGGCAGCGGGAAGGTCGGATGCGCGGCGGAAAGATGCATCTGGTCGTAAACTTCGCCGTTCGCCGTCAGGCGCCCATGAAAGGCAGAGCCATACCAGGAGGCGACGCCGACCTTGTTATAGGCGAAGTCTTCCTTCGGGTAATACCACTTGCCCTTCACCTCGTAAGCGTTGCCGACGATGTAGCGGCCGCCGCCCTTCGGGATATTGTTGCCGGTGGCGACCCGCGGGCTCGCCTTCACGCCATATTCGGATTCGGAGAAATATTCTTTGCCGTGGGATTTTTTCTTCGGCACCGCCTGCGTCGTGCCGCAAGCCGCAACCGTCGCACACATCGCCGAGATCGCCAGCCACCGTGCTGTCGTTGCGAAAGACGCCGCCCCGTAATCCAGTTTCATATGCCCCACGCCGCTCAAAGATCGCTATGGTTAAGGAACCCTGCCCCATCCTGGGGCAATAGCGCCTTATTCCCGCCCGCCTAACGAGGCTTTAATCTTGCTAAGTTCGTGGCAAATTTACGAACGATTTCGCAGCGATAGCGACAATTCTAATGATTATGGTTTATAAATCACTAACGAAAACCCTTTCCGCCTACCCTTCCGCCGCCGCAATGAGGCCCGAAATCATCGTGCCGATGCGGGGCATATGGTGAACATCCGGGTGCTTCCGGACGCCCTAAAAGCTCCATATTGAAACACGGTCTGCGCGTATTTGACGAGCGGCAGTGGGCGGCACTTCCTTCTGTATGGGAACGAATTGTCCGCCGCGGGCTTTGAAGGTTTAGACCTTTGGAGGATCACCATGAACGATGAAACCCTGACGCGGCTCGACACGGTCAGCCAGCAGTTGCGCGCCCGATCTCGCCAGCTTTCCCAGCCGGAGAAAGACAACGACATCGCAATCCTGATGTCGGCCCTCGCCGTGACGATGGAGGCGGTTCGATCTCTCGGCGAGGATATGAACCAGCTCAACGGTCCGAAGGGCCTTGGATCTGACGGAAGCTAAGTCTGTTGAATCTCCCGTTGTAGGCCACCTTCTCATTGCAGGGCCGGCCGAGCTTCTATCATTGAGAGGTCAGCGATCTTGCTTATGGCGGCGACCTCGGTCGAAATGCGCATAGTCTGCGCGAGAGATGCGCGTGGCATTTCGATAGCGGCCGAGTGGTGCAGATCTTCGTCGGACCAATTCCCCGTCAACCTCCGTTCTGCACCAGGAACTCAGTTTCATCGTGCTCATAACGCAGGCGCAGCAAGCTCAGCCTCCAGCGTCTGATTATCCTCGAACGATATCCATGGCCAAGGCAACTGCCCCTAAGTGCAATAGCGCGGATATTCGAATGCGTTAGGTTGCTTTCTGACGCCAAATCTCTGTGACAGTTAGGGAGGCATGAGATGAGCGATAAAACGGGAAAGACGGAACTCAATAGTACCCGGCGCCAAATCTTGCTGGGCGGCGGCTCGGCAATCGCATTAGCGGCATTCTGTCCGGTCGCCAGCATTTCGGCGCTTGCCCAGGCAGGAGCAAAGAAGCCGAATATACTTGTGATCTTCGGCGATGACATCGGCTGGTGGAACACCAGCGCTTACAATCGCGGGCAGATGGGATACCAGACGCCAAATATCGACCGTATCGCCGACGAAGGTGCGATCTTCACCGATCTCTACGCGCAGCAATCCTGCACGGCGGGGCGAGCGGCCTTTATTACCGGCCAGAGCTGTTTTCGCACGGGGCTGCTCAAAGTCGGGCTTCCCGGAGCCAAGGAAGGCCTGTCTGAGAAGGATCCGACGATCGCCGAACTGCTCAAGCCGCAAGGGTACGTTACCGGCCAGTTCGGCAAGAACCATCTCGGCGATCGCAACGAATTTTTGCCAACCGTCCACGGCTTCGATGAGTTCTTCGGCAACCTCTATCACCTCAATGCCGAAGAAGAACCGGAGAACCCCGATTACCCGAAGGATCCACAGTTTCGCGCAAAATTCGGACCGCGTGGCGTGCTGAAATGCAAAGCGAGCGAGACAGACGATCCGACCGAAGATCCGCGTTTCGGAAGAGTGGGCAAGCAGACGATTGAGGATACGGGACCGCTCAC
This sequence comes from Rhizobium sp. 10PS4, assembly GCF_032464805.1. Taxonomy (NCBI): domain Bacteria; kingdom Pseudomonadati; phylum Pseudomonadota; class Alphaproteobacteria; order Hyphomicrobiales; family Rhizobiaceae; genus Rhizobium; species Rhizobium sp. 10PS4. The sequence continues at coordinate 415,269 of NZ_JAWDIW010000005.1, read as the reverse complement.
CAGAAAACGCATGGAGACCGTCGACGAGGAATTCCTAGGCGCTGCCAAGGACTTCATCGACCGCAGCGCCAAAGCCGAAAAGCCGTTCTTTTGCTGGTTCAACGCGACCCGGATGCATATTTATACGCACCTTAAGGCGGAGTCGAAAGGCAAGACGGGTTTGGGGATCGTTGCCGACGGCATGGCTGAGTTCGACGGTATGGTTGGCCAACTGCTCGACCAGCTCGATGAACTTGGCATCGCCGAAAACACCATCGTTGTTTGGACGACCGATAACGGTGCAGAGGTGTTTTCCTGGCCTGATGGCGGCACAACGCCTTTCCATGGCGAAAAGAATACCAATTGGGAAGGTGGCTACCGCGTGCCTGGGATGGTCCGCTGGCCGGGCATCGTCAAGCCGGGAACCGAGATCAATGAGATTGTTTCCCACGAGGATTGGCTGCCGACCTTGGTTGCAGCAGCCGGTGAGCCTGACATCGCAGCCAAGCTTCTGGCCGGCTATGAAGCGGCGGGCAAGACATTCAACGTGCATCTTGACGGCTACAATCAACGCAACCTGTTTGACGGCACAGGGCCTGGGGCGCGCAAGGAGTATTTTTACTGGACTGATGAGGGGAACCTGGCAGGATTGCGCTACGACCGGTGGAAGCTGGTGTTCATGGAACAACGAGCAGAAGGGTTGGACGTGTGGCAGGATCCTCTGATCACACTGAGATTTCCAAAACTAATCGACCTTCGCGCCGATCCGTTCGAGATTGCCCAGCATGCAGCTGGGGATTATGCAAGATGGCGCGTGGAACATGCCTTTGCGCTGGTTCCGGCCCAGGCATTTGTGGCCAAACACCTTCAAACCTACGTAAAATATCCGCCTCGCCAAGCGCCGGGAAGCTTCTCGCTGGACCATGTGCTCGAGAAACTCCAGCGGGGTGGCGGACAGTGATCAGACGTTGACGAAGGCCAGGATGGCGCCGTTAATGTTCGGCGCCATCCGCCTGTGATCGGAAAAGATCGATGAATGCGAATGAGAACGGACAAGCGACGACTATCCTCCAGCGAGCGAAGCACGAGATAAAGGAGTACGCCTTCCTCTGCGCCTATCTCTATGTCTGTTTCGCGGTAATCCTCCTCTACAAAATGGCCGTCCTCGGTAGTCAGGGTGTGGAATTTCTTGTGTTCGGCATACCCGCGATCAAGGCTCTCATTCTCGGAAAGTTCATCCTGCTCGGTCATACGATCGGCCTCGGAGAGCGGTCCGGCAGTTCGAGACTCGTCGGCGTCGTGGCCTACAAGGCGGCACTCTATCTGTCCCTGATCCTCGTCATGTCGCTTGCTGAAGAGTGCGTCGTTGGGTTCGTGCATGGCCGGGCACTCTCGGTTGTGATCGGCGATATAGCCAGTCGGCTGCCCGAGCTCTTGGCCATGAGCGCAATCATGCTGTTGATCTTGATCCCTTATCTGGCATCGAGGGAACTGGGAGTCGCACTCGGCAAAGGAAGGCTTTGGAGTCTGTTTTTCGAACATCGCGAGGTGCAGTAATTGCGGGCGAAGGCCGGCAAAGACGAGTTCTCTTCCAGACGCTGATGACGGCGACCAGCCGGGGTCAATTGAGTGAAGGTCTTTGCGAATAAATGATCAGTGAAGGTCGAATGCAACGCGAAGCCATGTTGGAACCACCGATTGTGAAAGCGCGTGCGAGCGATCGTATGTTATGGATCCCCGGTGGCGATTTCTTGATGGGCTCGGATCGCCACTATCGGGAGGAAGCCCCGGCGCACAGGGTTCGTGTCGATGGGTTCTGGGTGGACACATGCCCAGTGACGAACCGGGCGTTTTCCGCCTTTGTCGAGGAGACCGGCTATGTCACCACGGCGGAGCGGCCGGCCAACCCGGCTGACTATCCGGGTGCCATTATGGAGATGCTGGCACCATCGTCAGTCGTTTTCATCAAGCCAAAGTCGCCTGTTGATCTGACGAACCACTACAACTGGTGGAAATATGTGCGCGGAGCAAACTGGCGGCATCCGCGAGGGCCGGCAAGCACGATCAAGGGCTTATTGGAGCATCCGGTCGTCCATGTCACCTTCGACGACGCACAAGCCTATGCGGCCTGGGCCGGCAAGGAACTGCCAACCGAAGCAGAATGGGAGTTTGCCGCACGCGGGGGGCTTGAGGCGGCGGACTACGTATGGGGAGAGGAAATGTTGCCCGGCGGTCGGCATATGGCCAACACCTGGCAGGGCGAGTTTCCCGTCCAAAACAGTCGGGAGGACGGTTTCGAGGGCACATCTCCCGTGGGGAGCTTTCCCGCCAACGGCTACGGTTTGTTCGATATGGCCGGCAATGTCTGGGAATGGACGACCGACTGGTATCAAGAGCATGGCATGATCGACAGCCCGTGCTGCACGATCTCGAATCCTGTCGGCGCTGAACTCTCCAACAGCTATGATCCGCGCCAACCGCAGATCAGCATTCCACGCAAAGTCATGAAGGGCGGCTCGCATCTTTGCGCGCCCAATTATTGCCGCCGTTACCGGCCGGCCGCACGCATGGCGCAACCCGTCGATACAGCAACTTGCCATCTAGGCTTCCGATGTATTGTCCGTTCATAATGCAACAGCGACCCGCTGATTTCACTGGCTGAGGGATTCAGATCGGAGATAGACAGCTTCGTCGGCTACAAACGGCTGCGCCAGCGCAATAGGGACACCTGGTTGCCTCCGCGGCAATTTATACAAAGCGCCGGAAAGATGCGCGCGAATCGCTCATCTTCGACATAATCGGAAGTGGTGTGCCGCACCTACCCTGCCGGTGGACGATACCGAACCGACTTCGCCTTCTTCAAGGCTTCGATCGTATCCTCGACGCCGAGGAGGACGGTTGTCTCCATGGAGCTGAGCGCGCCTCCCGCGCCGATCGCAAGTGCGACGGCCGCCATCGATACGTTATCAGGCGCCTCCCATAGATTCCAACCATCATGCTCGCCGAAGGCGTACCAGAACCCATGCAGCTTTCCGCCCACGGATTCTATGTAACTGCGTGCCGCCTCTCGGCGATCCTCGGGGTTTTCGATCATCCGCGCCCAGGTCTCGGGCGTGTAGCTGAAGCGTGTGAGATACATGGCCATGGTTTGTTTCCTCCGCCAGAACAACACAGTAAACGCTCAAGCCGGGCAGAACGCCAGTCATTTCCAATGAGCGGAACGGGCCTCGCTCGGCTCACGCTCGAATTTGTTCGCACGTCACCCCAGGGATGTCGGCAAATGCTGCAGAGCACGTTGACGCTGCTATCAAAGCTGCTAAAACGCCAGCCATCGACTGATTGGGTCGCAAATCGGTAGCAACAACCGGTTCGCAGAAATCGACAAAATGTGGATTTCTCGACCTTTTCAATCAGATGGAAGAGTGTCCGAGTGGTTTAAGGAACCGGTCTTGAAAACCGGCGTGCGGGAAACCGTACCGTGGGTTCGAATCCCACCTCTTCCGCCATATGCCGTTTTTTTCGAAAATTCGCACGAGATCCATCCGTCATCGCAATCGTCGAGAAGGTTGGCCTTCCCTGAGGCAATAGATGAGTTTCACGCCTCCTCCTTTGCGTTGACGATGAGATGATATACAGGCAGCAACGGGACGCGACCGCCATTAACTTAAGAATGGGGTCGGGCGGCAGATTGACGTCACGTCGCTGCCACGAGATCACGTGGCCGTCCTCTGGTCGGCGTGCGCGCAGCTTGACCTGCACAAGAGCAGCAGTCGCCTATCTCGACTGATTTGATATTATTGGGGCTGCAACGGCAAGGGAAATGACTTTGTCGGCAGTGCCCCTAAGTCTTCAGGTTTCCAATTTGGTATGCCCGGCGTCTTAAGCGGCCCAACAAGCGCGAGGCTCGTTTTATGATCGTTCAAGCTTGCATCAACGGCGCGCGGTCGAGCGATTTTCATCCCCTTCTTCCCGTAACGATCGATACCATGGTGCGTGATGCCGCGGCTTCGGTTGCTGCCGGCGCTGCGGAGCTCCACGTTCATCCGCGCGGAGCCGATGGCAGGGAGAGCCTTGCCGCCGTCGACGACACTGTCGGCGCGATCCGCCGTGTCTGTCCGGGAACGCTGATCGGTGTGTCCACCAGCGCCTTGATCGAAGGCGATCGGCAGAAAACGCGGGAAGCCATCCGCCGCTGGCGTGTCCTGCCGGATTATGCCTCGGTGAACCTTTCCGAAGACGATGCGCCCGGTGTCATGCAGCTCCTGCAGCAGATGGGTGTCGGCATTGAAGTCGGACTGGCATCGGTCGCCGATGCGGAGCGCTACATCGGCCTCGATGATCATGAGCGGGTCTTTCGTGTGCTTATCGAGCTCGATGACGAACAGGATTTGCAGCGCGCATGCGATATCGCAGACGGCATCATCAAGGCGCTCAGGGATAGCCGGGTCAATCGGCCCATTCTTCTGCACGGTTTCGACGACACCGTCTGGCCCTTCGTTAGGTCGGCGCGCGAGCGGCGCTTTTCAACCCGGATCGGCCTGGAAGACGGCAAACACCTCCCGGATGGAACGATTGCGAGGGACAATGCCGCACTGGTCACTGCTGCCGTTGCGATCTTCCGTGGCCACTCGAACTGATCCCGATGTGTCGGCGGCCAGGCGGCAGCCCGAAATCTCTTCGGCGGCATCGAGGCCGGTATCATTAAGGCACAGGATGTTTTCGAAATACGGGCTCGGCGATGCCGATGATTCCACGGGCAGCCCTCACGAGAAGTACGCGTATATCAGGACGCCAATAGAGCCCCAGAAGACAAGCGGCGCCAGGATCATCCCCGCAACGATCATTTTAGTCACAGCAAAACTCCGACACCTCCACGCATGCCGAAGCAACCTATTGCATCGATGGGAAGTTGCTATGGGCACGAAGTCCGGGATGGATCGGACCTTGGTCTGAGTTGCGCTGGCGCGGGCTAACCGAAAACGTTCAGCCGCTCGATGAAGCGCCCCTTCTGAGCGTGGCGTTCACGGATCGAATGCAGGCGGCGGGCGAAATCGGCAGTGCCACCATTTTGTTCGGCGATCGTCTTCAGGTCGCTAAGCAGGCTGGCGGCCTTGTCATAGCCGGAAGCGTTGCGGCGCTCGATCTCGGCCTCGATCTCGCGCCAGACCGCATCGCCCCGCTGGATGATCGCGTTGAGCCGCGCGCGGCGGGCGCGTGCTTCTTCCGCCTCTTGCTTTTTTCGTTCCGCCGCCAGCCGCTCGTTTTCCTTGCGCTCGCGGATGTGGCGAATCGCGTCGGCATGGGCTCGCAGTTCCGCGACCGTGGGCGGGGCGGCGGCCGGCTTGGTTCCGGCGGAGAAATTCCGGGCGTTTTTCTGCAGCTCGCTTGCCACATGCGGATCCCCCTCGATCAGACGGGTAAGCATCATCGTCTTCTCGTTGTCCGGCATGGCTGCCACGAAGCTTCGGACGGCATCCGATGCCATGGAGCCGGCCAATGTCGTCTCGGCCGGGCGTTCGGCGGCCGCGGCAACGAGGTCGGCATCGAGACCGAAGAATTGCGCGAAGGCTTCAAGCGCATCGGTCATCGGACCTAGCCCCGGCAGTGGCGCTACCTCCTCCGGCCCGAGCGACTCCGCCTGAACAGCCATCAGCCACAGCAGATAAAACAGCCTGAGATCACCGCCCAGCACGTCCGCGCGCAACGGCATCAGCGCCGCGAGCCAGCCCGGCCCCTCTTCCCAATCATCCTCGGATTCCACTTCCTCGCATATGATATCGAGGATCAGGTTTTCACCTGAGGTGGTGAGTTCGGCGCCATCGACCGCGCTGAGAAATCCGTCGAGACGTTGCTGGTCGACGAGCCGCTTCGGAAAGCGGATCATCAGGCGCCTCGTTCCCCAATTGGCGAGATAGAGGTGCAAGTCGAACCAGCGCTCAATGAGCTCGGCCGGATCACCTTTGAAATCGCCCCATTCGTAGGAATTGGTGAAGCTCGTGGAGGTGATCCGCGCCCGGGTCGATAACTCCCGGAGGGAGCGGCGATCCGCGTCGCTGAGGGGGCGGTCGATCGCTTGGAATTCGTAATATTGATATTCGCTCATGGCCGTGGTGGTCGAGATTTCATCGTGGACGAAGGCGGTTCCAGTCTGCGGCGCCGTTCTGTCTTGATCAGACCGGATGCAGCATACCGTCAGTTTCGAGGATTCGCAGCGCCTCGGCAAGCGTCACCCCCGGAATGGAGCCGCCACCATTTGCCCGTGTGCCGCATCCAATAGATATCGAACCGGTCTGGTCCCATGCGGTCGATGCGGGCGAAGGGGGCATCGAACTCTTCGCCGCGATTGTCCTCAAAGCCGGATCTGTAGCGCTGCATGAACCGATACCGATTTCCCGCCCATGAGCCCCTGATATCGACGACATAGTTCCACTCGGTCGGCCGGATTTCTGGCAGGAAGCGCGGCTTCAGAATATCGCGAATGAAGGCCTCGCAGGCTGCGATAATCGCCTGCTTCTCAAGATTGTCGGCCGGAGCCGGCTTCTCGATTCGCGTCCCGATCCATTGTCTCTTGCCGGCCATATCCTCAGCCCATTTTCATTGCTACCGAACTTTACCCTGCGAATTAGGCTGGATAATAGAATAACAAACCACTGAAAGAGCGAGCAGCGACAATGAAATTAGGCTGGCAACCACGGAAATGGCTCGAGAAAAAGAGCAAGCGCGGTAACCGCGGCTACCCCATGGGTACGATCGCCTATTATGGGCCTGACAACCGCCGCGCCAGCAAGGCTGCCGTCAGCATCATCCCGGCGCTGCATGCGGATCCGGCCGATCTGCGCCGATGGTTTGCCGAAACCGGCGATCTCAGGATGGACGAGACCGTTATCGCCGAGATCGCCGCATTCCTGCGCGAGAATGAGGTGAAGTCGGTAGTGATGGTGGACGCAATCATCGGCTGCCCCCACGAGGAGGAATCGACTATCCGAGCGGCGAGGCCTGCCCGAATTGCTCATATTGGAAGGGGCGAAACCGCTGGACCGGCAAGCTCGAGTCCAGTTGAATTCTCGGCGGCTTTTGCTCGCATGTTCATACCGGGCGCTGATCATGCTTCGGAATTGGTTCGGCGTCGATAAATCCCGGCCGCGATGGCGAGCGCGGCGATAACCAGTGCTGCCGCGACGGCGAAGGTGATCCGCATGCCTGAGGCAATGGCCTCGGGATGCGCCGCTGTGATATCGGGTGTTCCCGAGGCAAGCGCGAAGACGGCGCCCATCACGGATGCGCCGGTGATCAGACCGAGATTGCGCGACAGGTTGAGCATGCCCGAGATGACGCCCCGCTGGTCCGGGTGGACGTCCGCCATGACGGCAGTGTTGTTGGCCGCCTGGAACAGCTGATAGCCGGGTGTCAGCATGGCAATGGCGGCGATGTAGCCTGATATCCCGGGAAGCACGGCCATGGCGACGGAGGCTGCCGCCATGGCGAGGAGCCCTGCGACGACCACGAACGGTGCGTCCAGACGGTCGACCAGGCGACCGGCCGGGACCCCGCTCAAGATGGAGATGACGGGGCCGATCGACATGACGATGCCGACGAGAGCTTGATTGAGCCCCAGCGCATGGGAAAGGTAGAACGGCGCCACCACCAGCGTCGCCATCATCACCGTCGACACCAGCGCGTTCATCGCCAGGCTGGCGGTGAGCATGCGATTGCGGAACACCGTCAACTGAATCAGCGGCGATGCCGCTCTCGCCTCGGCGAAGACGAACAAACCGGTGCCGAAGACGGCAGCCGAGAGCAGGGCGACGTTCAGCAGGCCAAAGCGGCCGTGCCCGATCGTCATCGCCAGCGCATAGGCCGAAAGCGTCAGCGCAAGCAGCAGTGTGCCCGCCATGTCGAAGCCCTTCCGATCCGTCTTCCCCTTGCTGATATCGGCGGGCAGATGGCGATAGGCGAGAACGAAGGTCAGAACGCCGAGCGGCACGTTGACGAGAAAGATTGCCGGCCAGCCGAGCCCGGCGATCAGCAGGCCACCGAGCGAGGGCCCAAGAGCAGTACCGATCGCCGACATCGTTCCGAGCAGCCCCATGGCGCTCCCGGTCCTTTCCTTGGGCACGGTTTCGCCGACAAAGGCCATGGTGAGCGCCATCATGATGGCCGCACCCAGGCCCTGCACAGCGCGCGCGGCAATCAACAGCCATAGCGTCGGCGCGACACCGCAGAGGATCGAGGCCAGCGTGAAAAGCAGGATGCCGATGAGCAGCAGCCGGCGTCGGCCGGCGATGTCGCCGAGCCGTCCGACGCTGACGATCAGGGTGGTGACGGCAAGGAGGTAAGCGAGAACGATCCACTGCACATCCTGGAAGGCCGCATCGAACGCCTGCGCCAGGCTCGGCAGGGCAACATTGGCGATGCTGGTGCCGAGCGACGGCAGCAACATCGAGAGGGAAAGACTGGCAAGCGCCCATCGTACGGAGGGTGCCTGTTCGGCGATGGCCTCGCTTCGCTCTGCAATGATCGATTTCACCCCGTGAACTCCGTTTTCTCGTAGTTCCCCGAATGGAACTGCTGAAAACCTAGTCCTCTGCTTGATATGGCGTAAGGCGCATGGTTTGCACTTAATCCATGCGTCTGACGCCACATCACGATGAAAGCGTGTTATACTTGATGCATGTCGACACCCGACCTCAACCTCCTTGTCACCCTCGATGTGCTGCTTGCCGAAGGCAGCGTTGCGCGTGCGGCGCAAAGGCTGCGGCTCAGCCCGTCGGCGATGAGCAGGGCCTTAGCGCGATTGCGCGAAACGACGGGCGATCCGCTGCTGGTGCGGGCCGGCCGCGGCCTCGTCCCCACGCCGCGCGCGCTCGAACTGCGCGAGCGGGTCGGCCGGACAGTCGAGGACGCGCAGGCGATCCTGCGTCCTGCCGAGGCGCTTGACCTTCAACGCTTGGTCCGGACGTTCACGCTGCGCACCAGCGAAGGCTTTGCCGAGAGCTTCGGGCCTGATCTCATCGCCCGCCTAGGCCGGCAAGCGCCCGGTGTGCGGCTGCGCTTCGTGCAGAAGCCGGACAAGGACAGCGCCCCGCTTCGCGACGGGACCGTCGATCTGGAAACCGGCGTCGTCGGCGGGACGACCGGTCCGGAGGTGCGGGCGCAGGCCTTGTTCCGCGATCGTTTCATCGGCGTCGTGCGCTTGGGGCATCCGTTTTGCGAGCGCGAGATGACGCCCTCCCTTTATGCCGGCGGTCAGCACATCTACGTCTCGCGGCGCGGGCTCGACAAGGGACCGATCGATGAAGCCTTGAACGCGCTCGGGCTGGAACGGCAGATCGCCACCATCGTCAGCGGCTTTTCCACAGCGCTGCAACTCGCCCGGAACTCCGAGCTGATCGCCAGCGTGCCCGAACGGCACACGGGAGCCTTGCGCGCGGGAATGCATAGTTTTCCCCTCCCCGTCTCGACGCCTGAGATCACGGTGTCATTGCTCTGGCACCCCAGGATGGATGCCGATCCCGCGCACCGCTGGCTGCGCGGCTGCGTTCGGGACGCCTGCGCGAGTTGATTGAAGGGCTGTGTAGGATTTGAGGTCAGGCGATTGATCCGTTCGTATGGTTGACTATTCCGCGTCGCCATGATTTCCCGTCCGGATCACCAAAGGGGGACGTTATGACCGACATCATTGTAAAAGACAGCAACGGAAGCCAGCTTCACGACGGCGATTCTGTCACGCTGATCAAGGACCTCAAGGTCAAGGGAACTTCCGAGACGCTGAAGCGTGGAACGCTGGTCAAGGGCATTCGTCTGACCGACAATCCGGGCGAGATCGAGTGCAGCACCAAGCAGGTCAAAGGCCTCGTGCTGAAAACCGAGTTTTTGAAGAAGGCATAGGATCCGCCTCGCCCGCGATGCTGGTTGTCAAAGCATCGTAAGGCCTGCCCCTGCCGATCAATCGGCTTTCACCGCCTCCTACGGCACTTCTTCGGTGATCACCTCGAAGCGGGAGAGCGTTGCCGGGCCGAAGGCCGTCGACATGGCGACGTCGGTGGCGTCGCGGCCGGTCGCCATCAGAATCCGCCCGATGCGCGGCGTGTTGTGGCGGGCGTCGACCGTATGCCAGTGGCCTCCGAGAAAGACCTCTAACCAGGCGCTGAAATCCATCGGATTGGGATCGATCGGAACGCCGATATCGCCGAGATAGCCGGTGCAATATCGTGCCGGGATATTCATGCATCGGCAAAGCGCGATGGCGAGATGGGCAAAGTCGCGGCAGACGCCCGTCTTGTCGGTGAAGCCGCCATGCGCGGTCCTGAGCACGTCGGCCTTCAGGTAATCGAAGGTGATGTGGTCATGGACGAAATCGCAGATCGCCTGGACGCGCGCCCAGCCGAGCGGCGTCGATGAGAACCTTGCCCAGGCGAAATCTGCAAGCCTGTCGGTGTCGCAATAACGGCTGCCGAGCAGGAAGACCAGCACATCGTCCGGCAGGTCATTGATCGCGTGCTGAACGGCATCGTCGGGAACGATGTCGGGTTGGCCGCTGTCGTAGATCTCGAACTCCGTGGAGATCGTCGTCAGCCCCGGCGGAGCGACGATCCGGCTACAGGCATTGCCGAACACATCGGTGTAGCTCCAAGCCTCGATCGGCCGGTCGAATGTCAGGGTCTGATCGCTGAGAAGGTCGGCGCGACGGGAGGGATGGATATTGAGGACGAGCAGCATCGGCGTCGGCTGCGTGCATTCATAGCCCAGATGAAACCCGGCGCGTATCTTCATTGTCGCTTCCTTGTCGCGTCTCCGCATCTGTGGAGGTGAGTATGGAACGTTGATCGCGCTACCCGGTTCCGTGGCCGCGGGACTGTCACTGCGCGGCCGGCTCGGGGTAATCAAGATTACCTCGGAGGTAGTCGAGATTACCTCGTGGTGACGTTGACCTGCACCGTCATGCTGTCGAAATCTTTCCCATCCCCGTCATAGCTGCCGCTCAACGGGACTGCCTGGCGCGGATCGCGGGCAACCGCGACACGAATGAGATCGCGGTTGCCGACAATGCCGTTGGTCGGATCGAACTCCGTCCAGCCGGCGCCTGGAAGATAGATCTGGCACCATGCGTGCGTGGAACCGCCGCCGAGCACGGTGGAGCCGTCCCGGTCGGGAACATAGACATAACCCGTGACGAACCGCGCCGCGAGGCCGAGGATGCGTGCCGCCTCCATCATCAGAAGCGCAAAATCCCGGCAGGTGCCGGAGCGAAGCTGCAAGGTCTGCACCGGCGTCTGCGTTCCATGTTCCTGGCGCCGCGCATAGACGAAGCTCTCCCGAATGGCGTAGCAGAGCGTCATCAGCAGATGCCCGGTCTCCGTCGGACGCCCCTGGCGCACGAATTGACGCGCCCAGCGTCCGACCTCGTCGTTAGGGTCGGGATAATGGCGCTGCATCGCCGGTGTCAGATCGGCGATCTCGTCCTTGTCGTAGGAGAATGGATAGGTCAGGGCCGCGTCGTCCACCTTGAGATCCAGGGCGACCTGCGGCGTATGATCGAGCGTGATCCAGGTTTCGAAACGAAGTTCGGACGCCGGCCTCGAAAAATCGACGAGCGCCACGCAATTGCCGAAAACATCGTGGATCCAGCGCACATGACTTTCCTCAGGATAGATCGTCAACGACGCCTCCATCAGCCGCTGGTCGAAACTGTCGCGCGGCCGGAACATCAAGCGATGCTCGCCGAAATCGACGTCCCTGACGTAACGATAGGACGTGATGTGGCGGACGGAGAAAATCGTCATAAGCCGCCGTCGAATCTGTTCACTTTGCTGCTCCAAGGCGGCAACGCCGCCTCTCCTCTGCGGAAGCGCCCTGCCGGCTTTCCCGCTCATCCCGATTTCTTGTCATATAAGCACGTTCAAAAGATTGCTATTGTATCTTCACCGATCGACGGCAGGGCCGTCCAACCTAAGAGGATAACATGCATATCATCTGGGACGTCCTGACGCTTCTGCTGACAATCGGCTCGCTCTATGGCGGTCGCGAATACCGGATTATTCGCGCTCGTGCCCGCGCTCAGAACTGGGGCAACTTCTGATTCGATCCGGATATCTCCGATTCGATTCCGAATCATGGCCGCATCGGTCGTTGCCGGTCGCCGTTACGTCGAATGACGTAAAGTCATGCGCTTAAGAAAATGCTGTATTAGTTGAGGCGGAGTCTATCCGTCCATTCTCCCTGTTAGTCCTAAGCCCGCCTCACCCCAGGCGGGCTTTTTTATTCCATCGCCTGCATCACTTCTTGGCGCCGGCCGAAAGCACCCGATGTGTCGCATTGTCCATGGCGTGGCTTGCTTCCTGTCCATCCTTCTTCAGCCCGTATGCGGTATTGCCGCAACCGGAAAGTGTCAGCAGGCAGATACAGGCGATGGCGATTGCAGCTTTTGGCATCAAGTGTTCCCCCGAATGAAGGCGATCAACGGAAGATGACGCATTCTTCGCCAAAATCAATCCGTGGGCGCTGAGCGCAAACTCGCGACGTGGAACTCCGTGACGCCACACTCGTTTACGGGAGCCATCCAACCGGGGTTAACGACATGGACTACCAGATTGCCTTCGCCGCGACGGTCGCAACAGCCTCCTTCCTCGTCTTTATGCTGATCGTCCACCGGACCTGATTGTCCCGCGGCAAACAGATTAGCCCTAAGGCGCGCGATCACTGAAACCCAGTGCCGACGGCATTCTGCGGCCTCATTGTTTGCGATCCGGAGAGATAGCAGGACCATTTTCCGCCCTCGACGACAAGGCGGAGATCGGCAGATCCCTTCAACAACACGGGAAGGTGCAAAACAAACATTTCAACGATCGCAAGTATTTTTAAGATATTTTGATGTATTTGATTTTAGTTAATTGCCAAGCTTAACTATCCGTTAACAATATCATTGCGCTCCTTCCGCTTCCGCTTATGCTTTACGCAAAAGGGGAGAGGAAAGATGTTTAGCAAGAGCCTGATTATGCCGTTCGGCTTCGCCCTGCTCGCCATTTCCGGCCTGCTGTTCCAGATTATCGCCCACGCACTGCACTCTCCGGTCACCATGCTGCAGCCGTGAGTCACATAAGTTGCTGAACGCGCACGCGATCTCAGTAACTGGGAGTGGAACTTCGTTTCGTTTCGTGCATTCTGTGACTCGTTTTGCCAGGAGGGAGATAACCATGGAAAACGCAGGCGTGGGTTGGATTGCAGCCATTATCATCGGCGGCATCGCCGGATGGCTGGCGGAAAAGGTCATGAGCAGCAGCATGGGCTTGCTCATGAACATATTGCTCGGCATCGTCGGCGCCATCGTCGCCAACTGGATCCTGGGTCTGTTGAACATCCAGCCGCTTGCCGGTTGGCTGGGCTATCTGATCACCGGCTTCATCGGTGCCTGCATCCTGATTGCGATCGGGCGCGTCATCCGCCGCTGACTAGGTCGCGATAGCTGGCCTCCGGCGCTTTTGCCGGTCGTCGGAAATGTCAAAAGCCGGGCGTTCATGACGTCCGGCTTTTCCTTACCCTGAATTCGCGTTCAGCGACGGCTGAGCAGGCCGAACACGTAGGCAATGCCTGCCGTCACGGCGAGTGCCACGAGCGGTTCTTCGCGCACCTTGTCGCGCAGCCGTTCCGTCATCAGCGAAGCCTCGTCGGTCACCGCCGACTTCGCCCCCTGCCCCAGCGCGACCACGCTTTCCGTCAGTCGGGAGAGATCGTTGCGAAGGGCTGCGACCTGCGCCGACAGATCGTCTGCTGCAATATCAGCCTTGACGCGCGCAGCGGTGGATTCGGCGGAAGCGGTTTTCAATTCTGCCATGGTCTGCTCCTGTTTCATGGGATGCCGCTTCAACGAAATGGCGGCCCGAAAGGTTCCGCCGCGACCGATCTTTTGTTCGCCGCAAAGCCGCCGTGGTTGAGCAGCCGCCTTGTGCAGCTTTTCGCGCGACAAACCCTTCATTTCCTGTCGGGTTTGTTTTAAGGAACGTCGAATGTCCGCCCGCGCGCGGGTCAATGATACTGCGAGGTTTGCGTTTCTATGTTCCATATCCTGAGAAGAGCTGCTCAGACCTGGGTTGCCAAGCTCCTCCTGCTTCTGCTCGTCGCGTCCTTCGGCGTCTGGGGCGTGTCGCATGAGCTGCTGTCAGGCGGCAACAGCACCGCGGTCGTGACCGTCGGCGATCAGCATGTGGACGTCAACGAATTCCACCTCGCCTATCAGCGCCAGGTGGCAAGCCTCAGCCAGCAGTTCGGCACGCGCCTCACCCCCGAGCAGGCCCGCGCCTTCGGCGTCGAGCAGCAGGTGCTCGCCCAGCTCGTCGCCGGCGCCTCGCTCGACCAGCTCGCCGAAGACATGAACCTCGGCCTTTCCGAAGATCGCCTCGCCCAGTTGATCGCTGACGATCCGGCTTTCAAGGCCGTCAACGGCCGGTTCGACCGCGAGCTCTTCATTTCGCGCCTGAGCAATGCCGGCATCCGTCAGGATGATTACATCAAGGAGCGCAGCAAGGTCGCTGTCCGCAGCCAGGTGGTCGATGCCATCTCGAACGGCTTCACCGCACCGAAGACGCTTGTAGACGCCCTGAAGCTCTATGGTGACGAAAGCCGCAGCATCGAATACCTGCTGCTCACCAATGCCAATATCGAGCCGATCAAGGCGCCTGCCGACGACGTGCTGGCGACGTGGTTCGAAGGTGTCAAGCAGCGCTATCGGGCGCCCGAATACCGGAAGCTCGTCTATCTCAAGCTGCAGCCTGGCGATATCGCCGATGCGGCGACCGTCACCGAAGACCAGATCCACGAAGCCTTCGACAAGAGCAAGGATACCTATCGCACGCCGGAAAGCCGCACCATCGAACAGCTGACCTTCGCCAGCAAGGATCTGGCCGCCGCCGCCGAAACGGCGCTGAAGAGCGGCACCACTTTCGATCAGCTGGTCTCCGACCAGGGCAAGACGGCAAGCGACGTGCTGCTCGGCGAGTTCACCAAGGACAAGGTTCCCGACCAGGCCGTTGCCGATGCGGCCTTCGCGGTTTCGCGCGATGGCGGCACGACGCCTGTCGTCGATGGCTCCTTCGGCCCCGTCATCCTGCGCGTCACCAACATCAAGTCGGAAGCGACGAAAAATTTCGACGAGGTGAAGGAGGACATCCGCAAGCAGCTGGCGCTCTCCAACGCCTCCCAGGAAGTGATCAACGTTCATGACCGCATCGAGGACCTGCGCGCTGGCGGTTCGACGCTCGAGGATATTGCCGGCCAGCTGAATCTCAAGGCCGTGACTGTCGATGCCGTCGATATGACCGGCGCCGACAAGGATGGCCAAGAGGTCAAGGATATCCCAGCCAGGCAGCAGCTGCTCGGCGAAGCCTTCAAGACCGAGGTCGGCGTCGATGCGCCGCCGCTGCCGATCGGCAATGACGGCTATGTCTGGTTCAACGTCCGCGAAATCACGCCGGACCGCGACCGCCCAGTCACCGAAGTGCGCGAAAAGGCCGTCGAGGACTGGACGGCGGAGCAGCAGAAGGCCGAGCTCGCCAAGAAGGCCGACGCATTGAAGGCCGAGGCGAAGAAAGGCACGGCCCTTGCCGATATCGCAACGCCGCTCGGCATTGCCGTCGAAAGCAAGAGCGGTGTCACCCGCTCCACCGATGATGCAGTTCTCGGCCGGGCCGGCGTCACCGCCGCCTTCTCGGGTCCGGTCGATACGGTCGCGAGTGCCGTCGGCGCCGATCCCTCGACGCAGATTCTGCTGAAGGTCACCGAGGTCAACACCCAGCCGACCGGCGACGTGCTGAACAACCGCGATGCCCAGATCACCGCTATGGCCAATGCCGCCGGTGACGATATTCTCGATCAGATGGTCAACCTGCTGCAGACGCAGTATGGCGCTCAGATCAACCAGACACTCGCCGAACAGGCGACGGTCCGCTAGGAGGCTTTATGACCGATCTGAAGCCGTTCCTGGCCAAGGCCGCAAGCCGCGAGCCGCTGACGCGTGACGAGGCCCGCGCCGCCTTCGACATCCTGATGTCGGGCCAGGCGACGCCCTCGCAGATCGGCGGCTTCCTGATGGCGCTGCGCGTGCGCGGCGAAACCGTCGATGAGATCGTCGGCGCCGTCACGGCGATGCGCTCGAAGATGCTGACCGTCGAGGCGCCGGTCGATGCGATCGACATCGTCGGTACCGGCGGCGATGCCAGCGGCACCTACAATATCTCGACGCTGGCGGCGCTGATCGTCGCCGGGGCCGGTGTTCCCGTCGCCAAGCATGGCAACCGGGCGCTGAGTTCGAAATCGGGCGCAGCCGACAATCTGGCCGCACTCGGTGTCAAGCTCGACGTCGGTCCCGAAATCATCTCCCGCTGCATTGCCGAGGCCGGCGTCGGCTTCATGTTCGCGCAGATGCATCATTCCGCCATGCGCCATGTCGGTCCCTCGCGGGTCGAACTCGGCACGCGGACGATCTTCAACCTGCTCGGGCCGCTCTCCAATCCGGCCGGCGTTCGCCGCCAACTGCTCGGCGTCTTCTCGCCGCAATGGCTGGTGCCGCTTGCCGAAGTCATGCGCGATCTCGGCTCCGAATGCGTCTGGGTCGTCCATGGCGACGGGCTCGACGAGATCACCACCACCGGCATCACACAAGTCGCAGCACTCGAAGACGGCAAGATCCGCACCTTCGAACTCTCACCCGCCGATTTCGGCGTCAGCCCTTGCGTGCTCGCCGACATCAAGGGCGGTGACGGTGTCGCCAACGCCGCAGCGCTTCGCGAAGTGCTCGGCGGCGCCAGGAATGCCTATCGCGATGTCTCGCTCGCCAATGCCGCCGCCTCGCTCGTCATCGCCGGCAAGGTCGAGACGATCCGCGACGGCATGACGCTGGCCATGCAGTCGCTGGATAGTGGCTCCACCGCGCTCGCCCTCGACAAACTCATCGCCGTTTCCAACGATATCGACTAGGATTGCCCGATGACCGATATCCTGAAGAAGATCGAACTCTACAAGCGCGAGGAGATCGCCGCTGCCAAGGCGGCAGTGTCGCTTGCCGATCTCAAGGCAATGCAGGCCGGCCAGTCCGCGCCGCGCGGCTTCCACAAGGCGCTCATTGCCAAGCATGATGCCGGCCGCTTCGGCCTGATCGCTGAGATCAAGAAGGCGAGCCCCTCGAAGGGTCTCATTCGCCCGGATTTCGATCCGCCGTCGCTGGCGAGCGCCTATGAGGACGGCGGTGCCGCCTGCCTTTCGGTGCTGACTGACACGCCGAGCTTCCAGGGGGCGCCGGAATTTCTGACCGCCGCCCGTGCTGCCTGCGCGCTGCCGGCGCTGCGCAAGGATTTCATGTTCGAGACTTATCAGGTGCACGAGGCCCGTGCCTGGGGCGCCGATTGCATCCTGCTGATCATGGCCTCGCTATCGGACGGTGAAGCCGAACGCCTGCAGGACGAGGCCTTCGCCCTCGGCATGGACGTGCTGGTCGAGGTCCACGACGCCGAGGAGATGGAGCGGGCGCTAAAACTCTCCTCGCCGCTCATCGGCATCAACAACCGCAATCTGCGTACCTTCGAGGTCAGCCTGACGGTCAGCGAGGCGCTTGCTCCCATGGTGCCTGACGACCGGCTGCTGGTCGGCGAAAGCGGCATCTTCACCCATGCCGATTGCAAGCGCCTGCAGGCCGTTGACATCAATACCTTCCTTGTCGGCGAAAGCCTGATGCGCAAGGAGGACGTCGCCGCCGCCACCCGCGCGCTGCTCTTTGGCGAAGCCGCCATCGCGGCCGAATGATATGAGCGGCCAAAAGCCAGGCCTCACTCACATCGGTGCCTCCGGCGAGGCGCATATGGTCGATGTCTCCGACAAGGCCGAGACGGTGCGCATCGCCACTGCCGAGGGCCATGTGAAGATGGCGCCGGAAACGCTTGCTCTCATCCGCCAAGGCAATGCCAAGAAGGGCGATGTCATCGGCACCGCGCGCCTTGCCGGCATCATGGCGGCAAAACGCACCGCCGATCTCATCCCCCTCTGCCATCCGCTGATGCTGACGAAGATCACGGTCGAGATCGAGGACGATACCGCCTTACCCGGCCTGCGCGTTACGGCGACCGCCAAGCTCACCGGCAAGACCGGTGTTGAGATGGAGGCGCTGACAGCCGTCTCGGTCGCTTGTCTGACCATCTACGACATGGCCAAGGCGGCCGATAAGGCAATGGAGATCGGCGGCATCAGACTTCTTGAAAAGTCCGGCGGAAAATCCGGCGATTTCCGTCATCCGGAGGCAAGATGAACCTTCTCCCGGTCGCCGAGGCCCTGAACCGCTTGCTCTCCAGCGCAAAGCCCATTGCTGCGTCCGAGACGCTGCCGCTTGCCGAGGTTGAGGGCCGCGTCCTGGCCGTCGATCTGACGGCCGGCCTGACCCAGCCGCCCTTCAATGCCTCCGCCATGGATGGCTATGCGCTACGCCGCGAAGACGCGCCGGAGCCGGGCGCCGAACTGAAGGTCATCGGCACGTCTTCCGCCGGCCACGGCTTCGAGGGAAGCGTCGGCCAGGGAGAGGCCGTCCGCATCTTCACCGGCGCGCCTGTTCCGCCCGGCGCCGACAGCGTCCTGCTGCAGGAGGATGCGGAGAAGATCGAGGGCGGTATCCGAACCAGTTTCCCTGTACGGCAGGGCCAGCATGTGCGTCCGCGCGGTCAGGATTTCGCCGAAGGCGAAGCCGTTCTGTCGGCCGGCACCGTGCTCGATTTCTCGCGGCTGACGGTCGCTGCCGGCATGAACCGACCTGATGTCGAGGTGCTGCGGCGCCCGCTGATCGCCATCCTCGCAACCGGCGACGAACTGCTGCCGCCCGGAAGCACGCCCGGCCCTTCGCAGATCATCGCATCCAATACGTTTGGTATTGCAGCCCTTGCCCGCAAAGCCGGCGCCGATGTACTCGATCTCGGCATCGTGCCTGACGACAAGGCCAGGATCAGCGCGGCGATCGACGCAGCGCGGGACGCCAAGGTCGATGTGATCGTCACGCTTGGCGGCGCTTCGGTCGGCGACCATGATCTGGTGCAGGCCACGCTGATCGAGGCCGGCATGCAGCTCGATTTCTGGCGCATCACCATGCGCCCCGGTAAACCGCTGATGGTGGGCAGCTTCGGCGAGATCCATGTGCTCGGCTTGCCCGGCAATCCGGTCTCCAGCCTCGTCTGTTCTCTGCTCTTCCTGGAGCCGCTGATCCGCAAGCTCGCCTCCCTGCCGCCGGTGCGGCGCGAGGTAACGGTGGATACGGCCGTCACACTGCGCGCCAACGACCACCGGCAGGACTATATCAGGGCGAAACTTTCGAAATCCGCCGCCGGCCACTGGCTCGCCGAGCCTTTCGGCAAGCAGGATTCCTCGATGATGAAGGTCTTCGCCGAAGCCGACTGCCTCGTCATCCGCCCACCGCATGCGCCGGAATTGCCGGCCGGATCGCCCTGCCCGGTCATGCTGTTGCGGCCCGACCTCCTGGCATAATCTCGCCTCCAGCTTTGCCGGAGAGGGCAAAGACGCCCGCCGGCACGGCACCTCCGCCAGTGTCCCCGCCGAAATCCGCAACCGCATGGGTGGCGATCCGGCTGAGTTCACCCCGCGGCAGGTAGGCGCGCTCGGGATCGCCGATCAGCACCTCGACGCCGCTCGCCTGGCAACGCCGCAAGAAGGCCATCACCCGCAAGGCAAGCGAGGGATCGTAAAACAGATCGCCGACCACCAGAAGGTCAGTCGCTGGTGGCTGATCCGCGATGATATCGGCGGCCCAGGCCACGATGTTCACACCGTTGATCGCTGCGTTGAGGCCGATCGCGGCAATGGCATTGGCATCGATGTCGATAGCGGTCACCGTGGCTGCGCCGGCCTTCGCCGCGGCAATGGCCACGAGCCCGGAGCCGGCGCCGAGATCGAGCACCCGGCGGCCGCTCACCATTTCCGGCCGGTCGAGCAGATGGCGGGCAAGCACCGCGCCGCCGGCCCAGGGATAGGCCCAGTAAGGCGGCGGATCGGCCTCTCTGCGACCGGCAAGCCGCCAGAGCCCGCTCGCAGGTCCTGCCGTATGGAGACAGATCTCGGGGATGGATGGAACGGGTGATATCGGCAGGTTGGCCTTGATGAAGGCGGCCAGATCGGGTTGTGGCGTGCGCGTGCGTTTCATCGTCGTCTGCTCCTGCCGGCGAAGCTCAGTAATTCTTCATGGCAAGATGCGGCATGCCACCGTCAAGAAATTCCGCGCCATAGGCGACGAAGCCGAAACGCTCGTAGAGCGGCAGCTTGTCGGCCTGCGCTGTCAGATAGAAGCGGTTGTCGCGGGCAACGCTGTGCAGTTCCATTGCACGCCCGATCATTGCGGCCGCAATGCCTTGGCCGCGCCATTGGCCGGCAACCGCAACCCGGCCGATCTTCACATGTTCCTCGGCGTAAATGACCCGCAATGTGCCGGAGACCTCGCCTGCCGTGACGGCGACGAGATGATGGGCGCTGAGATCGTCGGCATCGAATTCCTCGGCTTCGGGAACCTTCTGCTCATGCACGAAAACGGCGCGCCGCAGCCGGAAGGCCTCATTGCAGAGCGTACTGAAAACCGGGACGCTGAGGATCGCCGTTTCCATCACCATCCTTGCCTCCCTAAGGGATACGGCCCAAAGCCCTCCGCCAGACCGGCGAAGGGCTGCCGGCAAAATCAGCCGGGCTTCTTCTTTGAAAACTTAGCTTTCGGTCCGGCGCCGCCCTTACCCTCATATTTGGGGGCGTCGGATCTGGGGCCTTCGAATTTCGGCTTGTCGTATTTCGGCTTGTCGGACTTCGGGCCATCGAAAGGGGGGGTGCCCGGCTTCTTGCTCCAGGGCTTGCTATCCCGTTTGTCCCCGCCGCTATTGTCGGCCGCGGCATATCCGCCGCCCGGACCCTTGCCGAACTTGTTCTTCGGCCGCTCGGCGCGGAACGCGTCGTCGGGCCGCTCGTCGCGGGATGGCTTGCCGGCATAAGGCTTCGGCGCAGGCGCCCGGCTGAAATCCGGTGTGCCGGAAAGCTTGGTCACGCGGATGCCGCGTTCGAGCGCCTTGTTCGGACCGATCGCCGCCAGGAAGCTTTCGGCGCTCGCCGCGGCGATCTCCACAAAAGTTTCCTCGGGCTGCATCTTGATCGCGCCGATCTCGCGCTTCGTCACATTGCCGTTGCGGCAGAGCATCGGGATCAGCCAGCGCGGCTCGGCATTCTGCTTGCGCCCGACCGAGACGGAGAACCAGACGCTGGCGCCGAAATCTTCGCGCGGTCCCTTCTGCGCCGGCTCGTACGGCTCGGCATTGTCGCGGCGCTTGCGGCTGCGATCGTCCTGCACGGTGACCTCGAGCAGATCCTCCGGCGCCGAGTGATTGGTGCGGTAAAGACGTAAGAAAGCGGCGGCAAGCTTTTCGGCGCCATGGCTGGCGAGAAGCTGCTGTACCAGCCCCTGCTCTTCCTCCTGCGGCGTTTCGTGGAAGATCGGATCGGCGAGCAGACGCTGGTCGTCGCGCTCACTGACCTCCTCGGCCGAAGGCGGGCGCCCCCAGGCAGCCGAAATACCGGCATTCTCAAGCAGGCGCTCTGCCTTGCGCCGTGCATTCAGCGGCACGATCATGGCGCTGATGCCCTTGCGTCCGGCTCGGCCGGTGCGGCCGCTGCGGTGGAGCAGCGTGTCCGGATTGGTCGGCAGGTCGGCATGGATGACGAGATCGAGCCCCGGCAGGTCGATGCCGCGGGCGGCAACGTCGGTCGCGATGCAGACCCGGGCGCGCCCGTCGCGCATCGCCTGCAGCGCGTGGGTGCGCTCGTTCTGCGTCAGCTCGCCAGACAGCGCCACCACGGCGAAATTGCGGTTGTTGAACCGCGCCGTCAGATGATTGACGGCCGCGCGCGTCGAGCAGAAGACGATGGCATTGGTCGCCTCGTAGTAGCGCAGTACGTTGATGATCGCGTTCTCGCGGTCGCTCGGGGCGACCATCAGTGCGCGATATTCAATGTCGATATGCTGCTTTTCCTCGGCCGCGGTGCTGATGCGCACGGCATTGCGCTGGTAGCTCTTGGCCAGCTTGGCGATCGCAGCCGGCACCGTTGCCGAAAACATCAGGGTCCGGCGTTCGTCCGGCGCCGCATCGAGGATGAATTCGAGATCCTCACGGAAACCGAGATCGAGCATCTCGTCGGCCTCGTCGAGCACGGCGGCCTTCAGTTCCGACATGTCGAGCGCCCTGCGGCGGATATGGTCGCAAAGCCGGCCGGGCGTACCGACGACGATATGGGCGCCACGCTCGAGCGACCGGCGTTCGCTGCGGATGTCCATGCCGCCGACGCAACTGACGATCACCGCGCCGGTCATCTCAAAGAGCCAGTCGAGCTCGCGCTTGACCTGCAGGGCAAGCTCGCGCGTCGGGGCGATGACGAGGGCGAGCGGTGCGCCGGCATTGCCGAAGCGCTCCCTGCCTTCAAGCAGCGTCGGCGCCAGCGCCAGTCCGAAGGCGACGGTCTTGCCGGAACCGGTCTGGGCCGAAACCAGCGCGTCGGAAGCGGCGAGCGCCGGATCGAGCATCGCCTTCTGCACCGGGGTGAGTTCGGCGTAACCGCGCTTCTGCAACGCCTTGGCGATCGCCGGAACGACGCCGTTAAATTCTGTCATGAGTTCGATCTTTCGGAGCTGTCAGGCGCGTTGATGCGCCATGGCCGGAGCCAGCCGGCGGGGTATTTGCGCCGTTCCTAGCCGCTCCCGCGGCGATTGTCAAAGCGTGCGGTTCCGCCACAGCCAGGCGTCGATGCGGCTTGCCCGCCCGCGCAGCTCCGTTTCCAACGGTCCCTCCATGCGGCCGGACTGCGTAAGCACGCTATCGGGACCGGCGGCGCGGACGATTTCGGCGCTCAGCGCCAGTTCGACGCCATGGCGGGCGGCGACCTCCATCAGCCGGCTGCCGACATTGATGGTATCGCCTGCAGCCGTGATCTGCTGCCGGTCGCCGGTGCCTAGTCGCGAGGCAACGATCGGGCCGCAATGGGCGCCGACCTTGAAGCCGATCTTCTTCTGGGCAAAGCCCGCTTGCGCTTGAAGCCAGGCCCTTGTGCGCTCGCAGAGGCTGACCGCGCAGGCAACGGCGCGGGCGGCGTCGTCATCGGCAGGCTGTGGCAGGCCAAACAGGATCATCGCCCCGTCGCCCATGAAGCTGGTGATGGCGCCGCCATGGGCGCGCGCCTCCTCGTCGACCAGTTCGAAGAAGCCGCTCAGCATCTCGCTCACCGCCACCGGCCCGACATTTTCGCTGAGGCCCGTGAAGCCCGAGAGATCGATGAAGATGACGGCGGCGTTCTGGCGCACCGGCGCGGCGAGGAAATTCGGATCGCGCGCGAGCCACTCGCCGAGGCCGGGCGCCTCGATGCGCTGCAGGAGCGCGCTCTGCTCGGCGAAATGACGGGCGCGGCCACGGTCGAGCAAGAGTTCGGCCGCGCCGAACGCCAGCGCCGGCGGCAGCGCTGCGGCGATCGGCAGCGCCGCACTCAGCCAGTAGCCATGCGCATAGGCCGACAGATTGAGCATCGCCCAGACGATCAGCGTCAGCACGATGATGACATAACCTGCCGCGCTCCGGCGCCAGGCGACCAGCGACACGAGCGCGATCGGCAGTCCGACGGCGGTGGCGGCATCGATCAGCCGCATCCTGCGGTCGCGCACCATGCCGTCACCGGTAACAAGATGGGTGATCGCCGTCGACATCACCTCGACGCCGGGCATGACGGGATCGAACGGAGTCGGGAAGACGTCGCCGCCGCCGGTGACGGTCGAACCGATGACGACGATACGGCCTGCGACCGCATCCGCCGAAAGCTTGCCATCCAGCGCATCGGCGGCGCTGAAGGTGGCGATGCTGCCGTGCCCGCCATAGAAGGTCACCGGCAGGCGCTGGCCGATATCAGTGGGAATACGCAGCTTTCCGAGCATGATGGCGTCGCGTTCGATGGTGGGATCGACGCCGAGCGCCACCGACGCGGCACGCAGCGGAAAAGCCGGATCCAGCCGGTCTGCGGCACGCGAGATCAGCGGAATGAAGCGCGGCGTGCCGGTCTGGTCGGTTGCGACGTTGACGATGCCGACCGCGGCGGCCTCGGCAAAGCGGGGAAGCGGCAACAGCAGCTGGTTTGCCTCCGGGATGGCGGCAAGCGGATCCTCGGCCGCATCGGTGACCCGTTGGCTGCTTTGCGCAAAGGTGGCCGCGGCCGCAATCACGCTTGGCCTCTGGCGAAGGGCTGATGTCAGCGCCGCATCACCTGCCTCCGGCCCCGGATCGACCAGCAGAATGTCGATCGCCAGGGCCTTCGGCTTCAACGCGGTGATCGCGTTGGCGAGGCGCGCAAGTGTCGCCCGATCGAGCGGATAGCCATGGGCTGCCGCGGTACGGTCGTCGATCGCGACGATCGAGACGACGGGAGGCGGTGTCTTCGCCCCGACGATGGCGCTGCGGATATCAGCAAGTGAGGCCTCCATCCGGTCGAGAAGGCCACTTCCCGCATGGAGATTGGTATAGCCGAGCGCAGCTCCCCAAAGACCGGCGAGCAGCAGCGCGATCACAGTCAGCAGGCGATGGTTCATGGGACTTATTGGCCGAGACGGGCAAGAAGGGCAGCGGCGCGCGGCGCCGGCCAGCGACGCACGACGAGGGGTTCGGTTCCGGCGGTAACGTCCACGCCCTCGCCCGGCGAGAGCACCACCGGTTCGCCGGCCGGCCGGCGAACCGCAACGCTGCCTCGGACGACCAGCACCGAGGTTTGGCCGCCTGCGACATCGACAGCCCATTGGGTGCCGCGCACGGCCGCAATCGCCTGCGGCGTAACGACCTGGAAACCACCGGCGTGCTGGGTGTCGTCGACATCGATCAGAATGGCTTTGCGGCGCAGCGATGCCGAATCGGGGCTGCCGTCACGGTTGCGGTCGACGAGGCTGTAGGCAGCGCCGGCCTCTGCCGTCACCGTCACGCCGCCGGGACAACTGAGCACCTGGCGGACGTCGGCATCACGCGATACCGTGCAGCCGGCAGACTGCGCAAAGGCCGCCCCATGCGGAATAAGGCCGGCAGCGAGTGCGGCGGCAAAAAGGTTGCGAAGCATCGTATTCATGGAAAGTCCCCTTGACCGTGCAGACAGGTCTTTTCGAAAGCGCCCGCCAACCGTCTTCTTCCCAACTGTCTTCTTCGATCTGAGGCATGATAGCCGAATTCAAATATTTCCCTAGGCAAAAAAAGCAGATCGGCGCAATCGCCGGAGGAATTCTTACGCTCTACTATCCGTTTCAGGCGTCGGTCCGGTATAACGCGCCCGCGGCCGGATCAATTCGCCGCTGTCGATCTGTTCCATCGCATGCGCAAGCCAACCGGCAGAACGGGCAAGCGAGAACAGGATGATCGGCGCCTCCCTCGGGAGGTCGAAAGCGGCGGCCATCGCCGCAAGCACGAAATCGACGTTGACCTTCTCGCCGACCATCTCCTCGCCCACTCGCCGAACCTCGTCAAACTGCGGCGGAAGGGGGAAGTGCGAAAGCAGCGCTATGGCCCTGATATCGCCATCGGGATAGAGCGGATGACCGAAGGCTGACAGGCGATTGCCCTGGGCAAGCGTGCGGCGAATCGCCTGTGCCGCCCCAAGAGTGGAGGCGTTCTCGATCAAAGCGTCGACGCCCTGCCAGGCGCCGCCGTGCAGCGGCCCTGTCAGCGTCGCCAGACCAGACAGCACGGTGGCTGAAAGTGCTGCACCCGCCGATGCCGTGACCCGCGCCGCGAAGGCGGATGCGTTGAGTTCGTGATCGGCAAGCAGCACCAGCGCGCGGCGCAGGCAATCGGCAGCCTCCGGCCGCTGCCAGCTTGCCGCAAGCCTGAGATGCAGCGGCCGGTCGGAAGGCCCAGGCGCCAGCGCATCGGCGACCGTGTAGAGAACCCGGCTTGCTTCACGCCGAAGTGCTGCCTGCGAGCGGCCGAGCGACGGCAGATCCGATGGCACTCGCCCTGCCAGCGCCAGGAACGCCGCCTGAAGCGACGGAGAGGCATGTCTGGTCTCGCTGCCGGGGGAGAGTGGCTCCGCACCGTTCCAGAGCAGCGCCGCCGTCTGCTCCAGCGTCCCGACTTCAGCGAAACCGGCCGTACCTTTTCCGCGATAGAAAAGCCGTCCGCCGATGATGGTGGAAATTGCCGAGGACAGAACAGGATCGCCCCAGCGGATCGCCTCGGCGGCGACAGCTTCGGTCTTGCGGCGGCCGGCATGGCGTTCGGCAAGCCGCTGTACGTCGGCGGCCTGGTAGAGGCTGCGGCGCGGGTCGGCGGGATCCGCCTTGGCGCGGATGCGCCCGCGGCTGACATTGGCGTAAAGCGTCTGCGGCTTGGTCTTCAGTGCCTGCAGCGCCTCCTCGGCAGTCAGCCACGACATCGGAACCTCATGTTGATCAATTGCATCAAGATTGACGTCAATGAGACTAGGTCGGATCATCCGGGCCGTAAAGGAGAAACAACATGAAAAACGGCTTGGAAGATGTCATTGCTGCCGAAACGCAGCTTTCGGATGTCGATGGCGAAGCGGGGCGACTGATCATCCGCGGCGTATCGTTGGATCACCTGGTTGCAAACGGCACCTATGAAGGCGTCGCCGCCCTATTGCTCGATGGGCTGATGGAAAAAAGCTTCGACGAAGCGGAATTGCGCGACTGGTTGGCGCAGGCGCGAACAAGGATTTTCGGCCATATCAAGGCCGCCGATGCCGCCCTGCTCGCTTTGCCTCCTGTTGATGCGATGCGGGCGTTGATCGCCCGCCTGCCCGACGGCGAGGATTTCGATACCGCTCTCAACCTTCTAGCGGCGCCCGCCGTCTTCCTGCCGGCGATCCTTCGCAAGCAACGCGGCAAAAGACCGATCGCGCCGGACGCCTCGCTGCCGCAGGCGGCCGATATCCTGCGCATGCTGACCGGAAAATTGCCGACCAGGGAGCAGACAGCGGCACTCGACACCTATCTCGTGACGATATCAGACCATGGCCTCAATGCCTCGACCTTCGCATCGCGCGTCATCGCCTCGACGCAGGCCGGCCTCACGTCGTCCGTGCTTGCCGCACTGAGCGCGCTGAAAGGGCCGCTGCATGGCGGCGCGCCCGGTCCCGTGCTCGACATGCTGGATGCGATCGGAACGGCGGAGAATGCTCACCCGTGGCTCGAGGAAGCACTCGACCGCGGCGAAAGGCTGATGGGTTTCGGCCACCGTATCTATCGCGTCCGCGATCCGCGCGCCGATGCGCTGAAGGGAGCGCTGAAGCCGCTGATATCAACCGGACAGGTAAACAGCGCCCGCGGCGCTCTGGCGGAAGCCGTGGAGACTGCTGCATTGGCAATCCTGAAGGCACGCAAGCCGAACCGGCCGCTCGAAGTCAATGTCGAATTTTATACCGCGCTGTTGCTCGAAACCCTCGGCTTTCCCCGCGAGGCCTTCACCGGCGTGTTCGCGGTCGGCCGCACCGTCGGATGGCTGGCGCATGCGCGCGAACAGGCGCTCGACGGCCGGCTGATCCGGCCACGCTCGGTCTATATCGGGCCGCTGCCGGCCGCTGCGTGAAGGTTGAATTCGGCGGCAGCATGTCCTGCCGCCGATTCTCAACCGCCGACGAAAGCGGCCAGCTTGCCGAGCGTCGAGCGGCACCCTTCCTCATTGTCTTCGAGGCGGATCCCGGGCGGAATATTGTCGCAGACCATCGTCACATCGGTGCCTCCATCCACAGGCGACAACATCGTGCTGACGGTCATCTCGCCGGAAAAAACCTCGTCCTCGGAATCGAAGACCGTTGCCCAGACGATTCGTTCATCCGGCACGAGCTTGGCAAAGCGGCCTTCGAACCTGTCTGTCTTGTCGGAGGTCTTGCCCGGCTGCGATGTCTCGTCGTCGGGATAGACGAGCGACATGCTGAAGGCGCCGCCTTCCCTACCCTCGAAGGCATGGACGATGCCCTTCATCGTATCGGGCGGAAGCCAGGTGGCGACCGCATCTGCATCGAGGAAGGCGCCGTAGATGCGCTCGCGCGGCGCTGCGATGAAGCGTGAGACGGTCGTGCTGCGTGAAGGGGTCATGCCGGCAAGTTAGCGCAGGCATGGATGTTATCCAGATCGCGCCTCAAACAACGCGATCTGGTTTGCATGCATCAGACGAGGCGGCTCTGTTCCGTCGCCGCTTCTATGAAGCTGGCAAACAGCGGATGCGGGTCGAGCGGCCGGCTCTTCAGTTCCGGGTGGTACTGTACGCCGATGAACCAGGGATGATCGGGATATTCGATCGTCTCCGGCAGCACACCATCAGGCGACATGCCGGAGAAGACGAGGCCGCAGTTTTCGAGCCGGTCCTTGTAGTCGATATTGACCTCGTAGCGGTGGCGGTGACGCTCGGAAATATCGGTGGAACCGTAGATATCCGAGATCTTCGTGCCCTTCTTCAGCGCCGCCTTGTAGGCGCCGAGGCGCATCGTGCCGCCGAGATCCCCGGCTGCCGTGCGCTTCTGCAACTCGTTGCCCTTGACCCATTCGGTCATCAGGCCGACCACCGGCTCTTTCGTCGGGCCGAATTCGGTCGAGGAGGCACCGGACACGTCGGCGAGATTGCGCGCCGCCTCGATGACCGCCATCTGCATGCCGAAGCAGATGCCGAAATACGGCACCTTGCGCTCGCGGGCAAAGCGGGCAGCGTGGATCTTGCCTTCAGAACCGCGCTCGCCGAAGCCGCCCGGCACGAGGATACCGTGCACCTTTTCGAGATAGGGCGCCGGATCTTCTTTTTCGAAGACCTCGGACTCGATCCATTCAAGGTTGACCTTGACGCGATTGGCGATGCCGCCGTGATGCAGCGCCTCGATCAGCGACTTATACGCATCCTTGAGGCCGGTATATTTGCCGACGATCGCGATCGTCACCTCGCCCTCCGGCGTGCGGATGCGGTTGCAGACCTCTTCCCACGGGTCGAGCCGCGGCTTCGGCGCCGGCTCGATACCGAAGGCCGCGAGCACTTCGTCGTCGAGGCCTTCCTTGTGGTAGGCTATCGGTACATCGTAGATGTTGGCGACGTCGAGCGCCTGGATGACGGCAGACGGGCGAACGTTGCAGAACAACGAGAGCTTGCGGCGTTCGGCTTCCGGAATTTCGCGGTCAGCCCGCACCAGCAGGATATCGGGATGAATGCCGAGCGCCTGCAGTTCCTTCACCGAATGCTGCGTCGGCTTGGTCTTGAGCTCGCCGGCCGCCGGGATATAGGGCATCAGCGTCAGGTGAACGTAGACGGCGGTGCCGCGCGGCAGGTCGTTGCCGAGTTGGCGGATCGCCTCCATGAACGGCATCGCTTCGATGTCGCCAACCGTGCCGCCGATCTCGCAGATGACGAAGTCGTAGTCGTCATTGCCCTCGATGACGAAATCCTTGATCTCGTTGGTGACGTGCGGGATGACCTGCACCGTCGCGCCGAGATAGTCGCCGCGCCGTTCTTTGTCGATGATGTTCTTGTAGATGCGGCCGGTGGTGATGTTGTCGGTCTTGGTCGCCGAACGCCCCGTGAAGCGTTCGTAGTGACCGAGATCGAGATCGGTTTCCGCGCCGTCGTCGGTGACGAACACCTCGCCATGCTGGGTCGGGCTCATCGTGCCCGGATCCACGTTCAGATAAGGGTCGAGCTTGCGAAGCCGAACCCGATATCCACGGGCCTGCAGCAACGCTCCGAGAGCCGCGGCCGCAATTCCTTTTCCGAGAGAGGAAACCACGCCGCCAGTGATGAATACGTATCGCGCCATGGGATTCACCGGATACCTTTTCAAAAACGATTCCACCAGCCCAAAAATTCTTTTCCAGAACTTTCGATGCGTGGCGCAGGAATCTGAACAAAAGAAAACCGGCAGACCCGAGGGCCTGCCGGCGGTTTATGTCGAAGACCTGTTTACTGTCCCGTCGGGACGCCGGAGGGCTGAGCCGGTGCCGGCGCGGCCGGAGCTGCGGGCGTTGCCGGAGCGGTCGTTGAAGGCGCGGTGGCCGCCGGGGCCTGAGTGCCAGTTGCCGGCGCCCCAGTTGCTGGCGCCTGAGCGGCGGGAGCCTGCGGTGCGGGTGCTGCCGCGCCGCTGCTCGGAACGCCGTTGCCGGCCGGCGGGGTTGCCGGAGCCTGTGCGCCGCCGAGCGAATCGAGAATGCCGTTGCCCTGGCCGCCTGTTGCCGGAATGCGATCAAGAATATCGCTCGGACGGCCCTCGTAACGCGTCAGGATGCCGAGGCCGAGCGAGGTCAGGAAAAACAGGGTCGCAAGGATCGCGGTCGTGCGCGTCAGCGCATTGGCCGTGCCGCGGGCCGACATGAAGCCGGAACCGCCGCCGATGCCGAGGCCGCCGCCTTCCGAGCGCTGGATGAGCACGACGCCGACAAGGGCGAGCACGATCATGAGATGGATGACAATCAATACGGTCTGCATGGGTCCAGTCCTGCCCGCCTGGAGACGGACAAAGTTAAGAATTCTGGCGGCTCTTTACATGAGGCTTTCATCTATTCCAAGCCCTTCAGCCAGGAATAAACTCGGGAATAAACCCAGGAATAAAAAATGCCTCAGGCGAGCAGCGCCTCATAGGCCCGGTAGATGGCGAGGAAGTCGGCCGCTTTCAAGCTCGCTCCGCCGATCAGCGCGCCGTCGACATTGGCAATGCCCATCAGCTCATGGGCATTGGCCGGCTTGACCGAGCCGCCATAGAGAAGACGCATCTTCCGGCCTTCGTCGCCGAAGCGGGCCGCAAGCTCTGCCCGCATGAAGGCATGCGCCTTTTCGACATCACCTGATGTCGGCGTCACGCCGGTGCCGATCGCCCAGATCGGCTCATAGGCGATGACGGTGCTCTCGGCGGTGGCGCCGTCCGGAACCGAGGCGGAAAGCTGGCGCTTGATGACGTCGAGCGCCTGGCCTGTCCGGCGTTCATCCGCGGTCTCGCCGATACAGATGATCGCAGTCAGCCCTGCGGCGAAGGCGGCCTCCGCCTTGGCGCGCACCAGATGATCCGTTTCGGCATGGTCGGTGCGTCGCTCGGAATGGCCGACGATGACGTAGGTGCCGAAACAATCGGCAATCATCTCGGCCGAGATGTCGCCGGTATGCGCACCGGAGGGGTTCTGATGGCAGTCCTGAGCGCCGATCGCCAGCGGGCTGTCGGTGCACAGCGCCGTCGCCACATAGAGCAGCGTCGCCGGCGGGCAAATCAGCGCTTCGACCTTGTCTGCCAGCGGCGGGCGAACACCCTCGGCGATCGTCTTGATCTGATCCAGGGAGGCACGCATGCCATTCATTTTCCAATTTCCCGCCACAAGCGGGCGCACGTCAGGGGTCATGCCGGCCTTCCACAATCTGCTTATGCCTTGGGCAATATCAAAAGCTTGCAGCAAAGAAAAGCATCATGCCCTTGACGTAAGGGGAATCTCTGCGATCTCGCGCATATTTCTGCCGAAAATCGTCCGCTAAGCAGCCAGAATCCAGTTCAACACCTTACGCCAGTCGATCATCCGGATCGGCGTCCCGTGATTGCCGGTCTGAAACAGCGTGAAACGCGCCGGATACTTTGCATTGTGCAGGCTTTCGAACAGCGCCTGCTGGTTAGCGGCGGCATAGACCGGGTCGCGGCTGCCATGGGCGAACCACAGCGGCAGCTTCGCCTTGTAGAAGGCGCTTCTGGTGAAATCGGGATCGCTGACCCCGCTCATAACAAGCATGCCCTTCAGACGCTTGACGCTGTCGCTGTCGCGCGCAACGCCCCAGCAAACTTGGCTGCCCATCGAGGCGCAGGAAAGGATGACCGGCCGGCCGGGCGATTGCGCGCTGGCATAGCGGATGAGGCCGCTGATCGCCGCAACGCCGCTGCTGTCGAAGTTCCTGACCGTCGGCGAATAATAAACGCCGCCATTGCCGGCGACGAGGTTCTTGAGGCGATTGAAATTGCCGCCGAAGCTGTAGTCGTTGGCCCCGAGCCGCCGGTCGCCATCGCGCCCATGGATGAAAATCACCGTGAAAGCGGCATTTCCGGCCGGTCCCACCCTGGTGACATCGAGCTTGATGCCGTCGAGAGACAGCGTCTCGTCCGCTTGCGCCTTGCGGATGCCGAGTGCCACATATTTCTGCTGCACCCGCTTTTGCGGGATCTGGTCGCGGCCGTTGATGTCACGCATCTCGTCATAGTCGATGACCTCGAAGGCGCCGCCGTCGCCTGTCTGCAGCACGCTCTGCTTGGAAAACAGATCGTCCTTGAAAGGCGGCAAAGCGTTGGCCGCCTCTGCCGGACCAACAGCGGACAGGATGGCCGCGGACAAGAAAAACGCCGCAATTGCGGTGATGATGGTGCAATGACTTGTGGACATTCGCATTCGGATGGTTCCTGAAGCCGGCCGCCGCTTGCCATTCCGCGCCCGGCAACGCAAATCATTTAGGAAAAGGCCGCCAAGTCCGGCGGTGTCGCGTATAGGTGTGCTTTCTGGCAAAATCTGCCTGATTCGCAAACGTGGCATGAAATGCGGTGATTTTGGGTCGGCGGCGGATGCCCGCCCAAGCCAGACCTAAGACAGGATGAAGATCTGAACGGCTCCATGGACGATAGCAACGACCTTTTTTCCGGAATGCCCCTCTCTGAAAAACGCGAGGAGGCGAAGAAGCCTGCGGCGCCCGCCGAACGGCCGCCGGTGACGGCTGCGCCCGCCGCAGCGGCAGCACCCTCTGCTGCCGGAGCCTCCGCACGCCCGGCGCCCGCCGCCTCGAACTCCGATGATTACGGCGCCTCGTCGATCCGCGTCCTCGAAGGCCTTGAGCCGGTGCGCATGCGCCCGGGCATGTATATCGGCGGCACCGATGAAAAGGCGCTGCACCACCTGTTTGCCGAAGTCATCGACAATGCGATGGACGAGGCGGTCGCCGGGCACGCCAATTTCATCGAGGTCTATCTCGACCTCGAGGGTTATCTCACCGTCTCCGACAACGGCCGCGGCATCCCGGTCGAGAACCATCCGCAAGTGCCGGGCAAGTCGACGCTCGAAGTCATCATGACCAAGCTGCATGCCGGCGGCAAATTCGACGGCAAGGCCTATGAGACCTCGGGCGGCCTGCACGGCGTCGGCGTTTCGGTCGTCAACGCGCTCTCCGACGACCTCGAGGTCGAGGTGGCGCGAAACCGCAAGCTCTACCGCCAGCGCTTCTCCCGCGGCCTGCCGCAGGGCGGGCTCGAAGAGTTGGGCGACGTTCACAATCGCCGCGGCACCCGCGTGCGCTTCCATCCGGACCCCCAGATATTTGGGGATCACATGAAGTTCGATGCCGCCCGCGTCTTTCGCATGGCGCGATCCAAGGCCTATCTGTTCGGCGGCGTCGAAATCCGCTGGAGCTGTGAGGCGGGCGTGCTGCCCGAAGGCTCCGAGGTCCCTGACAAGGCCGTCTTCCACTTCCCCGGCGGCCTGAAAGACTATCTCCAGGCGACGATGGGCAAGGAGTTCACCGTCACCCGCGAGATCTTTGCCGGCAAGACCGAGAAGACCAGCGGCCACGGCTCGATGGAATGGGCGATCACCTGGTATGGCGGCGATCCGCAGGTGCATTCCTATTGCAACACCATCCCCACGCCCGAAGGCGGTACGCATGAGGCCGGCCTTCGCATCGCGCTGACCAAGGGCCTGAAGGCCTATGCCGAGCTGACGCAGAACAAGCGCGCCGCGCAGATCACCACCGACGACGTGATGATTTCGGCTGTCGGCATGCTGTCGGTCTTCATCCGCGAGCCGGAATTCGTCGGCCAGACCAAGGACAGGCTTGCGACAGTCGAGGCGCAGCGCATCGTCGAGAACGCGCTCCGCGATCCCTTCGACCATTACCTTGCGGACAATCCGAACGAGTCGGCCAAGCTGCTCGACTGGGTGATCGAGCGCGCCGAGGAGCGTTTGCGCCGCCGCAAGGAAAAGGAAGTCAACCGCAAGAGCGCGGTGCGCAAATTGCGCCTGCCCGGCAAGCTCGCCGATTGCTCGCAGAACACTGCCGAGGGCGCCGAACTCTTCATCGTCGAGGGCGATTCGGCAGGCGGCTCGGCCAAGCAGGCGCGCAACCGCGCCAACCAGGCAATTCTGCCGTTGCGCGGCAAGATCCTCAACGTTGCCAGCGCCGGGCGCGAAAAACTCGGCGCCAACCAGCAGCTCGCCGATCTCGTCCAGGCGCTCGGCTGCGGCACGCGCTCGAAATACCGCGACGAAGACCTGCGCTACGAGCGCATCATCGTCATGACCGATGCCGACGTCGACGGCGCCCACATCGCCTCGCTGCTCATCACCTTCTTCTATCAGGAAATGCCGGAGCTGGTGCGCGGCGGCCACCTCTTCCTCGCCGTGCCGCCGCTTTACAAAATCACCCAAGGGTCGAAATCCGCCTATGCCCGCGACGACAATCATCGCGCCGAGCTGATGCAGACGGAGTTCAAGGGTAAGGCCAAGGTCGAGATCAGCCGCTTCAAAGGTCTCGGCGAAATGATGCCCGCCCAGCTCAAGGAAACCACGATGGATCCGTCCAAGCGCACCCTGCTCAAGGTGCTGATCGACGAGGTGGATTTCGAAGGCACCCGCGCCGCCGTCGACGACCTGATGGGCACCAAACCGGAAGCCCGCTTCCGCTTCATCCAGGATCGCGCAGCCTTCGCCGAAAACCTCGATATCTAGAATATACCATCGAGCGCGCCGATCGGTCGGATAGACACGGGTTCGGCGCGCCGCATTTTAGCATTCACGATCGATTTCACGGAACTGACGAAGAACCGTAACAACTCCGTCAAACAACCGGCGCATGAAGCGGTCGGCGTGCCTCCCAAGGGAGCAGCATTTGCGCCGGTCGAACCGTTTTCAACCCTTGCCGGATATTTGTCATGACCAAGCGTTTTCTCGCGGCTGCCGCTTTCGTTCTCCTGTCCAGCACAGTCACCGCCAGCACCACAGTTATTGGAGCCACCGATATCGGCGCCATCTTCGAGACCGCCTGCCCCTTCGGCGATTGCGCCGCCGGCATCTCGCTCTCTTATCTCGGTGAATTCGTCATCCCCACCGGCCACATGGAAAACGGCATCGAATTCGGCGGCATTTCCGGCCTCGATTTCGATGCCGCCACCGGCCACTATCTCGCCATCAGCGACGACCGCTCGGAAAGAGGCCCTGCCCGTTTCTATGAACTCGACGTCGATCTCGACGCGTCGGGCCTCAAGGGCGTTTCGATCGTCAAGCAGGTGACCCTGAAGGACAAGAACGGCGAGCCCTTTGCTGCCCGGACCGTCGATCCGGAATCGATCCGCCTCGGCAAGGACGGCATCTATTGGGGCAGCGAAGGCGACGGCAAGGCGCTGCTGGCACCCTTCGTCCGCGTCGCGTCGCCGGACGGTTCCTTCGTCCGCGAATTCAAGCTGCCGGAGGGTTTTGCGCCGACCGCGGACAAGTCGACCGGCATCCGCGACAACCTCGCCTTCGAGGATCTCGCGGTCGCACCCTCCGGCGATGTTTTCGTCGGTGTCGAAGCCGCCCTCTATCAGGATGGTCCGAAATCCTCGCTGACGTCGGGCAGCCTGTCGCGCATCGTCCGCTACGACGGCGCCACCGGAAAGCCGAAGGCTGAGTACGTCTACCCTGTCTCGCCGATTCCGCAGGCCGCCACCAAGCCCGACGGCGGCAATGACAACGGCATGTCCGAGATTCTCGCCCTCGACGATCACCGCCTGCTCGCCGTCGAACGCAGTTATGCCCAGGGCTTCGGCAACAACATCAAGATTATGATGATCGATCTCGCCGACGCCACCGATGTATCCACCATCGCGTCCCTCGCCCAAAACGACCAGCGCGTCGTCCCCGTCCGCAAAAGCCAGGTCCTCGATTTGAGAGCGATCGGCCTCGTTCCCGACAATATAGAGGCGATGTCGCTCGGCAGGGCCAAGGATGGCGCCGAGGTCCTCATTCTCGGCTCCGACAATAATTTCTCGACCAGCCAGAAGACACAATTCTATGCCTTCAATATCCTCAGCCGCCCACAGCAGTAAGACGTCCGGATCTGAGGGTCGAATAGGCACGCTTTGTATACGCTTTCACGGTGCCCACCTTGAAACCGTCGGGATCATGGCCCATAACCAGAGTACAAGAAAAAGAAGAGGCGCGCGTGGGTGTGTTCGACCGTCAGAAAAGCAATCATGAACCGCGATGGCTCGGATCGTCGGCACAGACGCGTACGCCGCTGATTCCCTCCATTTCGGCGGCGCGCTGGCTGCTGGTCCTGGTCGTCGCTGCCGGCGTCTATTTCTTCTACGGCTTCCTCGTGCCGGTGCTCGCAGCCCTCGTCATCGGCTTTGCCAGCTGGCCGCTCTACCGCAAGCTTCTTGCCCGCGTCGGCGGCAATACGACGATCGCCGCGACCATCGCCATCATCCTGATCGTCACCTTCCTGGTCATCCCGATTGGGCTTGCGGTCACCTATACGACGGGCGAAGTGCGCACCTGGGTCGCTTGGGCAATCCACGCCAACCGCGCCGGCGCCCCGACACCCGACTGGATCGTCGCGCTGCCTTGGGCCGGCGCCTATCTCGATGAAGTCTGGACAAAATATATCGGCAGTCCCGGCGCACTCGGCGACGTTATCCAGGCGGTCAGCGGCGCCAATATCGGCAACATATACCGCGCCGTGCTGGCGGCAGGCGGCGGCGCCTTCCACCTGCTGCTGACGCTGCTCTTCATGCTGATCGCGCTGTTCTTCGTCTATCGCGACGGTTTCTCCTTCTCCAAGCAGATCGACATGCTGGGCGAGCGCATCCTGCCGAACCGCTGGGAGCGCATTTCCCGCGTCGTGCCGGCGACGATCAGCTCCACCGTCATGGGCATGACGCTGATCGCGATCGGCGAAGGCATCGTGCTCGGCCTTGCCTACTGGATTGCCGGCGTACCCTCGCCGGTGACGCTCGGTGTGCTGACCGGCGTGATGGCGCTGATACCGGGCGGTGCGCCGCTCTCCTTCACGCTGGTCTCCATCTATCTGCTGGCGAGCGGCTCGCATGTCGCCGGCATCAGTCTCTTCGTCTGGGGGACTGTCGAGCTCTTCATCGTCGACAAGACGCTACGGCCGAAACTCGTTGGCGGTCCGATCAAGCTGCCCTTCCTGCCGACCTTCTTCGGCCTCGTCGGCGGCGTCAAGACGATGGGTTTCCTCGGCCTCTTCATCGGCCCGGTGCTGATGGCGCTGATCGTTGCCATTTGGCGCGAATGGATCCACGAGGCCCGCAACGCCGACAAGAGCGAAACCGGACCGCAGATCATCATCGACGAACAGGCCCCGCCGCCGGTCCCCGGCTCGCCGAAAACCATGCCGCGCGTCGCCGAAGGCTGAACATGCCCTGAAGAGACCGGCTACCCCAGCCGCTTTTCCATGAACAGGCTGAGCGGGTCCGCCAGATAGCTGCCGAAAGGCTCGATGTCCCGATATCCATATTTGCGGTAGAGAGCGATCGCCTCGGGCTGGTAGATGCCGGTTTCGAGCCGGATCGCCGTCAGACCCTTTTCTCCGGCGATCGCTTCGAGCGCATTCATCAGACTGCTGGCGATCCTCAGGCCCCTCGCCTCGGGATCGACGAACATGCGCTTGATCTCCGCCGTGCCGTCCCCGGCCTCTACCAGCGCGCAGCAGCCCACGATCGCATCGCCATTGCGCGCGACCAGGAAGCTCACCGAAGGTTTCTCCAGCATGGAAAGGTCGACCAGATGGTTGCTCTCCGCAGGATAGAGCGATTGCGCATAGGCATCGGAAAGATCGAGAAGCCGGATGACGCCCTCCTGACGCGGCGGCTCCAGGGCAATGGTGATGGACATGCTGCTCCCTCTGCTGGCGCGGGGCACAATTTTCCCCCGATATGACGAAGACTTAATGCCGTTGCCTTCATTCGGTTGGAATTGCGCCCTCTAAGACGATGAAGTGCTCAATAATCAAGGAAGCAGAATATGCAAGCGGTGCTGATCGCGATGACCATTCTCGGCTGCGACGATTCCATCAGCCAGTGCAATTATGTCGCGACCGTCGATAAACGCTGGGGAACTGTTGCCGCCTGCGATGCCGAAGCCGAACGAAGGCTGAAGACTTATGTGAACGTCAACTATCCCTCGGTGATCGCGGTGTGCGAGGCGCCGAAAACGATCGCAGCCGCCGAGCCACCGAAAGCGGCGCCAGTGCCTGCCGCTGCGCCCGAGGTCGTTGTGGCCGCGCCCGACGAACCCACAGGAAGGATCGCCGGTTTTGCTGAAGGCATCGCCGGGCAGGTCCGCGCCCATCTGCCCTCGGGCAGGAGCGTCAAGGACACGCTGACCAAACCGGTGCACTTCGTCTCCGCCAGCTATTCCTGGGTGGTGACGCGGCTAGCTGATTAGGCGGCCGCAAGCGCCGCGTAGACGCGGGCCGATTGTCGCTGCTCGTTGACGTGCAGCTTTTCCACCATGTCGAGCAACTCGCCGATCGCGCCATGCGCGTCGTGATGGCGGAATTTTTCGAGAAGACGGCCGCAGACATTGCCGAGCACGCTGGCCGGCGCTTTTCTGGCGGCGTCGCGCCACAGCATCGTCGCTTCGACAAAGATCACGCTGATGTCCCTCGGCAGGCCGGCGGATTCATAGAGCGCGCGCACGGCATGCATGCGCCCGGTTGCCAGGATCGAGCGCACGCGGCGCTCGCTGCACGCGGTCAGATCGACGATCGCGCCGGCGAAAAAATCCACCTTGCCGGCACAGAGCGCATGCATGAGGAAGGACGGCGTCAGCCGGCCGTTGAGGCGCAGATGCTGGACGAGATCGGGTATTTCGCGCGCTGCGATATCGCCGGCGATCGAGACGATGGCAGCCTCGGTCGCCTCGCGGCTGATGCGCTGAAGCCGCTGCAGGCCGATGGCCGCCTGCGCCAGCGGCAGGCCGACCAACGCATTGCTGACATGCTGGGTCAGCAATTGGCGGGCATCGGCGGGAAGATCGCTGCGGTCGAGAAGCAGGTTGCGAATATCGCAGCAGTCGCCGAGCCGTTCGGCGATGCGTTTCAAAGATAGGCTGGAGATCACCGCGCCGTCATTCTCCAGCAGGCAGAGCAGTTCTTCCTCGTCACCGACCTCCGCAAGAGCGGCGGAAACCGGGCGTGTCACATGCGCTCTGGCGGCGATCAGCATGCGGGTGGCGCCGTTGCCGCGCGCGGCAAGGTCGACGAGATCGGCGTCGCTCAAAAGCGGCGAGCAGGTCACCGCGTGGCAGGCGACCTCGGGCTGGTCTTCGGCAAGAGAAAGGATAAGGTTGCGCGGCGCATCGGGCGACCAGGCGATCGCCTCGGCAAGCGCAAGCCGCACGCGCGGCGACGGATCGTCGAGAAGAAAAGTCATCGCCATTTCGGCAGCCGCCCGCTCATCCGCGGACATTTCGGACTGCAGATAGGCGCGCCCGAGGGCGTTTGCAGCCCGGGCCCGGTCACCGGTCTTGGCCGTTTCGATCCAACGAAGGAAAGCTTCTACGATCACGCGACGCCCCAGCATTTGAACGCGATTCCCTCGCGCTCCATTCAATGCTGCGACCGTAGTGGCAAAAGGTTTAAGATTGGTTCACCATGTTTCTTAAGCCTTTGGACGCCTTGCCGTTCGGCTCAGCCTTGCTGCGTCTTCGGCCGGATCATCTCGAAAACATCGCTGCCTTCGCTGTAATCCATGTAGCCCATGCGGGCCAAAGGTCGGGCGATCGACATGTCGAGGCGGCCGTCCCTGACGATCGCTTCATCGATATGGATGCCGACCACTTCGCCGAAGACGAGGACGTTTTCGGACGGTTCGCCCGACAGCGTCTTCGGCTCGATGATCTCGGTCACCCTGCATTCGAGCACCGCGAAAGCCTCGCCGACATAGGGCGCGTCGATCAGTTCGGCCGGCTTCGCCGTCAGACCGGCGAAGTCGAATTCGCTGTCGCCGTAGGGCAGCGCCGCCGAGGAGAGGTTCATCTTCTCGGCGAGATCGCGGCTGACGAAATTGCAGGTGAAGGCGCCGGTCTCGGCCGCGTTGCGCTGGCTGTGCTTGCGCCCGGCCGAAGAAAACATCACCAGCTTCGGCCGGTCGGCAACGGCATTGAAGAAGGAATAGGGCGCCAGATTGATCGAACCATCCCTGCCCTTGCTGCCGATCCAGCCGATCGGACGCGGCGATACGATCGCCTTGAACGGATCATGCGCGAGCCCGTGCCGATTGCTGTCGGTGGTGTAGAACATCAGTCTTCTCCGCCGACCCAGGTCACGGTATCGGCAAGCTCCGGCCGCGGCCGCTCGATCGCCGGAAATGTCGTCGAGCCGATATGGATGAAGCCCGCCACCTTTTCATCTGGCCCAACGCCGAGCAGCGGATAGGCGCGCTCATCATAGGCGAACCACTCCGTCAGCCAGTTGGCGACATAACCGTTGGCGTTGGCGGCGAGGATGACGTTGAAGCAAAGCGCGCCTGCCGACATCATCTGCTCCCATTCCGGGATCTTGATATGCGGCCCCGCCTTGCTGACGACGGCGACGACCACGGGCGCACGGGTGAAACGGCTGCGCTCGACCTGGATCATCTCTTCGGAGAGATCGGGCTTTGTCTGAAGTGCCAGCGTCAGAAGTTCCTCGCCGAGACGCACGCGCTGCTCTCCGCGATAGACGATGAAACGCCAGGGCGCGATCTTGCCGTGATCGGGAACACGCGAGGCAAGACGCAGGATCTCCTCGATCTCGGCCTTTTCGGGGCCTGGTTCGCACATCTGAAAAGCGGGGATGGAGCGGCGCACGGCGAGGTAGTCGATCAGCTTGATATCGGATTTCATACGGGAGAAGCTCTCATTTTTATGCTGCTGCAAAGGGTGGGTCTTGAATTTGCCATCGCGTTGGTCTTGAAGTGACCTTTGCGATTTCAGAAGTCAATCGGTTCACGAAACAGATGTTTGGCATTTTGCCTTTTGCACGCATCGGCCTTGCCATTGCCCTGATGGTATTGATGCCCCTCGGCGCCGGCGCTCAGGATGCCTTCAAGGAATTCAAACAGCTTGAATCGACGCCGAAGATGCCGAAGCTCGATGCCTTCATCGCGCCCGGCACGGTGCC
This sequence comes from Rhizobium sp. 10PS4, assembly GCF_032464805.1. NCBI lineage: Bacteria > Pseudomonadati > Pseudomonadota > Alphaproteobacteria > Hyphomicrobiales > Rhizobiaceae > Rhizobium > Rhizobium sp. 10PS4. The sequence goes on along the minus strand of NZ_JAWDIW010000005.1, from coordinate 374,095 downwards.
CCAAGGGGTCAAGCTGCGCGACGTCCCGATGGAGGCCAAGCTGACGGCGGACGGCACGCCGGTTGAGGAGGGCCTTTCCTGGTACGTCTTCAGCCCGATCGCCGGAACCGATGGCAAGCTGCCGCTGATCGCCAGCGCCAAGGGCGGGCCCGCCGCCTTCCAGCTCGCCCCCGGCGATTATTTCGTCAATGTCTCCTTCGGCCGCGCCGGGGTCACCAAGAAACTGACCGTGCCCGCTGAAGGCGAGGTCGACAAGCAGGTGATGGTGCTCGATGCCGGCGGCCTGCTGCTCAATGCCGTCTCCGGCGCCGATGCCCGCATTCGCCCCGACCAGTTGAGCTTCTCGCTCTATTCCTCGGAAGTGCGCGACGATGGCGAGCGCGGCCTCGTCGTGGCCGATGTCTCGCCGAATACCGTCGTCCGTCTCAATGCCGGCACCTATCACATCGTTTCCGAATATGGCAGCGTCAACGCCGTGATCCGCGCCGACATCCAGGTCGAGGCCGGCAAACTGACCGAGGCGACGATCCAGCATCGTGCCGCGCAGATCACCTTCAAGCTGGTCTCCGATGCCGGCGGCGAGGCGATCGCCGATACGGCGTGGTCGATCCTGACGGCAGCCGGCGACAGTGTCGGCGAAAGTGTCAGCGCCTTCCCGACCATGGTTCTCGCCGAAGGCGGATATTCCGCCGTCGCCCGCAACAAGGACAAGATCTACCAGCGCGATTTCACCGTCGTCGCCGGCAGGAACACCGATGTCGAGGTTCTGATGAAGGACCAGCAGCCGCAGCCGCCGGTCAGCGCGGCCCGCACGGTGCAGCAGGTACCAGTCGGCACGCCACCGCCGCCAGGCGTCCAGCCGGCTCCGGTGGAGCCGCTGCCCTCCTACGAACAGCTCGTGCCGCAGGGCGGCGACGACACCAGCCTCGATTGATTTTTCCGTGAGCGGTTTCGGCTCGAGCCGACGTCGGCGCCACTGAGAAGACGGATCGCGGCCAGAAGCCCCGACCGTGCAGCTCTGCGGTGCTCAGGCGCGGATTCCATCATTGCCATAGAGTATTTTTCTGAATCGTACCCCGGTCTCGGGATGACTCGTTCCGATAATATTATGGTGATAGATCAGCTTCCGACAGCGCCGAAGCCCAGCGCTGTCGGTTCCCGGCCGCTTTCAGGCCGCCTTGGCTTTTTTTGCTTCGGCCTTGCGACGAATGTCAGGCGGTGTCGCTTCGAGGGCAAGGCTCTCGACGGCGGCGTCGAGCCCCATCGAAACCTGGTCCTGGCTGCCGAGGCGGCGGATATTGACCGTGCGCTCCTCCGCCTCCTTCCTGCCGCAGACGATGATGACAGGAACCTTGGTGACCGAATGCTCGCGGATCTTGTAGTTGATCTTCTCGTTGCGGAAGTCGGTCTCGACGTTGAGACCGGCCTCGCGCAGCGCCTCGGCCACTTCAAGCCCGTAGCCGTCGGCTTCCGAGGTGATCGTTGCGACCACCACCTGCAGCGGCGATACCCAGAGCGGCATGTGGCCGGCGAAGTTCTCGATCAGGATGCCGAGGAAACGCTCCATCGAGCCGCAGATGGCGCGATGGATCATCACCGGCTGCGTCTTTTCCGAGTTGCTGTCGATGTAGAAGGCGCCGAACCGCTCCGGCAGGTTGAAGTCGACCTGCGTCGTCCCGCACTGCCATTCGCGGCCGATCGCATCCTTGAGCGTATATTCGAACTTCGGACCGTAGAAGGCGCCCTCGCCCGGCACGATGCCGGTCTTGATATTGTTGGACTGCTGCTGGATCGTCTCCAGCACGCCCATCATCACGCTTTCGGCGCGGTCCCAGAGCTCGTCCGAACCGACGCGCTTTTCCGGCCGGGTGGAGAGCTTGATCGTCACTTCATCGAAGCCGAAATCCTGATAGACCGAAAGGATCAGGTCGTTGATCTTCAGGCACTCGGCGGCCATCTGCTCGTCGGTGCAGAAGATGTGCGCATCGTCCTGCGTGAAGCCGCGCACGCGCATCAGCCCATGCAGCGCGCCTGACGGCTCGTAGCGGTGGACATTGCCGAATTCGGCCAGCCGGATCGGCAGCTCGCGATAGGATTTCAGCCCGTGCTTGAAGATCTGGATATGGCCCGGGCAGTTCATCGGCTTCAGCGCGAAGACGCGGTCGTCATCGGTGTCGTCGCCGGCAACCGTTACCTTGAACATGTTGTCGCGGTACCAGCCCCAGTGACCGGAGGTTTCCCACAGCGACTTGTCGAGCACCTGCGGCGCATTGACCTCCTGATAGTCGCCAGCAAGCCGGCGGCGCATATAGGCGACCAGCGTCTGGAATACGCGCCAGCCCTTGCCGTGCCAGAAGACGACGCCGGGACCCTCTTCCTGGAAATGGAAGAGATCCATCTCGCGGCCGAGGCGGCGGTGATCGCGCTTTTCGGCTTCGGCAAGCATATGCAGGTAGTTGTCGAGTTCCGACTGCTCGGCAAAGGCCGTGCCGTAGATACGGCTCAGCATCGGGTTGTTGCTGTCGCCGCGCCAATAGGCGCCGGCCACCTTCAAGAGCTTGAAGGCGCTGCCGATCTGACCGGTCGAGGCCATGTGCGGGCCACGGCAGAGATCGAACCAGTCGCCCTGATAATAGATCTTGAGATCCTGCCCTTCCGGAATCGCGTCGACGAGTTCGACCTTGTACTGCTCGCCCTTGTCGGCGAAGACCTGTTTCGCCTTCTCGCGCGACCAGACCTGCTTGGTGAAGGCGGCGTTGCGGGCGATGATCTCCTTCATCTTTTTTTCGATCTTCGGCAGATCGTCGAGTGTAAAGGGCTCGTTCTTGGCGAAGTCGTAATAGAAGCCGTTTTCGATGACCGGGCCGATCGTCACCTGGGTGCCGGGCCAGAGCTCCTGCACTGCTTCAGCCATGACATGCGCCGCGTCATGGCGGATGAGTTCGAGCGCGCGGTCGTCATTGCGGGTGATGATCTCGATCCTGCCGGTCGTCACGGGATCGGAAAGGTCGCGCACGGCGCCGTCGATTGCAACGGCGACCGCCTTCTTGGCGAGTGACTTGGAAATGGATTCGGCGACATCCCGGCCGGTTGCGCCGGCATCATAGCCGCGCACGGAACCATCGGGAAATGTCAGGGAAATAGCTTGGGACATCGAAATTCTCCTTGTCCAGTCCCGCCAACGAATGCGGGTGGTTGACATGAAAGCGCCTCCGCGGAGCTGAATGCGCTGCCGCCTGATAGCCAGATTTCCTGTCTGAGTAAAGAAAAAGCGGGGGCTATATAATCATTTCAGTCAGCCCGCGCACGGTGTTCCAGTTGCGCATCGTACCGACGCCGAGCCGCTTGGTCGTCAGCGCCGAAAGCAGCTTGGATTGGCTCGGCTTGCCGGCGAAATCGATCCAGAGATCGCCGCCGACGACGGCGATGCGCTGTCCCTCCGTCATCAGCGGTTTCAGCGCCTCCACCTTCTCCGGGTCGACCGGCAGACGCATCACCCGGACGATGACCTGGTCGCCATTGCCATCCTTGAAGGGATTGGTGCTGCAAAGCGCCATCCAGGTGCAGTCGCTGCGCACGATGATATCGACATGTTTGCCGAACTTTTCTTCAAAGGCCTCTTCCAGCTGGGTCTCGAGTTCGTGCGGTCGCATCTCGTCGGCCTCGAAGACAAGATTGCCTGTAGAAACCAGCGTGCGCGGCTCGCGATAGCCGAGCTCTTCGGCAAGGGCGCGCAAATCCTGCATGACGACGCGGCGGTCGGGCGTCAGGACAATGCTGTGCAGAAGGGCGATGAAGGTGCTCATGGCTGCCAGAACTCCTCTGCGCCGTCGGGCAAGGTCTTCAGCACTCTGTCGAATGCGGCGGCGTGGACATGTTTTCGAACGGCCATCGCCACGTCTCGGATGGCGGTGTCGGGAGCAAAATTATGGTCACCGCGCAGTGACTGTACCTCCCGCGTCATCGCCGAACGATCCTCGAAGAACCGTTTGACCTCGTGGGGATTCCAGTCGGCGACGAAGATCGCACGCAGCACCGGCGGCAGCACATCGGCAAATCGGAGCGCATCTGCAACATCGAGGCGGCGGCGGAACGTCTGAAAGACCCCTTGGGTCATCGTGTAGACCACATTTCGGCTGTCGATCAGCGTATCGGCTCTCACATCATCGAGATAATGGTCGAAGTCTTCCGATGCACGCCTGTATTCGTCGGGCATCGTCATGGCGCTCACCCTTTCTTCCGCCCGAGGGCGAGATAGCGCCACGGCGTCCACCAGCGGAAGCTGTCGCCGAGCATCTCCGGCACCAGGTCGAGGCCGCTGGTACCGCCCGGGCCGCAGCGGCCGACGCGAAACAGCGTCATCCAGCCGCCGGCCCACAAGCCATGGCGGGCGATCGACTCGTAGCCATATTCTGAGCAGGTCGGGATATGGCGGCAGGAATTGCCGACAAAGCCGGAAAGCGTCAGCTGATAGAGGCGAATCAGCCCCATGCCGAGCAGGCGGTCGGGTGTCTTGCGGAACGGGCCGGCATAGTTGCGGGAGGTGCGTGCGGCCTTTTCGCGCGGCTTTGCTGATCCGGCGGCACCACCGTCGTCCTCATCATCGGCCTGCCGAACGCAGAACTCGCACATGTCAGTTACGCCTCGACAACTTCCGCCCGTTTTGCCTCGATCTGCCCGATCGCATCGACGACGGCATCGAAGGTCAGCATCGTCGAGGCATGGCGGGCCTTGTAGTCCCGCACCGGCAGCAGATAGCGCATGTCTTCGAATCGTCCACGGGGCCCCGCCCCGTCCGCTTTCAACATGGCGAGCATGTCCTGGCGGGCCTGGCGCAGTTCGTCCGACGTGGCGCCGACCACATGGCGGGCCATGATAGAGGACGAGGCCTGGCCGAGCGCGCAGGCCTTCACGTCATGAGCAAAACCGGTCACGGTGTCGCCATCCATCTTCAGCCAGATCCGCACCTTCGAGCCGCAGAGCTTGGAATGGGCCTGGGCGCTCGCATCGGCATCATCAAGCGTGCCGGTCAGCGGAATATTGCCGGCGAATTCGAGGATTTTGCTGTTGTAGATATCGTCCATATTTCCGCTCCAAAATCGCTGCGGATCTGCCTCTCTGAGGGCGTTATTGTCGTCAAAACAAAAAACACACCGTGTCGTGTGAGGATACTTACATACGATGGCCGTCTTCCTATATGTATGTCGTTCGAAGGCCATGAAAATGCAATGGCCTGGTGTAAGTTTGATTGGGAAACCGTGCCGGACGGGCGTTGAAATTGCCCTGAAAGCCCCGGAGCCTGCCAAAGGTGCATGAATTCCCGCATGGGATTGACCAGTGGCGATTCCGACAGATGGGTCCGCGGTGCGGACCAGGAGACCATTGTTCATGGACGCCATCGTAAAGAATTTTCCGCAGACGAACCGCGACTCGGATCGCCCCTCCCAGCAGGAGGCGGAGGAAGCCGTTCGCGTTCTGCTGCGCTGGGCAGGTGACGACCCGACACGTGAAGGCCTGCTCGAAACGCCGGCCCGCGTCGTCAAATCGTACCGCGAGCTTTTTTCCGGTTACGACATGGCGGCGGAAGACGTGCTCGGCCGCACCTTCGAGGAGGTCGCCGGTTACGACGACATGGTCCTCGTCAAGGATATTCCGTTCTACTCGCATTGCGAACACCACATGGTGCCGATCATCGGCAAGGCCCACGTTGCCTATATGCCGGACGGGCGTGTGCTCGGCCTGTCGAAGATTGCGCGTGTCGTCGAGATCTATGGCCGCCGCCTGCAGACGCAGGAAACGATGACTGCGCAGATCGCCCGGGCCATCGACGATACGCTGAATCCGCGCGGCGTCGCCGTGTTGATCGAGGCCGAACATATGTGCATGGCGATGCGCGGCGTTCAGAAGCAGGGCTCGACCACGTTGACGACGACATTCACGGGAACGTTCAAGACTGAGCCGGCCGATCAGGCCCGCTTCATGACCATGGTGCGGAGCCGCTGATACCGGCTCCCTCAGGAGGGCCGCGATGAGTCAACTGATCTTCAATCAACCATCCGAGGACAAGTCGGCGTTGGAAGACGCCGGCGATTTCACGCCGCGTTTCGACGACCGCGGCCTGATCACCGCGATCGTCACCGACGCCGGCGACGGCGAGTTGCTGATGGTGGCGCACATGAATGCCCAGGCATTGGCGCTGACCATCCAGACCGGCACCGCGCACTATTTCAGCCGTTCGCGCGGCAAGCTCTGGAAGAAGGGCGGGACCTCGGGTAATCTCCAGACGGTGAAGGAAATCCGCACCGATTGCGATCAGGACGCCATCTGGCTGAAGGTCGAGGTCGCCGGCCACGACGCCACCTGTCACACCGGCCGCCGCTCCTGCTTCTACCGGACGATCACGCTTCGAGACGGAAAGCCGATGCTTGATATCGTTGACGACGAGCTTCATTTCGATCCGCAGGATGTCTACGGAAAATAGCCTGAAATTCCCCGGCATTTGCTCCTTATTGCGCCAGAAACCGCATCTATATACCATTTGGAAACTGATCGGGCACACTATCGAAAATCAAGTGTTCTGCTGGGAGGGGAGAGCGCCATGCTGAGCTGGAGTCTGCATCGTCAAAGCTCTGAAGGCGAGGGTTCCGGTTCCGGCATATCGACCACGCTCGAGATGCTCCCGCCTCCTGCGCCTCAAAAGAAAATCAAGATTGCGCTCGCACTCGGCGGCGGCGCTGCCCGCGGCTGGGCCCATATCGGCGTGCTGCGCGCACTCGACGAAGCAAAGGTCGAGATCGGCATGATTGCCGGCACCTCGATCGGCGCGCTGGTCGGCGGCTGCTATCTCGCCGGCAAGCTCGATGAACTCGAAAGTTTCGCGCGCTCGCTGACAATGCGCCGCATCGCAAGTCTCCTCGATCTCACCATCGGCGGCAGCGGCCTGTTCGGCGGCATGCGGCTGACCAAGCGCATGCAGGAACATCTCGAAGGCCTGAACGTCGAGGATCTCGACCGGCCGTTCGTCGCGGTCGCGGCCGAGGTCAATACCGGCCATGAGGTCTGGATTGCCAATGGTTCGCTGATTACGGCGCTGCGCGCCTCCTATGCCCTGCCCGGCATTTTCGAGCCGGTGCGCAGCAATCACCGCACGCTGGTCGATGGGGCGCTGGTCAATCCCGTCCCCGTCTCCGTCTGCCGGGCCTACGAGCAGCCGCTCGTCGTCGCCGTCAATCTCAATTACGATCTCTACGGCCGCTCGGCCGTCGTCCGGCACAATGCCAGCCTGTCGGCCCAGGAAGTACAGAAACAGGAAGAGGCGCCCTATGCGCGCCTCGGCATGACCGGCGTCATGGTGCAGGCCTTCAACATCATCCAGGACAGGATCGCCCGCGCCCGCCTTGCCGGCGATCCGCCGGATATTTCGCTGCAGCCGCGCCTCAGCTATATCGGCCTTTCCGAATTCCACCGGGCCGGCGAGGCGATCGAACGCGGCTACGAGGAAGCCAGAGCCCGGCTCCCCGAGATCCAGCGCATGCAGGAAGTCTACGCAAGCAACCCCTGATGCACTTCGTCCAAAAACGCGTGACGGTTTGGGACGACGATATTAGTCAAGAGAGGTACGCGAAAACCTCAGCCGGCGATATAGGCCTTGATTTCCTCGGCCTCACGCTCGACTTCGGCGATGCGCGATTTCACCACATCGCCGATCGAGATGATGCCGGCAAGCTTGCCGTTGCTTTCCACCGGCACGTGACGGAAACGTCGGCTGGTCATCAGCTCCATCAACTCGTTGACGGTCGTCTCCTCATGGCAGCGATAGACCTTCGCGGTCATGACCTGGGACAGCGGTTGGTCGAGGCCTTCCTTGCCGTGCTTGGCGATCGCATGCACGAGATCGCGCTCGGTGAACATGCCCGAAATCCGGTTCTCCATGCCGACGACGACGATGGCGCCGATCTTCTTCTTGCTGAGGATGGCGGCCGCCTCGGCGACGGTGGCGTTCGGCCTGGCGGTGACGACGTCCCTGCCCTTCAGGTCGAGGATTGCTTTGACTGAACTGGTCATTCGAACCTCCTATGTCCGTGAAACACTTGTCACAGGCATCCGCGGCGGTTTCTCCCCCCGGCACGGATATGGGTCGATCGTGCACTGCCCGGCTCAGGATTGCAACACATCCTTCTCGGTTCCGTCAGGCTCGATCACCGGCGGGCGTGGCGCCTGGTCGAACAGCGAAAACAACAGGAAGCCGAAGACGAAGCCGCCGATATGCGCGTCCCAGGCAATCGCCTGGTCGCTGTCGCCGACCAGCGGGATGCCGACGGCGATCAACGCATTGCCGACCAGCCAGAGCAGCATGAAGATGATGACGGTACGGCTCTTCAGCGCCTCGAAGATGGAAAGCCGAGGATTGAGATGTGCAGGCAGCATCGGCCGCCGTTCGGCTGGAAAGGCGAATCGGCAGGCGGCGCCCATCAGCCCGGAGATGACACCCGATGCGCCGATCAGCAGCGACACGTCTCCCCAGTTCAGGACCGCGTGCAGTATGGCGGACGCGACAGCGGAAAAAAACCAGAAGAGCACGAAACGCAGCGTCCCGATGCGGCGCACGACCGGCGCGCCGAAGGCCATCAGCCAGAACGCGTTGAAGACGATATGCTGGAAGCTGCCGTGCAGCAGCGAATAGGTAACGGGCGTCCAGAACAGCTCCAGCCCCTGCTGCGACAGCGGAATCACGTAGCGGGCGGGAACGAAGCCGAAGGTGAAGAACAGCCAGTTCAGCGCATCGTCGGACAGCAGGAGCTCCTGCACCGCATAGATGATACCAATCAGGCAAAGGCTGAAGAACAACGCTGGCGGAAGGTTGAAGACCGGTTCACGCGGTCGTGCCGGCGGCTGGACCTCGGGAGGTTCGGGCGCCTTGTGCGGCTCGGCCGTCTGCTCATTCATCTGTGTTTTGCCTCGTTGAGGCCACAGCCATACAGGAGCGACTGTCAAAAAAAAAGCCGTCCGAAGTGCCGGACGGCGTACCGGGAGCTCCAGGAAAAGACCTCGGCCCGGGCAGGTTGTGCTGAACTTCGAAAGTCGAAGCGATGGCAGGACAGTGTCACGACGGGCACCGCATCTCAACCGAAACCATCTCTTAACCTTAACGGCCGCGATCTGGCATGAAATCCGCAAGGTAGAGCCTGTAAGGGCAATGACTGCCCGAAAATGCTCCGGAATGGGACAGGTTGGTGTGAAATGCGTGTGCAAACGACCATCGAGATTTTTGACTACTGGAACCGTATCCGCGGCGCTGCCGATGCGCCGCTGAAATCACAGGTCGAACCCTCCGCCGTCCCCCATCTTCTCCAGAGTCTGTTCATTCTGGAGAGGCGCGAGGGCGGAGAAATCGGTTTCCGGCTCGCCGGCACCCGCATCTGTGATCTCTTTGGGCGTGACCTGCGCGGCGAACGTTTTTCCTCTCTCTGGGCAAATGGTCAGGTCGCGGACATCGAACGCACGGCGATGGGCGTCATGGACCATGCCATGCCGGCCCTGTTCAACGCCACCGGCTACAGCACCGTCGGTCATCAGGCCTCCTTCGAGATTATCATGATGCCGCTGCGTTCGCCGGACGGCGCCTGCGACCGGCTGCTTGGCGCGATCGCGCCGGCAGCGGCCGCGAGCTGGCTGGAGATCGTACCGCTCGAATTCCTGGCGCTCGACCGCAGCCGCCTGCTGCCCGGAAAATTCGACAAGGCAGCACCGGCCGAACCGCGCCCGATCAACAGGATCGTCGCTGGCAAAAGCATCCATTTCGGGCAGGTCATGCGCCGCATGGTGTCGCAGCTGCTGAGTGCGGAGGCGCGCTGACGATCCCATTTCGGCACATCCGGCATACTCGTTTTCCGCTACATGGGGACACGGCAAAACAACCTTCTGTTAATGGATTGTGGGTAAAGATCGGTCTCTGCGATTTTCATGAAGAAGCCCTTTGATGCACTCGTTCCAGCCAGCTCAGACGCAACGAACTGCGCCGCGCCCTGAACAGGGCGTTTTTCAGCGCGTGCCCATCAATATGCAGGGCCGGCTGATGCTTGCGAACTACGAGGAATTCGAATGCATGGTGATCGACATGTCGCCTGGCGATATGTACGTGACCTGCCTCGGCCGGCCGCGCGCCAACGAACGCGTCGTCGCCTATATCGACCATCTCGGCCGCGTCGAAGGTTATGTCCAGACGATCGATGGCCGCGGCTTCACAATGTCGATCAACGCCACCGACCGGAAGCGCGAGAAGCTCGCGGCCCAGCTCACCTGGCTTGCCAACAAGCACGAACTCGGCCTGCCCGAGGATCGCCGCCATGACCGTTTGACACCACGTGACACGAAGACCGAGCTGACGCTCGAGGACGGCACGCGTTATTTCTGCCGCATCATGGACCTTTCGCTGTCGGGCGCTGCCGTCGACGTCGAGATGCGCCCTTCGATTGGAACGGCCGTGCGCCTCGGCAACATGCGCGGCCGCGTCGTGCGCCACTTCGTCGAGGGTGTGGCAATCGAATTCCTGTCGATCCAGTCCCGCGAAACGCTGCGGGAATTCCTTTAACAGCTGCTGAAAATTGTACTGCTTTCCAGGGTTCCCTGGGTGCAATTCTCGAGCGACTTCCATAGATCGCGATTGCCAGGTCCGGCGCGCGCCCGGTCAGGTCGTGTTGAAAAGCCTGCACGTCTTGGCACGAACTTCGCAAGCGGCAACGAATCTGGCTTTGGAAAGCCAGCGCGAAATCCTGTCGCAAGTCGTTCCACCCAGTCGGCAGATATATTATGAGTGGAACAAGCTGCGACACTGATCGGCACCCGTCTTCCCTTCGTCAGCGATATGATGGATAAGGTCCGCTTCGTCCGCAGGTGCGCCGATGTCAGCTCTTTATCCCGAAATCGAACCTTATGATCACGGCCTGCTCGATACGGGCGACGGCAATCTTATCTATTGGGAGGCCTGCGGCAATCCCGCAGGCCGGCCGGCACTGGTGCTGCATGGCGGGCCTGGCTCCGGCTGTTCGACCGCGGCGCGGCGCTATTTCGATCCCGACGCCTACCGAATCATTCTGTTCGATCAGCGCAATTGCGGCCGCAGCCTGCCGAGCGCTGCCGATCCCGAAACCGATCTCTCCCTCAACACCACTTGGCATCTCGTTGCCGATATCGAGCGGCTGCGGGCCTGTCTCGGCATCGATACCTGGCTGCTTTTCGGCAATTCCTGGGGTTCGACACTGGCGCTCGCCTATGCCGAAACCCATCCGGAGCGCGTCGCGGCGATCGTCCTGTCAGGCGTGACCACCACCCGGCGTTCCGAAATCGACTGGCTCTATCGCGGCATGGCACCGCTCTTTCCGGAAGAGTGGCATCGATTCCGCCAGGCGATTCCTCCAGGCAGCCAGGGACGAGACGAGGACATGGTCGCCGCCTATCATCGTCTCCTCAACGATCCGGACCCGGAAACGCGCCTCAAGGCGGCGCGCGACTGGCATGATTGGGAGGCGGCCTCGATCCTGCTCGCCGATCCTCAAGGCCGGCCGCGCCGTTGGGCCGATCCGGCCTATTTGCTGACGCGCGGCCGCATCATCACCCACTACTTCACCCACAGTGCCTGGCTGGAGGACGGCCAGCTTCTGAAGAACACCGCGCGGCTCAGCGGCATTCCCGGTATCCTGCTGCAGGGAAGGTTCGACGTCGAGGCGCCGCTTGTCACGGCCTGGGAACTCGCCCGCGCCTGGCCGCAAAGCGAACTCAGCATCCTTCCGCATGCTGCCCATTCCACCGCAAATCCGGATATGAGCGCGGCGATTGTGACTGCCACGGATCGATTTCGCGATTTTCCTCAAAAATAATTTTCCTGCCCACACCGGCGATTTGAACGATATTCTGCTTTTGGGTCGGCCGAATCGGTCGTTTCCGGCGGCATCGTCGGCCGGCGGCGCGCCACCGCAGACCGCTTATCGGCCGGCGGAATTTACCCGGCTCAACGAAAATCCTTAACATCAGGACGGCAACGCAGCGTTTTCTCGGGCGAAAGCCTTGTCGCATGCATTAAAATTTTAAACGAATTCGCGACAAATCCGCATCGAATTTTATGCGCATTCGAATCTGTTTTTAGTCAAGTTTTATCGGCATTTGAATCAACTAAGCCTTTAATTCTATTACGTAATTTTGCGTGGGATAAAAACGTCTGTGCCATTGTCACCTCAACTTACGGGGAGACGGCAATGACAACTGCGAATATCCTGAAAGGCGGCCTTCTGGCCGGTGCGATCATGATGGCAATGGCGGGTTCGGGACAGGCGATGCCCGCCAGCATGGCCCTGGCAGGCAATGCCAGCCCGCCTATCGGACACTACGAATTCTGCAAGGCCAACCCGACCGAATGTGTCGAGGTCGGCGGCGATGCCGGACCGACCATCCTCACCGAGGATCGCTGGAAGGAAATTCTCAAGGTCAATTACGCCGTCAATTCGTCGATCCAGCCGATGACGGATGAGCAGATCTACGGTGTCGAGGAGCGCTGGGCCTATCCGCGCACCGTCGGCGACTGCGAGGATTACGCCCTGCTGAAGCGCAAGATGCTGATCGATGACGGCTTCTCGCCCTCCGACACGCTGATCACCGTCGTGCTGCAGCCGAATGGCGAAGGCCATGCCGTGCTGACTGTTCGTACCGATCATGGCGACTTCATCCTCGACAACATGCGCAACAAGGTGCTGCTGTGGTCGGACACCGAATACACCTATCTGAAGCGCCAGTCCGCCGACGATCCGGCTCGCTGGTCCAAGCTTCAGGATGGCCGCGCCGTCGCGGTCGGTAGCGTCAAGTAAACAGCCTGCCGGTCATTGCCGGTTGCTGCCTGCGGCCCGGTCAGTCCCCGCATCCCGTCCCCCGACCGGTGCCCAAGAGCCGTTCCCGCTGTCCCGGGAACGGCTCGCCCCTTTGAAGATTCCCCACCAGTGCGTTAGTGAATTGTTAACCTAGCCGGTCCGATCATGACGGTGAGAATCATCATCGGCACCGGCGGCTCATGTTCTTCCTGCGGCGGACCGAAACGCGAAGAACCGCCATGAGCCACGCCGCGCACAGCGCACCCGACGAGCAGCCGCTTCTTTCCATGGGGTTTCTCCTCCGCACGATGGCGGTGATTGCTGTCCTGGCGGTCCTGACCATAGCCATCAGCATCGGCGGCCGCTGGTTCGGCCGGCATATCTCGCTTGCCGGCAACACCGACAGCACGGTTGAAATCCAGTTGGCCATCGGCCGCGACACCGTAAAATTCCCCGAGAATACCATCCGTTTCCCGAGTCAAAGGCATGAAGGCGCCGCCGAGCGCATCGATCTTTACCTCGCCTGGCCGGAAATGCAGGGTTACGGCAAGGAAAACCACCTTCGATTCGACGATATCGCCCAATTCTCCGGGTTGATCTTTCTGCAGATCACCCAGAGCACCATGTCGCGCGACATGTCCGGGCGGCTGGAGCCGATCTATTCGCATCTGCTCGAAGGACCGGCCGAGCCCTTCCGCGACGGGCTGACGCTGCACCGTCTTCGCGCCGATGCGGGTTACGGCGACGAGGTGCTGCTGACGGCGCCCGTCAAGGGCGGGCCGGATTACGTCGTGCGCTGCATCTTGCCGTCAGCCCCGGATAAGGCAGCGGGCGGAGATTGTCAGCGCGATATCAAAGTCGGTCGGGATCTCAGCGTTCTCTACCGCTTCTCAAGCAGCCATCTCGACGACTGGGAACATATTGATGCCGCTATCCGCACCTTTGTAGACGCGCGTCTTGTGAACCGTTCTGCGACAAGTCCCTAAAATGCTCTCCGGACAGCGAAATAAACGATTCATCATAAACGGATTGGTAACGCCCAACCGGTAATTTTAGAAGACGAGCTGTGCGGCGGGAGGTGTGCGGTTCCTGCCGAAATCTGAAGTGCCAAATATCTGAAATGCAAGCGAAGAGTGGAATAGTGTCAAGGTCAGTCTCCTCCGTATCATCGTCCCGATTCGGCAGTTTTTTCGCAAGGCTGCTGGCGATCCTTTCGGTGGCCGTCACGATCGTCATGGTCGATTCGGTGAATGCCGAAGCGGAAGCGGCAAATCCGAAATATGCAGGCATCGTCGTCGACGCCAAGACCGGCAACGTTCTCTACAGTGAGAACGCCGACCGGCTGCAATACCCCGCCTCCCTGACCAAGATGATGACCCTCTACATGACCTTCGAGGCATTGGAGCAGGGTCGCATCCGCCTCGATACGCCGGTTCCCTTCTCCGCCTATGCGTCAGCCCAGGCGCCGACCAAGCTCGGCGTGCGCGCCGGCGGCACGATCACCGTCGAGCAGGGCATTCTCGGTCTCGTTACCCTGTCGGCCAATGATGCCGCAACCGCGCTCGGCGAAATGCTGGGCGGCGGCAGCGAGGATCGCTTCGCCCAGTTGATGACCGCCAAGGCGCATGCGCTCGGCATGACGCGCACCACCTATCGCAACGCCAACGGCCTGCCGAATACGGCGCAGATGACGACGGCGCGCGACCAGGCCCGCCTCGGTATCGCCCTTCGCCAGCATTTCCCGCAATATTACGGCTATTTCTCCACGCGCGCCTTCAAGTTCGGCAGCCGCACGATCCGCAGCCACAACCGCCTCGTCGGTTCAGTGCGCGGCGTCGACGGCATCAAGACCGGTTACACCCGCGCTGCCGGTTTCAACCTGGTAAGCTCGGTGCAGGTCGATGGCAAATCGATTGTCGGCGTCGTGATGGGTGGCGCCTCGACGCCCGCCCGCGATGCCCAGATGCGCAATCTGATCGCCACCTATCTGCCGAAGGCATCGAACCGTGGCGGATCGTCGGCGCTGATCGCCCAGGCGGCCCCTGCCCCGACGATGATCGAGACACCCGCTCCGGTCCAGCCCAAGAAGGCTCAGCAAATGGCGAAGACCATCACCGCAGCGCAGCCGGTTTCGGCAGCCGCTGCCGATCTCAGCCTGCCGCACAAAGGCCCGCTGCCGGATGCGCGCTATCAGGTCGCCGAGACCGAGGTCGCCTATGCCGAGACCGCTGCGCCGAAATCCGACAATCCACTGGTAGCACAGCCGATGCCGGCGCCGACCAAGGTCAAGACCATGACCTTCAAGCAGCAGGCAGCGGTCGCCGCACCAAAGCCGACGCCCGCGTCTATGCCGTCGGAACAGGGCGATACGTCGGTCGATAACGTCACCACTGCGTCGACCACTCCCTCCCCGACTCGTGCTGCTTCAACCAGCAATGGACCGACCGGCTGGGTCGTGCAGGTCGGCGTCTCGCCGAGCCGGCAGATGGCCATGGACCTTCTGGAAAGCGCCAGGAGCAAGGGCGGCAAGGCGCTGGCCTCGGCAAAGCCCTTCGCGGTCGCCTATGCCGCTGGTGGTGACCAGCTCTACCGCGCTCGCTTCGGCGGCTTTGACGATCAGCGCCACGCCGTCAACGCCTGCAAGGCCTTGAAGAAGGCCGGCATCAAGTGCTGGGCGGCTGCCCAATGAGCTATTCGATGCTGCCTGCAAGATGGCCGGCGGCATCGGTGACGGCCGGAATCGGTGTTAGCGTTTCCGGCCACCGTTCTTGAACTCGATCAGTATTGCGTACGAGGAAAACAATGGCGATCAACGAGAATGTTCCGGGAATGTCTTCAGACCGCCGCATGGCGGCCAAGGGGCGCTCATCTCTGCATCCGCTACACGAGGCGGCTTTGCGCCTCGCCGAGATCGGCCTGCAGCGTCCGAAGGCGAAGTCTCCGAAGACCCGGGATCTCATCAATCTGCTGCTGTGCCACGGTGCACGCGCCTGGCGCTATTCTCAGCCCGAAGCCCGTATCCATCTCCATGTGACCTCGCCGGATGGCAGAGCGCCGGTGCAGTTGCGCCTGCGCTGAACCCTAAGGGCTAGAGCAGACCAAGGTCCGTAAGCTCGCGGCGAAGATCCGCGGGCATTTCGACAATGCCGGCGCCGAGGCTTGTCAGGTCGCGCGGCACGTCGTCCTCAGTGTAATAACGCCAGCCCTGGAAGGGACGCTTCGGCTGCACGGCCGTCTCGATGACCTCAGGGCCGAGCATCAGGCGGCAGCGTGAAATCCCCTCGCCGTCGGTGAAGGTCTCGATGTCGAGCAGCTTCTGCCTCGCCTGCACCTGCCCCTTGATCACCCAGTAGAGCGAGCCGCCGTCAAGCAGCTCCTCCATACGCTTCGGCGCCATGCGCGTCGTATGCACCGAATGCGGCTCGAGCCCGGCGGCGATGGCACGTAGCGAGCGTTCCGCCACCCATTCGCGCAGATCGTCTATCGAGTCGGCGCCGACGCAGAGTTTGATGAGATGCAATGCCATGCTGCCGTTGAAATCCTTTTGGCAGCGAGCGTCAAGCGTCAAGCACCTGATGTCCACAAACTCAGCATTCGACGACGTTGACGGCAAGACCGCCGGTCGAGGTTTCCTTGTATTTCTCGCTCATGTCGTGGCCGGTCTGGCGCATCGTCTCGATACAGGCATCGAGCGGCACGAAATGCTGACCGTCGCCCTTGATGGCGAGCGAGGCCGCCGTGACGGCCTTGACCGCGCCGAGCGCGTTGCGCTCGATGCAGGGAACCTGCACGAGGCCGGCGATCGGATCGCAGGTCATGCCGAGATGATGTTCGAGCGCGATCTCGGCGGCGTTTTCGATCTGCGCCGGCGTGCCGCCCATGACGGCCGCAAGCCCCGCGGCAGCCATCGCCGCCGCCGAGCCGACTTCGCCCTGACAGCCGACCTCGGCGCCCGAGATCGAGGCATTGTGCTTGATGATGCCGCCGATGGCGGCGGCCGTCAGCAGGTAATCGCGGATGCCGTTCTGGTCCCAATCCTCGTGGAAATGCTCGTAATAGCGGATCGTCGCCGGAATGACACCGGCCGCCCCGTTGGTCGGCGCCGTCACGACGCGCCCGCCGGCTGCATTCTCCTCGTTGACGGCCATCGCATAGACGCTCAGCCAGTCATTGGCGAGCAGCGGGTTGACGCGGTTGCTGCGCCACTCCTCCTCCAGCTTGTCGTGAATCCTGCGGGCGCGACGTTTGACGTTGAGACCGCCGGGCATGATGCCCTCGACCTTGAGGCCGCGCTCGATGCAGGAGCGCATCGCCTCCCAGATACGGTCAAGCCCCTGGTCGAGTTCCTCTTGGCTGCGCTGACTCTCCTCGTTCGCCCGCTTCATCTGGGCGATCGACAGCCCTGAGCGTTCGGCCATCTCAAGCATCTGCTTGGCGGTGGAGAAGGGATAGGGCACACGCGTGCCGCCGGGCGCGTTCTTCTTCGCCCGCATCTGCTCGAGCTCAGTGTCGGTGACGACGAAGCCGCCGCCGACCGAATAATAGATGCGCTTGACCAGAAGCCGGCCGTCTTTGTCATAGGCGGAAAAGACCATGCCGTTGGCATGGCCGGGCAGCGGCTGTTTTTTGTCGAAGATCAGGTCGGTCTTCGGCTGGAACTGATAGGCGGGATGGCCCTCCGGCGTGATGCGGCCGGTGCGCTCCACGGCGTCGACGATGCCGTCCATCCGGTCGGGATCGACGCTGTCGGGCGCCTCGCCCATAAGCCCGAGAATGACAGCCCTGCCCGTGCCGTGGCCGATCCCGGTATGGGCGAGCGAGCCATGCAGGCTGACCTTGATGGCTGTGACCTGCGCGCCCGATGACGGGCGTGGCCATTCGTTCGAGAGGATCAGCTCGAGAAATCGGTTGGCGGCCGACATCGGACCCATCGTGTGTGAGCTCGACGGCCCGACACCGATCTTGAAGACATCGAATACCGAGAGAAACATGGGTGCGCCTTCTGAATACGAGGATGCAAGCTTAAGCGAGGTCGGTTTCGAATCCGTGCAGCACACCGACATCGCATGGAGCCGGTGCGACATTCCGGCTGCACACTGGAGCACCGCGTGTCCAATAGGACGCGCAGGCACTTTGAGTGTGCGCATAATCCTTCCCGAAAATCGAATCCGATTTTCGGGGTCATGCGCTAAACCAAGTAGTCCGCCAATGAAGCCTATGCGGAGGAAGAACTGGTAGCCCTATCTTGACAGTCTGCACCGACTCCCAATGTCCTGCTGACGTCGATGCTAGACGACACCTTTGTAGCTTGGGAGATGGGACACATGGCGCTCAAACGGATGGACAACATAGGAATCGTCGTTGAAGACCTCGGAGAGGCAATTGATTTCTTTGGCGAACTCGGCCTCGAGCTCGAAGGGCGGGCTGCGATCGAAGGAGAATGGGCTGGACGTGTCACTGGACTGGGCGATCAGCACGTCGAGATTGCCATGATGCGCACGCCTGATGGCCACAGCCGGCTCGAGCTCTCCCGCTTCCTCAGGCCGCCTGCTGTCGCGGATCACCGCAATGCCCCGGTGAACGCTCTAGGCTACCTCCGCGTCATGTTCGCCCTTGATGACATCGACGAGACGCTTGAGAGGCTCCGCAAGCGCGGCGCGCAGCTCGTCGGCGAAGTCGTGGACTATCAAGACACCTATCGGCTCTGCTACATCCGCGGGCCTGGAGGGCTTCTCATCGGACTCGCCCAAGAACTTAGCTGAGCTATGCGCGAAGCTTCTCGTCGCGTTCGTCTTGAATGACCGTGCCGTCGGCTCCATCCCGGGGTTCGGGCGTCGTCGAGATTTGTCGTTGATCGGTGATAGTTGACGTTGCGCCGCTCAGCAGGCGCTTTTCGATCTCCTGCAGGCCGAGAATTGCGCGGTCCATTTGGTCGGCCGGAGTTTCGCGCGAAACCAGACGCCAGCGATTATACCGCCATATCAGGACCAGCAGCCGCCGGCCTGGAACCTCTATCGTCTCGTGAATGAACCATGCCCCGGCTACCGCAATGCAAAGCGTCGCCAGGATGAGTGCCGGTTCTGGCATCAAGGCATCAAAAGTCAGACGCGCCAGGAACATGATGGGGACATGGAAAAGGTAAAGTGAAAAGCTGATCTTTCCGAAAAACCGTACTGGTGCAGCTGCCAGGACACGGGTTGCGATAGGCGGCTGTCGAGCGACGAGCCCGACAATGACGGCTGCGGCCACCGCACTTTGCAGGCTCCAAAATTCGGGGGAAAAACCGGGCAAGATATGCCGGTAAGTGAAAAACACCGCCAGAAGGAAAAGCGTTGAAATTCCGGTGAAGGCAGATGGAATCCATCTGTTCCAGTAGGAATGCATGATCCCGGCAAGTGCGCCGAAAAGAAAGTAAGGAAGCTTGGAGACGAGCACTATTCCGGGGCCTGGCAATTCAACCAGGCCATCCACGACGACGGCCACGGTGAGGCCGACGATCATGCCGCTATAGCGGTGCGGCTGGGCCAAGCAAAGCCACAGGACGGGAAAGAGCAGATAGAACTGAATCTCGGGCGGTATCGACCAGAAAACACCACTCGAGCCGAGAAGAAAGACATGGCGCACAAAATCCGTGCCGCCAGCGATCGGCTGAACAAAATCCAGATTTTGCATGCTCGACAGCATCGCTACGAGAACGACGGCCACCAGGTAAACCGGATAGATGCGGGCAAAACGGCTCACAAGAAAATCCAGCACGTTTTCTTTCGTGACCGGCCGTAAGCCGTAAAGATGAGCCATCAGGAAGCCGCTGAGAGCAAAAAACAAACCGACAGCTTCGTCGCCCATCGTCACGAGATGCGGAGCTGTGACCGGAAAGATAAGGCCAATATGGGCTCCGACGACCAGAAGCGCAGCGACACCGCGCAGGCCATCAAGACTCGGGATGTAATCCGGCCGACTCATGGGTCACTTTTGAATTCGGAGTTCAGGTTCAGTCCTCAAGAATTGGCCATGACGACTTTATAAGCGGTTAACGCGGCGCGCTCGTCCGCCGGTTGCAGCCGATTGATGATACGGCTTTCGCTCGGGCGTGAGAATTCCGAGTGCCCGCCCCGAATCCCCAAGCTGACGGATGACCGCATTGCTTTCGTTAGTTCCAGAAGATGCCGGCCGGCGATCCACCAAGCCTTGTCGTTTCCCGACGGCTCGATTATGCCGAACTGCCGCATGGCCGAAAGCACGCGTAAAGCCGCCGAACTCGGCCATGCGGCATAATCCGACTTGCGGCATAGTGGCCGCGTTGATGCGGAGACCGAATCACTGATGACGACGGCGGATTATATCGCTCTGGCTTTCTTTGCCTTTGTCTGGATGGGCTATTCCTGGCTGCTGCATGGCCGCACCTTCTTCGGGCGCACCAGCCTGACCCATGCGATGACCGAACGGCGCCGGGAGTGGATTTACAATTCGCTGCGCCGCGACCTGAAGATGATCGACACGCAGATCATGGCCGGCCTACAGAACGGCACCGCCTTCTTCGCTTCGACGTCGATCTTCGCGATCGGCAGTTGTTTTGCTTTGCTCGGCGCGACGGAGAAGGTCGACGCCGTCTTCGCCGACCTGCCCTTCGTCTTCCATGGCGGCCATGCCGTCTTCGAGATGAAGGTCGGCGGCCTCGCAGCACTTTTCGGCTATGCCTTCTTCAAATTCGGCTGGTCCTACCGGTTGTTCAACTACTGCACCATCCTCTTCGGTTCGATCCCGATGATGCGCGACACCGAGCGCGACGTCATCGCCGCCGAGCGGGCCGCCGAACGCGTCATCCGCATGAACGTCATCGCCGGCAGCAATTTCAACGAGGGCCTCAGGGCAATCTTCCTGTCGATCGGCTATCTCGGCTGGTTCATCAACCCCTATGTCTTCATGCTGACGACGGCAATCGTCATCGTCGTGCTGACACGCCGGCAATTTTTCTCGCAGGCGCGACTGGCGATCATGGATACCGGCCCGCCATCAAATCTCCACCTTTCTGCTATTCGCCGCGATAGGCCGTCGAGCGACGGAAATGATTTGTCCGAGGGACTTTGATGACATTGCCGGCAAGCGAAACCGATGCAACGGCAAAACCGCCGCGCATCGGTCTATTGGATACGGCGCGCGGCATCGCGCTGATCGCCATGGCGAGCTACCATTTCAGCTGGGACATGGAGTTCATGGGCTATCTCGCGCCGGGCACGGCCGAAACCGGCTGGCTGAAGATCTATGCCCGGGCGATCGCCACGACCTTTCTCTTCATCGTCGGCATCAGCCTGGTGCTCTCAAGCATGCCTGAGATTCGCTGGCCCTCCTTTTGGAAGCGTTTCGGCATGATTGCCGCGGCAGCCGCGGTGATCTCGATTGCCACACGCATCGCGATGCCGAACGAGTGGATCTACTTCGGCATCCTGCACTGCATCGCGGTGCTCACGCTCGTCGGCGTCGTTTTTTTGAGACTGCCGCTCGCCGTCACGCTCATCGCTACGCTCGTGCTCTTTGCCGCCTGGATCACCGATAATTTCGGGCCACCCGGCCTGCTTCGCTCATCCTTCTTCGATCCCAGATATCTCGCCTGGATCGGCCTTGCGGTGACGCCGGAACGGTCCAACGACTACGTGCCGCTGTTTCCCTGGGCAACGCCCTTCTTCGCCGGATTGAGTATCGCCTCGATCGCCATCAGAACCAAGCTGCCGCACCGGCTTGCCGCCGTCGGCACCGGCTCCTGGTGGCCGGCAAGGCTCGGCCGCCACAGCCTTGCCTTCTATCTCATCCACCAGCCCGTATTGATCGGCATCGCCTATGGGATTTCCCTCGTCCTCCCGCCGCAAGCCCCGGATTCGGTCGCAACTTACCTAAGGCAATGCAACGCCTCTTGCGTCATGCAACAAGGTGAAGCGCTCTGCCACAGCTTCTGTCAGTGCACGCTAGGGAAATTGCAGGCGCAAGCCCTGTTCACACCGCTGCAGGCGGGCGCGATCGATATACAGAACGACGAGCGGGTTCAGATGATCGCTGCCGAATGCAGCGCCGAGGCGCAATAAACGCCGGCGCTTTTCAGGTGTTGACGCCGATTTCGGCGAGGCGGCCGAGGCAAGTCTCTTCGATAGAGTCGAGTTCCGCCAGCGTGTCGTCGATATCCTTGCGCTTCTGGCGCAGGTCGTCGCGCTTCTCGTCGACGCGCTTCATCAGGAGTTTCAACTGGCCGAGTTCGCCCGGCGGCTCCTTGTAGACCTGGATGATCTCGCGGATCTCCGCGATGGTGAAGCCGATGCGCCGGCCGCGCAGGATTTCCCCGATCAGCCGCCGGTCGGCTTGCCGGAACAGACGGGTGCGCCCGCGCCGCTCCGGATGGATCAGTCCCTCGTCCTCGTAGAAGCGGAGCGTGCGCGTCGAGACCCCGAATTCGCGCGTCAGTTCCGTTATGCTATAATATTTGTTCACCGGCATGTGTTCCCCATCGTCGGACAGACGATAATATTGACTTTTACGTAATAGTCAATTTTTGGGGGTTCAGATGCCGAACCACCATGTGGCGATACCAAGAAAGGCGAAGAAGCCGGTACAGTCCGTCACCGTCGTGACGAAGACGGAAGAGGCGATCGCCGGATCGGCCCCCATCTTGTCGAGCAGCAGCGGCAGCAGGATGCCGGCAAGAGCGGCTGCCATCAGGTTGATGACCATCGCCGCCGCAATCACTCCGCCAAGCTGGTAGTCATGGAACCACGTGCCGGCGATCGCGCCCATGATCGTCGCGAAGACGATGCCGTTGAGGATGCCGACGCCCGCCTCCCTGCGGATGATGCGGCCGGCATTGTAGATGTCGAGATCGCGGGTCGCGAGCGCGCGCACCGTCACCGTCATCGTCTGCGTGCCGGCATTGCCGCCCATCGAGGCGACGATCGGCATCAGCACGGCAAGCGCGATCATCTTCTCGATCGAGCCGTCGAACAGCCCGATGACGCTTGCCGACAGCATCGCCGTGCCGAGGTTGATCAAAAGCCACAGGAAGCGCGAACGCACCGTCGAGAGCACATTGTCCGACAGCTCTTCGTCGCCGACGCCGCCGAGGCGCTTGATGTCCTCGTCCGCCTCTTCGTGGATGACGTCGACGACATCGTCGATGGTCAGTACGCCGACCAACCGGCCGTTTTCGTCGACGACGGCGGCCGAGAGAAGGTCGTATTGCTCGAAGAGCTGGGCAGCCTCCTCCTGGTCCATCTCGGCCGGAACCGGATGGTTGGTCTCACGCATGATCTGCTCGATCTTCGTCTGTCGCTTGGTGCGCAGGATCTGGTCCAGATCGACGGCGCCGAGCAGCTTGAAGGTCGGATCGATGACGAAGATCTGCGAGAAGGAATAGGGCAGATCCTCTTCGTCGCGCATGTAGTCGATCGTCTGGCCGACCGTCCAGAATGGCGGCACGGCGACGAATTCCGTCTGCATGCGGCGCCCGGCCGAGCTTTCGGGATAGTCGAGCGCCCGACGCAGCCGCACCCGCTCGGTGAACGGCAGCTGCGCGAGGATCTCCTCCCGGTCCTCCTTGTCGAGGTCCTCGAGAATGTAGACGGCATCGTCCGAATCGAGCTCGCCGATCGCAGCAGCGATCTGCGCGTTCGGCATCTGGTCGACGATTTCGCGGCGGATCGCCTCGTCGACCTCGGTCAGCGCCGTCATGTCGAAATCGTCGCCGAGCAGCCGCACCAGCGCCAGGCGCTGATCCGGCTGGATCGATTCCAGCAGGTCGCCTATTTCGGATTCATGCAGGCGGGCAACGTTCTGGCGCAGGAACAGCGTGTCACGGTCGGCGATCGCAGCACCGACAAGCGCCAGGAAATCGCCGCGGACATTGCCGTCCTCGTCGTAGATATCGGCTTCCTCGTCATCGGGACGCCGGCGAATGCGGTCTTCCCCATCGGTCGTCGTCATATGCCGCCCTCGCATCTGGTTCGAATTTCAACGACTGCCGCGCCGCATTCGCAAATGTCGGCCGAAAACACATTGTCAACAAGCGGATAAGCGAATCCCGCGCGAGGCTCCCGCAGCCGGAATTCTTGGCCCCTGCTAGCCCAAAGCATCCGTGTCGTAAAGCGGCAAACCGTGCTTCGTGATGACAATGCACGCGGCCGGCGATAGTTTCCTCACCCGTCCAAGCAGAGGAAGCCTGCCCCATGCCCATCCGTCCGATTCTGCGTTATCCGCATCCGGGCCTGAAGACTGTCTGCGCGCCGGTGACGGTCTTCGATTCCTCGCTCACAGCACTTGCCGATGACCTGCTGGCGACGATGCGCGCAGCCCCCGGCGTCGGCATCACCGCCGCCCATATCGGCGTCTTCAGCCGGGTCACTGTGCTGGAACTCGACAAGGCCGACGGCGTGCGCCTTTACGTCAATCCTCATATCACCTGGTTTTCGAAGGAGACGATGAACCATACCGAAGGCAGCGTCTCGATGCCCGGCGCGACCGACGAGGTGACGCGCCCGCGGGCGATCCGATTCCGCTATCAGGACGCCGAGGGCGCCGTGCACGAGGACGGTGCCGAAGATTTCCTCGCCATCTGCATCCAGCACGAAGTCGACCAGCTCGACGGCATTTTCTGGCTGCAGCGCCTCTCACGGCTGAAGCGCGACCGTCTCGTGAAGAAATGGGAGAAGATGCAGGGCTGACAATCACGGCTGACAAATCGCCGTCCATGCCGAACCATTCGCCGTTGCCGGCGTTTCCAGCAAAGAAACAAGGAGCGAGTGCAATGGCAAGGATCGGTGACAAGACCCAGTTTTCCCGGGAGAAGCCTGAGCTTTCCCGGGAGGAAGATTATCGCGACCTCGAAGAGCGCAATCTCGACGAAGGCTGGCCCTATGCCGATGGCAGCGGCACCGGCGGCCCGGATAATCGTCATTACGGCGAGACCGCGGCCAATTTCGACAGCGATCCCAACAAGGGCTTCCGGATCGATGGCACGGATGAAGACGGCAACGAGAACCGCCTGAAAGATTCGCTGCGCGCCGATACGATCGACCGCGATGAAAGCGACGATCTCGAAGCGCGGGTGAACGACAATCTCGAAAACATTCCCGAGGTCGATATCGACAGCGTCGAGGTTCATGCAGACGGTCATGTCGTTACCCTGGAAGGATCGGTGGAGACGATCGGCATCGCCCGCAAGGTCGAACTCGGCGCGCTTTCGGTCGACGGCGTCCATCATGTCCGCAACAAGTTGCAGCTGACCGGTGTCGACGCGCATATCCCCAACGAGGACTAACGCATTACGCACAGCGCAGATCATCAACGGCAGGGCTGCCGCCTCCGTTGATGATCGTTCCCAACATTACCAAAAATTAACAATTTACGATTGTAACGACAACTGTCTTATTGACGTGACCAATTGCCAATTTCTGTTAGGCGGCTTCTGTCACGAGAACGTCAATCCCGTTGACAACACTGTGATTTCATTCGGACAAAAGGTCGCGGCCTGCGCCGTCATATTATCACGAAATTGCCTGAATTGGCGCGCGATCTCCTGTGTGCCGAGGGTTAGTTTGTGTTGCGGAATTCAACAGCAGATTGAGGAGATAACCCATGCGCATCAAATTTGCCCTTGCCGCGTCCCTGTTCGCCGTCAGCCTTGCAGGCGCTGCCTTCGCCCAGCCGACCTATTCGAGCGATTACACCAATGACAGCGATGGTTTCGCGCCGAGCCCGATGTCAAAGCCGGCCCCGGTCCGCTACAGCAGCCACAAGGCCCCGGCCTATTCCAGCGACTATACCAACGACAGCGACGGCTTTGCCCCAAGCGCCATGGCGACTCCTGTCGTCGACAAGACCGCAACGGCCGGTATCAACCCCCTGCCCCCATGCCACAGCATGATTGGCCCGAAGGGATCCCACACCAAGGGTGCAGACAGCGGCGCCTCCCGTACGGAAGCATGCCGCGCGACGCATTGATCCGATAAAGGCTGGGATCCGATAAATGAAAGGGCCGGAAATCGGCCCTCTCTTTTTCAATCCATCTCTACGCCGGCGATTGTTCCCTAAAGCGTCAGATTTCGCCCGTCGTTTCGCCGAAAACCGCTTCGAAGGCGGTGCGCAGCCGCATATCGACATCAGCCATCATCAGGGGCAAGCCAAGATCGACGAGGCTGGTCACGCCGTAGGCCGAAATCCCGCAGGGCACGATGCCGCCGAAATGATCGAGATCGGGGTCGACGTTGAGCGACAGTCCGTGAAAGGTCACCCATTTCCGCAGCCTTATGCCGAGGGCGGCGATCTTGTCCTCGGCCATCGTCCCATCGGCCAGCAATGGCTTTTCCGGCCGGCGCACCCAGACGCCGACGCGATCTTCACGTCGCTCGCCGCGCACATTCATCATGTCGAGCGTGCGGATAACAACATCTTCGAGGGCAGCGACGAAGGCGCGCACGTCCTGGCGCCGCCTCTTCAGATCGAGCATGACATAAGCGACGCGCTGGCCGGGTCCATGATAGGTGTATTCACCGCCACGTCCGGTCGCGAAGACCGGAAACCGGTTCGGCTGGACGAGGTCCCTCGCATTGGCGCTGGTGCCGGCGGTATAGAGCGGCGGATGTTCGACGAGCCAGACGAGCTCATCACCGCCATCGGCGATTACCGCCACCTCGCGCTCCATCGTCTCTACCGCCTCCTCATAGGGAACGAGGCCGTCCGCAAAGCGCCAGCGGACCGGTCGGGTGCCGAGTTGGGGAAGCATGGAAAATTCGAGATCGGTGCGAAGCATGGCCATTCCTTGCCGCTCTCCCCGAAATGCCTGTGAAATAGGGGCGGCAGGACAGTTATATGGACCCGTTTCGGGGCCAATTCAAATGCTGTGAGCGGTTTTCAAAAAAACTGTCATATCGCCCTTGTGCACCCCAGATGCTTTTGCTACATGCTGCCCCGCCGACGCAAATCGGCACCTACCACGATGCGGTCGTGGCGGAATTGGTAGACGCGCAGCGTTGAGGTCGCTGTGGGGCAACCCGTGGAAGTTCGAGTCTTCTCGACCGCACCATTTCCCTTCAGGGAAACGCTCTCTAAGCGACGATTTCGTTTTCACCTCGAAGCCATTTGCGATTGCTCGGCTTGAACGCCCGGCCTTCTCATGGTTGATGGCGTCATCCTCGCAAGAATCAGCAACCATGTCAGAGTCCCATCAAAATTCCCTGCAGGGCATGGCCATCATGTCCGGCGCCATGCTCATCCTGCCGACCATGGATGCGATCGCCAAATATATGGCGACCTTCGAGGCGATGTCGCCGGGTCAGGTCACCTTCTACCGATTCTTCTTCCAGATCGCCTGCACCCTGCCGATTCTTTTCGCCCTTTTCGGGCTGAAGGCGCTCTCGGCCAAGCGGCCATGGATGAACCTGCTGCGCGGTGTGCTGCACGGTGCCGCCAGCCTGCTTTTCTTCGTCGCCGTCAAATACATGCCGCTTGCCGATGTCTTCGCTATCTATTTCGTCGAGCCCTTCATGCTGGCCGCTCTGTCGGCGCTGTTTCTCGGAGAGAAGGTCGGCTGGCGGCGCTGGTTGGCAATCGTCGTCGGGTTCGGCGGCGCGATGATCGTCATTCAGCCGAGCTACGAAATCTTCGGCCTGAAGGCGCTGCTGCCGGTCGCCTGCGCCTTTCTGTTCTCGCTCTATCTCTTCCTCAACCGCGCCATCGGCGAGGCCGATTCGCCGCTGACCATGCAGACGATGGCCGGCATCGGCGGAACGGTCTTCATGGCGGCCGCCCTTTTCCTCGGCAACAGTTCCGGCAATGCCGATTTTGCCGTCTCTCTGCCCTCCTCCAGCCTCGGCCTTGTTCTGCTTCTCGCCCTTGGCTCGATCTCGGGATATGCGCATATGCTCGTCGTCCGGGCTTTCCGCCTCGCGCCGCTGTCGCTGCTTGCGCCGTTCCAGTACTTCGAGATCATCTCGGCGACCGTTCTCGGCTATGCGCTTTTCAACGATTTCCCGAGCTTTTCCAAATGGATCGGCATCTTCATCATCGTTGCGTCAGGCCTCTTCATCATCTGGCGTGAGCGGCTGCAGGCGCAATCGTTAAAATCCTCCTGACCCGGGGAATATCGGGTTAACTCCTCTTCTTGAGGGATCGTCAATTCGCAGGCGGTAAAATCGTCTCCGGCTTCATGATGAAGCCTGGAGTTAAAACATGAGCGAATTTCGTCTCGCTTTTCCGGCCTGTGTCGTGGCCGGCAAGCATCGGCTGACGGCCGAAGATATAGTACTGCTGCGCAAACATAGTTTTCCGGAGGGTATCCGGACATCCGACGATGTCGTGGCGATGTTGGCGCTTAACAATTCCTGCCCTGAAAAATGTGCCGACTGGAACGCTTTCTTCGTGGAGCAGCTCGCCGGTTTCATCGTCCATTACACCTATCCGCAGGGTTCGCTGGATGAAATCAACGTCGCCTGGATCATGCGCATGTTCACGACCGATGGGGTCGTCAACTCGGCGCTCGAGCTCGAGCTCATTCTCCACGTCATGGAGATTTCGGCCGATGTCCCGGTCGAGTTGAGAGCGCTCGCCCTCGATCAGCTCCGCCTGGCAATCACCGACAATATCGGTGGCTACAAGCTGTCGCGCGCCATCGATCGCCGGGGCATCACCCGCCAGGACATCGACTATGCGATGCGCATCTTCAGAAGCGTCGCCGAAGGCGGCACCATCCCGGTCTCGTCGGTCGAATACGGCGTTCTCCAGCAGATCGAGCAGGCAACGCTGCGCGGCGCCAATCATCCTCACTGGGCGGCGATTATGGCTGCCGTCGAGCTGCGCGACTATGCCGAGCCGCGGCGCAGCCGCTGGCTGCGCATCGTCGACGAGGAAACCGTTTCGGAAGCTGCCGTCGCCTGACGCTCCGCAAGCCTGATTGTGCGTTCCGGTGTTTTGTGCGTAAAACTCCGGAATGCATTTCTGGGTGGAGTCTCGATGTTCAAGAAAATCCTGATCGCGAATCGCGGCGAAATCGCCTGCCGCGTGATCAAGACTGCGCGCCGCATGGGCATTTTGACCGTCGCGGTCTATTCGGATGCGGATCGGGACGCGCTGCATGTCGAGATGGCCGACGAGGCCGTGCATATCGGCCCGGCCGCGGCGTCCGAGAGTTATCTCGTCGCCGAAAAGATCATTGCCGCCTGCAAGGCAACCGGCGCCGAGGCGGTGCACCCCGGTTACGGCTTCCTGTCCGAGCGCGCCTCTTTCTGCGCGGAGCTGGAAAAGCAGGGCATCGTCTTCATCGGCCCGAAGCCGAAGGCCATCATGGCGATGGGCGACAAGATCGAATCGAAGAAGTTCGCCAATGCCGCCGGTGTCTCCACCGTGCCCGGCCACCTCGGCATCATCGAGGATGCCGCCCATGCGGAAGTGATATCGGGCGGGATCGGTTATCCCGTCATGATCAAGGCCTCGGCCGGCGGCGGCGGCAAGGGCATGCGCATTGCCTGGAACGAGGCGGAAGTGCGCGACGGCTTCGAGCGCGCCCGCTCGGAGGCGAAAAGCTCGTTCGGCGACGACCGCGTCTTCATCGAAAAGTTCGTCGTCGAGCCGCGCCATATCGAAATCCAGGTCCTGGCAGATGCGCATGGCAACGTCGTCTATCTCGGCGAGCGCGAATGCTCGATCCAGCGGCGGAACCAGAAGGTGGCGGAAGAGGCGCCCTCGCCCTTCCTCGATGAAGCGACCCGCAAGGCGATGGGCGAACAATCGGTGGCGCTGGCGAGAGCCGTCGATTACCAGAGCGCCGGCACCGTCGAATTCATCGTCGACCGGGACCGCAAATTCTATTTCCTCGAAATGAACACCCGCCTGCAGGTCGAGCATCCCGTGACCGAACTCATCACCGGTATCGACCTCGTCGAGCAGATGATCCGTGTCGCAGCCGGAGAGCCACTTCCCTTTGCCCAAGAGGATATCAGGCTTGACGGCTGGGCGGTCGAGAGCCGGCTCTATGCCGAGGATCCCTATCGCAACTTCCTGCCCTCGATCGGCCGCCTGACGCGGTACCGGCCGCCGGCGGAAGGACGGACCGGCAATGTCGTCGTCCGCAACGATACCGGTGTCTTCGAGGGTGCGGAGATTTCGATGTATTACGATCCGATGATCGCCAAGCTCTGCACCTGGGCGCCGACGCGGCTGGAAGCGATCGAGGCCATGGGTCAGGCGCTCGACGGCTTCGTCGTCGACGGCATCGAGCACAATGTTCCTTTTCTGTCGGCGCTGATGAAACATCCGCGCTGGCGCGAGGGCCGGCTTTCCACAGGCTTCATCGCCGAGGAATATCCCGATGGTTTCGCGCCGATGAAACCGGACCGGGCGCAAGAAGCCGTGCTTGCCGGCATCGCGCTTTCCGCCTCGCTGATCGAGACGAACCGCCGCGAACGTTTCGCCGATCGCCTGCGCGCCGCAGCGGGCGTGCTGCGCGAGGATTGGGTGGTCAAGATCGGCGACAACCACGTCGCAGCAAGATTGCTCGACGGCCTCGTCACCATCCCCTTCGATATGGATATCGCGATCGATGGGGCGATCGAGGGCGGGAGCCAGAATGTTGTCACCGATTGGAGACCGGGCGACCCTGTCTGGAACGGCAAGGTCGGCGGTCGCGACATCACCGCGCAGATTCGCCCCGTTCTGAATGGCTTGCGTATCGACTGGCAGGGGCTTTCGGTGACGACCAAGGTCTTTTCGCCGCGTCATGCCGAACTCGACAGGCTGATGCCGGTGAAACTGCCGCCCGATACTTCCAAGCTCCTGCTCTGCCCGATGCCCGGCCTCGTCGTCGCCATCGCGGTGGCCGAGGGCCAGGAGGTCAAGGCCGGTGAGACGCTTGCGATCGTTGAAGCGATGAAGATGGAAAACGTGCTGCGCGCCGACCGCGATCTCGTCGTCTCGAAGATCAATGCCGCAGCCGGCGAAAGCCTGGCGGTCGATGCCGTGATCATGGAATTCGCCTGAGAGACAAGCCAACTGGCCGGCTTCACGTCAGCCCGGCTTGCCGAGCATGCCAAGCTCAGGCCGACAAGCAGCCGGATACCGACAAAATCAGCAGGGAGATATCAAATGGACGTTCGCGACGCCGTTGCCGTTCAGGCAGGAAAACCGCTCGAAGTGACGACCGTGCAGCTGGAGGAGGCGGGGGCCGGCGAAGTGCTGGTGGAGGTCAAGGCGACGGGGGCTGCTGCCACCTATAGGGTAGACCTCAGGAGTCTCGATGAACTTTCCACGCGGGAGCTCTACGACCTCTTGAGAATGCGCGTCGATGTCTTCGTCGTCGAGCAGAACTGCCCCTACCCGGAACTTGACGGCAAGGATATCGATGCCTTGCATCTGCGGCTGCTGGAAGGTGCCGAACTCCTGGGCGCGGCCCGAATCCTGAAACCGTATGAGCCACAGGATCCGTCGAAGATCGGCCGCGTCGTCGTCTCACCTGATCATCGCGGCAAGCGGCTGGGCGATGTACTGATGAGCGAGGCGATTGCCGCTTGCGAACGGCTTTATCCGGAAAATCCCATTGCCTTGTCGGCACAGGCCCATTTGCGCCGGTTCTACCAATCTTTCGGTTTCATCGCGGTGTCACAGGAATATCTGGAAGACGGCATTCCCCATATCGATATGGTCCGCCAGCAGGCCACGCAACCGGCATGAGGATATTGCCATGATCTATGTCGACGCCGATGCCTGCCCGGTGAAGCCGGAAGTCCTGAAGGTGGCCGAACGGCACGGCCTCGAAGTTACCTTCGTTGCCAATTCCGGCCTGCGCCCCTCGCGCGATCCGATGATCCACAACGTCATCGTCTCCAACGCCTTCGACGCCGCCGACAACTGGATCGCCGAACGCGCCGGCGCGGGCGATGTCGTCGTTACCGCCGATGTGCCGCTTGCCGTGCGCTGTGTCGCGACCGGCGCTTTCGTCAGCGGCCCCACAGGGCGCGTCTTCGACGAGACCAATATCGGCATGGCGAGCGCCATGCGCGATCTCGGCGCGCACTTGCGCGAAACCGGCGAGAGCAAGGGCTACAACGCCGCCTTTAGCCCGAGGGACCGCTCACGCTTCCTCGAAACCTTCGATCGCCTCTGCCGCCGCGCCAAAAGCCTTTCAGCCGAGGCCGGTGGGCAGCCGTGATGCTCCGCCTGCAAAAACGGCAAGAAACGGGTGGCATGGCAGCCATGCCCATTCCTACCTTGAAGATATCAGTTCCCTCGCGCATTTAAGCCCTATCGCAGACGACTGCGGCGTCCTTCCTCAGGACGCAACTGTCGCGGGGACGGCCTCGCTCTTGAACAAGGAGAGTCGCATGGCCTGGTTTCTGCTTTTTCTCGCCGGTCTTTTCGAATGTGGCTGGGCGATCGGCCTTAAATATACCGAGGGTTTCACACGGCCGATGCCGACGGCGCTCACCGTCATATCGATGGTGATCAGCATCGTGCTGCTCGGCCTGGCGGTGAAGCATCTGCCGATCGGCACTGCCTATGCGGTCTGGACCGGCATCGGCACGGTCGGCACCGTGTTTCTCGGCATCTGGCTGCTTGGCGATGAGGCAAGTGTCTCCCGCCTTGCCTGCATCACGCTGATCGTCGCCGGCATCGCCGGCCTCAAGCTTACCGCCTGACATGAGATCGAGGGGCGCCGCCGACGCCCCTCGGTTTATCGTTCAGACTGTCTTGCGGTTATCGACGGCAAAAGCGCCGGGACCGGAGAAGACCAGGTAGAGGAAAACGAAGCAGAACAGGATCGCGGCGTCGCCCTGATTGACGGCCGGGAAGAAGCTGCTCGGGGCATGCGCCATGAAATAGGCGATTGCCATTTCACCGGCCAGCAGGAAGGCAACCGGGCGCGTCAGCAGGCCGACGAGAATGAGGATGCCGCCGATCAGCTCGAGCAGGGCGGCGAACAGCATCAGCGGCGGCAGCGAGCCCTCCATCTGCGCAACCGGGAAAGCGAAAAGCTTCATCGTGCCGTGTTCGATGAACAGCAGCGCGGTGATGATCCTGAGAGCAGCCAGTCCATAGGGCTGATAGGCGGAAAGACGGTCGAAAGTCGACATTTAAACCCCTCTTTAAAAAGATACAGCCGAGCGTTAGCCTGTCCTCGACGAGGATTGAACACACGGATTGCTGACATCCGTTCACTTTTTCGACAGGAGGTAACCTACTGAACGGACGGTCTTATTCGCCCGCCCAATGGTCAGAGGGGAATGTTGTCATGCTTCTTCCAAGGATTGGCGAGATCCTTGTTGCGCAGCATCTTCAAACCGCGCGCCAGCCGCCGCCGGGTCGAATGCGGCATGATCACCTCGTCGACATAACCGCGCTCGGCGGCGACGAAGGGCGAGAGGAACCGGTCCTCGTACATTTTCGTGTGCGCGGCGATCTTCTCCGGATCGGCAATATCCTTGCGGAAGATGATCTCGACGGCGCCCTTGGCGCCCATCACGGCGATCTGCGCCGTCGGCCAGGCATAGTTGAGGTCGCCGCGCAGATGCTTCGACGCCATCACGTCATAGGCGCCGCCGAAGGCCTTGCGGGTGATGACGGTAAGCTTCGGCACCGTCGCCTCGGCATAGGCGAAGAGCAGCTTGGCGCCGTGCTTGATGAGGCCGCCATATTCCTGCGCCGTACCCGGCAGGAAACCCGGCACGTCGACGAAGGTGACGATGGGAATATTGAAGCAGTCGCAGAAGCGCACGAAGCGGGCCGCCTTGCGCGAGGCGTCGCTGTCGAGAACGCCGGCCAGCACCATCGGCTGGTTGGCGACAAAACCGACGGTCGAGCCCTCGACGCGGCCGAAGCCGCAGACGATGTTTTTGGCAAAGCTCGCCTGGATTTCGAAGAAATCCCCCTCGTCCGCCACCTTCCGGATCAGTTCCTTGATGTCGTAAGGTTTGTTGGAACTCGCCGGCACCAGCGTATCGAGCGAGGCATCGACATCTGTCACCGACTGGTAACATTCGATCTCCGGTAACGGCGCCGTGTTCGAAAGCGGCAGGAAATCGATCAGCCGGCGCACCTGCAGCAGCGTTTCGACATCATTCTCGTAGGCGCCGTCGGCAATCGACGAGCGCACCGTATGCACCACGGCGCCGCCGAGTTCTTCTGCCGTCACCGTCTCGTTGGTGACGGTTTTCACCACGTCCGGCCCAGTGACGAACATGTAGGAAGTATCACGAACCATGAAGATGAAATCGGTCATAGCAGGCGAATAGACGTCGCCGCCGGCGCAGGGGCCCATGATCACCGAGATCTGCGGAATGACGCCGGAGGCGAGCACATTGCGCTGGAATACCTCGGCATAACCGCCGAGAGCAGCCACGCCCTCCTGGATACGAGCGCCGCCCGCATCGTAGATACCGACGATCGGCGCGCGGTTCTTCAGCGCCATGTCCTGCACCTTCATGATCTTCTCGGCATGCGCTTCCGACAGCGAGCCGCCGAAGACGGTGAAGTCCTTGGCGAAGACGAACACCGTGCGGCCATTGACCGTGCCCCAGCCGGTGACGACGCCGTCGCCGGCAATCCGGCTCTTGTCCATGCCGAAATCGGTGGAGCGGTGTTCGACGAACATGTCGAACTCCTCGAACGAGCCTTCGTCAAGGAAGAGATCGATGCGCTCGCGCGCCGTCAGCTTGCCGCGCTTGTGCTGGGCGGCGATGCGCGCCTCGCCGCCGCCGAGGCGGGCGACGTCGCGGCGCCGTTCCAGTTCTTCGAGAATTTCCTTCATGTGATCTCCCTCGCCGCTGCCGGTGGCAATCCGGCGATGATTATGCGTTAGAGCATGATGCCGAAAAGTGTGAGCGGTTTTCGGACAACATCATGCTCCAATTATTTA
This sequence comes from Rhizobium sp. 10PS4, assembly GCF_032464805.1. Taxonomy (NCBI): domain Bacteria; kingdom Pseudomonadati; phylum Pseudomonadota; class Alphaproteobacteria; order Hyphomicrobiales; family Rhizobiaceae; genus Rhizobium; species Rhizobium sp. 10PS4. Next base: position 339,361 of record NZ_JAWDIW010000005.1, on the reverse strand, counting down.
GCGCCGCGCCCGCTCAGTGAGAAAACCGAGCGTATCCTTGCCGCGACGTCCTCGGCCAGGATCTCATCGGCGAGCTTGGGATCGGCAGCGATGCTGGTGACGTCGAGGGCGCTGACGGCGATGACCGAGCCGTCCTCGACCGAGGCTGCGTCGATGCTGATCTTGGCGACGTTGCGGTCTTTCTGGAAGCCGAGGCCCTTCTGGATGGAAACCACGCGGATCGTCAGCACCACCCGCGGCAGCACGGTGTCGCGCACTGTGGCGTTGATTGCCGCGTTGACGCGATCGTTGATGCCGGAAAGCAGCTCGGCCGGCATGTTCGGGCCGGAGAGAACGACGGCGCTGCGCACATCATAGACCGGCGCCGCCGGCTTGGTGGCCGAGAGGCTGCCGCAGGCCGTGAGCGCGACACAGACGAGTGTCGCCCGGCAAAAACACGACCTCAGCCAATTCATTGCAAAATCCCGCACCACCCCGTTGGAGTCGCAGACTTCGTCATAATGCATTGGAAGGCAATATGTTTCAGGCGCTTAGGGCGAAAAAAACATCCGCTGCGGCTTTGAACTCAGCAAAGCGCTTGGCCCGCCGCTCCTCGGCTTCCTCGTCGCTGCCCCAATGCTCGATCGTCCAATCCTCGTCGAGATGGGCAAGCGACCAGGCCTCCTCCACCGTCACCCGGCCCTCGGCGAAGGCGAGCGCCAGGATCGCCGAGCCGGTCAGCGTGGTGACTGTGTGGAGGGCGGCAAGCGCCATCGGGCTATCATATCTCGCGAGCGTGACGGCGAAGGCGGCAATCGCCTCGCGCGGCTGTTCATGCGGCATCACTCCTTCGACGAGGATGAAGCGGGCGCCGAGATCGGTCGCCGCCCAGTCGATCACGGGATCCCAGCGTTCAGCCTGGCGCTCGACCAGCAGTTCCGGCTCCTCGGCGCGGTAGCAGATGAGGTCGCTGGATGAAAAACGCAATATATCCTCGAAGATCGCCTGCGCGTTGGCGGCAACGCCGTCGAGTGCGGTGTTGACGAGCCGGGTCACCGGCATGCTCACGGGATTGATCTCTTCGCCCTGCGCCTGCCATTCGGCGGCGACAAGCCGCGCGAGCGCCTCAGTCGGCACGGCGAGAACTTGGCGCGCCGGCGTGCGCACCATCTTGCCGTCGAGCGTGATCGCAAAACCACCCTCGTGCTCGGCTATGGAGACATCGGTATAGAAACGCTTCGGCAGCGGCTTCTTCATCTGGATCTGCGCGCGGCGGATGGGATCGGGATGGCTCAGGCCTTCGGAAAGGTCGTTCAGCAGATCGCGCATGGGCTCACCTCAGGAAAAATGACGCAATATCTCGTTCGGATGGTAGGCGATCGCATCAGCGCCGTTGGCGATCAGCTCATCCACGCTGGCATAGCCCCAGGCAACGCCGATCGCCTTGGCGCCGGCAGCCTTGGCCATCTGCATATCGTAAACCGCATCGCCGATGACAATGGTGTCGACAGCATTCATGCCGGTTTCATCGCAGCATTCGGTCACCATGGCCGGATGCGGCTTGGAGGGGCAATCGTCGGCGGTGCGCGCGACGATGAAATGCTTGTCGAAACCATGCGTCTCCATCACCAGCTTGAGCCCGCGCCTGGATTTGCCCGTCACCGCGCCGATCAGCAGGTCTTCTCGGCCAGTCAGTGCATCGATCATTTCGCGGATGCCGGGAAACAGCGGTTCCTTGTAATCGAGATCCTGACGCACGATCGAGAACAGCGATTTGTAATGCGCCGTCATGTCGATGTCTTGCTGCTCGACATGCGGCCTGCCCTGCATGCGGGCGATCGCGATATCGAGGGACAGGCCGATAATGGCCTTGGTGTCTTCAAACCGCGGTTCCGGCCTGCCGAACTTGTCGAAGGTCCTGCGCATGGTTTCGTGGATCAGCGCAGCACTGTCGACCAGCGTGCCGTCGCAATCGAAAAGGGCAAGTTTCATTCGCTGTCCCTTTCAGCGCCGGCAAGGTCGAGACCGAGAAGGTTCCAGGTCTGCACCATATGCGCCGGCAGCGGCGCGCTGACGCGCAGTCGGCCGCCGGAGGGGTGCGGGATGTCGATGTGACGGGCGTGCAGATGCAGCTTCTTCTGAACGCCGCCTGGAAAATCCCAATTCGGATCGTCGTCGAAATATTTTGGATCGCCGATGATCGGATGGCCGATATGCAGGGCGTGGACGCGCAACTGGTGGGTACGGCCGGTATAGGGCTCCATCTCCAGCCATGCGAGGTTCTGTGCCGCCGTCTCCAGCACCCGGTAGAAGGAAATCGCATGGTCGGCGCCGTCCTCGCCGTGCTTGGCGATGCGCATGCGGTCGCCGTCGACGGTCGGCTCCTTGACGAGCCAGGTCGAAATCTTGTCCTCGTGCTTGCGCGGCACGCCCTTGACCAGCGCCCAGTAGGTCTTTTTGGTGTCGCGCTCGCGGAAGGCGGCCGTCAGCTTCTGCGCCGCGCCGCGCGTGCGGGCGATAACGAGAACACCCGATGTGTCGCGGTCGAGACGGTGAACAAGCCGCGGCTTCTCGCCCTTCGGGCTGGTCCAGGCTTCGAGCATCTGGTCGATATGCCTGGCCACACCCGAGCCGCCCTGCACCGCAAGACCAGGGGGCTTGTTGAGTACGATTACCTTTTCGTCCTCGTGCAGCACCATGCGCGACAAGAGTTGGAAATCCGTCGAATGTTTGAGATCCTTGCCGGCGATCGGTCCGGATTTCAGCTTCGCATCGACATCCATCGGCGGCACGCGCACCGTCTGGCCGGGCTGCACGCGCGCATCCGATTTGACACGCCCACCGTCAACGCGCACCTGGCCGGAGCGTAAGAGCTTCTGCAGCGGACCGAAGCCGAGCCCGGGAAAGTGCACCTTGAACCAGCGATCGAGCCGCATGCCGGCTTCGTCGGGTTCAACCTTGATATGTTCTATGCCAGCCATAAAAAATCTTTCGGAAATTGCAGCGCAGGCCAAGCCGGCGTTCTTGCCGCAGCCTTTAGAGCATTTTCATGCAAAACGGAAACCGGAAAAGAAATCAGGCCAAAGCGCGCATGACGGCGAGCCCGGCGATGACGGCCGCCATCGAAAGCCCGACGCTCGCAGCGATGTAAATACCGCCGGCGACGGCCTCGCCGCGCTCGAACAGCGAGATTGCATCCAGCGAGAAGGCCGAGAAGGTTGTGAAGCCGCCGAGGAAGCCGGTGATCAGCAGGAGGCGCAGCTCCACCGAAGCATTGAACTTCCGCGCAATCATCTCGGCGAAGACGCCGATGACAAAACAGCCGACGACATTGACGGCGAGCGTGCCCCAGGGAAATGCCGGACCCATGAGTCTCAGCGCCCATTGGCCGACATAATATCTGAGAAGAGAACCGATGGCGCCGCCGACGGCGACGAGAAGAGCCTGGATCATCAGCCGGATTTATCGCAACTCTGCAGCGATTCCAATCGGGAATGAATGAATTCTTACCATCCGGTAAAATGCCGATAATTTTTTTATAATGGCGCCAAGGTCGTACCGATACGCTGACGACATGACCCAGCTCCTGTCCATATCGGCGAGCACCGCCGCCATTGCCTTCGACTCGCTCCGAATCCCGCAGCGTGTCGCGACGAGCACCGCCGCCCGCGATGCGCGCCGCGTTGCCGACCGGCAGTTGAAGGCCGAAGGCACTCAGGAAATAGACGAGCCCTCCAGCATCATCCAGTCGACCGAAGTGGCCCTCGACCTGATGGCCAAAGGCAACCGCCAGCCGCAGGCCGGCCTGAAGCAGGCGCTGCGATCCTACGAAGACTTCTGAGGCCCATCACCTTCCAAACGAAAGCCTGCGACTGCGGTTACAGTCGCAGGCTTTTCTGTTTAATCAGTCTACTTCATTTGCCTTGGGCGGACAGCACCCGCAGGACCAGATCGACCTTGCCGGCCTTTTCGAAGGTCAGCGTCACCGGCACCGTATCGCCCTGCTTGAACAGCGTCTTCACTTTCTGGAACATCAGGTGCAGGTTGCCGGGCTGGAGCTTGACCGTCTCGCCGGCACCGATGGCGATACCGTCCTTCAGCTGGCGCATCCGCATAACATTGTCCTTCGTCACCATCTCGTGGATCTGAACCTCACCAGCTGCGGGCGAGCTGACGGACACCAGGCGATCGTCCGTCTGGCCGTTATTCTTCACCGTGAAAAAGCCGCCGCCGACCGGCTGGCCGGGCAGCATTGCCTTGGCGAACCCGCCGGAGATTTCGAGATCGCCGGCCTTGACCGTGTCGCCAGCCGGTCCGGCAGCGCCCGCCATAGCGGACATGTCCATGCCGGCCATATCGGCATGATCGTGACCATGATCCTCACCGGCAACGACCTTCAACAGCGGCGCCGGGCTTTTCATCCCATGCGCGTCACCGCCTTCCTTGGCCACCTGATCCCAGGCCTCGACCGTGTCGCCGCACATCTGCGTCACCGGAAAGGCGAGCGAGGTGCCGGCTTCGACGCCCGATACCTTACCCTGGATGACGAAGGTGTCGTAGAAATCGTCGGAGAGATTGCCGTTCTTCCAGCGCACTTCGATCGAGCCCGTCTTCACCTTGTCGCCGTGATTGTCGTAGGTCTTCTGATAGTCGCCCTTGATCACCTCCAGCTCCCAGCCGGCCTTCGGCTGCGGCTTGGCGAAAACGAAGCCTTCCGGCAGCTTGACCCGCACTTCCGTGGTCGCCTTGCCGTCGCAGCCATGCGGCACCTGCAGCGTAGCGAGAATGGTGCTGTCCTGCGTCGCCTCTCTGCCGAGGAAGGTCACATGGGCCTCGGCGCCGGCAAAGGCGGTTGCGGCTAGAAGGGCGGCAAGCCCTAGCGTTTTGCCAAATGTCTTGATGGTCTTCATCGGATATCTCCTTGCCGGCCGCGGTACTTTCTCGGGCGGACCGGCATGCTGAATCATAGGCGGTGGAGGAAGATCAGACGAGAATGGGAGGCGCGCGCGAATTCGGCCGCCAGACGGCACTTGCGCCTGAAACGGCTGATGTTTCGATCGGCGCGTTGATCAGCGAAGCGAGTTCGCGCTCGAGCCAGGAGTCAGCATCCGGCGTCGGCAGGATGGTGGAGGCCGACAACCGGCAGGCTTCGCAATTAGGCTTGAAGGCGATGGTCTTGCCGTCGGCATCCTTTACGGTGACGCAGAGCGAGGCAAAGGTGCCGTCGGGCAGCACATAGGCTGCCGCATCGTAGCCTTCGGCGGCGACAGCCTCCGGCGCCTGATGGGCAAGGCCGAGCAAAGCCAAGCTCAATGCGCAAAGCATGCGCAGGAAGAGCGTCGCTTTCAGTCCGGTCTGCCGCATGAGATCCCCTTCAACAGAGGGCCGCGATAGCCGGTTTTAGCACGGAATGCAAAAGCAGATTTGCCTGAGATCAACGCTTGCTGGGAATAAGGCGACAAAAATTTGCCCGGTCACGACATTTGGTCTTGCCAAGTGCTGCACCCGCCGGATAATTGCGCCAACCTTGTTGGGAGAAGCCGGTACGTTTTTTGCCGGTGCCGAAGGAGCAACCGCCCCGGAAACTCTCAGGCAAAAGGACCAGCAAGGGGCAGACGGAACTCTGGAGAGAAGCGTTCTCGAAACGCTCGCCGAAGGGATAACAATCTCAGGCAAAGGGACAGAGGGGGCTCAGGAGAGAAGTGCGCAACCGCGCCTTCAGATTTGAGCCCGCGCCTTCGCGAGAAGGCGCAAACCCCGGAGGCGTCTTTTGGACGATACTGCTGCCCTGAAGAAAACCCCGCTGCATGCCCTGCATCTTTCGCTCGGCGCCCGCATGGTACCGTTCGCCGGTTACGACATGCCGGTACAATATCCCGCAGGCGTCATGAAGGAGCATCTTCATACCCGCGCCGAAGCCGGCCTCTTCGATGTCTCCCACATGGGCCAGGTCATCGTGAAGGCGAAGTCGGGCAGCTACGAGGATGCGGCGCTGGCGCTCGAAAGCCTGGTGCCGGTCGACATCCTGGGCCTTGCCGAAGGCCGGCAGCGCTACGGCTTCTTCACCGACGACACCGGCTGCATTCTCGACGATCTGATGATCACCCATCTCGACGACCACCTTTTCATCGTCGTCAACGCTTCCTGCAAAGAGGCCGATCTCGCCCATCTGCAGGCCCATATCGGCGACCAGTGCGACATCACCCTTCTCAACCGCGCTTTGATCGCGCTGCAGGGGCCGCGCGCGGTCGAGGTTCTCGCCGAACTCTGGGCCGACGTTGCGGCGATGAAATTCATGGATGTGCGCCACTGCCGCCTGCACGATGTTTCATGTCTGGTCTCGCGCTCCGGCTATAGCGGCGAAGACGGCTTCGAGATCTCGATTCCATCAGACAAGGCCGTGGATGTCACCATGCGGTTGCTCGAACATCCGGACGTCCAGGCGATCGGCCTCGGCGCCCGCGATTCGCTGCGCCTGGAAGCCGGCCTCTGCCTCTACGGCAACGATATCGATACGACCACCTCGCCAGTGGAGGCGGCGCTGGAATGGGCCATGCAGAAGGCACGGCGCGGCAACGGCGCGCGCGCCGGCGGTTTCCCGGGCTCCGGCCGCATCCTGTCCGAACTCGAAAACGGCGCCGCGCGCCGCCGTGTCGGCCTGAAGCCGGAAGGCAAGGCGCCGGTGCGCGGCCATGCCAAGCTTTATGCTGATGCCGAGGGCAAGATCGAAATCGGCGAGGTCACCTCGGGCGGCTTCGGCCCTAGCGTCGAAGGCCCCGTCGCCATGGGTTATGTGCCACTCTCCCATGCTGCGGCAGGCACGCTCGTCTATGCCGAGGTGCGCGGCAAATATCTGCCGACCACCGTCAGCGCCCTGCCCTTCGTCACACCGACCTACAAACGCTAAACCTTTTCCAGAGAGGACGAACAATGCTGAAATTTACCGAAGAACACGAATGGCTGAAGATCGAAGGCGGCGTTGCGACGGTCGGCATCACCACCTATGCCGTCGAACAGCTCGGCGACCTGGTTTTCGTCGAACTGCCGGAAGTCGGCGCGACCTTCTCCAAGAACGGCAATGCCGCGACCGTTGAATCGGTCAAGGCTGCTTCCGACGTCTATTGTCCGCTTGACGGCGAGATCACCGAGGTCAATCCGGCCATCGTTGCAGATCCGTCGCTGGTCAATTCCGATCCTCAGGGCGCCGGCTGGTTCTTCAAGCTGAAGCTGGCAAACGCTGCGGACGCCGATGGCCTGCTCGACGAGGCGGCCTACAAGGAGCTCACTGCGTAATGACGACGCCGACAGAATTCCAGTTCACCGACTATCAGCCCTACGATTTCGCCAATCGCCGCCATATCGGCCCCTCGCCGGCCGAGATGACCGATATGCTGAAGGTGATCGGCTATAGCAGCCTCGATGGCCTGATCGACGCGACGCTGCCGCCCTCGATCCGCCAGAAGGCGCCGCTGGTCTGGGGCGCGCCGATGACCGAGCGCGAGGCGCTCGACAAGCTGCGCGAGACCGCCAACAAGAACAAGGTGCTGGTCTCCCTGATCGGCCAGGGTTACTACGGCACGATCACGCCGCCGGTCATTCAGCGCAACATCCTCGAAAACCCGGCCTGGTACACCGCCTATACGCCCTACCAGCCTGAGATCAGCCAGGGCCGCCTGGAAGCGCTCCTGAACTACCAGACGATGATCTGCGACCTCACCGGTCTCGACGTCGCCAACGCCTCGCTGCTCGACGAGGCGACCGCCGCCGCCGAAGGCATGGCGATCGCCGAACGCGTCGCCAAGTCGAAGGCAAAGGCCTTCTTCGTCGATGCCGACTGCCATCCGCAGACCATTGCCCTCATCCGCACCCGCGCCGAGCCGCTCGGCTGGAGCGTCATCGTCGGCAATCCCTTCACCGATCTCGATCCTGTCGACGTTTTTGGCGCGATCTTCCAGTATCCCGGCACGCACGGTCACGTGCATGATTTTACCGGCCTGATCTCGCGCCTGCATCAGACGGGCGCCATAGCGATCGTCGCCGCCGATATCCTGGCGCTGACGCTGCTGAAATCGCCTGGCGAAATGGGTGCCGATATCGCCGTCGGCTCCTCGCAGCGCTTCGGTGTCCCGGTCGGCTACGGCGGCCCGCATGCGGCCTATATGTCGGTCAAGGATGCTATCAAGCGCTCCATGCCCGGCCGCCTCGTCGGCGTTTCCGTCGATGCACGCGGCAACCGCGCCTATCGCCTGTCGCTGCAGACCCGCGAACAGCATATCCGCCGCGAAAAGGCGACGTCGAACATCTGCACCGCCCAGGTGCTGCTGGCCGTCATGGCCTCGATGTACGCCGTCTTCCACGGCCCGAAGGGTATCAAGGCGATCGCCCAGCAGGTGCACCAGAAGGCCGTGCTGATGGCCAAGGGCCTGGAAAAGCTCGGCTATAAGGTCGAGCCGGACACTTTCTTCGACACGATCACCGTTGATGTCGGCCATATGCAGGGCCTCATCCTGCGCGCCGCCGTCGCCGAAGGCGTCAATCTGCGCAAGGTCGGCGAAACCAAAATCGGCATGAGCCTCGACGAACGCACACGGCCGGCGACGCTCGAAGCCGTCTGGCGCGCCTTCGGCGGCAATTTCGCCATTGCCGATTTCGAGCCTTCCTACCGCCTGCCGAAGGGCCTGCTCCGGACCAGCGATTACCTCACCCATCCGATCTTCCACATGAACCGCGCCGAAAGCGAGATGACGCGTTACATCCGCCGGCTTTCCGACCGGGATCTGGCGCTCGACCGCTCGATGATCCCGCTCGGCTCCTGCACGATGAAACTCAACGCGACGGCGGAAATGCTGCCGATCACCTGGCCGGAATTTTCCGACATCCATCCCTTCGTGCCGGCCGACCAGGCGCTCGGCTACCGCGAGATGATCGACGACCTGATCGAAAAGCTCTGCGCCGTCACCGGCTACGACGCCTTCTCGATGCAGCCGAATTCCGGTGCGCAGGGCGAATATGCCGGCCTGCTGACGATCCGCAACTATCATATCGCCAATGGCGATACCCATCGCGACGTCTGCCTGATCCCGACCTCGGCGCACGGCACCAATCCGGCTTCGGCCCAGATGGTCGGCATGAAGGTCGTCGTCGTCAAGGTGCGTGAAAACGGCGATATCGATCTCGACGATTTCCGCGCCAAGGCGGAGCAGCATGCGGCAAACCTCTCCTGCTGCATGATCACCTACCCTTCGACGCATGGCGTCTTCGAGGAGACCGTCAAGGAAATCTGCGATCTCGTGCATGAGCATGGCGGCCAGGTCTATCTCGACGGCGCCAACATGAATGCCATGGTTGGCCTGTCCCGCCCTGGTGACATCGGCTCCGACGTTTCGCACTTGAACCTGCACAAGACCTTCTGCATTCCGCATGGCGGCGGCGGACCCGGCATGGGCCCGATCGGCGTCAAGGCGCATCTGGCTCCCTATCTGCCCGGCCATCCTGAAACCGACGGCCGTTCGGGTGCGGTCTCGGCCGCCGCCTTCGGCTCGGCCTCGATCCTGCCGATCTCCTGGAGCTATTGCCTGATGATGGGCGGCGAAGGCCTGACGCAGGCGACCAAGGTGGCGATCCTCAACGCCAACTACATCGCCACCCGGCTGAAGGGCGCCTATGACGTGCTCTACAAGTCGGAGGCCGGCCGCGTCGCGCATGAATGCATCATCGACACCCGCCCGCTGGTCGACAGCGCAGGCGTTACCGTCGACGACGTCGCCAAGCGCCTGATCGACTGCGGCTTCCATGCCCCGACCATGAGCTGGCCGGTCGCCGGCACGCTGATGATCGAGCCAACGGAAAGCGAAACCAAAGCTGAACTCGACCGTTTCTGCGAGGCGATGCTGGCGATCCGCGAGGAAGCCCGCGCCATCGAGGATGGCCGAATGGATAAGGTGAACAACCCGCTGAAGAACGCCCCACACACGGTGGAAGATCTCGTCGGCGATTGGGACCGCCCCTACTCGCGCGAACAAGCCTGCTTCCCGCCCGGCGCCTTCCGTGTCGACAAATACTGGTCGCCAGTCAACCGCGTCGACAATGTCTATGGCGACCGCAACCTAATCTGCACCTGCCCGCCGGTGGAAAGCTACGCGGAGGCGGCTGAGTAGCAGCCATTCGGCAAGCCCTTCCCACGAGTTGGGAGGGGCTTGCCGCTTCTGCGGCAGAAGGATCAAATTTAACCTTTCTTAGCAAGTCTCTGTTAGCAATTCAGAAAGGCGGCATCCATCAAGATGGATCACCGTCGATCCCTTGTTTTGCGTGCAGGTTCTTATGCGTCCCTCGGCAGTGCCAGCAATCCTCCTCGCCGCCCTGATCCTGTCGGGATGCGCTGCTAGTTCTGGCGCCGAAGATGTGCTGGGCAACGTGCCGTCGCCGGAAACGACCAATGCCATCGCCCAGCCGAGCGGCCCGATTCCGGCCGCCGCCGTTGGCGATCCTGCGCCGCAGGCAAGCCCGCCGCAGCAGGCGTTGCGCTGGGCGGGAGAGGTTCCGGAGCCACAGGCGCTCGTGCCCGCCGACAGGCCGGTCGGTATGCCGATGCCGACAGATAAGCCGGTCGCGCTGCTGATGCCGTCCAATCCCGCCGGCAATGCAATGCCCGATGTCGGCACGAGATCGCCGACACGCGGCCATATTTACGGCCACCGGTTCCGCGATGCCAAGCCGATCAACTTCGGTTCCACTTCGCCGAGGAAGCTTGCCGTGCACGGCGTCGACGTGTCGCGCTGGCAGGGCGAGATCAACTGGGAGACGTTGCGGCGGCAAGGCGCGAACTTCGTCTACATCAAGGCGACCGACGGCGGCGATCACCTTGATCCGATGTTCAAGAAAAACTGGCGCCGGGCCAAGGAAGCCGGCCTGAAACACGGCGCCTATCACTTCTTCTACTGGTGCCGGACAGCCGGTGAGCAGGCCGACTGGTTCATCCGCAATGTGCCAAGGGAAGCCAACGCTCTTCCGCCCGTCATCGACGTCGAATGGAACGGCGAATCGAGCTGCAAGAGGCGCATCTCTCCCGCACGTGTCCGGGAAAAGATGCAGGTTTTCATGGACAAGCTGGAGCGCCATTACGGTCAGCGCCCGATCATCTACACCGCGCCGGATTTCTACCGCGACAATTTGAAGGGCCAACTGCTCGACTATCCCTTCTGGCTGCGCTCTGTGGCCGCTCATCCCTCCAAGGTCTATCCCGGCCGCAAGTGGGTCTTCTGGCAGTATTCCGGCTCCGGCCTTTCCGAAGGCGTCGACGGCAAGATCGACCTCAACGTGTTCAACGGCAACGAGAGCGATTGGCATGACTGGGTGGCGTCGCGATAGCGAAGCTGACCATGGCTCCGCGCCCCCGACCCCGTTCCGTGCCAATCCGGAACAGATGGCTACGAAGATGCGCGAACCTGTAGATCTTTGCTAACGCAACGCCTTCAACATTCCCTAAGCCCTTGCATGTACAAGAATTTCATCCAGTTCTGGGGAAATGGCTGATGAGCATATCGGGTGTTACGAGCACTGCTCTTTCGGGAATGCGAGCGCAGACGACGCGGGTTAGCGTGGTTGCCAACAACATCGCAAACAGCAGCACGCCGGGTTATGCCAGGCTGAACACCAGCCTCACCTCCGTTGAGTCAGGCGGCGTGCAGGCCGTCGTCAGCCCGACGGCGTCAGATGTCGATCCGGCCACCGAACTGACCGACCTGATCGAAGCCGAACAGAGCTATAAGGCAAACGCCGTGGTCTTCGAGACCGGCGCCGACATGTGGGAAATGCTGATGAGCATCAAGCGCGACTGAGCACGCCCGATTTCATCGGAGACTTGCTGGCGGAGAATTTTCCGCCGCTCTGAAGCTATCAGGAATGCGCCGGCTCGCCCTGGCGCTGGGCGGCAAGAGCCGCGAGATCGGCAGGCTTCAACTCGACGGATTCACCGCAACCGCAGGCCGATGTCTGGTTCGGATTGGTGAAGGTAAAGCCGGAGCGGAGCGTCGTCGTCTCGAACCCCATCTCGGTGCCGAGCAGGTAAAGAGCCGCCGACGGCTCGACCCAGACTTTGGCACCGTCGCGCTCGATCAGGTCGTCCTTGGCGTTGGGCTCAGTCACCAGGTCGATGGTATATTCCATCCCGGCGCAGCCGCCCTTCTTGATGCCGACGCGCACACCCTTGGCGTCAGGCCCAGAGTTTTCGACAATCGCCTTGACGCGGGCCGCAGCACCGTCCGTCATGCTCATGATTGCAAAGCCCATCGGCTCATTCTCCTTCCGCAACCGGGGTCAAGATCCGGTGCATCGTGATTCAAATGTAGTCGTCCGAGGTAAACGGATCAATACCGCGGGACGTCAATACCAGCCAACGGCGACCTGCGCCTCTTCGGACATGCGATCCGGCGTCCACGGCGGATCGAAGGTCATGGCAACCTCGACGCCCGACACGCCTTCGACGGCGCCGACGGCGTTTTCGACCCAGCCGGGCATCTCGCCGGCCACCGGGCAGCCGGGCGCAGTCAGCGTCATCATGATTTTCACCATCCGGTCGTCTTCGATGTCGATCTTGTAGATCAGACCGAGCTCGAAGATGTCGGCGGGAATTTCCGGATCGTAGACCGTCTTCAGCGCGCTGATGACGTCGTCGCTCAGCCGCGCCAGCTCATCGGCCGGAATGCTGGAATGCACGATGCCTTCGCGCACGTCGATCTTCTGTTCGCTTTCGTCCAGGCTCATCACGGACACTCCTCAAGCAAAGAACTTGCGCGCATATTCAAGCGCATCGGCCAAGGCATCGACCTCGGCGCGGGTATTATACATGCCGAAGGATGCACGGCATGTGGAGGTGACGCCGAAGCGTTTCAAGAGCGGCATAGCGCAATGCGTGCCGGCCCTGACCGCAACACCCTGCCGGTCGATCACCATCGAGACGTCATGGGCATGGATACCGGCAAGTTCGAAGGAAAAGATGCTTCCCTTGTCGGGCGCCGTCCCGAAGACGCGCAGCGAATTAACGGATTTCAGCCGCTCGACCGCATAGGCGGCAAGATCGGCCTCATGCTTGGCGATCGCCTCGCGGCCGATCTTCTCCATGTAGTCGAGCGCATAACCGAGCCCGATCGCCTGCACGATCGGCGGCGTGCCGGCCTCGAAGCGATGTGGCGGGTCGTTATAAGTGACCATATCCTCGGCGACCTCGAAGATCATCTCTCCGCCGCCCTGGAACGGCCGCATCTCGAAAAGCCGCTCCTTCTTGCCGTAGAGCACGCCGATGCCCGACGGGCCGTAGAGCTTGTGGCCGGTCATCACGTACCAGTCGCAATCGATATCCTGCACGTCGACAGGTAGATGGACCGCGCCCTGGCTGCCATCGATCAGCACCGGGATGCCGCGCTCATGCGCGATCCGGCAGACTTCCTTGACGGGAACGATCGTGCCGAGCGCATTCGACATATGGGTGATGGCGACGAGCTTGGTGCGCTCCGTCAGGCTTTTCTCGAAATCCTCGATATGGAAGGCGCCTTCATCATCCACGGGCACCCAGACGAGCTTGGCGCCCTGCCGCTCGCGGATGAAGTGCCAAGGCACGATGTTGGAATGGTGCTCCATGATCGTGAGCACGATCTCGTCGCCTTCGCCGATCTTCGGCATGCCCCAGCCATAGGCGACGGTGTTGATCGCTTCCGTCGAATTCTTGGTGAAGATGATGTCGTTGACCGAGGGGGCGTTGAGGAAACGGCGCACCTTCTCACGCGCTGCCTCGTAGGCGTCCGTGGCCGCATTCGAGAGATAGTGCAGGCCGCGATGCACATTGGCATATTCATGGGAATAGGCATGCGAGATGGCGTCGATCACCACCTGCGGCTTCTGCGCTGATGCGCCGTTGTCGAGATAGACCAGCGGCTTGCCATACACCTTCTCCGCCAGGATCGGAAAATCCCGACGGATGGCTTCGACGTCGTATTGCGTGGCCGGCACGATCTTGTCCATTGCTATATCCGATCAGGCGTGCTTTTCGAGCCAGGCCGAAATCACGCCTTCCAGCGCCTCGACCAGGGCCTCGTCTTCCAGTTCCTCGACGATTTCGGCGACGAAGGCGTTGACGAGCATCGCCCGCGCCTTGTTCTCCGGAATGCCGCGCGCCATCATGTAATAGAGATGGTTGGCGTCGATATCGGTCACCGTGGCGCCATGGCCGCACTGGACGTCGTCGGCGAAGATTTCGAGTTCGGGCTTGACCGAGAATTCGGCATCGTCGGACATCAGCAACGTGTTGCAGGCCATCTTGGCATCGGTCTTCTGCGCATCGGGCGCGACCCGGATCATGCCCTGGAACACACCTTTGGCGCGGTCGAAGACGACGTTGCGGATCACTTCGGTCGAGCCGGTATTCGGCACGTCGTGGCCGAGCACCATCGTCACGTCAGTATGCGTGTCGCCGCCGAGCAGATTGATGCCGCGCAGCGTCAGGTCTGCGCCCTCGCCCGTCACCTTGATGTTGAGCTCCTGGCGCACCAGCCTGCCGCCGGCATTGATGACGAAAAGCCGAAGCTTGGCATCAGCGCCGAGATCGATGCGGATCTGGCCGAGATGCGTATCGTCGGCTCCCTGCTGCTGCAATATGATCCAGGTCAGCTCCGTGCCCTCGCCGACAACGATGTCACTGACGTGAGACACAAAGGCTGCGTCGCCAGTCACCGCAAGGTGACGCTCGATGACGGTCGCCTTGACGTTGGCGCCGAAGGAAACAGGAAGACGCGTGTGCGTCTGCCCACCGGCATGGATGAACTGGATTTCGAGCGGGTTTTCAAGCTCGGTATCGGCAGGCACGTCGACGACATAGCCGTCGCGCACGAAGCTGCCATTGATGCGGCCGACCGCGTCGTCGCTGCCGAGCGCATCCAGGCCGTCCGCGGCGGAGCCGTCGAGCAGACGTTCGGAATAGGGCGAAACGCCAAGACCGTCAGCGGCAGCCTTCTGGTTGGAATGGCCCTGAATCACCGCCAGCACCGTGGCATCAGCAACGAGCGGCTCCAAAGCGTCCGAGCCGGCATCACCCGCCTGCGACGGGACAGTGCGCAAAAGATTCTTGAGGTCGGTATAGTGCCAAGCCTCGATTCGGCGCGTCGGCAGGCCGGCCTTCTTCAGATCGTCGAGAAGCCGGTCCCGCAGTGCTGTTACCGCGCCATTGCCCGGCAGCTCGCCGATCTGCTGGTTAAAGGCCTCGATCAGCGCCGCCTCGGCCGCGGTCAGGCGGCTTGTCGTCTGCATGTTCATGGACGTCGTCCTTTCCGCCCGAAACTCAGGCTGCCGCGCCGATGATGTCGGCATAGCCGTTGGCTTCCAGCTCATGCGCCAGCGTCTTGTCGCCCGACTTGATCACCTGGCCCTTGTAGAGCACATGAACGGTATCCGGCACGATATAGTCGAGCAGGCGCTGGTAATGGGTGATGACCACAACGGCGCGGTCCGGCGAACGCAGCGCGTTGACGCCGTCGGCGACGATCTTCAGCGCGTCGATATCGAGGCCGGAATCGGTTTCGTCGAGCACGCAGAGCTTCGGTTCGAGCAGCGCCATCTGCAGGATTTCGGCCCGCTTCTTCTCGCCGCCGGAGAAGCCGACATTCAGCGGCCGCTTCAGCATCTCGGTATTGATCTGCAGCTTGCCGGCGGCATCCTTGACGCGGCGCATGAAATCCGGCGTCGTCAGCTCGTCCTCGCCGCGCGCCTTGCGCTGCTCGTTCATTGCCACCTTGAGGAACTGCATGGTGGCGACACCCGGAATTTCAACCGGATACTGAAAGGCGAGGAAGATGCCCTTGGCGGCGCGTTCGGAGGGATCGAACTCGAGAATGCTCTCGCCATTGTAGAGAATGTCGCCCTCGGTGACTTCGTAATCGCTGCGGCCGGACAGCACATAGGAGAGCGTCGACTTGCCGGAGCCGTTCGGCCCCATGATCGCGGCAACTTCGCCGGCCTTCACCGTCAGATTCAGGCCACGGATGATCTCGGTGCCGTCTTCGGCGATGCGGGCATGAAGGTTTCTGATTTCAAGCATCTTTGGTTCTTCCTGCGTTTTCTCTGCGCAGCTCATCGGAGCCTCGCGTAATTTGTAAGGACATCATCATGTTGGGCTCGGTGCTATCGCCAAAAAAAACGGATGACACGGAAAACCGCGACCGTTACGAGCCAAAGCCATTCGAGAAATTCCGGGATCCCCTGAACGATCTTTCCCGGCTTTTCCATGCGCTGCTGGAGAAACACATAGGGCTGCTCCGGCGGTTTCTCGGGTTCATATGCCTGCTGGCGGGGGCGAATTTTCGCCAATATCTCCCCGCGCATGTTCTCCAGACGTTCAAGAATGCGTTTCTTGTCCGTCTCGTTGATGTCAGCCCACGCTGCCTTCCAACGAAATGCTGATCAGCTTCTGCGCCTCGACGGCGAATTCCATCGGCAGTTCCTGCAGGACTTCCTTGACGAAGCCGTTGACGATCAGGGCGATCGCCGCTTCGGTCGGGATGCCGCGCTGCAGGCAGTAGAACAGCTGGTCCTCGGAGATCTTCGAGGTCGTCGCCTCATGCTCGAACTGCGCCGTCGAATTCTTCGCCTCGATGTAGGGCACGGTATGGGCGCCGCACTTGTCGCCGATCAGCAGCGAATCGCACTGGGTGAAGTTGCGCGCATTCGACGCCTTGCGGTGGGCCGAGACCTGGCCGCGATAGGTGTTGTTGGACACACCAGCGGCGATGCCCTTGGAGACGATGCGGCTCGACGTGTTCTTGCCGAGATGGATCATCTTGGTGCCGCTGTCGATCTGTTGGTGGCCGTTGGACACGGCGATCGAGTAGAACTCGCCGCGGCTGTCGTCGCCGCGCAGGATGCAGGACGGATATTTCCAGGTGATCGCCGAGCCGGTTTCGACCTGCGTCCAGGAGATCTTCGAGCGGTCGCCGCGGCAATCGCCGCGCTTGGTGACGAAGTTGTAAATGCCGCCCTTGCCGTTCTTGTCACCGGGATACCAGTTCTGCACCGTCGAATATTTGATCTCGGCATCGTCGAGCGCAACCAGCTCGACCACGGCGGCATGCAACTGGTTTTCGTCGCGCTGCGGCGCCGTGCAGCCCTCGAGATAGGAGACGTAGGCGCCCTCTTCCGCGATGATCAGCGTGCGCTCGAACTGGCCGGTGCCCTTCTCATTAATGCGGAAGTAGGTCGACAGCTCCATCGGGCAGCGAACGCCCTTCGGCACAAAGACGAAGGAACCGTCGGTAAAGACTGCCGAATTCAGCGTCGCATAGTAGTTGTCGCTGGTCGGAACGACGGAACCGAGGTATTTCTTCACCAGTTCCGGATACTCGCGGATGGCTTCCGAGATCGACATGAAGATCACGCCGGCCTTCTTCAGCTCTGCCTTGAACGTGGTAACGACCGAGACGCTGTCGAAGACGGCGTCGACGGCGATCTTCGGTTTCTCGACGCCGGCAAGGATCTCCTGCTCACGCAGCGGGATGCCGAGCTTTTCATAGACCTTCAGCAGCTCCGGATCGACGTCGTCGAGCGACTTTGGACCCGGCGTGCTTTTCGGCGCGGCGTAATAATAGATGTCGTTGAAATCGATCTTCGGATAGTCGACGCGCGCCCAGGTCGGTTCTTCCAGCGTCAGCCAGCGACGATAGGCCTCGAGACGCCATTCCAGCATCCACTCCGGCTCCTGCTTCTTCGCCGAAATGAAGCGGATGATATCTTCGGACAGGCCTTTCGGCGCCTTGTCCATCTCGATGACGGTCTCGAAACCGTATTTATACTGGTCCACATCGATCAGGCGCACCCGGTCGATTGTTTCCTGCACCGCAGCCATCTCATTCTCCAATCTCGCCGGATACAAGGTCCGGCAGCTTGTAGCGTTTGGGCAATTGTCTTGCCCTTTATGTAAGAGGCCAAAAGGGACTTTTCAGCCCGATTGGCAAGTAGAAATTTGCGTTTCCGCAAGTTTTGACAGCGGGCACGCCGCCTCCCCAACCGACCTGCGCCGGTTGGCGATCTTTGTGAAAGCCGCGATCGCCCTGTCGATATCCTCTTCCGTCGTCGAAAAGCCGAGCGAGATGCGCAGAGCTCCGAGCTTGGCGTCACGGCCCATCGCCGTCAGCACATGGCTTTCGCCAAGCCGACCCGATGAGCAGGCCGAACCTGCGGAAAGTGCGACGCCTTCGAGATCGAAGGCGATCTGTCCGGTCTCGGCTTTCAGCCCCGGCAGGGTGAAGAAGATCGTATTGGTGACACGCTCGCCACCCTCGCCGTGGATCATCACATCGGTTGCTACCTCGCGCATGCCGGCTTCCAGCCGCTCGCGCAACGAGCCGATTGCCGCATTGCGCGCCTCGAGTTCGTCGATGGCCGCTTCAGCTGCCGCGCCGAAGCCGATCAGCGCCAGCGAATTCTGTGTCCCTGAGCGGTGACCCCGCTCCTGCCCGCCGCCCTGGATCAGCGGCCTGGGCATCAGCGCTTCGCCCTGCGCAATGAGCGCGCCGGCACCCTTCGGCCCGCCGATCTTGTGCGAGGAAACTATCATGAAATCGGCGCCGATCTTGCCGATATCGAGCGCGATGCGGCCGGCCGCCTGCACGGCGTCGACGACGAAGAGCCCGCCATGGGCGTGGACGATCTTTGCGGCCGCCTCGACCGGTTGAACGATGCCCGTCTCGTTATTGACGAGCATGATAGCGACCATCGGCAGGCCGGCGGCCTTGTCATGCGCATCGAGCAGGAGGCCCAGTGCATCGAGATCGACGATGCCGGCTTCCGTCACCGGGATCTCCGTCATCTTCTCTCTGGCGAAGCGGCCGCCTTCGCGCACCGCCGGATGCTCGATCGCCGAAAAATAAAGATGGCCAAGGCGAAGCGGCGTGCGGCCCATGCGGAAATCCGGCGTCAGCACCAGATTGGCGGCTTCGGTCGCGCCGCTGGTAAAGACCACATTGCCGGCATCGGTACCGGCAAGTGCTGCCACCTTGCGTCGTGCGCCTTCGATGGCGGCGCGCGCGGCGCGGCCCTCTCCATGCACGCTGTTCGGATTGCCAAATACGTCGATGGCGCGCATGATCGCCGCGCGTGCTGCGGGGTGCAGCGGCGCTGTGGCATTCCAGTCGAGATAAAGGCGTGGCGGCGCCATGATCTTCAGTCCTGCGCTTGACGAGCTTGCTTCAGCGGCCGCGGTTCATTTTTCTTGAAATTTCCGCCGGGCTTGCCTTATGACACGTTCCACGATGCGTGGATCGCCATGCAAGTTTCGAATTGTTCTAAACTGCGTTTTAGAAAAGCTGACAACAGGAGTCAAGTCATGTTGTCATCCAACGCAGCGCGAACGCGAAATAAAACCCGGAGTACCAATGCCCGAAGTTATTTTCAACGGCCCAGCCGGCCGTCTTGAAGGCCGCTACCAGCCCTCCAAGGAAAAAAGCGCGCCCATCGCCCTGATTCTGCATCCGCATCCGCAGTTCGGCGGCACGATGAACAATCAGATCGTCTATCAGCTCTTCTACATGTTCCAGAAGCGCGGGTTCACGACGCTGCGCTTCAATTTCCGGGGAATCGGCCGCAGCCAGGGCGAATTCGACCACGGCGCCGGCGAGCTCTCGGATGCCGCCTCGGCGCTCGACTGGGTGCAGAGCCTGCATCCTGATTCCAAGACCTGTTGGGTCGCCGGTTATTCCTTCGGCTCCTGGATCGGCATGCAGCTCCTGATGCGCCGGCCGGAGATCGAAGGCTTCATGTCGATCTCGCCGCAGCCGAATACCTACGACTTTTCCTTCCTGGCGCCCTGCCCGTCTTCCGGCCTGATCATCAACGGCGAGGCCGACAAGGTCGCGCCGGAAAAGGATGTCAACGGCCTGGTCGAGAAGCTGAAGACCCAGAAGGGCATCCTCATCACGCACCGCACCGTTGCCAATGCCAACCACTTCTTCAATGGCCAGGTGGAAACGCTGATGGGCGAATGCGAGGATTATCTCGACCGTCGCCTCAACGGCGAACTGGTGCCGGAACCGGCCGCCAAGCGGATTCGCTGACACCAAAAATCTCAGCCTCATCAATGCCATGACGGTCCGGAACACAACCGGAGCCGGCTGTGCCGGAACAGATCACCTATCGTGTTGCAATCCATGTTGCAGTGCGGTAGGGTCCTCGCGATCCTAACAAAAGCGAGGTCCGCAATGACCAAGTCGTTCGGGGAAGTCCTGGATAAATATAGGGGAATTGGTCCGGGGTTCGATTTCCTTCGAATAGGGCTCGCCTTTTCCATCGTATTGACCCATTCCTTTTTGTTAACCGACAATAATGACTTCATCAGGGGGTCAGTATTCTGGTTCACTGAATACGCTCTTGTTCCGATGTTCTTCGCGTTGAGCGGATTTCTGATCGCCGGCAGCGCCCAGCGCCTGAGCCTCCGGAATTTTCTGATCAACCGAGGCTTGCGCATCGTCCCGGCCCTTGCCGTCGATATCGTCGTTTGTTCGCTGATCATCGGGCCGATCATTACGGTCGTTTATCATTCCGAATATTTTACCGATCAGCGGTTTTTCAAATACTTCCTGAATATCGTCGGCTGGATCCATTACGAGCTGCCTGGCGTTTTCCAGGATAATCCGAGCCAGCGTGTCAACGGCGCTCTGTGGACGGTTCCCTGGGAAATCTTCTGCTACATCATCATGTCGTTCCTGATGATCACCGCCATTGTGAAGACGCGCTACAAGCTGCTCGCGGTGACGATCGCCTACATCGTCATCGGCCTTATCGTGCAGAAGATGCCTTATCTGTTGCCCGGCTCGATCAAGCCGGTCGCTCGCTTCCTGTTCATGAGCCGAGGCTCGCAGCTGATCACGGCCTTCATGATGGGCATCGTCGTCTTTCAGTTCAGAGCAGTCATTCCGCATTCCCGCTGGCTGTTCGCCGCCGCCTGCCTGGTTTGCATCGTTGCTATCCTCACCCTGGACAGCCGGGCGACGGAGTCGGTGATGAACCGGCCCCTGGTCATCACCTCTCTCGTTTACATCACCGTCTTCGTCGGCCTGTCCGAGGTGCCCATCCCGGCCTTTTTCAGGAAGGGCGACTATTCCTACGGCGTCTATCTCTATCACGACCCGTTTTTGCAGATCTGGATCAGCTCGTTCCCGTCGGTTTTCCTCTATCCGAAATATGGTGCGCTGGCTCTCTATCTCGTCGGCCTGCCATCGGCTCTCGCCGTTGCAGTGCTGTCCTGGCATTTCATCGAGAAGCCGATCCTCGGCCTTCGCAAGAAATTCTCGTTCATCGCCCAGGTCAGGGGAGTCGAGGATGGCCATCAGGCTGGGCGCGAATCCCATGTCCGGCCGGTCGCCGTAAAGAGTTAGAGCTTTGCCGGTCGCATCTCGGCGGTGAGTTCGAAGGCCGTGTCCAGCTCTCCATCGACCAGAATCGGCGTGCGTTCGCGCATGCCGATCTTTCTAAGGACACGCTGCGAGGCGATGTTTTCGGGATGCGTGAAGGCGATGAAGCCGGATGCAAACTGCCGTTCGAAGAACCAGTCGGCCAACGCGCTCGCCGCTTCGGTCGCCAGGCCCTTGCCCCAAGCCTCCTCGCGCAGGGAATAACCGAGTTCGAATTGCTCGTTCCTGAACTTTGAAATCCCCGCACGGCCGACAAATCGACCGTCCTCGGCGAGGAGCTTATATTTGGTCGTGCCGTCGCGCGCCTGTTCCTCGAACCAGCCGTGCAGCCGTTCCTCAGCCTTTTGGAGGCTCCACGGCACGTTGCCGGACAGGTATCGGGTCGTCGCCATCGTCGAATGCAGCTGTTGCACCAGGATCGCATCGCCTTCGTCCCACATGACGAAGGTAAGCCGTGGCGTCTTCAGTAAGACCCTTTGCTCTGTCATGGTGTTGCCAGTACCCCGCCGGTGACGGGAGCCGCGACCCCTGTCGTGCCGGGGAATGTCAGCGGCAGCCCGTCCAACGATCGGACGGCGAGATAGGCCCAGGCCTCGGCTTCCATCGCATCGCCGTCGAAGCCCGCCTCCTCCGCCGTCAACACCCTCGAGCCCAGCCTTTCGGCCATGACTGAGAACTCTGCCATGAGAGTGACGTTCAGCCGCCCGCCACCGCAGACGATATAGAGCGCTGGGGTCTCCGGCAGGAAACCGGCGGATTTGATGATCGAGGCGGCGGCGACATGCGCCAGCGTCCGGGCGCCGTCTTCAAGGCTCGCTTCCTCGGGCCGAAGCGGCGCAAAATCGCCGCGGTCCAGCGAACGGCGAACATTGCCGTGGAAGAACGGGCTTTGCAGATATCGTTCCGCCAAGCTGGCCACGACCTTGCCGCGTCCGCCAATCTCGCCGCCGGGGTCATAGGTTTTGCCGGTCTGCATCTCCACCCACTGGTCGATCAGCGTATTGCCCGGCCCGCTGTCGAAGGCCGATATTCGTCCGTCCGTGCCGATAAAGGTGAGATTGGAGATGCCGCCAATATTGACGAAGCACACCGCCTGTCCCGCCTGCTGGAATTTTCCCGCAAGTGCTGCGTGATAGGCCGGCACCAGCGGCGCACCCTGGCCGCCATGAACCATATCGTTGGCGCGCATGTCGTAGACCACAGATATGCCGGTTCTCTTGGCCAGTTCCCCGCCGTCGCCGATCTGGATCGTCAATCCCTCATCAGGGCGATGAAGCACTGTCTGACCATGGAAGCCGAGAACATGGACGGTATCGGCCGCGATATCGAAACGCCCCATGAATGCCGTAACGGCAATTGCATGCCGCAACGTCAGTTCAAGCTCGATATCGCGAAGCTCAGCCGGTCGCTGGCTTCTCTCACTGAGTGGACGCGACAGTTCCAGCGCCCGTTTGAGCTGCCCGCGAAAATCCGCGTCATAGGGCACGCCCATGAACGGCCCGCGCTCGATAAAGCCGCGGCCGTCAGTCCTGATCAACGCGACGTCGATTCCGTCCATCGACGTGCCGCTCATCAGCCCAATCGCGGTCCTGATGACATCCATGAGGCTTGCCTCCCATGCGATTCCCGGATGCACTTTTATAAAAACAGTGCTAAACGCGCCGCGACAGATCAACAACAACGAACTTGCTTCAAGCCCGCATGGGGTGCGAAGCAGACACCAAGAGACGAAACCTATGTCCGAGTTCAAGTCCGATTTCCTCCGTACGCTGAAAGAGCGCGGCTTCATTCATCAGGTCTCCGATGAAAGCGGCCTCGACGACCTGTTCGCCAAGGAAACCGTGACGGCCTATATCGGCTTCGATCCGACCGCGCCCAGCCTGCATGCCGGTTCGCTGATCCAAATCATGATGCTGCACTGGATGCAGAAGACCGGCCATCGCGCCATCTCGCTGATGGGCGGCGGCACCGGCATGGTCGGCGATCCCTCCTTCAAGGAAGAGGCGCGCCAGCTCATGACCGTCGATACGATCGAAGGCAACATCGCCTCGATCAAGCGCGTCTTCTCCAATTACCTAAACTACGGCGACGGTCCGAAGGACGCGCTGATGATCAACAATGCCGAATGGCTGCGCTCGCTGAACTACCTCGAATTCCTGCGCGACGTCGGCAAGCACTTCTCGGTCAACCGTATGCTGTCCTTCGACAGCGTCAAGACGCGTCTCGACCGCGAACAATCCCTGTCCTTCCTGGAATTCAACTACATGATCCTCCAGGCCTACGACTTCGTCGAGCTTGCCAAGCGCTACGATTGCCGCCTGCAGATGGGCGGTTCGGACCAGTGGGGCAATATCGTCAACGGCATCGATCTCGGTCACCGTATGGGGACACCGCAGCTCTATGCACTGACATCGCCACTGCTGACGACCTCGTCGGGCGCCAAGATGGGCAAGTCGGCGACGGGCGCTATCTGGCTGAACGCCGACATGCTCTCGGCCTATGATTTCTGGCAGTACTGGCGCAACACCGAGGATGCCGACGTCTCGCGCTTCCTGAAGCTCTACACGACGCTGCCGATGGATGAAATCGCCCGGCTCTCGGCACTCGGCGGTTCGGAGATCAACGAGGTCAAGAAGATCCTTGCAACCGAGGTAACGGCGATCCTGCACGGCCGCGAGGCCGCTGAACAAGCCGCCGAAACCGCACGCAAGACCTTCGAGGAAGGCGGCCTTTCGGAAAATCTGCCATCGGTCGACGTGCCCGCCTCCGAGCTCGACGCCGGCATCGGCCTGCTGTCGCTGATCGTTCGTGCCGGCCTTGCCTCATCGAACGGCGAAGCCCGCCGTCACGTTCAGGGCGGCGCAGTCCGCATCAACGACGAGGCGGTCAGCGACGAACGCAAGATGATCGGCAGCGGCGAGATCACCGCCGACGGCATCATCAAGCTCTCCCTCGGCAAGAAGAAACACATCCTGATCCGCCGCGCGGCGTAAGCGGCTTCAATTCGAATCGATATAAAAGCCGGCGTCCGCGCCGGCTTTTCTTTGCCTGACTATTCGGGTCGGCGGGCACGATCATTCAGCTCCCGGTCGGTATTGCGCGTCATCTCCTCTGGTCTCTTAAGAAGATACCCCGGCGGATCGACGCTGGAAGCGGGCTTTACCCGCGACCACCAGCTGATCGAGAAGATCGGCGGCGTCATCATCGCGTCCAGAGGAACCGTCAGGACGTGGTCGGAACGGATGACCGCCTCTTGCGAGTTCAACCGCGCGCTCTTTTCCGCAGAAAGCGACACGTCGGCAATCGTAACCGCCATCACGGCGGCCGATGAAAGAGAAACTGCCCGCGCGCACTGCATCGCATCCTCCGACATTGCACCGGCCGTTGCTTGCTGCCGGGACACTATAGTACATCAGATTTCACTAAAATAGGCAAAGCATCGCTGCCGGATTTGTCAGCCTGGCTGAAAGCGGTTTGTCGAGGATGAGCCCGCGCAGTGTTTACCGCGAAGCTTAGCGACCCACATAGCGAATGCTTTATCGGAACCTTTTCCGCCCGCCGGGATTTGCGACCAGATTGGATTGGAGCCCCGGCATGATCAACGACCTCTGGTATAAGAACGCTGTCATCTACTGCCTGTCCGTCGAAACATTCATGGATGCGAACGGTGACGGCGTCGGTGATTTTCAGGGCCTGATGCGGCGCCTCGATTATCTTTCCGGCCTCGGCGTGACCGCGATCTGGCTCATGCCGTTCCAGGCGTCGCCCGGTCGCGACGACGGTTACGACGTTTCCGATTATTACAATGTCGACCCGCGCTATGGCTCGCTCGGCGATTTCGTCGAGTTCACCCACGGCGCCAAGCAACGCGGTATCCGGGTGCTGATCGACCTGGTGATCAATCATACATCCAGGG
Organism: Rhizobium sp. 10PS4; assembly: GCF_032464805.1. NCBI lineage: Bacteria > Pseudomonadati > Pseudomonadota > Alphaproteobacteria > Hyphomicrobiales > Rhizobiaceae > Rhizobium > Rhizobium sp. 10PS4. The sequence continues at coordinate 314,020 of NZ_JAWDIW010000005.1, read as the reverse complement.
ACCATCCCTGGTTCCAGGACGCAAGGAGCGATCCACGCTCGCGCTATCGCGACTGGTACGTCTGGTCGGATAAAAAACCTGATAATGCCGATCAGGGCATGGTCTTCCCGGGCGTCCAGAAGACGACCTGGACCTATGACGACAAGGCAAAGGCTTATTATTTTCACCGCTTCTACGATCATCAGCCCGATCTCAATACATCGAACCCCGAGGTGCAGGCGGAAATCCTCAAGATCATGGGCTTCTGGATCCAGCTCGGTGTCGCCGGCTTCAGGATGGATGCCGCCCCTTTCATCATCGCGACAAAAGGCGCCGACGTTACCAAGCCTGTCGAACAATTCGATATGCTGAGGAAATTTCGCGAATTCCTGCAGTGGCGCCTGGGCGATTCCATCATTTTGGCGGAGGCCAATATCCTGCCGAAGGACAATTTCGAATATTTCGGCGATGATGGCGACCGCATGCAGATGATGTTCAATTTCCAGGTCAATCAGGCGCTGTTTTACGCTTTCGCCAGCGCCGACACGCGGCCGCTCAAGAAGGCCATGGAGGCGACGAAACCGCGCCCGGCGACCGCACAATGGGGCCTCTTCCTCCGCAACCATGATGAACTGGACCTCGGCCGGCTGACGGAAAAGCAGCGCAATGCGGTATTTGCCGCTTTCGGGGCCGACAAGAACATGCAGCTTTACGACAGGGGCATTCGTCGTCGCCTGGCGCCGATGCTCGGCGGCGACCACCGCAGGATCGAAATGGCCTACAGCCTGCTGTTTTCGCTGCCCGGAACGCCTGTCATACGCTACGGCGACGAAATCGGCATGGGCGACGATCTAGGCATGCCCGAGCGCAATTGCGCCCGCACGCCGATGCAATGGTCGACGGAACCGGAAGGCGGGTTCACCAAAAGTAAAAAACCCATCTCCCCTGTCATCAAGGACGGCCCCTACGGCTTCCAGCATATCAATGTTGCCGAACAGCGGCGCGATCCCAATTCTTTGCTGAACTGGACCGAGCGGATGATCCGGATGCGTAAGGAAGCTCCTGAGATCGGCTGGGGCGACTTCTCCGTGATTGACACCGGCGACGACGGCGTGCTGGCGCTTCGTTATGACTGGCGCGGCAATTCCGTGTTGATCCTGCACAATCTGCATGCACAGCCGGCGGAAGTGACTTTCGATCCTGACATCGGTGAAGACGGACGACAATTGATCGATATCGCCGATGGTGCGAGCAGCAAGGCGGACGAAAAAGGACTTCATACCGTCATGCTCGATGCATACGGCTATCGCTGGTATCGCGTCGGCGGCCTCGACTATCTCCTCAAGCGGACGGAGATTTAGGTAGGTCTCGCCACGACCTCTGCCGTGACCGCTTCCCGCCTCACTGGAACTCGAAGATCTGCCGGAAAACACCAGGCGCGATGATCGACAGCGGATTGATCTGCAGGTTTGGCTGGTCGAACTTGCCTGTCAGCTTGAAGGTGATGCCGATCAGGCCGCGGTCGCTGCCGTTTCCGAGGATCACGCCGATCAGCGGCAGTTCGGCGAACAGGCGGTTGAGCCCGTAGGCCGGCATGAAGGTGCCGGTCATGTCCATGTTGCCCTTGCGGTCGCGCACGATGCCCTGGAAGGTTGCGCCGATCTGGTCGCCGCGCAGCACGCCGTTCTCAATGCCGACCATGCCGTTGCGCGAGACGACGCGGGCAAAGCCGCGCTGGAAGCGCTGCGACGAAGTATCGATGTCGCGCTTGACCGCCTCGTTGAGGCTGCGCTGCTCATTTCCGACAGGCGTCGAGACGATCGAGCGCAGGCGTTGTTCGTTGACGATCGCGAAGCGGCGCACGTCGAGCGAGCCGTCCCAGCCGCCCTCCGCCCCTAGCCGGATCGCCAGATTGAGCAACCCGCCCTGCATGTGCTGGTAGAGATCGGCGAAACGCGATACCGCGCCGGCATCGCCGCTGGTGATGTTGATGACGCCGCCGTCCTTCATCTGGCTGACCACCGCCTCACCGCTGTCGGTAACGGCGGAAAAATTGAGCGCCTGCAGCTTGTCGCCGCGCAGTGATATTTGCGCCTGGAAATTGCCGACCTTCTCGTCGTTGAAGCCGATGACGTTTTTCAGCCTGGCGCGCACCGATACGCCGGTGTCGCCGACATCCCCATCACCATCGCCGTCGGAGCCCGATTTCAACCGCTGGATGACCGGCCGCGCATCGGCGCTGTCGCCGGAGACCGAGACGTCGAAATTGCCCTTGCTGCGCTTCACCGACAGGGCGAAATCGTCGAGCGAGGAGAGCTTGACGCTGTCGAAATCGGCCGAGATCAGCCCACCCTTGCCGAAGTTCAACGATCCATTGGCGCCGAAACCGTCGCCCTTCAGCCGGAAGTTCTTGATCTGGGTATTGTCGGCCGGGCCTGATGTTTCGAATTCGGCCGTGGCGGCAATGCCGCTGCCCTTCGTCCAGCCGATCCAGGGCAGTTCGAGCAGCGACTTGGTGAGGTCGAGCTGGACGTCCTGCCGGTCGTCGTCGATGCGGGTCAGCACCATCTTCACGCTGCCGCCGACGATGCCGGAAAGGCCGGGTATCAGCTTGTTGCGCTGGTCCTCGGAAAGGGTCGCAGTGATCACCCGTTGTTTGGCCGCTGTGTCGGATGGCTCGACCGGTTCGGTAAGATCGATATCGGCCGGGACGCCGTCGATCTGGGCCTTTGCGTCAAGCGTGATCCGTTTCGGGTTGCCGTTCAGCGTGCCGTCGAGATTGCTGATCATCCGGCCGGAAAACGGCTTGGCAAGATCGATATCGGTGAGCTTCATTGCCGCCGTCCATTCGGCCGGCGGCGGGTTTTGCGAAGAGAGCAGGCCGAAATGGGCCTTCACATTCGCCTCGATCCGGCCCTTGAGATCGTCGGGCGTAAAGCCGGCGCGCTGCAGCACCCGGATCGGCCGGTAGGTCAGAAGCTCGCCGACGGCGTCAGCCGCCCCGGAGACCGCGAGATCGATATCGGCCATCAGCGGTTTATCGTAGGTGGCGGGCAAGACGAACGTCCCCTGCCCGAGGCCGACCGACCGGCCGGAGGGGAAATAGGACGTACCGTTCTTGATCGCGATCGTCGCAACCGGGCCGGTCAGGTCGAAATGTGCTGACGTGTCGCGGATCGGCGGAATGTCGCCGGCGACGTTAATCCGCGCCTCCGCAATGTCGAAGCCGATGCGGATCTGGTTGGCGTCGAGCTTCAGGCCCCTGCCGCCGGCTGCCTCGTCCAACCTGCCGAAAGGAATGAAGACGGATATGGTGGCGTTGGTGACGGTGCCGCCGAAGAGATTTCCGTGCACCCAGGTGCGCACCTTGGGCGCCATCCAGAACGGCCAGAGCTGCTTGATCGCTGTCGTCTGCAGCTGCGCCGACTGGCCGGCGAAGCTGATCTCCGGCGATTTGTCGCCGAGCTTGACGTGGAGCGATCCGTAGAGCGCGCCGAGCGGGCTGGAAGCGGTTATGTTGGGAAACTGGAATTCGCGGCCGGCGACCATGTAGCGCCCGGTCGCCTGGATGTCGAAGGAGAGCGGCTGCTCGCCGGAGCCGGCGGGGGCTGCCGTCCCGCCGCTGACGAGCAGGTCGATGCCGAAGCCTTTGCCCGCCTGCGGGTCGAGTTTGTCGAGATCGATCAGCGCGCCATTGATGGGAAGCGTGGTCGCGCCGAACCGGGCGTTCGATCGGGCGATCTCGATCGTCTGCTTGGCGAAATCGTAGACGAGATTGATTTGCCCGCCCGACAGCTGCTGCGGATCGCCATCCGCATAGATCTGGCCGGGATCGATATCGATTGTCGCCGCAAGCGCCGGCTGCACGCCATCGCGCCCTCTGGTGGCCGACACGGTGAGGTCGGCAAAGGCGCTGAGCCCTTGCCGTATTGCGCCCTGATCGTTGCGTTTCAGCCCGAAGGGCGTGAGGTCGGCATGCTTCAGCGTCGCCACGACCTTGGACACGTGGCCATCTTGCTTCTCGGCCAGCACGTCGAGCTCCGCCACTTCGCCGTTAAGCGCGACTTCGCCGGTTAATTGCAGCGAGGACGGGCCGGCATGGGCAAAGACGAGATTGTCGATGACGAGCGACAGCGGACCGTTCGCGGTATCGGCAAGCTTGATATCGAGGCCGGAGATGCGCACCGAATTGGTCGAGCCGCGCGTCACGATGCTGTCGAACATGTCGAACTGCGAGAAGATCTTCTCCATCGCCGCTGGCATGGCGTCGATGCGCAGATCGTCGAGCTTGACGGCATTGCCGGAGGGCAGAAGCGCGGTATCGAGCGCGATATCCTCCGCTTCGATGTCCGCGACGGCGATGCGGCCGCGGAAAAGCTGCAGCGGATCGAGCCCCAGGCGCACCGAACCCGTCGTCGACAGGTGCTGGCCGCTCTCCTGGTCGATCATGTTGACGTTGCGCGCTTCCAGCGCCAGCCGGAAATCAGAGGTGAAGCGGATGACGGTGGAACCAACCTCGGCGCGGTAGCGCGGTCCGGCCACGCCATTCAGCGCCGCCTGCGCCTGCTGCGACAGCGGCTTGTCGAACATGCCGCTCTCGACGGTGAAAACGATGGCAGCGAGAATAACGAGGATCAGTCCCAGAAATCCTGAGGTCAGCTTCGCCGTGCGGCGCATCGACGAACGCGGCGGCGGGCAATGAACGATGATCGGATCCTCGGCCTGGGCGGACGGCAAGCGGTCCAGCGCAACGATATCCTTCTTGCGAAACGTGACCTTTTCGCCGCGGATGGCTGACATGCGCCCTCGGGCTCTCCCTTTAAGTGAAGAATTGAACCCGGCCATGCTGGACGGGTATCCGTCCACTATATAATTCGGGGAGAGAAAGTGTCATCCACAAACCCGGCAAAAGAAAGGTTTTCCCAATGGCGGTTCCCGGCATCGGCGTCTCGGCCCCTGATTTCAACCTTCCCCGCGACGGCGGCGGCCGCGTTTCGCTGGCCGAATTCCACGGCAAGCCGCTCGTATTGTTCTTCTATCCCAAGGACGACACCACGGGCTGCACCGCCGAATCACTGGCTTTCACGGCGTTAGCAGCCGAGTTCGAAGCGGCGGGTGCTGCCGTCATCGGCATGTCGCCCGATTCGGCCGCCTGCCATGACAAGTTCATCAAGAAGCACCGTCTTTCGGTGGCGCTCGCCTCGGACGAGGAAAAAACGACGCTGCAGGCCTATGGCGTCTGGAAGGAAAAGAGCATGTACGGCCGCAACTTCATGGGTGTCGAGCGTACCACCTTCCTGATCCGCCAGGACGGCACGATCGCCACCATCTGGCAGAAAGTGAAGGTGCAGGGCCATGCCGAAACCGTGCTCGAGGCCGTGAGGAACCTGGCGGCGTGACCGGGGATCTCACGATAACCTCGCTGCGCGGCGGCGCCATCGATGCGATCTCCTCCGCCGATCTTGACCGCAAGACGGCGCTTGCGCAGGAAAGCGCCACCCGCTGGTTCGCCCGCCGGGTGTCGCTGCGCTCGCCGCTCGATGCAGCCCTGCCCGACAGGCCCGGCCGTCCTGACAAACCGGTGCTGACGCCGCCGACCCAGGTGGAGAAGCGCTCGCTGCATACGCTCAAAGGCCGGATCGCGCTGCTGCACGCCATCGCCCATATCGAGCTCAACGCCGTCGATCTGGCGCTCGATATCGTCGCGCGATTCGCGACCGAGCAGGTGCCGAATTCCTTTTTCGACGGCTGGATGCAGGTCGCCTTCGAGGAGGCGAAGCATTTCCGCATGGTGCGCGCCAGGCTCAAGGATCTCGGCGCCGATTACGGCGATCTGCCCGCCCATGACGGTCTCTGGCAGGCCGCCCATGCGACGCGCAACGATCTGACGGCAAGGCTCGCCGTCGTGCCGCTGATTCTGGAAGCCCGCGGCCTCGACGTCACGCCGTCGCTGCAGGCGAAGATGCGCCAGACCGGCGATCTCGAAAGTGCAGCGGTGCTCGACGTCATCTACAATGACGAGAAAGGGCATGTCGCCGTCGGCGCCAAATGGTTCCGCTTTCTCTGCGCCCGCGAGAAGCGCGATCCGGCAAAGGCCTTCCAGGAGCTGGTGCGTGCCAATTTCCGCGGACCGCTGAAGCCGCCCTTCAACGACCTTGCCCGCGCCGAGGCAGGGCTGACGCCGTCCTTCTACCGCGCGCTTGCATCGATCAGCCACGCTTGAAGTCACTGAAATTTATGACACGACGGCAGCAATGAAAGTATTCATTAACCATAACGGTGTCTAATTTCCGAAAGAGGCGTAGAGCATCAATCGGGAGAGCCTGCGTGAACAGCGGACATCAGCACCGGGTATTCGGCAGGCGGGCGCAGGAACATATCCTCATCCTCGCAAGCGGCGATAAAGTCCGCCATATGACGGTCCGGCCCTGGATGGCAGCACTTGCCTTCTGCTTCGTCGGCGTCTTCTCGATCGGCTACCTCCTGGCCACGTCCTATCTCGTGCTGCGCGACGACCTGATCGGCGCCACCATGGCCCGCCAGGCCCGCATGCAGCACGATTATGAAGACCGCATCGCTGCCCTCCGCGCCCAGGTCGACCGCATCACCTCCCGCCAGCTTCTCGATCAGCAGGTGGTGGAAGACAAGGTCGACAAGCTGATGGAGCAGCAGATGGCGCTGACCTCGCGCCATGGCAAACTCGACAATCTGCTCGACCGGGCCGAAAGCTCCGGCCTGACGGAAAAGGACGGCGCCCCGCCTGCGCCGTCTTCGCCCGTTCAGTCCTATGCACCCGATGTCAAGGACAAGCGCGCTTCGCTCTCCGGGACCGGCATCGAGGCGATCGAGAAACAGCTGGCGAGCGGTGCGCCCGCCGATGCGACGCCCGACAATTCGACGCTTGCCTATGTGCCGGCCACCGACACGGTCGGCGACCGTGCCGACCGCGTCTTTTCCAAGGTGACGCTGTCGCTGAAAGATGTCGAACAGGATCAGCGCAGCCGTGTCGAACAGTTGACGAGCGATGCCGGCAATGCCGCCAATGCCATCGAGACCGTGCTGACCCGCTTCAAGATTCCGATGCCCGAGACCGCTGCCAGGAAAGACGACGACGATGCCGTCGGCGGTCCTTATATCGAGCCTGAAAGCAACGACGACTTCAACAATTCGCTCGCAGCGCTCGACGGCGCACTGACGCGGCTCGAAGCGGTGCGCAGCACGGCCGAATCCCTGCCCTTCCGCAATCCCGCCATCGGCAAGGACGTGACCAGCCCTTTCGGCAATCGCCGTGATCCTTTTCTTGGCCGCCTCGCGCTCCATTCCGGCATCGACTTCCGTTTTTCGCCGGGCGAAAGGATCCGCCCGACGGCACCCGGCAAAGTGATCTCAGCCGGCTGGACCGGCGGCTACGGCAACTTGGTCGAGGTCGACCACGGCAACGGCATCTCAACGCGCTACGGGCATATGTCGGAGGTTCTGGTCAAGGTCGGCGACACGGTCGACCGCAACGACGTCATCGGCCTTGCCGGCAGCACCGGCCGCTCAACGGGCACGCACCTGCATTATGAAGTGCGCCAGGACGGCCATGCCGTCGATCCAGTATATTTCATGAATGCCGGCCTTAAACTCGCCACCTATATCAAGTAACTCCTGCCTGGTAACCAACGCTTCACTCTGCAATGGGTGCGGCGTCTCTATTTCTTGACTTGCCGGCCATTCGGGGCTATGTCGCGCTGCATTGCGGCATGCAATCCCGCCGACTCGTTCAGAGCGGCCGAACGGAACGGAAACAGTTTTCCCTTTGACGACATTTGCTGACCTTGGCTTGAGCCAAAAAGTGCTATCCGCTGTTACGGATGCGGGCTACACGATCCCCACGCCCATTCAGGCGGGCGCCATCCCGTTTGCGCTCGAGCGCCGCGATATTTGCGGCATCGCGCAGACCGGCACTGGCAAGACGGCATCCTTCGTGCTGCCGATGCTGTCGCTTCTCGAAAAGGGCCGTGCGCGTGCGCGCATGCCCCGCACGCTGATTCTCGAACCGACGCGCGAACTCGCTGCCCAGGTCGCCGAGAATTTCGAGAAATACGGCAAGAACCATCGCCTCAACGTTGCCCTTCTGATCGGCGGCGTTTCCTTCGAGGACCAGGACCGCAAGCTCGAGCGCGGCGCCGATGTGCTGATCTGCACCCCCGGCCGCCTGCTCGACCATTTCGAGCGCGGCAAGCTCCTGATGAGCGGCGTCGAGATCCTCGTCATCGACGAGGCCGACCGCATGCTCGACATGGGTTTCATCCCCGATATCGAACGCATCGCCAAGATGATCCCGTTCACCCGCCAGACGCTGTTCTTCTCGGCAACCATGCCGTCGGAGATCCAGAAACTCGCCGATCGATTCCTGCAGAATCCGGAGCGCATCGAAGTTGCAAAGCCGGCTTCCGCCGCCGCGACCGTGACGCAGCGTTTCGTCGCATCGCACGGCAAGGATTACGAAAAGCGCGCCGTCCTGCGCGAACTCGTCCGCGCCCAGACCGAACTCAAGAACGCCATCGTCTTCTGCAACCGCAAAAAGGATGTCGCCGATCTCTTCCGGTCGCTCGAGCGTCACGGCTTCTCGGTCGGCGCTTTGCATGGCGACATGGACCAGCGTTCCCGCACGATGACGCTGCAGAGCTTCCGTGACGGCAATCTCCAGCTTCTGGTCGCCTCCGACGTCGCCGCCCGCGGCCTCGATATCCCCGATGTCAGCCACGTCTTCAATTTCGACGTACCGATCCATTCCGAGGATTACGTCCACCGCATCGGCCGCACCGGCCGTGCCGGCCGCTCGGGTGCCGCCTTCACGCTCGTTACCAAGCGCGACACGAAGTTCGTCGATGCCATCGAGAAGCTGATCGGCGAAAAGGTCGAATGGCTGAGCGGTGACCTGGCGTCGCTGCCGCCGCCGGCAGAAGACAGCCGGGACAGCGAACGCCCGCGCCGCAACAGCCGCGAGCGTGGCGCCAGAGATGGTGCAGGCCGAGATCGTGCGCCGAGAGAGAATGGCGACAGGGATCGTAGCCGCGGCCGCGGCAGCCGCAGCGCTGCGAGTCATAAATCTGACAACGACATACAGGATAATGGCGTAGACGTGATTGAAGCAGCACCAGTAAAGGCCGACATCGTGAAGAACGAGCGCAAAGCAGAGCAGAAGCCGCAGAACAATGCGCGCAACAGTCGGCCTTACCCGGCGAACGACGACAGCCGCGACCGCCGCCGTCATCGCGACCACGACGACGGCCCAACCCCGGTCGGCTTCGGCGACGATATCCCCGCCTTCATGCTGATCGCCGGCAGCGCCAAGGTCTGACTTCCAATGGGCAGGCCCGGCATTGATTTTCCGGGTCTCGGCGTCGGCCTGGTGATTCTGCGCGACGCCAGGATCCTTCTCTACAAACGCATGCGATCACCTGAAGCCGGCTACTGGAATATTGTCGGCGGCAAGGTCGACCACATGGAGCCGGCCGAGCAAGCCGCGCGCCGCGAGGCCGAGGAGGAAACCGGCCTAACGATCGGCCGCATCGAACGGCTCGGCATGACCGAGCAGATCATCGATGCCGATCGCCAACACTGGATCTCTCTGCTCTATCTCGCTCGCGACGTCGAGGGCGAGCCTCAACTCACCGAACCGGACAAGCTCTCGGATTTCGGCTGGTTTCCGCTGACGGATCTGCCCGAGCCGCTGTCGGCCTTCACCAAAGCGGCGATAGCAGCCTTGCCGACTGCTGAACGCTAGAGCATTTCCGCTTTTCTCCGAATCACGGAAATGCTCTATCTCTTTGTTTTCACGCAATTCCGGACGCAAAACCGCTACGCACTTTTGCTGGAATTGCTCTGCTATTCGGCGCGAAGCGACGCCTCATAGGCAAGCCTCACCCATTTCGCCATCAGATCGGGATCGTCATAGGCCTCGTCGGGGATCGACCAGTAGGGCATTTTTACCGGCTTGCCCTTCTTGCCCTCATAGGTCCATTGCGTGGAGCCGGCAGCGGCAAATTCCGGAGCGCTCTTCTCGTCGGCCTTCAGCAGCATCTCGTCGCGCACTTCGAGCGCAATGATCCGTCCGAGATGATAGATGCCTTTGCCGCCGAACATGCGTTTGACCGTGACGGGGCCGAGCCCCTGAAACATTTCCTCGATCCCGGCATTGTCCATTCTCTATTCCCTCGAAATCTCGATCGCTGCAGAACTCACAGCGCGTGATAATCCCGGTTCATATAGATGAGCGCCGGGTGTTTTTCGCTGAAGCGGACAGCCGCAACCTCGCCGAAGATGACATTGTGCGTCGGCATTTCCTTGATGTCGATCACCCGGCAATCGAAGGCGGCGAGCGCATCGGCCAACACCGGCGCGCCGGTCACGAGCATCTCGAAACGGGCGCTGTCGAAACGGTCGTCATTGGCAAGCGACGTGCGCCCGGAAAAGGCGTCGGCGACGCTCTGATGATGAGCGCCGAGCGTGTTCAGCGCGAAGATGCCGCTGCGGAAGAAGATCTCGTTCTTCGGATTGGTGTTGTTGAGGCAGATCAGCACCGAGGCTGGATTGTCCGAGACCGAGCAGGCGGCGGTGATGGTGACGCCGCGGCGCAGTTCGCCCATCGCCGTCGTCACGAGTTGCACATGGCCGGCATACCGGCTCATGGCATCGCGATAAAGGCCGGGGTCGATATGCTGCCTGTTCAACACCTGCTTCTCCCGTATGCGTTTTATCCGGTTCGTCTTTGCTATCGCGCCAATATGGCGAGCATCGGTTACCTTTTCTACAATAGCACCGGTGAAAAGCGCTGCGTTGCGCTTGTTTTTCTTTGACGATCGCGGCCTTGCGGATAAAAGGGCATGGACGATGGCTAGGGATCTCCGCCTTTCATGATCAACCTGCGTGGCATAGCAGCTTTTCTGGCGCTGCTGGGAGCGGCGGCTGAAAGCCATGCGGCCGGCGTGATGATCGGTGTCGTCGCACCTCAGAACGGACCGCTCGCCCTCCTCGGCGCCCAGATTGCCGCCGGCGCCGGTTTCGAGATCCAGCAGTCCGGAAATACCCTCGTCGCCATCAACGAGACCTGCGAGGAGAATAGTGGTGCCGCGGTCGCCGATGCGCTTGTCAATGCCAAGGTGCAGGTGGCGGTCGGCTTTCTCTGCAGCGAGACGCTGGAAGGCGCGCTGCCGAAGCTGAAGGACGCCAATATTCCGGCGATCACCGTCTCCGTGCGCTCCCGCATCCTGATGGAGGATGCGCTGAAGAACGGCTGGCCGCTTTTCCGGGCGGCGCCCGCCGACGGCGCCGAGGCGGCAAAGGTCATCGAGGTGATCCTGAAGGACTGGGCCGCCGATCCGATCGCCCTGATCGAGGACGGCACCATCCATGGCCGCGAACTGACGGAAGCGGTTCGCAACGCGCTGGAGCAGAACGGCCTGAAGCCGGTCTTTACCGACACCTACCGGCCGGGGCAGGAGCAGCAGATTGCCCTCGTCCGCCGCCTGAAACGGGCCGGCGCCACCAGGGTCTTCATCGGCGGCGACCGCAACGACGTCGCCGTCATCGCCCGCGACGCCAAGGCCGAGAACATCCAGCTGTCCATCCTCGGCGGAGATGCCATGCGCGCCGCCAATCAGCCGCTGCCGCTCGCAGATGGCGTGCGCGCCGTCGCCCTGCCCGAATACGCCCTACTGCCGGAAAGCGCAGCGACAGCCGATGCGCTGCGCGCCAAAGGCGTCGAGCCGGAAGGTTATGTCCTGCCGTCGCTGGCCGCAGCCCTCATTGCCGGCCAGGCGGGGCAAGCCGCCGCCGCGGCGGGCAAGCCCCTCCAGGAGATGCTTCTCGGCACGACATTCCAGACGCCGGTCGGCACTATTGCCTTCACCGGTGCGCATGAACTTTCGCAAAACCCCTACCGTCTGCTCGAATGGCGGGGCAACGGCTTTTTTCCACCTGCCGCGCCGACGCAATGAACGGCGCGCCAGCCTTGAATTCAGGCCCCGCGCTCTGGCGGCCCATACGGAGTAAGATTTGATGACGCTGCCCATTCGCATTGCCCCCTCGATCCTCGCAGCGGATTTTGCCAGGCTCGGCGAGGAGGTGCGCGACGTGACGGCCGCCGGCGCCGACTGGATCCATCTCGACGTAATGGACGGCCATTTCGTGCCGAACATCTCCTTCGGCCCGGATGTCATCAAGTCGCTGCGCTCCTATACATCAGCCACCTTCGACTGCCACCTGATGATCTCGCCGGTCGACGACTATCTCGAAGCCTTCGCCAAGGCCGGCTGCGACCGTATCACCGTCCATGCCGAAGCCGGACCGCATCTGCACCGCTCGCTGCAGACCGTCCGTAATCTCGGCAAGAAGGTCGGCGTGACGATCAATCCGGCGACGCCGCTTACCGCCATCGAGAACGTGCTCGACGATGTCGATCTCATTCTGATCATGTCGGTCAATCCCGGCTTTGGCGGGCAGAAGTTCATTCCGGCCATGGCGAAGAAGATCGCGGCGGCGAAGTCACTGATCGGCGACCGGCCGATCGAGCTCGAGGTCGACGGCGGCGTCACGGTGGAAACGGCGCCTGATGTCGCGCGGGCGGGCGGCAACGTCCTCGTCGCCGGCTCGGCAATTTTCAAGGGCGATACGGTCGAGGATTATCGCCGGACCGTCGCCGATCTGCGTCAGGCAGCCGAAGGGGCACGAACATGAACAAACGTCTGATTATTGGTGGCATGCTTGCTGCCGCATTTGCCGGCCTGCCCGGGCTGTCACTTGCCGGCGATATCGCCAATATCCAGCCGATCGGTTTTTCCGCCGATGGCAAGGTCTTCGGATTTCAGGAGTTCGGCATCGAGGAGAGCGGCAACCTTCCCTACTCCAACACCTATTTCATCGATACCGAAGACGGCCACTATCTCGAGGGCACGCCCTTTCATACCGAGCTGACCGACAAGGACGCCAATCTTTCCAAGGCGCGGCGGCAGAACCTAACGGCGGCGCGCAGCCAGATGGACAAATACGATCTGCTGACCAATCCCGGCCTGATCGCCGCCTTCAATCCGCCGACCGAACTCGGCTCGCCCTCGAAGACGCTTCGCTACACCACGCTTGCAACCGACGGTCCGCCGAAGGCGCCTTATACGCTCTCGCTCGGCGAGATGCCGGTGCCGACGCCGAAGGATTGCGCTGCGGTCGACAAGCGGGTTATCGGCTTCAGCCTGCAGATGATCGAGAAGGAAGGCGCTCCGAACCGGCAGGCGGCGCGTCAGGCGACCGCGGTTCCCGCCGAGCGCGTATGCTCGGTCGAATACCGGATCGGCGGCGCCGTGGTCTATCAGCCGGAAGGCGGAAACCAGGTTCACATCGCCCTCGTCCTCGCCTTCGATGCCGACAGGAACGGACGCTGGATTGCCGTTCCGGTTCAACCCTGAGCATGGATCGCCCGAGGACTGATCACCCGAGGACGGATCGCCCCAGGATGGATCGTCTAAGAGCTGCACGGCCGCCCTATCCCGATCTGATCGCCGGCGCGTTACTTTGGGGCATGCAGATGCTTGCCGCCGCCATGCTCGGCCTTTACCTGCGCAATGGCCTGCAGACGAGCCGCCTGGCCGAGATCGCCGCACTCTATTTCGCCGGCGGCCTATTCGCCTGGCCATTCGCCCTGCCGGTCGCCCGCTTTCTTGCCTATGGCAGGCCGCTGGAAACGCGTTTTGCCGCTTTTTTCGTGACGCTGACAGCGGCCACGATCCTGATGACCGCTTTCCTCTTCGCCATGGAATACAGGATGTTCTATTCGCGCTGGCATGCGCCCTTCGGCAGTATCGTCTGGGCTTTCCAGTTCGTCTTCACTAGTATCAGCGCCGTCTATCAGTTCCTGGTGATCGGTCTGCGCCTCTTCCTGCCGCTCGGCCTCGTCTGTCTTGTCGCAAGCAGCTATCATCTTGCCAAACGCATGCGTTGAGATTGCCGCCCGTCTTTGCTACAGGGGCGCTAACCTCGACAAAGCAAACCTCTTGAAGTGAAGGCAGCCGCCCATGATCCCGCGTTACTCCCGGCCCGAAATGGTCGCCATCTGGTCTCCCGAAACCAAGTTCCGCATCTGGTTTGAGATCGAGGCGCATGCCTGCGACGCGCTGGCCGAACTCGGCGTCATCCCGAAATCGGCGGCAAAGACGATCTGGGAGAAAGGCGGCGCCGCCACCTTCGACGTCGACCGCATCGATGAGATCGAGGCCGTCACCAAGCATGACGTCATCGCCTTCCTCACCCATCTCGCCGAGATCGTCGGCCCGGATGCGCGCTTCGTCCACCAGGGCATGACCTCGTCCGACGTGCTCGACACCTGCTTCAACGTACAGCTGGTCCGCGCCACCGACATCCTGCTTGCCGATATCGACCGCCTGCTCGCAGCGCTGAAAACCCGCGCCTTTGAACACAAGGACACCGTCACCATCGGCCGTTCGCACGGCATCCATGCCGAGCCCACCACCTTCGGCGTCAAGCTGGCGCTCGCCTATGCCGAATTCGAGCGCTGCCGCCAACGCCTCGTCGCCGCCCGCGAGGAAGTCGCGACCTGCGCCATATCGGGGGCCGTCGGCACCTTCGCCAATATCGATCCGCGCGTCGAGGAACATGTCGCCGAGGCGCTTGGCCTGAAGGCCGAGCCGGTGTCGACGCAGGTCATCCCGCGCGACCGCCACGCCATGTATTTCGCCACCCTCGGCGTCGTCGCCTCGTCGATCGAGCGCCTGGCAACCGAGATCCGCCACCTGCAGCGCACCGAGGTACTGGAAGCCGAGGAATATTTCTCGCCCGGCCAGAAGGGCTCCTCGGCCATGCCGCACAAGCGCAACCCGGTTCTGACCGAAAACCTGACTGGCCTTGCCCGCATGGTCCGCTCCTACGCCATGCCGGCGATGGAAAACGTCGCCCTCTGGCATGAACGCGATATTTCGCATTCCTCGGTCGAGCGCATGATCGGCCCCGATGCCACCGTGACGCTCGATTTCGCCCTGTCGCGGCTTGCCGGCGTCATCGAAAAGCTGCTGGTCTATCCCGAGAACATGGAAAAGAACCTCAACAAATTCCGCGGCCTCGTCCATTCGCAGCGTGTCCTGCTGGCGTTGACCCAGGCGGGCACCTCTCGCGAGGACGCCTACCGCCTCGTCCAGCGCAACGCTATGAAGGTCTGGGAACAGGGCAAAGATTTTCTCGAAGAGCTGCTTGCAGACGCCGAAGTCCGTGCTGCGCTTTCCGAAGAGGATATTCGGGAGAAGTTCGACCTTGGCTATCATACCAAGCATGTCGATACGATCTTCCGGCGGGTGTTTGGCGAGGCCTGAGCGGACCTGCAATCGACGATATAGCGGCGCCCTTGCAGGCGCCGTTTTTCCGCCGGCATACTTCCCCGTCGAGAATCTATCGGACGGCTTCTTTCCTTAGTCGCAGCCTGATCATAACTGGGAAGTAGATGCATGAGACAAGGATAGAAGGCAGAGAAATGATTAGGAAAAAAGCTAACAAGGTCAGCCTATGAATACTTCCGCCTGACAACAATAAGAAAGCCGCAGCAATCAGCAACAAAGTTACTGTAAAAATGTTAGACGACCAAAGAAATGGCCGCGAATTAATTTCGCTGTATTTCACACAATAAAAAATGAATAATATAAAAATGATTGGTAGCGAAACAATAAACTTTGGAATAAACGCGATAAAGCCGATATCGTCGAAGAAAAATGGCAAATGGCCTACCGTCATTCCTATGAAATAAGCCTGAAAGAACAGCTCGACCTGCGGCTCTCTAAGAAAGGAGTCGTTCATTTTCCCCTGCCGAGTTGGATTTAATGAACTGAATATAAGTGCCGATTGTATTTCATAGTTTAGCTTTTCTCAAGCGGCCGTTATTTCTGCTTCGGCGCTTTGGCGGCAACAGAGCGTTTCCGCGCCTCCGCCTTTTTCGACGGCGCCGCATTTGCCGCTTCGGTTGACTCCGATACTCTGCAAGCCTCCGTCTCACCCCTGCCTTTGGCGGCCTTGGCGACCAGCTGGTTGAGGTGCTTCAGCTCTTCCTCGTCGAGATTTTCGATGCCGATGAAGCGGTTTTCGGCATGGCTGGTCAGGATGATTTCATTGAGCTTCGCCTGGATCGCCCGCGTGTCGCGCGTCTGGGCGTTCTGCAGCACGAAGACCATCAGGAAGGTGATGATCGTCGTGCCCGTATTGATGATCAGCTGCCATGTTTCCGAATAGTCGAAAAAGGGGCCGAGCGAGGCCCAGATGACGACAACCGTCAGCGCCAGGATGAAAGCAACGGGTTTGCCCGCCCATTCCGATGTCTTGGTTGCGAAGCGGGCAAACAGATGCTTCATCGTCACCTCTGAAAACCTCCCTCGAAGTCTCTGGAGCATGATGTCGGCGACGTCATGCTCCGCGCTAAACAAACTCCGAGGCAGGTTCGAGGTTCCCGGGGTATCTCAGATTCCCCCAGGGATCCCAGATTCCCTCGGGGCCGGGATTCCCCGCAGAAAGGGCCGTGGTTATGCTGTGGCTTCCCGCGCAATCAGCTTGCGATAGAGATGCCAGGTCGCATGGCCGAGGATCGGGATAACCAACGCAAGCCCGGCAAAGACCGGGATCGTGCCGAGGACGAGCAGCGCGGCGACGATCAGGCCCCAGAGCAGCACCGGCACCGGATTGAGAACCGTCGCGCGGATCGACGCCGTGACGGCGGCCACCGCCCCGACATCGCGGTCGAGCAGCAGCGGAAAGGTGATGACGGTTATCGCCAGCACGACGAGCGCAAAGACGAAGCCGATGAGATTGCCCCAGATGATCAACTGCATGCCCTCCGACGTGCCGAAGACCTGGCGGAAGAAATCCCCCATGCTGCGCGGAAAGACCTCGCCGAGCAGATTGCTGTAGAGCGTCTGCGCCGTCACCAGCCAGACGATGAAGAGGCCGCAGAGCATCAAGCCGACCGCGACGATCGACGGCAGCGCCGGCGAATGGCGCACGTCGAGCGCATGCGTCCAGGACGCGTCGAGGCCAGCCTCGCGCCGGCGGCTGATCTCATAGAGGCCGATCGCTGCGATCGGGCCGATCAGCACGAAACCCGCCATCAGAGGGAAGACCATCGGCAAAAGGTTGGCGCCCGAGGTCCACAGGGTCAGGAAGACGCCGGCGATCGGGTACATCAGGCACAGGAACACATAGTGGGACGGTTTCTCCATGAAATCGTCGTATCCGCGCTTCAGCGCGTCGAAGACGTCGGCGATACCGATGCGATTGACGACGGGCCGCGCTAAGCTTTCGCTTGCACCCGTCATGACGTGAAATGCCGCCATGGCTTTCTCCTCCTCAGCCGAGACCTGATCGGCGGCGGACAGCATCGGCGGGCAAGCCGATACGAAATCCGCAACCGGCACTGGAGGAATATAGCAACTTTCAAGGCCCGTGTCGCTCCCTCCCTTGACATCCCCCTCTTGACATCTTGGACCAGCTTTCTCACATCGGCGGCATCATGAAAGCCTCAGACGCAGATATCCTCATCATCCCCGGTTACACCAATTCCGGCCCGAGCCACTGGCAGAGCCGCTGGGAGGCAAAGCTCAGCACGGCGCGGCGCGTCGAACAGGCCGAATGGACGAAGCCGGTCCGCGAGGACTGGATCGCCCGCATCGCCGAGGAGGTGAACGCCTCGACCCGCCCGGTCGTTCTCGTCGCCCATTCGCTGGGCGTGCCCTCGGTGATCCATGCCATCCCGCATTTCCGCAACCGGGTGGCGGGCGCTTTCCTCGTCGCCCCGCCGGATGTCGCCAATCCCGACATCCGACCGAAGCACCTGATGACCTTCGGCCCCTATCCACGCGATCCGCTGCCCTTCCCGTCGATCACCGTCGCCAGCCGCAACGATCCGTTCGGCAGCTACGAACATGCCGATGATGTCGCCAGCAGCTGGGGCTCCTTCCTCGTCGATGCCGGCGAGGCCGGCCACATCAATGCCGATTCCGGTCATGGCCCTTGGCCCGAAGGCACCATGGTCTTTGCCCAGTTCCTCGGCCGGCTCTCCGCTGATTGAGGAAAACCCGCATTCTCGCTTGTTGAGCAAGTTCTTTCTAAGTCTTTCTTAATGGAATGACAGCAGACTGCGCCGAGGTGAGATAAGCGAGAATGCCCGTGAAGAAAGCCCATCCAGAGGCCGGTGACCCGCATGGCGATGCCGCAGCGGTTGAGGCAGGCATCGGCAATGGGGCAACCGACGATTCCGACCTGGCCGAGCGGGAGAGCCGCTGGAATTATGCGCTCGTCGGCTCTGGCCTCGGCGTATGGGATCACAATTACCGTCTCGACCGGAAATATTACTCGCCGACGTGGAAAACCATCCGCGGCATGGCGCCCGACGAGGAAGCCGACGGCGATTACGAGGCCTGGCTGCAGCTCGTTCATCCCGACGATCGCGATTTCGTCGTCCATGCAATCGACCGGCAGAACGCCGGCGATCCAAATTACCAGGTCTTCGAATATCGCGAGCGCCACAAGGACGGCCACTGGGTCTGGATCGAGTGTCGCGGCGCCTGCGTCGAATGGGACGAGGACGGCGTGCCGACGCGCATCGTCGGCACGGATACGGATGTCACCGCCCGCAAGCAGGCCGAAGAGACGCTGTCGCGTTTGTCGCGCCGCCTGGATCTGGCGTTAGAGATCTCCCGCATCGGCGTCTTCGAAGCCGATATCGAGCACGATACGGTCGAATGGGACGACCGCCTCATCGCCATTTACGGACTGCAGGGCGCCTCGCGCCAGATCGCCGGCGACGCCTGGGCGAAAAGCCTGCATCCCGACGACCGCGAGCGCGTGCTCGGCCTGGCCGACCGCAGCGTCGAAAGCGGCCGCGATTTCCAGCAGGAATACCGCATCATCCGCGGCGACGGCGCCGAACGCGTCATCCGCGCCCGCTCGGCCTTCTTCGTCGACGGCAACGGCCACCGCAAGCTGATCGGCGCCAACTGGGACGTCACCGAGGAAGTCGCGCTCCGCAACGAACTGCAGCGCGCCAAGGATCTGGCCGAGGCGCGCAACCGCGAGCTCGAAGCCACCAAGGAGAGCATCGAGCATCTGGCGCTACACGATTACCTCACCGGCCTGCCGAACCGCCGCTATCTCGACAAGATGCTGGACGAGCGTGCGGCGGAATGCCGGGCCAAGGACCTGGCTCTGGCGATCCTGCATATCGATCTCGACCGCTTCAAGCAGATCAACGACACGCTCGGCCACCGAGCCGGCGATGCCATGCTGCAGCATGCCGCAAGCGTGCTGAGAACATCCGTCCGCGCCGTTGATTTCGTGGCCCGCATCGGCGGCGACGAATTCGTCATCCTCTGCATTGTCGATCCCGCATCGAAGAAGATCGCCAGCCTTGCCGAACGTGTCATCCGCGAATTGCGCAAACCCGTCAGGTATGATGGGCACGATTGCCGTTTCGGCGCCAGCATCGGCATCGCCATCGATAGCGGACCGAAGCTCGACGCCAAGCAGATGCTGCTCGACGCCGATATCGCGCTCTACCGCGCCAAGGGCCTGGGCCGCAACCGCTTCGAGTTCTTCTCGGCCGCTGCCCGCCGCGACATCATCTCCGCCAAGCACCTTGCAGACGAGATCCTGATCGGCCTCGAACGCAATGAATTCGTGCCCTTCTATCAGTTGCAGTTCGATGCCCGCACGCTCGATGTCGCAGGTGTCGAAACACTTGCCCGCTGGCAGCACCCGGTGCACGGGCTGCTGACGCCCGACCGCTTCCTCGACATCGCCGAGGATCTCGACGCCGTCTCGACCATCGACGCCCTGATCCTCGAGCGCGCCATTGCCGACCGGAAGGTGTGGCTGAAGGACGGGCTGCCGATCCCGAAGATATCGGTCAATGTTTCTGCCAGGCGGCTCGCCGATCCCGATCTCGGCAAGAAGCTTCGCGCCTTGAAGATCGAACCCGGCACCTTCTCCTTCGAGCTGCTGGAATCGATCTCGCTCGACGATTGCGACGAGGCGGTGGCCGCCAACCTGAAAAAGTTGCGCAAGCTCGGCATCGACATCCAGATCGACGATTTCGGCACCGGCCATGCCTCGATCGTCAGCCTGCTGCGCCTGAGCCCGAAGACGCTGAAGATCGACCGCGAGTTGATCCGCATGCTGCCGCAATCGGCCGAGCAGCGCAAATTGGTCGGCTCGATTATCGATATCGGCCGCTCGCTGAACATCCTCGTCATCGCCGAGGGCGTCGAAACGGCGGAGCATATTCGCATTCTCGAAGAACTCGACTGTGACACGCTGCAGGGCTACGCGCTCGCCCGGCCGATGCCGGCCATGCAGATCCCCTCCTTCATCCGCTCCGGAAGCTGGCGCCATGGGCAAATCGCCGCTCGCGCCTTGCAGGCGCAGCTTCGCCGCGCGCTGCCAAGCAGAGCCGCCAAATAAAAACCTGCATAAACGGCTCGCCATTTCGCCTTCATTCCACCGTAGAGGAAAAGGCGCTAAACTCCTCTTGCGAATTCATTCGATTCTCTTGGCAGTATTCCGTAAAATTGGAAACCAAGGTCGCGAAATCCGGAAACCGGGGCCATAGAATTTTGAAACGGGAGAAGGAGCGACAGGCGGATTGTGAAACCCTCTCTTTTCCTTTAAGGGGACGCCACGAGATCGATCCACTCGCGCTATCCCAAGAGCGCCAACAATAGAGAATGACCACGATGAACCGTCGCCGCCGTATCTACGAGGGCAAGGCAAAGATTCTGTATGAGGGCCCGGAACCGGGCACTTTGATCCAGTTCTTCAAGGACGATGCCACTGCCTTCAACAAGAAGAAACACGAAGTCATCGATGGCAAGGGCGTCCTCAACAACCGCATCTGCGAATATATCTTCAGCCATCTGAACAAGATCGGCATCCCCACTCATTTCATCCGCCGGCTCAACATGCGCGAGCAGTTGATCAAGGAAGTGGAGATGATCCCGCTGGAGATCGTCGTGCGCAATGTCGCCGCCGGTTCTCTTGCCAAGCGCCTCGGCATCGACGAAGGCGTCGTGCTGCCGCGCTCGATCATCGAATTCTATTACAAGTCCGACGCGCTCGACGATCCGATGGTCTCCGAAGAGCACATCACCGCCTTCGGCTGGGCAAACCCCGCCGAACTCGATGACATCATGGCGCTTGCCATTCGCGTCAACGACTTCATGACCGGCCTCTTCCTCGGCGTCGGCATTCAGCTCGTCGATTTCAAGATCGAATGCGGCCGTCTCTTCGAAGGCGATATGATGCGCATCATCCTCGCCGACGAAATCTCGCCGGACAGCTGCCGGCTCTGGGATATCGAAACCCACGAGAAGATGGACAAGGACCGCTTCCGCCGCGATCTCGGCGGATTGCTCGAAGCCTATTCCGAAGTCGCGCGCCGTCTCGGCATCATCAATGAAAACGAGCCTGTGCGCGGCACCGGCCCGGTTCTCGTCAAGTAAGGCAGGAAAGACAAAGTGATCAAGGCTCGTGTCACCGTCACGCTGAAAAACGGCGTTCTCGATCCGCAGGGCAAGGCCATCGAGGGTGCGCTCAGTGCCCTCGGCTTTTCGGGCGTCGGCCATGTAAGACAAGGCAAGGTCTTCGACCTGGAGCTGGAAGGCGCCGACAAGGGCAAGGCTGAGGCCGACCTCAAGGCCATGTGCGAAAAACTGCTCGCCAATACGGTGATCGAGAACTACGCAATCGCGATCGACTGAACATTGCGAGATTGGCAATGCCCGAAGCACATCGAAACACTGTCGCCGCTTCGGGAACTGGCACAAACACAAGCAAGGTTTGAACAGCACCCATGAAATCAGCCGTCGTTCAACTTCCGGGCCTCAACCGCGACCGCGACATGATCGCCGCCTTGACCAAGATCTCCGGCCAGCCGCCGGTGACGATCTGGCAGACGGAAACCGAGATCCCCGATGTCGATCTGATCGTCATCCCCGGCGGCTTTTCTTATGGCGATTATCTGCGCTGCGGCGCGATCGCAGCCCGCATGCCAGTCATGCAGGCGATCATCGACAAGGCTGCAAAGGGCGTGAAAGTCCTCGGCGTCTGCAACGGCTTCCAGATCCTCGTCGAGGCCGGCCTGCTGCCAGGCGCGCTGATGCGCAATTCCTCGCTGAAATTCGTCTGCCGCGAGATCAAGCTCGAAGTCGTCAATGCCGAGACGGATTTCACCCGCGCCTATGCGCAGGGCCAGGTCATTCGCTGCCCGGTCGCCCATCATGACGGCAATTATTTCGCCGACGATGCGACGCTGGCTGCGATCGAAGGCAACGGCCAGGTGGTGTTCCGTTATGCCGAAGGCACCAACCCGAACGGCTCGATCAACGACATCGCCGCCGTCATGAACGAAAACGGTAATGTGCTCGGCATGATGCCGCATCCCGAGAACCTGATCGAGGCCGCCCATGGCGGTTCGGACGGCCGCGGCCTCTTCGCCTCGGCGCTCGACGTCATCGCCGCCTGAACCCGCACGTCGCCCAATCGCCCAAGCGCGCGCAGCGGTCTTGGGCAACGGGATGCACACAAAAATCCTTCTGTTCGGATCTGGAGCAATCGATGCGCCCTCGCCTCTCCGTCGCAAACGCCGCCCTGTTGACCGCTCTGGCAGCCATGGTGGCAGCCTGCCAGACGCCAGCGCCGACAGGCCCGAACCGCGCCGCACTGCCGACGATGGAGCGCGTGGCTCTCGGCGCCAATGCCTGCTGGTTCAAGTCGGGCGATCCGGCCTTTGCAGCCTACAAGCTCGCGCCGGAGCTCAATTCCTTCTCCGGCCGTCCGCGCATCCTGCTCGTCCATAAGGGCAGCCCGGAAAGCCGGCCGCTGCTCGTCGTGCAGGCTGAGGGAAGCCCGTCGCGCCTGCAGGCCTTCGGTCCGATGATGCAGGAACCGGTCGCCGGCCGCATCACCGCCGACGTCAATCGCTGGTCCGGCGGCAACAAGGCCTGCAGCTGATCCCGGCGATGACAGCGTCACGCGTCTTTTCAGACGCGCAAACAGCGCTGTAACTCTTTGAGTTATGCATAATCAGTCCCAGAAAAACGACTTGCCGACTTCGCGCGCGGCATCGGACTGCGACACTCCGATATCCTTGAGTTCGGTCGCTGTCAGCTCCCTCAGCGCGCGCCGGCCTTCCCGCTTTTGATGCCAGAGAAGAATGGCGGCCCAGATTCGCTTCAAACGCGTCGTCACCTCGGCGGGCGAGTCGGGGAGAATGATTTGTCTCCTATCCTCGTAAGAGACAATCGGTACAATCGGCATTTTGATCTCAGGCAAGGCAGACATTCCAGGAATCCTCTCGGTTTGCCATTGGAATTGACTCATACGCTTGACGGGTACAATGTGCCAATATATACAATTGTCACCATGACAAATTGGCTTCCCGATATTTCCCGCGGCTCCGGGCCGGTCTATCTCCGGCTTGCCGACAGCATCGAATCCGCCATATCAAGCGGCGCCCTGCCCGCCGGCAGCAAATTGCCGCCGCAGCGCAACCTTGCCTACGATATCGGCGTGACGATCGGCACGATCGGCCGCGCCTATGCGCTGGTGCATGAGCGCGGCCTGGTCGCCGGCGAAGTGGGGCGCGGCACCTATGTGCTGAACCGCTCCGAAACGCCGCCCGGCGAACAGATCGATCCGCTGACCGTCTCGCTCAGTGGCACCCGCATCCAGGATGCGCCTGCCAACAAGATCCGCTTCGACACGACAGCCGCGCCCGATCTCGGCCAGGGCAAGATCATCGCAGGCATCCTCGCCGAGATCGGCGAGCAGCATCTTGCCGAAATCTCCTCCTATTCCCGGAGCTTCCCGCGCAACTGGTTCGAGGCCGGCCGGTTGTGGCTTGCCCGCAGCGGCTGGACGCCGGAGGTCGAAAACATCGTGCCGACGCTCGGCGCCCATGCGGCGGCTATATCAGTCATCGCCGCCGTCTCGGCGCCGGGGGACAAGATCGTCTTCGAGGATCTCACCTATACCCAGGTCAGCCGCAGCGCCCGCCTGCTCGGCCGCCGCACGCTGACGGTCGATTCCGATAAACTGGGCGTAATTCCAGGAGATTTCGAGCGGCTCTGTCAGCAGCAGCATCCGAAGATCGCCTTCCTGATGCCGACCGTCCACAATCCGACGTTGGCGATCATGCCCTATGAGCGGCGCGCGGCCATCGCCGCAATCGCCAGGAAACACGGCGTCTGGCTGATCGAGGACGACCTCTACGGCGGCATGGCCGACGACGATACGCCACTGCTGGCCTCGATTGCGCCCGACCGCACCTTCCTCGTCAACGGCCTGTCGAAATCGGTCGCCGCCGGCGTGCGCGGCGGCTGGGTCGCCTGCCCGCCGCATTTTGCCCAGCGCATCAAGGTGACGCACAGGATGATCACCGGCGGTCTGCCCTTTATCCTGGCAGAGACCTGTGCGCGCCTCGTCGAAAGCGGCATGGCGCACGAGATTCGCAAGGCAAGTGTCGAGGAACTCTCCCGGCGCGTCCGGCTCGCCCGCGAGCAGTTGCAGGGCTTCGATTTCGAATCGCACCCGCACGCGCCCTTCCTCTGGCTGAAACTGCCGGAACCCTGGATGTCGGGCACCTTCAAGAATGCCGCCTTCCGCGACGGCGTGCTCGTCGACGACGAGGACGAGTTCAAGTCGGCGCGCGGAGAGCGACCCTATCATCGCGTTCGCATCGGTTTTTCCTCGCCGAAGACGGGGCAGGAACTGATCTCGGGCCTGATGATCCTGCGCCGGCTGCTGGAAAATGGCGGATCCGCCTATGATGGCGAAATATGACCTGTTGCAAATACACGCCATAAATCGGAAAAAACGCCGGAGCCTATTCGGAGCGCTATACCGACTCAACCTCCATGTTACCTCTTTGTTGTTCCCGTCTGACGCGAATCAAAGGACAGCAAATGAGGGTCGACTTCGGAAAGATCGCGTTGCGTTTTTTGAGTATGGCATCATTGGCAGCGGCAGCCGCCATCTCGGTTGCGGGCTCGGCAAGTGCCGACGAGCAGATATTTGATGAATTGCGCTTCGGCGTCTCGACCTCCGTACAATCGGGCCATCCCAGGGAAGACGGCGTCTTTCCCGAAATTACCGCTCTCTTCGATCCTTTCGGCTACGACACGGCGGTCGGCTGGCAGCAGCAATTGCTGCATCCCCGCGTCCATCTCGGCACCTCGATCGGCACGTCGGGCGAAGCCACCCAGTTCTTCACCGGTTTCACCTGGACGGTCGATTTCAACGAGAAGCTCTTTGCCGAAGCCGGCTTCGGCGGCGTCATCCATACCGGTGATCTCGAGGGCGATGATGACGGTCCGGAACTCGGCTGTCGCGTCCTCTTCCACGAATATCTGGGCGCCGGCTACCGTTTCAACGCCCACTGGAACGTCATGGCTCAGATCGCTCACTCCTCGCATGCCAATCTCTGCGATGGGCCGAACGACGGCATGACGCGCGCCGGTCTGCAGATCGGCTACAAGTTTTGAGTCGTTGCTCTTTTGGAAAAGTCTGCCCGCCCTCTTTTGACAGCGGGCATTTTCCTGTCGCGCGTCGCCGCTACATAAGCTAAAGACAGCGCAAAACGCGCCAGGGATTTTCCGCTCATGACCATTCCAAACACCATCCCGATCACGCCGGAACTCATTGCAAGGCACGGCCTGAAGCCGGACGAGTACCAGCGTATTCTGGATCTGATCGGCCGCGAACCGACGTTTACCGAGCTCGGCATCTTTTCTGCCATGTGGAACGAGCACTGCTCCTACAAATCCTCGAAGAAGTGGCTGCGCACGCTGCCGACCAAGGGGCCGCGCGTCATCCAGGGCCCGGGCGAAAATGCTGGCGTGGTCGATATCGATGACGGCGATTGCGTCGTCTTCAAGATGGAGAGCCACAACCACCCCTCTTATATCGAGCCTTATCAGGGCGCCGCGACCGGCGTCGGTGGCATCCTGCGCGACGTTTTCACCATGGGCGCGCGCCCGATCGCCGCGATGAACGCGCTGCGCTTCGGCGAGCCGGATCACCCCAAGACCCGCCACCTCGTCTCCGGCGTCGTTTCCGGCGTCGGCGGCTACGGCAATTCCTTCGGCGTGCCGACGGTCGGCGGTGAGGTCGAGTTCGACGCCCGCTACAACGGCAACATCCTGGTTAACGCCTTTGCCGCCGGTATTGCGAAGTCGAACGCCATCTTCCTGTCCGAAGCCAAGGGCGTCGGTCTTCCGGTCGTCTATCTCGGCGCCAAGACCGGCCGTGACGGCGTCGGCGGCGCGACGATGGCATCGGCCGAATTCGACGAATCGATCGAAGAGAAGCGTCCGACCGTTCAGGTCGGCGACCCCTTCACCGAAAAGTGCCTGCTGGAAGCCTGCCTCGAGCTGATGCAGACCGGCGCAGTCATCGCCATCCAGGACATGGGTGCGGCCGGCCTCACCTGCTCTGCCGTCGAGATGGGCGCCAAGGGCGATCTCGGCATCCTGCTCGAGCTCGACAAGGTGCCGGTGCGCGAAGAGAGGATGACGGCCTACGAGATGATGCTGTCGGAAAGCCAGGAGCGCATGCTCATGGTGCTGCAGCCGGAGAAGGAAGAGGAAGCCAAGGCGATCTTCGTCAAGTGGGGCCTCGACTTTGCCATCGTCGGCTGGACGACCGACGATCTGCGCTTCCGCGTCATGCACCAGGGTGAGGAAGTCGCCAACCTGCCGATCAAGGATCTCGGCGACCAGGCGCCGGAATATGATCGCCCCTGGCGCGAGCCCGGCAAGCACGCTCCCCTGCCCGCCAATCTCGTCGCCGCTCCTCAGGATTACGGCCAGGCGCTGCTGCAACTCGTCGGCTCCGCCAACCAGTCGAGCCGCCGCTGGGTCTATGAGCAATATGATACGCTGATCCAGGGCAATTCGCTGCAGCTTCCGGGCGGCGATGCCGGCGTCGTACGTGTCGACGGCCATCCCTCCAAGGCGCTTGCCTTCTCCTCCGACGTCACTCCGCGTTATGTCGAGGCGGATCCCTTCGAAGGCGGCAAGCAGGCGGTCGCCGAATGCTGGCGCAACATCACCGCGACAGGCGCCGAACCGCTCGCCGCCACCGACAATCTGAACTTCGGCAATCCCGAAAAGCCAGAAATCATGGGCCAGTTCGTTCAGGCGGTGAAAGGCATTGGCGAGGCCTGCCGGGCGCTGGATTTCCCGATCGTGTCAGGCAACGTTTCGCTCTACAACGAGACCAACGGCGTCGCCATCCTGCCGACCCCGACGATCGCAGGCGTCGGCCTGTTGCCGGACTGGCGCAAGATGGTCCGTATCGGCAGCGCCAACGATGGCGATAAGGTGATCATGATCGGCGTCGACGGCAGCCATCTCGGCCAGTCCGTCTATCTCCGCGACGTGCTTTCCAGCAGCGAAGGTCCGGCACCGGAGGTGGATCTGTTCGCCGAAAGACGCAATGGCGATTTCGTCCGCTCCGTCATCCGCAACGGCCAGGCGACCGCCTGCCACGACATCTCCTCTGGTGGCCTTGCAGTTGCGCTCGCCGAAATGGCGATGGCCTCGGGCAAAGGCCTGACGATCGATCTGCGCGAAGGCAAGGGTGCACCGCATGCGCTGCTCTTCGGTGAGGATCAGGCGCGTTACGTCTTGACGTTGCCCGCCGATGTCGCCGATTTCGTCTGCGTCAATGCGGAAGGTGGCGGCGTTCCCTTCCGCCGTCTCGGCACGGTCGGAGGAACGGCGCTTGTCGTCGGCGATCTGATCTCGCTGCCGATTCAGCAATTGCGCGATGCCCATGAATCGTGGTTCCCTAATTTCATGGAAGGCCGCGGCGAACTTGCTGCGGAATGATGCGCAAGGAGTAACGATCATGGCCATGAAACCCGGCGATATCGAAGACATGATCAAGGCTGGGATTCCCGGTGCCAAGGTGACGATCCGCGATCTGGCGGGCGACGGCGATCACTACGCCGCCGAAGTCGTCGCCGAAGCCTTCCGCGGCAAGAGCCGTGTGCAGCAGCACCAGATGGTCTACGAGGCGCTGAAGGGCAATATGGGCGGCATACTGCACGCGCTGGCGCTGCAGACCTCCGCGCCGGAATAGAGCCCGACGTAATCCCGATGACGATGCCCGGCCCTCAGCCGGGCATTCTCTTTTTGTCGTGATCGGCAAAGACCGAGGCCGGCATCGGCCCGGATGTCAAAAGCGTGAAATCGAAGGGCGCCTGCAGATCAGGCCCAAGCACATATTGCCGGTGGACGCGCAGCTGGTCCTTGCGGATCTTGCGGTAGTGCTCGCGCGTCAGCATCTGCTTGACGCGGATCAGCATCATCTTTGCCTGAGGCGCATCCGCATGGCCGGAGACGGCGACGACCGGCACCTTGTAGAAATTGATCGAATCCGTTAGGCACTGCACGTCGAGCCAGGATATCTCGGGACAGCGGGCGATCAGCCCGACGCGGGCGCGAAGCAGTGTTGCCGATGACATAAGCGCACATTGCAGGATGGCGCTGCCGAGTGTGGCAAACACCACGCGCTTGCCCCTGAAGATCTCCGGCTCCCTCTCCAGCAATATGCCGATGACATGGGCGGCGACGCTCGATCCCATGCTGTGCGAGGAGATCACATATTCGTCCGCCTCTTGTTCAAGCGCCTTGCGCACGGCAGTGGCCCGGTCTTCCAGCCAGTCGTTGAAATCTGTCCGGTCCATGCGGCCGAGCGCCACGGCCATTTCCCAATCGGCAAAGAGATGCAGCGTGTGGAAGCGTTCGGAAAACGGCAGGAAGGCGAAGATGAAGAAACAGAGCGCCAGCGGCCCGCTCCAGAGCATGTGCCACGGCGAAAAGCCGAGACCATAGGGCACGATGGCAATCTGCGCCGTCAGCACGATCGCCAGCGCCGTCAGCAGGAACGGAAACAGAAAGAACAGGCCGAAGCGCCAGGCATGGCGGAAATATCCCCGCATCCCGCCTTCGAACATGATCTCGGCGCAGCTTCGGAAGCCCGCAATGATCTGGCTCAGCGTGTTGCCGGCACGTAGCTTGCGCACCAGTATGTCGTGATCGACCATATGGATGCGGCTCTTCGTCTGCCAGCCGGGGGAACCGGTCCCCGCCTCGGGTGCCGCCACCCTCTCAGTCGTCGTGACCTCGAAGCTGACCGGATCGCTCCGCTCGTCCGCTGCTCGCGTCTCAACCGAATAACCCCAGACGGCGGCACTTTGCCTGGCCGAACGCTCGTAGCGTGCCCTGTGGGCAACGCCGTCAAGCGGCTCGAAGCCCGGGAAATGCAGGACGACCCGCTTCTCGATCAGTTTCATTCCACCCTTCCGGCCGGGCGAATGGCCGGCATGCTGCTGCGATCCGGCTGCTGCGCCGCTGATATCGGCAAAAATGCAGCCATGGTCTCGAAGCCGTCTTGCTAACCAAACTCTTCCGGAATTCAATAGCAACTATGTCGTTTCCACCACGAACGGAGGGGTTTTGTGGCCGATCTAGTCAAAGAATTGATATCAGGCGTCGTCGACACCGTGCTGAAGGAGATCCTGAAGAAAACCACCGGCCGCGTCACGACGAAGCGCAGGAGGCGTAAGACATGCCCCACCGCGACGACGAAGGTTGCGCGCAAGGCGACCTCGGCCAAGCCCAAGCCTGCCCGCAAACAGGTCAGCAAGCGCCGCACCGCCGCCGGCCGCAGCCGTCAGCGACGCAGCTAAGTAACGCACGATGACAAGATGAGCGGTTTTCGAACGAATTCCGCTCCGCTGCAGCGCCGCGCGTCTCTTGAGACGCGCAAACGACGCTGTGGCACTTTGATGTGCAGTAGCGCGACGGCAACAACTCCTTCAACGGCCTGCCCGAATTGGTATTTTTTTGGTTCGGGCGGCTGGAATTCCTGCTGTCGCATGCTATCTAAAGGCAACGATTGAAACGGTGGGCCTTTAACCCGCCTGTTGAAAGGATTAGGTCCCATGAGCGGCATTCACGAATTCATCGACAACGAAATCAAGAGCAACGACGTCGTCCTCTTCATGAAGGGCACGCCGCAGTTTCCGCAGTGCGGCTTCTCCGGCCAGGTCGTGCAGATTCTCGATTACATCGGCGTCGATTACAAGGGCGTCAACGTGCTCGCCGATTCGGAAATCCGCCAGGGCATCAAGGAATATTCCAACTGGCCGACGATCCCGCAGCTCTACGTAAAGGGCGAGTTCGTCGGCGGCTGCGACATCGTCCGGGAAATGTTCCAGGCTGGTGAGCTGCAGCAGCACCTCCAGGAAAACGGCATCACGGTTCGCGGCGCCGCCTGACCGGTCACCGGACGTCCGCCCGGTTTCCAAATCTGTTTCTTGAGTTCGAGGCGCTGCGGCCAGCAGCGCCTTGACCTGTTTCTGGGAATTTCATTGTGACAGATTCATCACAAGCCGTGTCCGCGGGCCGCCTGCCCATGGGCAAGCGAGAATTCATCGCGCTCGCCGCCTTCCTGATGGCCATCAATTCGCTGGCGATCGACATCATGCTCCCAGCCTTGCAGCAGATCGGCGCGAGCCTCGGCGTCGAGAGCGAAAACCACCGGCAATTCGTCGTCTCCTCCTATCTGCTCGGCTTCGGCTGCGCCCAGCTTTTCTACGGGCCGCTTTCCGATCGATTCGGCCGCCGCGCGCCGCTGTTGTTCGGCCTCGTCGTCTATATCGTTTCGGCCATCGGCATCGTCTTCGTTCCCTCCTTCGCCGGCCTGCTGGTGCTGCGTTTCGTCCAGGGCATCGGCTCGGCGGCAACCCGCGTCATCACCATCTCCATCGTCCGCGATATCTATGGCGGACGGCAGATGGCCGAAGTCATGTCACTGATCATGATGGTCTTCATGATCGTGCCGGTGATTGCGCCCGGCGCTGGTCAGATCGTCATGTTCTTCGGCAATTGGCACCTGATCTTCTTGTTTATCGCCGCCATGGCGACTGGCATCGCCGTCTGGGCCTATCTACGCCTTCCGGAGACCCTGCATCCCGCCAATGTCAGACCCTTCACCGCCCGCTCGATCTTCGGCGCCTTCAAGCTGGTGCTGACCAATCGCGTCGCGCTCTGCTACACCATCGCCAGCACCTTCATCTTCGGCGCGCTGTTCGGCTTCATCAATTCGGCCCAGCAGGTCTATGTCGGCATTTACGATCTCGGCGTCTATTTCCCCTTCGCCTTTGCCGGCGTGGCGATCTTCATGTCGCTGTCGTCCTTCTTCAATTCGCGCTTCGTCGGCAAGCTCGGCATGCGCCGCCTGTCGCACGGCTCGCTCATCGGCTTCATCGCCATCAACACCATCTGGCTGATCGTCCAGATAGCCAGCGCCGAACCGATGCCCTTCGCTCTGTTCATCTCTTTCTTCGGCCTTTCCATGTTCCAGTTCGGCTGGATCGGCTCGAACTTCAATTCACTCGCCATGGAGCCGCTCGGCCACGTCGCCGGCACCGCCTCCTCGGTCCTCGGCTTCATGAGCACGGTCGGCGGCGCCATCATCGGCGCCGGCATCGGCCAGGCCTTCGACGGCACTGCGCTGCCGATGGTCGCCGGTTATTTCACCGTGTCGATCATCGGGCTCGTCTTCGTGCTGATCGCCGAGAAGGGCCGCCTCTTCCAATCGCAGAACCCAGCCGTCTGAACGGCGGGCCCCATTTACATCCGGGATTTCACCACATGACGCCGCCGCATAAACCGCACCAGGAAAACCAGGGCTCCCGCCGCATCGGCATGGGTTTTGGCGAATTCGTCATTACCATCGCCATCATGACCGCCAGCGTTGCTATGGCGATCGACAGCATGCTGCCGGCATTGCCCAATATCGGCCACTCCCTCGGCGTCACCAGTACCAACGACGCGCAGCTGATCATCGGCGTGTTCTTCTTAGGATTTGGCGTCTCGCAGATCTTCTTCGGCAGCCTTTCGGATACGTTCGGCCGCCGCAACATCCTGCTCGGCGGATTGGCCTGCTATATTGTCGGAATGTTTGCTGCGGCCGCAACCGGTAGCTTCGAAATGCTGCTCGTCATGCGCTTCGTTCAGGGCGTGGGTGGTGCTGCGGTGCGCATCACCACCATGGCCATGGTACGCGACTGCTTCGGTGGCCGCGAAATGGCCCGTGTGATGTCCTATGTGATGATCGTCTTCATGATCGTGCCGATCGTTGCCCCATCCGTCGGCCAACTCATCATCCTCTATGCCAACTGGCACTGGATCTTCATCCTGCTCGGTATCATCGCTACCATCCTGTTCGTCTGGGCTTTCCTCCGGCTGAAGGAATCGCTGCCGCCGGAAGAGCGGCTGCCGCTGTCCGTCGGCTCCGTCGTGGATGGCTTCAAGACGGTGCTCACCAACCGCATCACCTGTGGCTACATGATCGGGCTCACCATGTTCACCGGCGTCATCAGCGCTTATGTGATCTCGGTGCAGCAGGTCTTCGGCGAGGTCTATGGCCTTGGCGACTGGTTGCCGATCGCCTTTGCGGCCACCGCCGGCGGCATTGCCGTCGCCAATTTCGCCAATGGATTCTTCGTCCGCAAATTCGGCATGCGCCGCATCTCGCACGCTGCCCTGCTGATCTTCACGGCGCTGTCGGCTGTCGGCTTTTTCTATTCGCTGGCCGGCAAGCCGGATTTCGCCATCGCCTACGGCATCTTCACCATCGTGCTGATGATGTTTGCCCTGATCGCCACCAATTTCACCGCCATCAGCCTCGAGCCAATGGGTAATCTCGCCGGCACGGCGACCGCCATCACCGGCTTCGTCTCGACGACGGCCGGCGCCATCCTCGGCGGCCTGGTCGGCCAGATGTTCAACGGCACGGTGCAGCCGCTCTTCGGCGGCTTCGCCCTCTTCGGCGCGGTGACGATTGCAGCCACCCTTTGGGCCGAAAACGGCAAGCTCTTCACCCACCCCGGCGACAGTCCGCAGCTCGATCCGGGAGCTGCGCATTTTTGAAGTGGGAAATCTGCCGGAACGGTTGATCCCCGGCGGCATTGAATTAGATGGCAAACTCGGCACGTTCCTAAATCTGGATGCCCCTGGAAGAAGGATCCTGGTTTTTGGATGCAGGATTTCAACGTCTCCCCCCGCCATTGCAGGGCGAGATATTTCAAGTCAAACCGGATGCCAGCACCGGCATGATGGTGCTCAGCGGCTCCAGTGGCCGGGTCGATGTGGCCCGCGCCAGGTTGTT
Organism: Rhizobium sp. 10PS4; assembly: GCF_032464805.1. Classification (NCBI taxonomy): domain Bacteria; kingdom Pseudomonadati; phylum Pseudomonadota; class Alphaproteobacteria; order Hyphomicrobiales; family Rhizobiaceae; genus Rhizobium; species Rhizobium sp. 10PS4. Next base: position 280,774 of record NZ_JAWDIW010000005.1, on the reverse strand, counting down.
TGCGAGCCAGGGGGCAACGGTCATAGCGCTTCGCTGGTTCGGCGGCGAAGGCCAGGTGCCAGGTATTTGCGAGGTGCCGCTGGAAACGTTTTTCTCTGCCACGGACTTCCTGGTGGGACTCGGCTGTAAACGCATCGTCCTAGTGGGAACCTCGAAAGGCGCCGAAGCTGCACTGCTCACGGCCGTTTACGATCCGCGCATCAATGCGGTCGTGGCGATAAGCCTTTCTTCAGTCGTCTGGGGGAATATTGGTCCAGGGTTTGATGGCATCAGTTGGCCCGAGCGCTCGTCGTGGACATTGCGCGGTACACCGCTTCCTTTTGTTTCGTCGGACCCAGAATGGGTGCGAGAATACAGAGACGGGCTGGTCGCCTATCGGGGTTTGTTCGAAAGATGCCTCGATATGCACGAGTCTGAGATCGACGCAGCGGCTATCCCTTTGGAGAGAACGAATGCCGAAATTCTACTCGTAGCGGGATGCGATGACGCACTCTGGCCATCAGACGAATTTGCCGCATCAATTGTTCGGCGGCGCGCAGGTTTTGGTTTGTCCACCCAGCTTGTCTTGGGAGAACACGCGGGCCATCGCATTCTGTTGCCGGGCGAAACGACCCCCCGATCATCGCTGCACGCGCACGGTGGCAGTGACGAAGCCGACACAGAGTTGGGACGACTGGCGTGGGAACACATCCTCACTGTCCTATAGCATGAGGGCAGCAGTAAAGGCTCTACGCTTTAAGGCGAGTGTTCAGACCGTGAAAACCTCACGCCGCAGCACGTCCCACGAGGCCTTGTCGGGCGCAATCAGCAGCCCGCCGTCGAGATGATGCGGCAGGTAGGGTGAGCCGTCGAAGCGCGCCGCATAGGCGCCCGCCTCCTGCGAGATCAGGGTGCCGGCAAGGTGATCCCAGGGCATCAGCTTGTTGTACATGAGGTAATGCACATGGCCGCCGGCAAAGGTGCGGTACTCGTGGGCGGCGCAGCGGTAATTGGTGAGGAAGCGCACCTTGGCGAGATTGCCGAGTACTTCGGCGCGCTTCTCCTTCGGCAGGTAGCCGGTCGAGGCCATGCCGACCATATGCTCAAGTCCCACGGGCGCTGCGACCGAGAGCCGCTCGGCGCCGCCATCCGGCCGCCGCAGCCAGGCGCCACCGCCCTTTTCGGCCATCACCCAGTCGTCGCCCATCGGATCGTAGATGATGCCGGCAACCGTCTCGCCGCCGGAGATGACGGATGCCATGACGCCGAAGGCCGGAATGCCGGAGGCGAAATTGAAGGTGCCATCAACCGGATCGACGACGAGCGCGAGATCGGCATGTTCGAGGCTGCCGAGCAAATCGGGATCGGCCGCGACCGATTCTTCGCCGAGAAACAGCGCGTTCGGCCAGAGCCGCTGAGCTTCCGCCTTGATCATCCGTTCGGCCTGCTCATCGGCCTCGGTGACGAGATCGGTCGCCTCGCCTTTGGAGCGCACGTCGTTCTGGCCGAGTCGGCGAAAGCGCGGCAGGATCTCCGCCTTTGCCGCGCGACGCAGCAGATCGGCAAGAACGGTCACGTCGACAGTCGCAATCATGTCAGATCCTTTAATTAAGCCTCACAGGGCCTTGAATCAGATGCCGACGATCTCACGCCGGATCAGCTGCCAGCTCTCCCGGTCGGGCGCGGAGATGATGCCGCCCGTCGTTTCGCCGGGGCGATAGGGTGTGCCGTCGAATTTCGCCGTATGGCCGCCGGCCTCCTGATGCGCGAGCACACCGGCCAGGTGGTCCCAGGGCATCAGCTTCGCATGGCCGATGAAATGCATCTTGCCGGCGGCGACCATCCAATATTCGTAGGCCGAGCAATTGAAGGCGAAGGTCATCCGGGCCTTCGCCATGTTGGCGCAGATACGCGAGCGGTCGGGCTCATCCATATGACCCCACGACAGGCCGCCGACCATCTGGCTCAGGCTAGCAGGCTCGGCGACCTTCAGCTTGGTCGACTGCCCGTCCTGGCGGGTCAGAAAGGCGCCTGCCCCTTTGAGCGCCGTCACCGTATCGCCGAGAACGGGATCGTGAATGATGCCGGCGACCGTCTCGCCTCTCACCGTCACTGCCAGTATTGTCCCGAAAACCGGAAGCCCCGCGGCAAAATTAAAAGTGCCGTCGACGGGATCGATGACGAAGGCAAGCTCGGCCTCGGCAAGGGCCGGCACGACTGACCGGTCGGCATCATAGGCCTCCTCGCCGACGATGAGTGCCGTGGGAAAACGCTCTCTCAGCGCCGCGGTGATATGGGCTTCGGCAAGCACATCCGCCTGCGTTACCAAATCGATCGCCGAGGTCTTTTCCGAAACATCGCCCGCGCCGAGACTGCGAAAACGCGGCATGATCTCCGCTTGCGCCGCTTGCCTCACGCAATCGCCGAGAAAGAGAATATCCTGATCTGAAATGGTCATGCGAAATCCTGTCCTTCATGCATGAGCAGCCTGCTTAGCCGGCCCTTCATGAAGGGTCTGTGACACCAAGAGTGGAAAAGTCGAAAAGTTTCGGATCGAGCAGATGCGACGGGTTCACGTGCGAAAGTGCCCGTAGCATCGTATCCTTCCGTCCCGGCATGCGCTGCTCGATATCGGCGAGCATATCCTTCATTGCATTGCGCTGCAGCCCGTCCTGCGAGCCGCAGAGATCGCAGGGGATGATCGGAAACTGCATAGCGGCCGCGAACTTCGCGAGGTCGTCCTCGGCAGCATAGGCGAGCGGCCGCAGCACCATCAGATCGCCCTCGTCGTTCAGAAGCTTCGCCGGCATCGAGGCGAGCCGGCCGCCATGGAAGAAATTCATGAAGAAGGTTTCGAGAATGTCCTCGCGGTGGTGGCCGAGCACCAGCGCATCGCAACCCTCTTCCCGCGCGACGCGGTAGAGATTGCCGCGCCGCAGCCGCGAACAGAGCGAACAATAGGTAGCGCCTTCAGGCACCTTCTCCTTCACGATCGAATAGGTGTCGCGATATTCGATCCGGTGGCGGACACCGATCTTGGTGAGATAGTCCGGCAGCACATGTTTCGGAAAATTCGGCTGGCCCTGGTCGAGATTGCAGGCGATGAGCTCAACCGGCAGCAGGCCGCGCCATTTGAGATCGAGCAGCAGCGCCAGCAGCCCATAAGAGTCCTTGCCACCGGAAAGGCCGACCAGCCAGCGCTTCTGGCCCTTCAGCATGTCGAAATCGTCGAAGGCCTGCCGCACCTGCCGGAGCAGGCGTTTGCGCAGCTTGTTGAAGGAGACGGAACGCGGCGCATCGGCAAACAGCGCATGGCCACTGGTGTCGGCTTCGCCGGTTTCCGAATCATCGGCGATGTTGGCTGCAATATTCATTGCTTCGTCCTACAGAAAATCCACTTTTGCTCTAGCAGAAAGCCGCCTGGCAACACAGCGTCAATCTCCGAAAACCGACCAGCCGGTGCGCGCTGCAAGCATCTCCAATGCCGCAGCGCCGAGCTGTGAATTGCCGACCTTGTTCAGCCCTGGCGACCACACCGCGATCGAGGCAATGCCCGGCGCCACTGCGAAGATGCCGCCGCCGACGCCGCTCTTACCGGGCAGGCCGACATGATAGGCAAAGTCGCCCGAGCCATCGTAATGGCCGCAGGTCAGCATCAGCGCATTGATGCGCCGCGCCCGCTTCGGCGAGACCACGGAATGGCCGGTCGTCGGATTGCTGCCGCGCGCCGCCAGGAACAGCCCGGCGCGGGCGAGCTGCTCGCAGTTCATCGACAGCGCGCATTGATGGAAATAGACGCCGAGCACGTGGTCGACGGGATGGTCGAGATTGCGGTAGGCGCGCATGAAATTGGCAAGCGCGAAATTGCGATATCCGGTCTGCGTTTCCGAGCGCGCCACCTTGTCGTCGATGGTGATCGACTCATCATCGGCGAGATAACGCACGAAACGCAGCAGCTCGCCGATTGCCTCACGCGGCGCATGGCCGGCCATGACGACGTCGCTGACGGCGATCGCGCCGGCATTGATGAAGGGATTGCGGGGGATGCCGCTCTCATGCTCGAGCTGGACGATCGAGTTAAAAGCCGATCCGGAGGGTTCGCGCCCGACCCGCTTCCACAGCCCCTCGCCGACCTTGCCGAGCGCCAGCGTCAGCATGAAGACCTTCGATATGCTCTGGATCGAGAAGGCGATGTCGGCATCGCCGACGCGATAGACTTTGCCGTCGACGGTGACGATCGCCATGCCGAACTGCTTCGGGTCGACCTTGGCGAGCTCCGGAATATAGTCCGCGACCTTGCCCTCGCCGATCCGCGGCTGGATATCGGCGTAGATGCTATCGAGGGTCGCCTGCAAATCTGCCATCGCTTCTCTCCAGATCGCAAAAAAGCCGCTCGAAAGAGCGGCTTTCCGTATATCGGCGCATGCTGTTGTCTCGCAATCGGTTTCGACTGCGAGACGAAGGCATTAACGCGAATAGAATTCGACGACCAGATGCGGTTCCATGACGACCGGGAACGGAACGTCGCTGAGCGTCGGAACGCGGCCGAAGGTTGCGACCATCTTGTTGTGATCGACTTCGATGTAATCGGGAACGTCGCGCTCTGCGAGGCTGACGGCTTCCAGAACGATCACCAGCTGCTTCGACTTTTCGCGAACTTCGATGACGTCGCCGGCCTTGCAACGGTAGGAACCGATGTTGACGCGCACGCCGTTGACCGAGACGTGGCCATGGTTGACGAACTGACGGGCAGCAAAGACCGTCGGAACGAACTTGGCGCGATAGACGATTGCGTCGAGGCGCGACTCCAAGAGGCCGATCAGGTTTTCGGAGGTGTCGCCCTTGCGGCGGTCGGCTTCGGCGAAGATCGCGCGGAACTGCTTTTCGCGCAGGTCACCGTAGTAGCCCTTGAGCTTCTGCTTGGCGCGCAGCTGCACACCGAAGTCCGAAAGCTTACCCTTGCGGCGCTGGCCGTGCTGGCCCGGGCCGTATTCGCGGCGGTTCACCGGGGACTTCGGACGGCCCCAGATGTTTTCGCCCATACGGCGGTCAATTTTGTACTTGGACGATTCGCGCTTGCTCATCGTATTTCCTTTCAAAGGTTTATGACGGTTTGTTGCCAAACCGCACGAAGGAAACACGCCCTCCTCTGATCTCTGCCGAGATCTGACAGGATGTTCCGGTTAGCGAATAGGAACGATCCACGGGACATGTCAAATGAAACACCGGGCATTGCTGCCCGGTGCTTGCGGCGGTCTTTAGAGGGCCGTCATGAAAATGTCAACAGCGGCAAACCCCGAAAGCGCCACTATTCCGCCGCCAGCGGCTGGTCGCCGCCAGCATCAGGTGCGTTGGCATCGCCCGGCGCCGTCTGGCAGTCCATATCAGGGAAAGCGACGATACGCTTGCCGGAAAAATCGGCGTGCACGACGATGATGCCCTGCTCCTCGAAATAGCCAAGCAGGCGGCGAGCGCGACGGGCGGAATGGGTACCGTAGGCGCGGGCAATGCGGGCGTCCGAAGGGCAAGGCTCGCCGCAGACGGCGGCCTTGGCGAGCATCAGGAAGACTCCCTGCAGGTCGTCGGTGACACCTGAAGACAGCGACAGCGCCGTCGCCCAGGCATTGGTCGCAGCTGTCGTCACATCGACGCCGGAGCGCGAGATCGCCACCCGCCGGCGGAATTCCGGCAGCGCGATCGGCGGTCCCGGCACCCGGCGCATGCGCAGCCGGACGAGAAAGTCCTGATAGAGCACCGAATCGGTGCGAAAGGCGGAGGTCGGATCGTCGAGGATTTCGGCAAGCACGCCGGCAAGGCGCTCCTCCCGCTCTTCGCCGGAGACTTCCACCTGGCTCGCCCTCGCCTCGGCAGGCACGGCCGATGCCGCTGGCGTCGAGCGCGAGAGTTCGGCCAGAATATCGGTCGTCGGCCGCGGCGCCGGCGGGGCGCGGCGCACCAGCGGGCGCTGGAATTCCTCCGGATCGGGCGTAAAGATCAGGTCTTCCACATCCTGAGGCGCATCCGGCAGCGGCATCAGCTTCGGGCTGGAAGAGCGCGCCGAGGTCTCCACCGCACCGATCTGGATCGGCAGCGGCCGGCGCGACAGCGCCGGTCCGAGGGCGACGAAATTGCCGCGCTTCAGATCGCGGAACATCTCGGCCTGGCGCCGGTCCATGCCGAGCAGGTCGGCAGCGCGCGCCATGTCGATATCGAGGAAGGTTCGGCCCATCAGGAAGTTCGAGGCCTCGGCCGCGACGTTCTTGGCAAGCTTGGCAAGCCGCTGCGTGGCGATCACGCCGGCAAGGCCGCGCTTGCGTCCGCGGCACATCAGATTGGTCATCGCGCCGAGCGACATCTTGCGCGCATCTTCCGAGACATCGCCACCAACCGACGGCGCAAACATCTGCGCCTCGTCGACCACGACGAGAACCGGATACCAGTATTCGCGATCGGCATCGAACATGCCGTTGAGGAAGGCGGCGGCGGCGCGCATCTGGTCTTCGAGATCGAGGCCTTCGAGCGTCAGCACGCAGGAAACGCGATGCTGGCGAATGCGGTTGGCGATGCCGGCAAGCTCCGCCTCGGTCCGCTCACCGTCGACCACGACATGGCCGAACCTGTCGCTGAGGGTGACGAAATCACCCTCGGGATCGATGATGACCTGCTGCACCCATTGCGCCGATTGCTCTAGCAGGCGGCGCAGCAGATGTGACTTGCCCGATCCGGAATTGCCCTGCACGAGCAGACGTGTCGCCAGCAGCTCCTCGATATCGAGCGTCGCCGGAGCGCCGGACGCCAGTCCCATATCGATGCCAACCTGCACGTCCAATTCCCCTTAAAGATTCCCGGCCCGTCTCTAGCAGATTCGCAGGCACTGTTATCGTCAAACCTTTAAGAACCCACAGGAAAGCCAGCCCTGGGAAATAAGTTTCACACCGCCTCGCGCTCGACGAGGTCGCCCGCCATGTCCTTCTGCGTCGGAATCAGCAAACGTGCGCAGAGCAGGCTGACGAAAAGTGGTACCAACAAGACCGCAAGTCCCGCGCGCAAGCCCAGGAGTTCGCCGAGAAAGCCGATGATCGGCGGCCCGATGAGAAAACCGGTCAGGGCTGCGAAGGAGAGCGTCGCAACGCTTGAAGCGGGCGGGCGGTCAGTCAGCGAAGCGACGGCCGTCACCGCAAGCGGAAACCCGACCGAGACGCCGATACCGACTGCGGCAAAGCCGAGTAGCGCAAGCGGCGTCGCCGGTGCAAGGAGAACGACGAGCATGCCGGCAAGCGAGGCGATGCCGCAGCCACGGGCAATGGCAACCGCGCCGAAACGGCCTTTCATGTAATCACCGCTGAAGCGCCCCGCCGCGACCATGAAAGCGAAAACCGAATAACCGAGGCCGGTTTGCGCGCCTTCTGCATTCATGACATCGCGGAGATAGACCGCCGACCAATCGGCGATCGCACCTTCGGTCATCGTCACGCCGAAGACGAAGGCGCAGATCCCGAGCAGAGCAAGACTGGGCAGCTTGAAGCCGGTCATTACCTGCGAATTCTCCGCATGGTGACTTTCCGGCAATTTCGGCAGGCGCAGGCTGGCAATCAGCGCAGCCGGCAGGATGATGATCGCCGTGATCAGGATCGACCAGTGTGGCGAAAGCCCGATGGCTATGGCACCAACGCCGATCAGGCTGCCGGCCATAATGCCGAAGCTCCAGAAGCCGTGGCAGCGGCTCATGATGACCAGCCCCGTCGCCTTCTCCGTCACATCGGCCTCGACATTCATGCCGAGTTCCACCGTCGAAAGCGCGACCCCAACGACAATCAAGGCGAAGAATAGAAGCACGGCGCTGGGCGCGAAGGCTGGAAGCGAAACCACGGCGAGAAAGAAGATGAAACCATAGATGATCACCATGCGCCCGCCGATGCGCGAGACGAGGCGGCCGGCAAACGGCAGGGTGATCAGCGTGCCGATCGGCAATCCCAGAAGTGCGACGGCGAGATCGGCGGTGCCGAGTTCAAGCTTCGCCTGGATATCAGGAATACGCGGCAACCAGGCGCCAAAGGCTATCGGCTGCAGAAAGAAGATCAGCATGACAAGTCTTTGCAGCGGCACGGCGCATCCCTTTATGTCTTGAGCGGCAAACACGCGCCCGCGATTCCCCGCGGAGATCTTGCGCGATGGCATCGGTGAAATAAAGCGCGCAGTGCCTTATCGCGTGCTGAGACCGAACCCCTGCATCAGTCGGCGCGTCGCAAAATCGGGATTGCCGGATGTAAAGACGGCAAAGTCGAAATTATCGGGGTGAACGGCATCGGCGATCTGCGGAACGAGTGTGCGCGCCCGCCGGGCAATGGCTTCTGCCGGATCCAGCCAGTCCACCGGCCAAGGCGCAAGCCGGCGGAAAAGATTGGCCATGAAGGGATAATGCGTGCAGGCGAGCACGACGATATCGGTCCTCTGACTGTTCTTCTCGACGAAACATTGGTCGATTTCGGCAAGCACGGCGTCGTCGGAGACGGCATCACCGCGAATATAGGCCTCCGCCATGCGCGCAAGGTTCTCCGAGCCGACGAGGCGGACATGGCATTGCTGCGCGAAGGACTGGATGAGATCGCGCGTATAGGCGCGCTTGACTGTGCCCGGCGTCGCGAGCACCGAGACGAGGCCGGAGCGCGTACGCTCCGCCGCCGGTTTGATCGCCGGCACAGTGCCGACGAAGGTCATCTGGGGAAAAGCGGCGCGCAGATCGGCGCCAACCAGCGTGAAGGCGGTGTTGCAGGCAATGATGCAGACTTCGGGATCGTGCTCCTCGAGCAGCCGGCCGAAGAGACCGATCACCCGCTCTTTCAGCGCCTGCTCCTCCCAGCCGCCATAGGGAAAGCCGGCATCGTCGGCCACATAGATGAAGCCGCGTTCCGGCATCAGCACACGCGCCTCGCGCAAGACGGTCAGCCCGCCGATGCCGGAATCGAAGACGAGGACGGGTTTCAGCTCATGCGTCGGCGCTGTCATCGGGCGGTGTTTCCTTGGCCGCTGTCGGGAACCGGCCGCCGCGCGGGCTCTTGCGCGAGAAGCGGTCGAGGGAGGAGATGACGCCGCGCAACACGCTGATTTCCTGCTCCGTGAAAGCCCGGCGGGATAGAACGGCACGCAGATTGTCGACCATTTTCGGCTTTTTCCCGGCGGGATGGAAATAACCGCGCGCATCGAGCGCCTCTTCCAACTGGTCGAACAAGCCGAACAGCTGTTCCTTGGTCGAAGGCGTCTGCCCCATCGCCTGGAAGGGCACGGCGCCGAGATCCTCCATGCCGGACTTCATCCATTCATAGGACATCAGCAGCACCGCCTGAGCGATGTTCAGCGAGGCGAAGGCAGGATTGACGGGAAAGGTGACGATCTCGTCGGCAAGCGCCACCTCCTCGTTGGTCAGCCCCCATCGCTCGCGCCCGAAGAGAATGCCTGTGCCCTCACCGGCGCGAAACCTCGCCCGAAGCGTCTCTGCGGCGATGACCGGCGAGCGGACCGGCTTATAGCCATCACGCTCGCGCGCCGTCGTCGCATAGACGAAATTGAGATCGGCGACCGCCTGTTCCAGCGTGTCGTAGACCTTGGTCGCCTCGATGACGTGATCGGCCTTGGAGGCGGTCGCCAGGGCTTTCTCGTTCGGCCAACCGTCGCGCGGATTGACGAGGCGGAGTTCAGCAAGGCCGAAATTCGCCATGGCACGCGCGACCATGCCGATATTCTCGCCCATCTGTGGCTCGACCAGAATGATGGCCGGCCCTTCGGCCAGAAGTTGACGCTCGCTGTTCGTGCCTGCCATCGTTCTATCCCTGTTTCGAGCGCGCAATAACCTCGCCCGGCGCAAACGGCAAGACATCAGCCTGCGGATAGAGCCTTTCCAGTGCCGAACCGATCATTTCGAGCCCGAGTCTGGCGCCCTCGCGCGACAGCGGCAGGTGCCGCCCTGTCGTCCGCGACGCCTTGCGCTCGATGAAGAAACAGGTCGAGCCGCGCGGGGCCGCATCCTTCATCAGCGCCAGATCCGACGCGATCAGCCTTTTCAGCTCATCGGCCTCGGCCGGCGCTGTGGAACTCTTCGCCAGCATGCGCGCCCAATAGGTGCAGGAGAGGAAGATCGCCAGCGTCTGGCGGATCTGGCCCGGCCGCGTCACCACCGACCAGGACGAGCCGAGCGGCTTTGCTGCCACCGTCACGTCGCGGTAACAGGCATCGATCTTCTGCGACAGCGCAATCAGCGCAAAACCGCTCTTGCCATCGCCGATCGCGCTCAACAACTCGTCCAGCGCCCGAAACCAGCGGGCGAGTGCCGCATCAAGCGCGCCGCGCGTGCGTGCCGGAAAGACTAGGAAGGCGACCGCCGTTCCGGCCACCGCGCCGATCAAGGTCTCCCCGATGCGCAGTTGCAGGAGATCGAGCGTCAGCACCCCGCTCATACCATAGACCAGGCAGAGCACGATCGAGATGAAGAAGGTCATCGTCGCGTAGGAGACCTGCAGGAAATAGAAAGCGAGGAAGATGCAGATGCCGGCGACCGGAATCGCGATGACAGGCTCACCCGAAATCAGCGTCGCCAGCAGAAGGCCGATGGCGATCCCGAACACCGTGCCGAGCGAGCGCGACAGCGCTTTCATTGCCGTGTCGCCACGCGAATTGGTGTTGGTGAAGACGAGGAAGGCGGCAAGCACCGCCCAGAACCAGCGGTCGCGCGACAGAAGCAGGCCGAAGCCCATGGCGAGCGCCGAGGCGAGCGTGATCTGCAGCGCCGAGCGCAACAGCGGATTGGCGAATGAAAAGTCGATCTTCTCGGGCTGTGCCGTGTCCTTGACGGCATCGATGCCGGCAAAGCCGGAAGCCTGCCCCTCGCCGATCGCCTGCGTCAATTGCTGCCGCGCCTCGCCGAGCCAGAGCAGCGCCCGCACGGTTTCGCCTTGCGGTTCCTCTTTGATGGCTTCCGCCATCCCCTCATAGGTGGCGAGCTCCGCCTTGTCGGCCTCGATCACGGCATGGATGAGCGCAAAGGGCGGCAGGCTCTGGAAGCTCACCACGATCGCGCTTTCGGCAGCGAGATGCGCATCGAAGAGCCGAATCGCCAATTCCGCGGCGGGATCGGAAGCACCGTCGAAGACGCCGGCCGGCGGGCGCGGGATGAAGCTCTCAGCCATCAGCACCACTTCCTTCAGCCGGTCTTCCAGCTGGCGCAGCTCCTGCCGGTCAGCCTCGCCGATATGACCGCTGCCGGCAAGGGTGGCGAGCTTGAAGAGGATCTGGTTGATCCGGCCGCGCACGCTTTCGAGCGAGCGCAGCAGGTCGCGCCGCCAATCATCCGGCAACAGCACTGCTCTCACCAGATGGCCGACGAGTACCGAGACGACGGGGCCGATCGCCACATCAGGCAGCTCGGCAAGGGAAGGCCGGAAATAAGACCCCATGAAATAAGAGGTGAAGGCGAACATGCCGATCGCAAAGCCACGCGGCCCGAACACCCGCCCGGCCGATGCGAGCGCGATCACCACCAGGAAGACGAGATCGGAGAGAAAACGGCGATCCTCGAGCCCCGCCGCAATGCCGACGACGGCAAGGCTCGCGACACAGCCGAAAAGCCGCGTCACCAGCTGGCGCGAATTGCCCTTGTCGCGCACCGCCACCCCGCCCTCGATCGACAGTACGATGCCGAGACCGAAGGCCGCCGTCGGCAGCGGCACGATCAACTTCTGGATGGCGAACAGGATGGCGAAGGAGAGAACGATCGTCAGCGTCACCCGCGAAGCCATGCGCAGGCGCGAAAGCGCCGGATCGTTGGCAAGCAGCCAGTCGCGGAACTGAAAACCGGAAAACAAGTGCAAGAGCCCCTCATGCCGCTCAGAGATAGAATCTCGATGCTCTTGAATGTCGCGCGCCTATTGGCCCTTGGCAATCAGCGCCATCGTTGTCTTCAGGGAATCGCGCGCCTGCGTTTCGATATTCTCGGTGACGATATCGTCGATGACGGGCTTGCCGCCTTCCTCGACCACCTCGAAATGAACGGTCGTATAGTCCTTGGCATCGGGCGCATCCGAGCAGGCGGATTTCTTGAAGCGCACGGTCACCTCGGCCACGCCGTCGACCACAGGCGCTGCCACCATCGTCAGATCCTCCAGCGGGCAGGCATCCTGGCCGTTGACGATGACGTCGTAGTCGAAGGGCGATATGCCGTCGTCGTCGACGGCGGGAAACTGCGCCGCCGCCTGGTATTTCGCGACGAAATCGCGGCTGTAGAGATGGTCAAGCCGGCTCGCGTCGAAGATGTCGATCCAGTCGCTGCTATTGTCGGCCCAGTTGCTCCTGGTCGCGTCCATGATCTCCTTCACCGGAGCGATGATTTCGGCGGCGTGGCTGATGCCTGAAAAGGCGATAAGGCTTGCGATAACAACGGCGATTGTCTTCATGGTCGAATGTCCGGCGTCGGCAGTTGAGGCGGACACTAGCCAAATTCCAGTACTTGGCAATGGCGGCAAAAACGCATTGTCGAACCCCTTGCAGCTTTGCGTTCCCTGATCACAATGCTATAGCGCTCCTCATCACATCACCCACCCGGGACCCCGTCCCCATTCAAGCTCGAACGAGGCAGATACATGAACAAGATCAAGGTCGCCAATCCCGTCGCCGATCTCGACGGCGATGAAATGACGCGCATCATCTGGCAGCTCATCAAGGATAAGCTGATCCATCCGTATCTTGACCTCGACATCGACTATTTCGACCTCTCGGTCGAAAACCGCGACGCCACCAACGACCAGGTCACTGTCGACGCCGCCAACGCCATCAAGAAGTACGGCGTCGGCATCAAGTGCGCGACGATCACGCCGGATGAAGCCCGCGTCAAGGAATTCAACCTCAAGGAAATGTGGAAGAGCCCGAACGGCACGATCCGCAACATCCTCGGCGGCGTCATCTTCCGCGAGCCGATCATCTGCAAGAACGTGCCGCGCCTGGTTCCCGGCTGGACCAAGCCGATCGTCGTCGGCCGCCACGCCTTCGGCGACCAGTACCGCGCCACCGATTTCAAGTTCCCCGGCAAGGGCAAGCTGACGATCAAGTTCGTCGGCGAAGACGGCACCGTCATCGAGAAGGAAGTCTTCAACGCACCGGGCGCCGGCGTTGCCATGGCGATGTACAACCTCGATGAATCGATCCGCGAATTTGCCCGCGCCTCGATGATGTATGGCCTGATGCGCAAGTGGCCGGTCTACCTGTCGACCAAGAACACCATCCTCAAGGCCTATGACGGCCGCTTCAAGGACATTTTCGAGGAAGTCTACGAGACCGAATTCAAGGATCAGTTCAAGGAAGCAAACATCACCTACGAACACCGTCTGATCGACGACATGGTCGCCTCGGCGCTCAAGTGGTCTGGCGGCTACGTCTGGGCCTGCAAGAACTATGACGGCGACGTCCAGTCCGATACCGTTGCCCAGGGCTTCGGCTCGCTCGGCCTGATGACCTCGGTTTTGCTCACGCCCGACGGCAAGACGGTCGAAGCCGAAGCCGCGCACGGCACGGTCACCCGCCACTACCGTCAGCATCAGAAGGGCCAGGAAACCTCGACGAACTCGATCGCCTCTATCTTCGCCTGGACGCGCGGCCTGGCGCATCGCGCCAAGCTCGACGACAATGCCGAGCTTGCCCGCTTCGCCGCAACGCTCGAAAAGGTCTGCGTCGACACCGTCGAATCCGGTTTCATGACCAAGGACCTGGCGCTGTTGATCGGGCCCGACCAGCCGTGGCTCTCAACCACCGCCTTCCTCGACAAGATCGACCAGAACCTGCAGAAGGCCATGGCGTAAGCCGGTCTTTCCGAGATAACATCGAAGCGGCGGGGATTTTCCCCGCCGTTTTATTTTGGGAGAATGAACCGATGACGGCCATCCTGCGACCGCTTGAATCCTCGGACCGCGCCGTTTGGGAACCCCTATGGGAGGCCTATCAGCGCTTCTATGAAGTGGTCATCCCGCCCGAAACCACAGATCTCACCTGGGCTCGCTTCCACGATCCTGACGAACCGATGCACGCGCTCGGCGCCTTCGACGAAGACGGCCGTCTCGTCGGCATCGTCCATGCCATCTTTCACCGTTCCTGCTGGCTGCCGCAATGGACCTGCTATCTGCAGGATCTCTATGTCGAAAACAGCCAGCGCGGGCTCGGCACCGGGGCCGCTTTGATCGAGGCCGTCGCCGACCTCGCCCGCGCCAACGGCGCAGGCAGGCTCTACTGGATGACCCACGAGACCAACGCAACGGCCCGACGGCTCTATGACAGGATCGCCGAGCGCTCCGGCTTCATCCAATATCGCAAGCCGCTCTAACGGCCGGGACTTGCAGGCGGCCATCGCTGCGCTATTGATTCCGTGGGACCAGCAACACGAGGAGGACGTCATGACCGAAGAATTGGTATTCTATACGAACCCGATGTCGCGCGGCCGCATCGCGCGCTGGATGCTGGAGGAGATCGGCCAGCCCTACCGCACCGAACTCCTGACCTTCGGCGAAACCATGAAGGCGCCGGAATATCTCGCGGTCAATCCGATGGGCAAGGTGCCGGCAATTCGCCACGGCGACACCATCGTCACCGAATGCGCGGCGATCTGCGCCTATCTGGCCGAGACCTTCCCCGAAAAGGCGCTGGCGCCGAGGCCGGAGGAGCGCGCCCGCTATTACCGCTGGATGTTCTTTGCCGCCGGTCCGCTCGAATCGGCGGTGACGATGAAGGCTCTCGGCTTCGAAATTCCGAAGGAACGCCTGCGCATGGCCGGCTGTGGCAGTTTCGGCGACGTCATGAACACACTCGAGAAAGCCGTCTCCGCTTCGACCTACATCACCGGCGAGCGTTTCACCGCCGCCGACGTCTATGTCGGCTCCCATATCGGCTGGGGCATCGGATTCGGCGGGATAGAAAGACGCCAGGCCTTCCTCGATTATGTCGGCCGCATCAGCGAGCGCGAGGCCTACAAACGGGCGAACGCCGTTGATGACGAAGCCATCAAGACCATGCAGGCCGCTTGAAAATTCCAGGATGCGGAAGGTCGCCTTGAACGTCCTGGGGAGGCGGCAGATCCGCTGCGCCCCCGATGGATGGGCCTCAGACAAGCGGCATGTGAATATCCGTCAAAAGCTCGGTCGGCGACACCTCGCGCGGATTGTTGAGATATTCCTCGAACATGACCCTGTCCTTCAACTGCCGGCCGGATTTCGGCAGCCATTCGGCAAACAGCCACTGATAGGACTTGGACATGTCGGCATAGGGACCCCTGTGGCGCAGCACCGCATAATCGCCGCCGTCGATCGTGCGCCGCTCCAGGGGTGCCGTCACCGGCACTTCGACAGCGCCGGTGACGCAGGCGATCGAGCGCAGCTTTTCCTCCGGCACAAGATCGGGATCGTCGAGATAGACGCCGATCATTCGCATGTCGGGCTTGGCGAGGCCACGGGCATAAAGCTTGCCGAACAGCGTCTCGAAGGCCTAGTCGATCTGCATGTAGGAGCCGGTATGGGCAACGCCGACCAACTCGATCGGCCCGATCTCGCCTATGGTAACGTCTAACATGGCTTTGGTCTTCCCGTTAGGTGAGGGTTCGAAGGCTGTGTGGCTTCCCTCTTTCCGATAGCGGGCCGGCGGCATGCCGAAGACCGACTTGAAGATACGATTGAAGGATTGGAGATTGGGATAGCCTGATCGCTTCGCAATTTCGCTGACGGCAAGCTCCGTGCGGACGATCTCGCCCGCCGCGTGATGCAGCCTGAGCCGCTTGACGGTGGCCGCCAACGTCTCGCCGTAGATCGCCCGGTAGATCCTGTGCCAGTGATAGCTCGACATGCAGGCGATCTCGGCAAGGCGCTCCATATCCAGCTCCTCGTCGAGGTGATCGTGAATATAGGCCGAAACCCGTCTCAGACGGTTTTCATAAAGTGCCCATGCCGTTTCGCCATTCATCTCAGAACCTCGTGCAAATCGATCGGCTTGAGAGAACCATAACCCGATTTGACAGATCCTGCGGAAATTGGCTCTGGGCTGAACCTGAGAAGCAAAAAAGGCGGAAGCCAAGCCCCCGCCTTTCGAAAATCGTTGATGAACCGGCAGCTCAGCCGGCAAGTGCCACGGCAACCGCCTCGATCGCCTCATCGGCCTTCGAGCCGTCGGGGCCGCCGGCCTGCGCCATGTCGGGGCGGCCGCCGCCGCCCTTGCCGCCGAGGGCGGCTGATGCGATGCGGACGAGATCGACGGCGCTGTAGCGCTGCACGAGATCCGGTGTCACCGCCACGACAGCACTTGCCTTGCCGTCGTCGGAAACGCCAACCAGCGCGACGACGCCCGACCCGATGCTGGTCTTGCCGTCATCGGCAAGTCCCTTCAGATCCTTGGGATCGACGCCCGAAATCGCCTTACCGAGGAACTTGACGCCGGCGACTTCGCGCACGGCATCGGCCGAGCCGCCTTGCCCGCCACCCATGGCGAGTTTGCGCTTGGCGTCAGCCAATTCCTTTTCGAGCTTGCGGCGCTCGTCCATCAGCGCTTCGACACGCGACAGCACTTCGCCCGGCTGCACCTTCAGCGAGGCCGCAAGCGTCTTCACGCGTTCGTCCTGTTCGGCCAGATATTCGCGCGCCGATTCACCGGTGACGGCCTCGATACGGCGAACGCCGGCGCCGACGGCGCTTTCGCCGAGAACGCGGATCAGCCCGATCTGGCCGGTGGCCCCGACATGCGTGCCGCCACAGAGTTCGATCGAATAGGGCTTGCCGGCCTTGGCGCCGCGCACACCCTCGCCCATCGCCACGACGCGGACCTCGTCGCCGTATTTCTCGCCGAACAACGCCATCGCGCCTTCGGCGATCGCATCGTCGACGCTCATCAGCCTCGTGGTAACCGGCGAATTCTGCAATACGATCTCGTTTGCCATGTCCTCGACGATCTTCAGTTCCTCGGCCGACATCGGCTTCGGATGCGAAACGTCGAAGCGCAGGCGCTCGGGTGCGACCAGCGATCCCTTCTGGGCAACATGGGTGCCGAGCACTTCGCGCAGCGCCTCGTGCAGCAGGTGGGTCGCAGAATGGTTGGCGCGCAGCCGCGAACGGCGGGCATGATCGACCGTCAGCACAACCGCATCGCCGTCCTTGAACACGCCGTCGACGACAGTACCCTGATGCACGAACAGGCCTTCGCCCCTCTTCTGCGTATCTGAAATCTCGATCTTGCCGTGGTCGGACGAGATCACGCCGGTATCGCCCATCTGGCCGCCGGATTCGCCGTAGAACGGCGTCTGGCTAACAACGATCTGCACCTTGTCGCCGGCCTTGGCATCGGTCGAAACCGCGCCCTCTTTGACGATCGCCTGCACGACGCCTTCAGCCGTTTCGGTGTCGTAGCCCAGAAATTCGGTCGCACCGTGTTTTTCCCTAAGCTCGAACCAGACGGTTTCCGTCGCCTTCTCGCCGGAACCGGCCCAGTGCGAGCGAGCTTCGGCCTTCTGGCGCTGCATCGCATCGGTGAAGCCGGAGATGTCGACGCCGATCTCACGTGCGCGCAGTGCATCCTGCGTCAGATCGAGCGGGAAGCCGTAGGTGTCGTAGAGCTTGAAGGCGGTCTCACCATCCAGCATATCGCCCTTGGAAAGATCGCTCGTCGCGTCCGACAGAAGCGACAGGCCGCGTTCCAGCGTCTTGCGGAAACGGTTTTCCTCCAGCTTCAGCGTTTCCGAGATCAGCGCCTCGGCGCGCACCAGTTCCGGATAGGCGCGGCCCATCTGCTGCACCAGCGTCGGCAGCAGCTTGTAGACCAGCGGTTCCTTGGCGCCGAGCAGCTGTGCATGGCGCATGGCGCGGCGCATGATTCGGCGCAGCACATAACCGCGACCCTCATTCGACGGAAGTACGCCGTCGGCGATCAGGAAGGCCGAGGAGCGCAAATGATCGGCGATGACGCGGTGGCTGGCGCTGCCTTCCGCCTTGACGCCCATCGTGTCCTCGATGGTGCCGATCAGCGTGCGGAAGAGATCGGTGTCGAACACGCTCTGAACGCCCTGCAGAATGCAGGCCATGCGCTCCAGCCCCATACCGGTATCGATCGACGGGCGGGGCAGCGGGTTGCGAACGCCAGGCTCGGTCTGTTCGAACTGCATGAAGACGAGATTCCAGAATTCCAGGAACCGGTCGCCATCTTCCTCCGGCGAGCCCGGAGGGCCGCCCCAAACATTCTCACCCTGGTCGATGAAGATTTCCGAGCACGGGCCGCAGGGGCCGGTATCGCCCATCTGCCAGAAATTGTCAGAGGTCGGGATGCGGATGATCTTGTCGTCGGAAAAGCCGGCGATCTTCTTCCAGAGCGTCGCAGCTTCCTCGTCCTCGGAATAGACAGTCACCAGCAGGCGGTTCTTCGGAAGGTCGAAGCCCTCGGTGACGAGCTTCCAGGCAAGCTCGATCGCATTCTCCTTGAAATAGTTGCCGAAGGAGAAGTTGCCGAGCATCTCGAAGAAGGTCAGGTGGCGTGCAGTATAACCGACATTGTCCAGGTCATTGTGCTTGCCGCCGGCTCGCACGCATTTCTGCGAAGACGTCGCCGTCGAATAGGGACGCTTTTCGAGGCCGGTGAAGACGTTCTTGAACTGCACCATGCCGGCATTGGTGAACATCAGCGTCGGGTCGTTGCGCGGCACGAGCGGGCTCGACGGAACGATCTCATGGCCGTTCTTCTTGAAATAGTCGAGGAAGGTCGACCGGATATCGTTCACACCGCTCATGCTATGCCCTTCAATGCTGCCGGAGGCAGGTAAATTTAAATTCATCGGCTTTTAACGTTCACCCCCGCCACTGTCCAGCAGACAAACAAAACCGACCGCATTCTGATCAAGGAATGCGGCCGGCCTTGATGTTCAAAAGAACCGAGCGTGAAAATCACATTTCCGCGGCGGAGTCGCCATCATCGGGATCCGGTCCGCCATTCTGCAGGAAGCGGTCGGCGATCAGGCCGGCATTCTGGCGCAGCGACAGTTCGATCTCGCGGGCGAGATCCGGATTGTCGCGCAGGAAGGTCTTGGCGTTTTCACGGCCCTGGCCGAGACGCTGGCTGTTATAGGAGAACCAGGCGCCCGACTTCTCGACGATGCCGGCCTTGACGCCGAGATCGACCAGTTCGCCGGTCTTGGAAACACCCTCGCCATACATGATGTCGAACTCGACCTGCTTGAAGGGCGGCGCCATCTTGTTCTTGACGACCTTGACGCGGGTCTGGTTGCCGATCACCTCTTCGCGCTCCTTGACCGCGCCGATGCGGCGAATGTCGAGGCGCACGGAGGCGTAGAATTTCAGCGCATTGCCGCCCGTCGTCGTTTCCGGCGAGCCGAACATGACGCCGATCTTCATGCGGATCTGGTTGATGAAGATCACCATGGTGTTCGACTTCGAGATCGAAGCGGTAAGCTTGCGCAGCGCTTGGCTCATCAGTCGCGCCTGCAGGCCGGGAAGGCTGTCGCCCATCTCGCCTTCGATTTCGGCACGCGGCGTCAGGGCAGCGACCGAGTCGACAACGAGAACGTCGACGGCGCCGGAGCGCACCAGCGTATCGGTGATTTCGAGCGCCTGCTCGCCGGTATCGGGCTGCGAGATCAGAAGGTTCTGCAAGTCGACGCCAAGCTTGCGGGCATAGACGGGATCGAGCGCATGTTCGGCATCGACGAAGGCGCAGATGCCACCCTTCTTCTGCGCTTCGGCAATCGTCTGCAGTGCAAGCGTCGTCTTACCGGAGCTTTCCGGCCCGTAGATCTCGATGATTCGGCCCCTCGGCAGGCCACCGACGCCGAGTGCAATATCGAGACCAAGCGAGCCGGTCGAGATCGTCTCGATCTCGACAACATTCTCGTTGGAGCCGAGTTTCATGATCGAGCCCTTGCCGAACGACCGCTCTATCTGTGAGAGTGCCGCTTCAAGCGCCTTGCTTTTGTCCACCGATTTGTCCTCTACCAGCCGCAATGAATTCTGAGACATCCGATCCACCTTTAGGTTATTGAAGCCGCTCTAGCAATGTCGAGTTTGTACTCCATTTGTTCCATTCTCGCAATAGGCGATCAAACAGTTGAAAGAAAAAGGTAAAACGACACGTGTTCTGCATTTGTTTTATCGATAAAAAGCAACGGCTTAGGCCAGAAATGCCGACTCGGCCGCGTCAGCGCGCGCTGTATCGATTCGTCCTTCGGGCATCGGGAGAGCGGATCGGATGAAGAAAAAGATTCTTGTTCTCGGCGGCGCCCATATCGACCGGCGCGGCCGCATCTCCGGCGAGACGGCGCCTGGCGCCAGCAATCCCGGCACATGGTTCGAGGAGCCGGGCGGCGGCGGCTTCAATGCAGCGCGCAACCTGGCAAGGCTCGGTTTTCAGGTGACGATGATCTCGCCGCGCGGTGGCGATCCGATGGGCGAGACGGTCGGAGAAGCTGCCGATTTCGCCGGCATCGACGACCGGCCCTTCGTCTTCCTCGACCGCAAGACGCCGAGCTACACGGCGATCATCGAGAAGGACGGCAATCTGGTGATCGCCCTTGCCGACATGGATCTTTACCGCTTCTTCGTGCCGCGACGTCTCTCCATCCGCTGGGTGCGGGAGGCCTTCGCCGCGCATGATTTCATCCTCTTCGACGCCAACCTGCCGGAAGAGACGATCGCGGCGATCGTCGCAAAGGCGCATTCCCTCGCCAAGCCCGTTGCGGCAATCGCCATCTCGCCGGCGAAGGTCGTCAGGCTGAAACCCTGCATTGGGGATATCGACTACCTGTTCCTGAACGAGGCTGAAGCCGCCGCCCTTGCCGGCGAGCGGCCGGAAGAGGCTGCAGGCTGGCCACCTTTGCTGAACGAGATCGGCATCAGGAACGCCGTCGTCACCCGCGGCCGGCGTGAGCTCGTTGCGCTTTGCGACGGCCGCGCCGTGACGCTGCAGCCGCCGATTGCCGACACCGTCGCCGATGTTACGGGTGCCGGCGATTCACTTGCGGCCGGCACGCTCGCCGCATTGATGTCAGGCCTGCCGCTCGAAGAAGCCGTTCGTCACGGCACCGCAGCCGCCACGCTGACCGTCCAGTCGCGGCATGCCGTCAACGAAAATCTGACGCCGGATCTGCTGAATGAAGCACTTGCCCTTGTTCCCAAGGTCAGAATTCTGCATTGAAGCGGCTAATTAAATAGTTTGAGCATGATGTCGTCCGAAAACCGCTCGCACTTCGGCATCATGCTCTGTCGATCACAGGACAAGACCATGACCAAGCCCATCTCCCCTCTTCTGCCGATCGCCTATTCGAAGGAAGTCGCCAGCGCCAAGCAGCGCGGCGCGCCGCTGGTGGCACTGGAATCGACGATCATCACCCACGGCATGCCCTATCCCGGCAATATCGAGATGGCCCGCAGCGTCGAGGCGATCATTCGCGAACAGGGTGCGGTGCCGGCCACGATCGCCGTCATTCACGGCACGCTGCATATCGGCCTTGAAGCTGCGGAACTGGAGCAGTTGGCCAAGGCCACTGAAGTCATGAAGGTGTCGCGCGCCGATCTCGCCTTCGCCATCGCCGAGCGCCGCACCGGCGCCACCACGGTTGCGGCGACGATGATCGCGGCGGCGCGCGCCGGCATCCGTGTCTTTGCCACAGGCGGCATCGGCGGCGTGCATCGTGGCGCCGAAGAAAGCTTCGATATATCAGCCGATCTCGAAGAACTGGCGCGCACCGGCGTCATCGTCGTCTGCGCCGGCGCCAAGGCAATCCTCGACATTCCAAAGACGCTGGAAGTGCTGGAAACCCGCGGCGTGCCTGTCGTCACCTATGAGAGCGAGGAATTCCCCGCCTTCTGGTCGCGCTCCTCGGGCATCCGCAGCCCGCTGTCGCTGAACAGCCCGGCGGCAATCGCCAATTTCCAGACGGTGCGCGAACAGCTCGGCGTCGACGGCGGCATGCTCGTCGCCAACCCCGTGCCCGAGGCCGACGAGATCGCGCGCGAAGAGATGGAAATCTATATCGAGCGAGCGCTCGACAGCGCCGAACGCGACGAAGTCACCGGCAAGGCGGTCACACCCTATCTTCTGTCGACCATTTTCGACCTGACCGACGGCCAGAGCCTGAAGACCAATATCGCGTTGGTTGAGAACAACGCGCGGCTTGCTGCTGAGATTGCTGTCGCGCTGGGTGAGTGAAGGTTGACGGTTAGGCCTTGTCAGATAGGTGGTGCCGATCCCGCCCCCCTCTGCCCTGCCGGGCATCTCCCCCACAGGTGGGGAGATCACAAGTGGCTTGAACGTCCTGCCCATCGACCGTTTCGCCGTGCTGGACGCTCATTGTTTGGGGAAGCCGGCGCGCCCAGCCGATCTCCCTCCTTGTGGGGGAGATGCCCGGCAGGGCAGAGGGGGGTGCGGTACGGCACGACCTCTCTGACCCATACCCTCAACCGTCCAACGTCTCCTTCACCACAACAGCAAGCTGCTTCAACGAAAACGGCTTCGGCAGGAAGCCGAATTTCGCCTCCGGCGGCAGATTGCGGGCAAAGGCATCTTCGGCATAGCCTGAGACGAAGATGAATTTCATATCTGGATAGGTCTTGCGCAGTTCGCGCAGCAGCGTCGGGCCGTCCATTTCGGGCATGACGACGTCGGAGACGACGATGTCGACCTTGCCGTCGAGTTCTTCCAAGATAGCCAGCGCCTCGACGCCCGAGCCCGCCTCGTGCACGGTATAGCCGCGCGTTTCCAGCATGCGCTTGCCGCCGCGGCGCACTGCCTCCTCGTCCTCGACGAGAAGAATGACGGCCGACCCCGTCAGGTCCTCCGGCTGCTGCGGCGATACCGGCAGCGGCACCACTTCGGCCCCGGCGATGGCGCCGTCGATCGAACCTGCTTCGGCGGCCACCGCCGGCTCCGGAATGTGGCGCGGCAGGAAGACGCGGAAGGTCGTTCCCTTGCCGACTTCGGATTCCGGCTGGATGTAGCCGCCCGACTGTTTGACGATGCCGTAGACCATGGCGAGTCCAAGACCGGTGCCCTTGCCGACATCCTTGGTAGTGAAGAACGGCTCGAAGATCTTGTCCATGATCTCCGGTGCGATACCGGTGCCATTATCCGCGACTTCGACCAGCACCATGTCTTCGGCCGGCATGTAGGAATAGTTGAAGGCCGAGACCTCGGCGGCGGTCAGATTGCGGGTGCGGATCGTCAGCGTGCCACCCTCGGGCATCGCGTCGCGCGCATTGACGCAGAGATTGATCAGCACCTGCTCGAACTGCGACAGGTCCGTTTTGACAGGCCATAGGTCGCGGCCATATTGCACGTCGAGCTTGACATTGGTGCCGGAAAGCAGCCGGTCGACCAGCATGCGCAGGTCGCCGACGACATCGGTAAGGTTCAGCACCGAGGGCCGCATCGTCTGCTTGCGCGAGAAGGCGAGCAGCTGGCGCACCAGCACTGCGGCGCGGTTGGCGTTGCGCTTGATCTCTATCAGGTCGGCAAAGCTGGCATCCGAGGGCCGCGCCTGCAAAAGCAGGTGGTCGGAGGAAAGCAGGATCGCTGTCAGCACGTTGTTGAAATCATGCGCGATGCCGCCGGCGAGCGTTCCCACGGCATTCATCTTCTGCGTTTGCGCCATCTGCGCTTCCAGCGCCTTCTGCTCGGTCACCTCGACGGCGTAGACGATCGCCGCCTCCTCTGGCGCCTCGTCGCTCTGGTCGATGACGGCATTGACATAGAAGCGGAAATAGCGCGCCTCGTCGGTCGGTGTGCGGGTGTCGAGGGGCGCAATGTCGCCCTGCCGGTCCTTGGCCGCTGCCAGCGCCGCGGCCAGCTGTGGCCGGTCGCTTTCCTGCACGATGGTTTCGAGATGCGGCGCCTTTTCGAGATCGTCGCGCGAGACGACGCCGGAGAACATCTTCAGGAATGGCGCATTGGTCCGCAAGATTCGCCCGTTGCCGTCGACCGAGGCGATCGCCATCGGCGTATTGTTGAAGAAACGGGTAAAACGCATGGCGGCGGCCGAAGCGGACTGGCCGCCGGCATCGCTCTTTTCACGCGCCAGCACGATCGTCCGGCTTTCGCCGGGTGCGCCGTCGCGCATCGAGGTGACGCTGTGAATGATTTGCACCGGCAGGCTCTGGCCGTTGCTCTTGCGCAGGTCGAGATCGAGCGTCACGGTCTTCTTCAGACCCGGTTCGGCCTGCACTGACTGGATCAGTGCCAGTCCCTCGCCTGCCACGACGTCACCGATCGTCATCGAGCCCGGCACGAACTTGGTGAGGTCGAGGCCCAGCCAATCGGCAAGCGTCGCATTCAGGTAGAAGATCTCGCCCTTCCTGCCGGCGGAAAAGAAGCCGGCCGGCGCATGGTCGAGATAGTCGATCGCGTTCTGCAATTCCTTGAAGAAACGCTCCTGGTCGTCGCGCTCGGTGGTGATGTCGGTGATCTGCCAGATCTGCAGCGGCTTGCCGCCGTTTTCCTCCGGCTGCAGCAGCCGCGCCTTCAGCCGGTACCAATGGGCGCCGGAGCTGTTGCTGCCAGGCCCGACGGCGCGTAGTAGGCGAAATTCCTCCCGACCTTCCTTGCCCTCGCGCAGACCGTTGACCAGCCTGTAGAGCGCCTCGTTGGACTCGCGATGGCGCGACAGCAGCGTTTCCAGCGTCTGCACCTCGGTCGCCTTGCGCGCGCCGGTCAGCGCGCCATAGGCGGCATTGGCATAGATGATTCGGCCTTTTTCGTCGGTGATCAGCGTACCGTCGGGATGGCTGTTGAGGAAGGCGCGCGCCAGGCTGTCGGACTGGTGCTGCGGCATCACCTCGATGAAGCCGATGACCGAAGACACCAGGAAGAAGATGCCGACCATGGCGAGCACGCCGAGACCGCCAAGCACCACCTCGTTGTCGAGCGATTTTTTGAAGAAGACGAAAGCGCCGGCAGCCGCGATCAGCACGAGCGCCAGCAGAAGAATGCGCAAGACCGTGCCAGAACGCCCCCCACGATCCACAAGCGGTGCGTTATAGTCGTCGGCCTGACGCGGTTTCGTCATGTATTCCTCACATAAGCCCTACCGCTTCGTAGCACGAACACGAAGCGGGAATCAGGCACTCTTTCCTTCTTAGCAATTTGCCGCGTCGGCAAAAACACCGCTAGCCGGCAAGACTGCTTGAATTCACAGGCAACAGCGCCATCTGCCCCAGAAGCCAACGCTGCCACCCGTGCGCAAGGTCGCCGGGTGCCAAGCAGCGGAACACGAAATCGCGTTCTCCCGTGACTGGACAGCACCGGCGGCCCTTGCCTAAGGAACGGAAAAGTCGTCAATATGTGCCGAATGCGAAATGGAGTGAGTGACTATGTTGGATGATGTTGTCGGAGCTTATGGCAGCCGTTTCCTGCTTGCCGCCGGTGGCGTTGGTCTGGCGCTTCTCCTGCTCATCATCGTGCTCTGGGTGATCCGCAGCCGGGCGCCCTCACCTTTCGTGCGCGGCGGCCGCAATCGCCAGCCCCGCCTGCAAGTGCTGGATGCCGCAGCCGTCGATGCCCGTCGCCGGCTGGTGCTGGTGCGCCGCGACGAGGTCGAGCACCTGATCATGATCGGCGGCCCAAGCGATATCGTCATCGAGAGCCGCATCCTGCCCGCGGCGGCCGAGCAGCCGGAAAGCGCCAACCGCCCGCAGCCCGTCGAGCAGCGTCCGATATCCGTTGCGCGGCCGGAAACGCCACCGCGCCCGCCGGTCGCAGCCCGTGTCGAGCCGGCCGCCGAGCCCGTTTTCTCCGCGCCAGTTCCGCCGGAGGCGCGCCCGCGCCCAGAACCGTCGGCCCAACCGTCGGCCCAATCACCCGCTCAGCCGATCGTGGCCCCGCCGGTGGTCACGAGCCCTCTTCCGGCAGAGCCCGTGACGGCTCCGCTGTCGGCCGAACGCGACAATCCTCTGCGTGCCGTCCCGCCCCAGCCGCGTCCGCTGGAGCGTCCCGTCGCTCCCCCGGCCGCGCAGCCCGCACCGTTCCACGATGCCTCAAGTGCCGCCGAGATCCTCGATGCCGCCCGCCAGCGCGTGCTGCCGCAGCAGCGCATCGAACCCGAGGTCTCCGCCCCGCCTGTCAAGGACATGCCGGCGGCCGCACGCGCCGCACCAGGTAGCGCCGAAGACGATTCGGCTGCGCAGTCGGCAGCAGCGAGCCGTCTTGATTTCCAGCGGGTGCTGGAACAGGAAATGTCGAACAATCTGACGGCTGAACGCATCGTGCCGGCGCCGGCAAACCAAGCGCCCCGGCCCGGAGCGCCGCAACCCGGAAACCTGCCGCGCCGCGATCCGGAAATGGCTCCGATCACCGGCGCCGATACCGACCTGCAAAAGGAAGTCGCCCGCATCTTCGGCGAGATGAGCGTCAACCGCGACAAGTGAGCGGAAACGCACGTCCGACCTTCCTTCATCACTAAGTTGCATAAAAGCCGCAATGCGGCGACTTTCAGTTACCGATGTGTCAGGGGACTCCATCTTGTGCTGATAATTTGTTATCGCATCGGTTGAAGAGCGTTGGCGCATCGAGGTCATACTTTGCCTAAGTAAATACCGGTCTCACTCCAGTTTCACCCGTACTGCCGGACAGCGACACGCTGACGGCGTATGAACATGTTCATCGGGTGGTGGCGAGAGACCGGTTTGGCATTGTTGAAATGTGCCATGTGCAGCTCCGCTGTCTCAGCTCTTCCGCCGCCCAGAACATCGCCACACCGCGCCCGCAAGGGCTTTCTCACGCACCATCCTGGTGGACTTCCGAACGGAAGACCAACACGATATGTGCAATACCCTTCGGGTCCGATGGACCATTCTGCCGAAAACAGCGCCCCAGCCCTGGATTGTATGCAGCGGCTGCGGGGGCCTCAGAGCTTTCCGATGCAGCGACAAGATCCGGCTCAACGCCAATGGCCGCAAGCTCGATGCCTGGCTTATCTACAAATGCTCGACCTGCGAAAAGACGTGGAACCGTCCGATCTTCGAGCGTCGGAACGTTCGCGATATCGATCCCGCAGTCATCGAGGCGTTGCAGTCCAACGATCCTGATTGGATCCGGGCAGAAGCGTTCAACCTCGAAGCCCTCAGGCGCAAGTCGCAGCGTGTCGACGAGTTTGCCGAATCTGAAATCGCAAAAGAGATGCAGCAGGACATTGCCAATTGGACGAGACTGGAAATCGAACTGATCGTCCCGTTTCCATCAAGCACGCGCCTCGACCGCCTGCTGGCGTCCGAGTTGCAAGTTTCACGCACCCGGCTACAGGCTCTTCACGATGGTGGCATGCTGCGGACGGATTCGAATCGAGCCGACGTTTTGCGGCGGCGGATCAAGAACGGCACCAGGGTTGCAGTCGACCTCACCGCCGAGACCGGCCGGGAGCAATGGTGGAGGTCTGTGGCGACCGGAAGCTCACCGTAATTGTAAAAGGCGCCGCGATCGGATCGCGGCGCCTATTCTGCTCTCATGCCTGCATGAAAACTCTCATTCGTCGCGATAGACTTTTTCGCGGCGTTCGTGACGCTCCTGCGCCTCGATCGACAGTGTCGCGATCGGGCGGGCGTCGAGGCGCTTGAGGCCGATCGGTTCGCCGGTTTCCTCGCAATAGCCGTAGGTGCCGTCTTCGATGCGCTGCAGTGCCGCATCGATTTTGGAAATCAGCTTTCTCTGCCGGTCACGGGCGCGAAGTTCGATCGCCCGATCTGTTTCCGACGACGCTCGGTCAGCGAGATCAGGATGGTTTGCGCTTTCCTCGGCCAGATGGTCGAGTGTCTCACGCGCTTCTCTAAGGATATCATTTCTCCATGCAACCAGCTTGGACCTGAAATAGGCACGCTGGTTTACGTTCATGAACTCTTCCTCTTCCGAGGGAACGTAATTGCTAAGATCGATCTTCTCACTCAACGCGATTCTCCTGAAGAACATCTCATCTGGCGGGGTGTATATCCCAAGCGCTAGCCGCGATTCAAGCCAAATACGACAGGTAAACAGATTTTTAAATCTGTCACAATTTTCGGCTAACAGACTATTTTCTCATCATTATTCGGGCTTGCGTTTTTTGCTTCGCCTTCAAAACGCCGTGTTATCAGCCGCGTTTTGGGCAGCTGGAGCAGCGCTGACGGTTGACGCCGGCCGATTGCAACCGCTACTGAAAAGGCCCGCTGGATCTTGGATTTGCCCATGACCGTACCCTTGCCTCCGCCCAACCGCATCTATCTCCTGCGTCACGCCGAGGCCGCCTGGGCCGAACCCGGACAGCGCGATTTCGACCGCCCGCTCAACGAAAAGGGCTTTGGCGATGCCGAGATCATCGCCGATAAGGCCGCCGACAAGGGCTACCGTCCTGATCTTCTGATCAGCTCTACGGCGCTGCGCTGCCGCGATACTGCCGATGCGGTGTACCGGGCGATGGGCCTTACGCTCGATGTTCGTTATGTCGACGCGCTCTATAACGCTACGGTCGACAACTATCTCGAGATCATAGATGCGCAGGACCAAGCTGCTGTCATGCTGGTCGGCCACAATCCGACCATGGAGCAGGCATTGGAGGCGCTGATCGGCCATGAGGCAATGGCAGGCTCTCTTGCCGGCGGCTTCCCGACGGCTGGCCTTGCCGTGCTCGATTTCGATGCTTCGGCCACCGCCTGGCGCCTCACCGATTTCGTCGTCGTCTGAAGACTAGAGCAATTCCAGCAAAACTGTGCCGCGGTTTTGCCAGGCAAAGCGCGAAGCGCTTTTGCCGGGAATTGCGTGAAAACAACGAAATAGAGCATTTCCGTGATTCGAAGAAAAACGGAAATGCTCTAGCCTCGCTTCTTTTGCGGGCGGCGCGCCCTCCCTATATTGCGGGGCAGTCACCAACCGGAATCGCGCCTTGCCGCCACGCCTGACATCCCTCGCCGACGATGCCCGCATCGCGTTCGATAATCTCGCCGACCGGGCGAGCGGCCTCGTCAATCCAACCGTGCGGCTCGGTGTCACCGGCCTTTCTCGCTCCGGCAAGACGGTCTTCATCTCCTCGCTCGTCCACAATCTCCTGCATGGCGGCCGCCTGCCGCTGTTCGAACCGGTCCAATCAGGCCGCGTCTCGGCGGTGCGGCTGGAGCCGCAGCCCGACGATGCCGTGCCGCGCTTCCAGTACGAGGACCATATCCGTGCGCTGGTGAAGGACCGTATCTGGCCGGATTCGACCCGCGCCATCTCCGAGCTGCGCATCACGCTGGATTATCAGAGCGCCAGCGGCTGGAACCGGTTGTTTTCGCCCGGCCGCCTGTCGATCGATATCGTCGATTATCCCGGCGAATGGCTGCTCGACCTGCCGCTGCTCGGCAAGGATTATCGCACGTTCAGCGAGGAGACGATCGCGCTTGCCGAAACTGGCGTCCGCTTCGAGCTGTCGCGCCAATGGCTGGCGCTGACGCGCGCCGCCGATATCCATGCCGGCGCCGACGAGATGGTCGCCCGCGACCTCGCCACCGCCTTTGCCGATTATCTCAAAGCCTGCAAAGCCGACGAACGCTCGCTTTCCACCCTGCCGCCTGGCCGCCTGCTCCTGCCCGGCGATCTCGACGGCTCGCCGGCGTTGACCTTCGCGCCGCTGGCTCTGCCGCCGGACGGCCGTCCCGGCCGCGGCTCGCTCTGGACGATGATGGAGCGGCGCTACGAGGCCTACAAATCGGTCGTCGTCAAACCTTTCTTCCGCGAGCATTTCGCCCGGCTTGATCGCCAGATTGTCCTCGTCGATGCGCTGCAGGCGATGAACCGCGGCCCCGAAGCAGTGCAGGATCTGGAACGCGCGTTGACCGATGTGCTCGCCTGTTTCCGCCCCGGCACCAATTCGCTGCTCTCCTCCCTGCTCGGGCGCCGCATCGACCGCGTGCTGGTCGCCGCCACCAAGGCCGATCATCTCCACCATGAAAGCCACGACCGCCTCGATGCGCTGACCCGCCGCCTGGTGGACCGCGCCATCGACCGCATCGGCATGGCAGGCGCCGGCATCGACGTCATGGCGCTTGCCTCCGTGCGCGCCACCCGCGAGGCGACCGTCAAACGTGACGGCCATGAACTGCCGGTCATCGTCGGCACGCCGATGGAGGGCGAAACCATCGCCGGCGAACGCTTCGACGGCCAGAGAAAGACCGCGATCTTCCCCGGTGACCTGCCGGAGGATCCGGAAAGCCTGTTCGACCGCATCGCCGCGGGCGAAACCGGCCTGCAGCTGCCCGATGTCAATGTCGTCAGGTTCCGCCCGCCGCATCTCGAGGAAACCGGCGGCGGCATCAAGCTGTCGGTGCCGCATATCCGCCTCGACCGCGCCATGCAGTTCCTGTTCGGAGATCGTCTCGCATGAGCAAGCCCCCGTCCGATCCGCCGCGCCGCGCACCCGCCGCCTTCACCTACGAGGACAAGGCTGCCGATCCGCGCGACAACGGCGGGCAAGGAGGCGAGCGGCGCAAGCCGGAAAGCTTCTCCGAAAATATCGTCGTGACGCCTGACGAGGACGATCCTTTCCTCAATCCCGAGAAGGATCTGAGCGCGGTCCCCATTGCAGCGCCGCGCAGGCGGCGAACCTCCTTCGGCAAGATCGCCGCCGGCGCCTTCGGCATCCTGCTGTCGCTCGCCATCGGCCTCTGGACCGACAGCCTGATCCGCGATCTCTTCACCCGCGCCGACTGGTTGGGATATGCAGCCCTTGCCGTGCTGGCAGTCGGCATCCTCGCCGTGCTGGCCCTCGTCATCCGCGAAACCGTCGGCATGGTGCGCCTTGCCGCCGTCCAGAAGATCAAGGCCGAAGCCGAGGCGGCGATCCTCGAAACCCGCCCAGTCAAGGCGCGCGCCGTCGTCGCGCAGCTGACTGCGCTGCTCTCGGCAAATCCCGAGACATCAAAGGGCCGGGCGACGCTGAAGGCGACCGAGGGCGAGGTCATCGATCCCCCGCATCTGATCGCGCTCGCCGAACGGGAACTGCTCGCTCCGCTCGACCGCAAGGCCCGCGCCCTGATCGTCAACGCCTCGAAGCGCGTGTCGATCGTTACTGCCGTCAGCCCGCGCGCCGTGGTCGACCTGCTCTACGTGCTTTACGAGGCCGTGCGCCTCATCCGCGCCATGGCCGAGCTTTACGGCGGCCGGCCCGGCACGCTCGGCATGTTCCGTCTGTTGCGTGACGTGCTGGCGCATCTGGCCGTCACGGGCTCGATCGCCGTTGGCGACAGCCTCGTCCAGCAGGTGCTCGGCCACGGGCTGGCCTCGAAGCTCTCGGCCCGACTGGGCGAAGGCGTCATCAACGGCCTGATGACCGCCCGCATTGGAATCGCAGCGATGGATCTCTGCCGCCCGCTCGCCTTCCACGCCCTGAAGCGGCCGGGAATCGGTGATTTCATCGGCGATCTCACCCCCTCCATGTCGCCGCGCGGCAACAATCCTTGAACGAAGCAGCAATTCTACAGTTTTTACCTCCCCTAGCGTAATGCCGCAGAAATTTCAGTGGATTCAATGCCCTAGTGGCAGAATTTTAAAATCGTCGCCGCGCGAAAATCCTGTATTGCCTCGCATTTCGGCACAATCGAAAGGAAGGATTAACCATTCTTCGGCAAAACTTGCAGCCAGTTCGTGAGTGGTGTTTGCCAAGGAAAATCCATGTATTCGCGCAAGTTTCTCATCGTATGCGGCTTGGCCGCCGCGGCATTGTCTCCCGTCGCAGATGTCGCACCGGCAGCCACCGCTGCAACCCGTGACAAGGCCTTCTTCGATTCCGTCGCCGGCTCCTGGAAGGGCCCCGGCGAAATCGTCGCCGGCAAGTACAAGGGCACGAAATTCACCTGCAACCTGATCGGTGAGCCCACAGGCGACAGCAGCGCCGGCATCAAGCTCGACGGCACCTGCCGCGTCGGCGTCTTCAAGCAGCCAATGACCGCCGTCATCTCGCAGTCGGGCTCCAGCTACAAGGGCAAATTCCTCGACGGCGCCGCCGGCAAGGGCCTTGACGTCGTCTCCGGCGCCGTCAGCGAGGATACCGTCGTTGTCGGCATCAACCGCGCCAAGCTGAATGGAGCGATGATCGCCCGCGTGCGCGACGACAAAACGATGAACGTCACCGTTTCGGTCAAGGTCGAAAGCCAGATGATCCCGGTCATCGGCCTGACGCTGACCCGCCAGGTCGACGAGATGGCCGTCGGTTCCATCCAGTAGACAAATCGCACAGCGGATTTTCCTGAAGCGGCGGGTTTCCCGCCGTTTTGCGTTTTCAGGTCCCCTTGCTTCAGGCGCTCAGCCACCAGTCGCGACTATCGTCGGCGACCTCGATGCCGGTCACCTCGGCATCCGACAGCCAGTCACTGACCGCCCTGCCCCTGACCCGAAGACCCGGCGCGATATCGGCAAGCGGCATCAGCACGAAACCGCGATCGGTCATCCGCGGATGCGGCAGTTCCAGCCGCGGCGCGTCCTGGATCACGTCACCATAGGTCAGCACGTCGATATCAAGTGTGCGCGGACCCCAGCGCTCGATGCGCTCGCGTTTCATCTCGCGTTCGATCGACAGGCAGACATCGAGCAAAGCCACGGGCTCCAGCCTGGTCTCGACGACAGAGCAGGCATTGAAGAAGAACAATTGGTCGGTCTTGCCCCAAGGCGGCGTGCGATAGAGCCGCGAGACCGCGCTAACCCGGCAGTCGTCCCGTCGGTCCAGCTTCTGCAGTGCCGCAGCCATCGCCTTCACAGGGTCGCCGATATTGCCGCCGAGACCGAGTGTGGCTGATTGGAACCCGGCCTCAGGCAAAGTGTTCAACGCTCACCTGCACGAAATCGAGCACGCCGGGCACCGGCGCGTTCGGCTTGCGCACCGTGATCTTCGCCCGCCGGATCTGCGGGAATGTCTCGCAGAGCCCCTTGGCGATGTCGAGCGCCAAGGCCTCGATCAGGTAACGCCGCTTGCCGGTGACGATCTGCTCGATCACGGTAAAGGCGATGCCGTAATTGACGGTATCGTTGATCGAATCGCTTTCCAGCGCCTCGCCAGCGACGACATCGAGCTCGGCATCGACGAAGAAGCGCTGGCCGAGGAATTCCTCCTCGTCATGCACGCCGTGGCGCGCGAAGAAGGCGCAGTTCTGCAGCGTGATCGTGTAGGTGGTCATGTCGGCCGCTTCCTCTCGAATTCCTGGCGCGCATTAAGCATAGCATCGGCGATATCGAGCGCATCCCTGTTGATTGCGACATTGTGCACCCGGAAAACCGCAGCTCCTTGAAGTCTGAGCAGCGCGCTGGTCGCAGCCGTTGCCGCATCCCTGTCCTGCGCCTCACGCCCTGTCACGGCGCCGAGGAAGCGCTTGCGCGACGTGCCGGCGAGCAGCGGCAGGCCGAAGCGGGAAAGTTCGGAAAACCGCGCCATCAGTTCCAGGTTCTCCTCCGGCGTCTCCTTGGCGAAGCCGAAGCCCGGATCGAGCACGATGCGGTCGCGGTTGACGCCTGAGGCAGCGGCGATATCAAGCGATCGTTCGAGGAAATGCACCTGATCGGCAATCACATCGACAAGTTTTACCCTGTCGCGACCGGTGTGCATGATACAGAGTCCGGCTCCGGTCACCGCGGCGATATCAGCGATATCGGGCTCCTTCTGCAGCCCGAAGACGTCGTTGACGATATGGGCGCCGGCACTGATTGCAAGCCGCGCCGTTTCGGCGCGATAGGTGTCGATGGAAATCAGCGCCTGGGTGCGGCCGCGCAGCGCCTCGATGACGGGCAGCACGCGCGCCTGCTCCTCAGAAGAGCTGACGATTGCTGCGTTCGGCCGGGTCGATTCGCCGCCGATATCGATAATGCCGGCACCCTCGCTCACCGCCCGCAACGCCTGTTCGACCGCCGCATCGACGGTTTCAAAGCGTCCGCCATCGGAAAAGGAGTCCGGCGTCACGTTGATGATCGCCATGATCACCGAACGACGCCCGAGTTCGATCTCCCGGCCATGGCCGACACGCCATATGCTGCCTTCGAGCCCTGTCACCAGACTTATCCCATTGATGACGAAAAAAGCGCCATCTGATATTGCGCTTGGGGTGGCTATGCCCCAAGCTCCTGCCGATTTCAACACGGGTTGCGTTCAGAATGCCGCTTGCAGTGCGTTATATGGTCGTTCCTATCGCCTTTTCCATTGCTCTTTCCCTCTGCAGCCCGTCGGCAGCCGAAGTGATCGCATCGAAAAGCTATTCCTATTTCGACATTCGCGGCAAAACCGCGGATGAGCTCGACCGCGAACTCAGCCGGCGCGGCCCGACGGCGAGTGGTTCCTCGGCGCGCCATCCCGGCGCTACGAAGATCCGCTTCGGCGGCGAGGCAACCTATATTCAGAATAACGGGCGCTGCCGCGTCGGCAACGTCAAGGTCACGGTCCACACCCAGATCATCCTGCCGCGCTGGAGCAGCCGCAAGGGCGCCAGCAAGGAGCTGTCGATGATCTGGGACGCGCTGTCGAGCGATATCAAGCGCCACGAGGAGCGCCATGCCGAGATCGCCCGCGACCAGGCCCGCGCCATGGAGCGCGCCATCCGCGCGCTGCCGCAGCAGCGCAGCTGCGAAGCCATGCAGGAACTCGTCTCCAACGAATCAGCTCGCGGTATAGAGGAGCACGACCGGCAGCAGGCGCGATTCGACCGGGTCGAGGCGGTCAATTTCCAGAAGCGGATGCTGAGGTTGCTGAACAATCGAATCAATGGTCGAGCCGGCGCAAAATAAGGCTTTTTCAGTCTGGTTGCGAGCGGAAAACCTTAGCTGCATAACGAAACTTGTGCGAAACTTGCACCCTCCCCAGCGATTGAATGGTCATTTTTCATCCTGGCAGACTCAACCGGAACGCGTTAATATGAACACATTCGAAAGTTCAGGTACGGCATCTGCACTTTCATCGCTGGGTTCTCCTGGCGCGTTCCGAAGCCGCGGATGTTCCTCCCTCATCCGTAGGTAATGCGCCCGCCTCGCCTCGCTCGCTCTAGCGCGCGAGGCGTCTTTTTTGGTATCGAGTTTTTTCGGCGACGTTTGAAACGCAGTACGCGTCAGGCCTGGCGTTCCGGCACATGCACCACCAGCCCGTCATAGACAGCCTTCATCCGGATCTGACAGGACAGCCGCGAGGTCGGGCGCACATCGAAGGCGAAGTCGAGCATGTCCTCTTCCATCGCTTCCGGCTGGCCGACCTTCTCCGTCCACTCCTCGTCGACATAGACATGACAGGTCGCGCAGGCGCAGGCGCCGCCGCATTCGGCCTCGATGCCGGGGACCGAATTGCGCACGGCATTCTCCATCACGGTGGAGCCTTGGTCGACGTCGAGGTCGAAGCGCGTGCCGTCGAAGGCGACGATGGTAAGTTTGGGCATCAGGACTATTTCCGGTCTTCAAGTGGGTGGGCGGATTTTCTTCCGACAATTCGACGCATCAGTCAATATTGGGGAAATTTGCCACAGCCTCGCAGATCGGGCCTTCGCCCGCCGTCTTCAAAGCGTCATAAGGGACGTCGCAAAAAGACCCGCGGTCCCGCAATGGAACAACGGGCCTCGTTCGAACGCTATCCTATGCACGTCGCCCAAAAGTACGCAGCGGTTTTGGGACAACGATATGCGTCAGATAAAAACCTCGAGATCAGCCGCGGCAGAGCTTCAGGATGAAATTCTCGGCGTCGATGACGGCGGCGCCGAGCGCTGCCGTCGCGCCGGCATCGCCGCCGTTTTCCTCGACGGCTTCCGCCGTCTGCGACACGCGGAACGCGCCGACCGAGCTTGCCGCGCCCTTCAGCCGATGCGCGGCTGCGCCGATACGGATGGTTTCGCCGCTGGCAATGTCCTGGAGGCATGCGCGGGCCTGGCGCGCAAACATCTGAAGGACTTCGAGTTCCAGCGTCTTGTCGCCCATCGTCTGCTTTGCGAGATGCACCAGATCGATCGGCCGGACCTTGGAGGGACACGGTCCCTTTGCATTATCCGGCGCCTCGAATACGATGTTCAATGCTGCCATCTGGGCTGCCATTGCCAATTCTCCCGTCTCTGTCGTCTGCAGTTGCAACAGTTCTGCGACAGGAGGGTGGCCATCACGTTAAATTCCGGCACATTCCGGGTGGAAATCTCGCCATATGGTTAACGTCCGTTAAATATCCCTAAATTATTGGTTTTTAAGCCGTAGCTAGGATTCAAAGGTGTTAACAACGAGTTAACGAGCCATGAATCTCAAGCCTTCATTAATTGTGTGAAGAGCCCAGATGTGTCACTACGATACTGGTGGAGCGGGTTTATGGTACGCGCCTTTGCCGAGCGAGTGGATAATGGTAGTGTTTTGATACCTTCCGTTTGAAAAAGCGGCTATCTACTCTGAAATGACATGCTTATCCGTCCTTCGTTGGGATGGAGGGCTGGAACGGCAAAGTTGTTCCCGGGTGAGGCGGAAGCCCAGGATGCGCTGTCGGACTGGCTGACAGTAACGAGGCATAACCGAATGGCGAACAACAAATATAATGAGTCAATTGAGGACAAGGCGTTCAAGGCATTGGACGAGGCGCTCCAGATCGACTTTAGCAAGGATAACGTACCGTCTCGCCGCGGCGACGCGCCCCAGGCCCCGGAGGCTAATGTGTCTGATCCAGTAAATGCGCGTAACCAGCAGGCCCAGGAAGAAGCGCAGCGCCGCAGCCGCCGCGGTGCCGCTGGCGAGCAGGCTTCCAGGGGTCCGGCTTTCGCGCCCGCCAACGATGCCAGCCGCAATACGCCCGCCTCTATCCTGAAATCCTTTGACGGCGCCTCCAGCCGCTCGGCGGTGCGTACCGCCACCCTGTTTTCCGTGCTTTGGGTCATGGCCGGCCTCGGCCTGATGTCGCTGCTTTATGCTCCGCAGATCTGGCAGATCCGTTCGCTCGCCGATCTAGTCGCCCTGCCTGGCGTCATCGCCGGCCTCGTCGGCATCATCATTCCCGTGATGATGTTCTATGCCTTCGCCATCATGATCTCCCGCGCCCAGGACATGCGCAACGCCGCCCGCTCCATGGCAGAGGTGGCGTTGCGCCTGGCAGAGCCGGAAACCATCGCCTCCGAGCGCATCATGACCGTCGGTCAGGCCGTGCGCCGTGAGGTCTCGGCCATGAATGAAGGCATCGAGCGCACCATCGCGCGTGCCTCCGAGCTGGAAACGCTCGTCCATTCCGAAGTCAATGCGCTTGAACGTTCTTATGCCGACAACGAGTTGCGCGTTCGCGGCCTCGTCCACGAACTCGGCTCCGAGCGCGAGGCGATCGTCAACCATGCCGACCGTATCCGCACCTCGATCGGCACCGTCCACGACCAGTTGAAGGAAGAACTGTCGCTTGCGACCGAAGAGATCGCGGTGCGGCTTGCCACATCGGGCGAAGCCTTCGCCTCGTTGATCGACACACGCGCCGCGACGATCCTGGAAAAATCGGACAGCGCCCTGCAGTCGATGGGCAGCCTGCTCGCCGCCAAGACCGATACCCTGCTGCAGACACTGAACGCTTCGGGTTTCGCGCTGGCCACCGAATTCGACAACCGCCTCGAAGCCCTCTCCGTCAATCTCAACGATCATGGCGAAAGGCTGCTCAGCCAGTTCGAGACGCGCGCCTCGACCATGGATAGCAGCACCGAAAAGCTGAATGCGGCGCTGAACGAGCGTACGCACCAGCTCAACGAGATACTGATTGCGCGCACCCGCGAGATCAATGAGAGCCTGACGTCAGGCGAACGCACCATCGGCGGCACGCTCGACGACGTGCTGTCGAAGCTGAACAGCGCGCTCGACGAAAAGGGCGCAAGCTTCCGCCAGAGCCTGCAGACCACCGCCGATGACGCCGTCATGGATCTCGACGTGCGCTCCGGCTTCTTCGAGGAGCGGCTGCAGACGACCGTCGCCCAGCTGTCGACTGCCTTCGACGAACGCGTCTCCGAATTCACCAGCGCCTTCGACAAACGCACCGGTTCACTCGACACCAAGCTGATGGAGAGCCTCGCCCGTATCAACGAGACGCTGACCGGCGGCTCGGATTCGATCGACGGCATTCTGAGCTCCGGCATCGACCGGCTCGGTTCGTCGATATCAGACCAGTCGCTGGCGCTCGCCACCGCGCTCGCCACCGGCCACGAAGTGCTGGAAAGCACGCTCGGCAGCCGCGCGGACGAAATCACCAGCGCGCTCACCAGCCGCACCGGCGAGCTGACCTCTGCGCTGCAGAGCGCGACCTCGGAAATCGCGCTGGCGCTTGCGACCGGCACCTCCGAGCTGCAGAACAACCTTCAGACACGCTCGGCCGAATTCCGCGACACGCTGCGCACCACCACCACCGATCTGACGACTGCCGTCGCCGCTGGCACCGAGCAGGTGACCACTGCCTTCGGCGGTCGCGCCGAGGAATTGAGCAGCGTGCTTACCGCCCGTGCGGCCGAAATCAGCGAGGCGCTCGGCACGGCCCACGGCCGTATCGACAGCGTCATGGCAGAGCGCGGCGGCGCATTGATCGAGGCGCTGACCACCCATCACGGCCGCTTCGAGGAAGCGCTGACGACCCGCTCCGACGCCATCATCAATGCCGTCTCCGGCACCCATGACCGTCTTGCCGAGACGCTTGACGAAAAGGCGATGGCCCTTGCCATTTCCCTGAATGAAAGCCAGGCCCGCATCGAGGACACGCTCGAAACTCGGTCCGCTGCCCTGATGAACGCCGTCTCCGGCACCCATGACCGCCTTTCGGAAACACTCGACGAAAAGGCGATGGCGCTCGCCATTTCGCTCAACGAAAGTCAGAGCCGCATCGAGGATACGCTCGAGACCCGCTCCACCGCTTTCCTCAACGCCGTGTCGGGCACGCATGAGCGACTGTCGGAAACGCTGGATACGAAGGCGGCCGCCCTGACGGCTTCGCTCGACGAGCGCCATGCCCGCATCGAGGACGCGCTTGGAACGCGCGCCGAGGCACTGCTGAACACTGTATCCGGCACGCGCGACCGTCTTTCCGAGACGCTCGACGAAAAGGCGATGGCGCTCGCCATGTCCTTGAACGAGAGCCAGGCCCGTATCGAGGAGACACTTGAAACCCGTTCCGCCGCTCTGCTGAACGCCGTCTCCGGCACCCATGATCGCCTCTCCGAGACGCTGGACGGCAAGGCGGCAGCTTTTGCCACCTCGCTGAGCGAAGGCCATGCCCGTATCGAGAATACGCTCGAAACCCGCTCCGCAGCCCTGCTGAACGCCGTCTCGGGCACCCATGATCGCCTCTCCGACACGCTGGACGAAAAGGCGATGGCACTCGCCATCTCGCTCAACGAAACCCAGACGCGTATCGAAGACACGCTGGAAACCCGCTCGGCGGCCCTGCTGAATGCGGTCTCCGGCACGCATGACCGTCTGTCCGAGACGCTGGACGAGAAGGCGATGACGCTCGCCATCTCGCTCAATGAGAGCCAGTCGCGGATCGAAGACACGCTGGAAACACGTTCCGAAGCCTTCCTCAAGGCTGTGTCCGGCACGCACGACCGTCTCTCGGAAACGCTCGACGAAAAGGCGACGGCGATCGCCGCCTCCCTGAACGAGGGTCAGAGCCGCCTGCAGGATACGCTGGAGAGCCGCTCGGAATCCTTCCTGAATGCAGTCTCCGCCACCCACGACCGCTTGTCCGAGACACTCGACGATCGGGCGATGGCGCTTGCCATCTCGCTGAACGAGAGCCAGAGCCGTCTGGAGGAAACGCTGACAACAGGCGCCGATGCGATCACCAATGCGGTTTCCGGCACGCATGTTGGCCTGAACGGTGTACTCGACCAGAAGGCTGCCGCCCTCGCCGCCTCGCTGAGCGAAGGCCAGACCCGCCTCGAGGAAGCCTTGGGCCACCGTACCGCCGCGATCATCGGCGCCGTGACGGCAACCCACGATCGGCTCACCGATACGCTCGACGAAAAGACCATGGCGCTCGCCATTTCGCTCGATGATAACCAGAGCCGCTTCGACAGCGTGCTCGAAGCCCGCAGCAACGCCATCATGGAGGCCGTCTCCGGTGCCGAGGCACGAGTCGCCGGTGCCTTCTCCGACAAGACCGATGCGATCCGCACCGCCTATACCGACAATCAGCAGCGGCTCGAAAATGCGCTTTCCGAGCATAGCGCTGCCCTCTCGGGCGTTCTCGATGCCGGCGGCGCCCGCTTCGAGGATCTCGTCGGCGGCTTGACCGGCCGCATCGAAGGCCGCCTGACCGATGCACATACGCGGCTCGGAGGCCTCGCCGACGAGGCCGCGGCGCGCATCGAGGGCGGACTCGCCTCTGCCCATGAGCGCATCCGCACGACGCTCGAAGACCGCGCCAACGCCATCGACCTATCGCTGAACCAGGCCCATGCGCTGATCAGCGATACGCTTGCCGAACAGGCGACCAGCATCGGCACCTCGGTGGCGACGAGTGTCGGCATGCTCGAATTGTCGCTGGAGCACCGTGAGGCCGCGATCCGCCAGGCGATCGATGCCGGCGCCCAGACATTGGAAGATCGCATGCATGCAGGCGCCGGCCAGATCGCCGGCCGCTTCCAGGAGGCGGCAAGTGCGATTTCGAGCTCCACCCAGGATTTGTCCACCCATCTCGATCGGTCGGTAGAAAGCCTGACGGGCCGTTTTGAAGAAACCGGAGCGCGTGTGGAAGCCGGTCTTGCGGCG
This sequence comes from Rhizobium sp. 10PS4, assembly GCF_032464805.1. Classification (NCBI taxonomy): domain Bacteria; kingdom Pseudomonadati; phylum Pseudomonadota; class Alphaproteobacteria; order Hyphomicrobiales; family Rhizobiaceae; genus Rhizobium; species Rhizobium sp. 10PS4. The sequence goes on along the minus strand of NZ_JAWDIW010000005.1, from coordinate 240,079 downwards.
ATCGAGACCCGCATCCGCGACGGCGTCGGCGGCGTTGCCGAAAAGGTCGAAGCGGCCAGCGGCCAGCTGTCCGGCGTGCTTGCCGACGGCGTCTCTCGTCTCGGCGCGCTCAGCAACGACGCCACGCAGCGCATCTCGGCGACGCTCGAAGGCAGTGCCGCAAACCTCACTCAGGCGATCGACAGCCGCACCGCCAATCTGGCCGAGACGCTGGACAGCCGCACCACCAGCCTGACCGGCGCCATCGATGGCCGCACCGCGAGCCTCGCCGAAACGCTCGACCGCGGCAATGAACGCATCGAGGAACGCCTCTCTACGATGGACCGTGCGTTGACCGTCGGCCTCGAGGCCGTCAACCGCACCATCGAAGGCAAGGCCGCTGGTCTCGCCTCGACGCTGCGCAGCGCAGTTGCCGACGCGGCCCAGGGAATGGAAGGCGAAGCGACGAGAACCACCGAACTGCTTGGCAAGACCGGCCAGCAATTCGCCGAGGATCTCAATGTGAAAAGCGACGAATTCACCCGCACCATGGATGAGCGCTCGTCGCAGATCGTCACTCGCGTCGCCGAAGCTCAGAACCGGCTGGCAAGCCAGGCCGCTGCCGTCGCCCAGACTTTCTCGGAAGCCGGCAACGCCATCGTCAACAAGGTCGCCGAGGCCGAGACCATCGTTGGCACGCAAGTCAATGCCATCTCCAAGGTGCTGTCGGATGCCGGCCAGTCTCTGGAGTCACGCGGTAACGCCATCCGCTCGACACTGTCGGGCGCCGGCAGCGAGATTACGGCCACCATGGCGGACGTCGACCGCGCGCTCGAAGCTCGCAGCAGCGCCATTCGCACCAATCTCGAGGAGCGTGCCCGCGAGATCGATACGACGTTCTCCGACATCGACCGGGCGCTCGAAGCGCGCGGCAACTCGATCCGCTCCACGCTCGAAGAGCGTACCCGCGACCTTAACTCGATGCTATCAGGCCGTTCGGTCGAATTGACGCGCATCCTCGACGAAACGGCCCGTCCGATCATCGACCGGTACACCGATGCCGGCGAGCAGGCCGCCGCCCGCATCACCGCTGCGGCCAACCTCAGCGCCGATCGTCTGCGCGCCGAAAACGAAGCGCTCGCCAGCGCCGTTGCCGCCCGAACCGAGAATGTAGCCAATGCCGTCAGCGCGATCGAGAACAGCTTGGTCGGCAATGTCAAAGGCCTCGTCGAGCGCATGTCGGAAAGCAGTGCGGCGATGGCGATGATGATGAACCGCGCCGCTGAGCAGCTGGCCAGCGTCGACGGCCGTCTCGGAGATACCACCACGCGCTTTGCCGACTCGGCCACCAAGGCCGCCGAAATGGTCTCCGCCTCGACCAGGCTTCTCGAAGGCAAGGTCGATCGCCTCTCCGACATCTCGGGCCAGACGTTGGCACAGGTCGGCGGCATCATCGGCCGCTTCGACGAACACTCCAAGGTTCTGACCCAGGCCTCGCAGCTTCTCGGCGCCGCCCAGTCCAACCTCGCCTCGACGCTCGAGGAGCGCGAGAGCGCTCTGCAGACGCTCTCGGTCGGCCTCGTCTCGCGCTCCGCGGAGATCGAAAAGACCATGCAAGGCCTCGGGAGCATGATCGAGACCGTGTTCGAACGGGCAGAGCAACGCTCCAGCCAGGTTACCGGCAATTTGCGCGAGGGCGTGCAATCCTCCTTCGCCGATATTGGCCGCATTCTCACCGAAACCGAGAAGCGCGCCCAGGAAGCGGCAGAGACGATGCGCGAGGCAATCGCCCGCGCCGGCGACGAGGCCAATACGACGATCGACGGCACCTTTGCCAATGTCGAGCGCCGTTCCGGCGATCTCTCCAATCGCATTCGCGGCGGTCTCACGGCCTCGCTGTCGGAAGTCGAGCGCATGCTCGGCGAAGCCGGCCGCGCCTCCGACGGCGCCGCCCAGCACCTGCGCGAAGCGCTACGCGAAGCGATCGATGATGCCGTCGGCCGCTTCTCCGGAGCCACAGAGGATATCCGCCGCTCCGCCGCCGACATCCGCAGCGAACTCGACGCCACCCGCGCCGAACTGAAGCGCGGCGCCTTCGATCTTCCCGAGGAAGCCAAGGAAAGCGCCTCGGCCATGCGCCGGGCCGTCGCCGAGCAGATCAAGGCGCTGCAGGATATCTCCCAGCTCGTCGGCCGCTCCAGCCAGCAGCTTGAAATCTCCGAGCCCGTCGCCCGCACGCTCGCTCAGGTGCAGCCGGCCCCGCGTCCCGCCCAGCCGGTCGCAGCCCAGCCGCCGCAGCCGGCAGCACCCCCGCCGATCGAAGCGACAGGTCTGCGCGGAACGATCGCACCGTCTGCGCCGGCCGCCGCCCCCCAGCGCGCCGCGCCGCCGCCTGCCCCCGCTCGCCAGGAAACAGGCCGCCCGGAAACAGGTCGCCCGGGAACAGATCGCCAAGAGCCGACTCGTCCGGAAAGCGGCGGCTGGATCAGCGATCTCCTGCGTGGCGCATCGCGTGAGGACGCCGCCGACGAGGCCGCGGCCGCCCGTGTTCCTGCCCGCCCGGCGGAAACTGCCGCACCGGCCGCGCGCAGCAATGACAGCCGTAATCCACGCCACGTCGTCGAATCACTGAACTCGCTCTCGGTCGATATCGCCCGCGCCATCGACCATGACGCCTCGGTCGATCTCTGGCGCCGCTATCAGCGCGGCGAGCGCGACGTCTTCACCCGCCGCCTCTACACGCTGAAGGGCCAGCAGACCTTCGACGAGATCAAGCGCAAATATGACCGCGAACCGGAGTTCCGCACCGCCGTCGACCGCTACATCGGTGATTTCGAAAAGCTGCTCGCTGACGTCGCTCGCACCGACCCGAACCGGACGGTAACGCAGTCCTACCTTACCTCGGATACGGGCAAGGTCTACACCATGCTCGCTCATGCCGCAGGCAGGCTCGGCTGATCCTGACTGGTACCCGCGATTGGAAAGCCGCCTGAACACGTGTCAGGCGGCTTTCGTTCTATAATGCGGGTGTGATTAGGCCTCTCTGCGGAGAAACGAAACAGGTATTCCCAAACGAAACCATCCGCCGTCCAGCTACGGAAACCTCCCAGAAATGACCAAGGCCCTTCTGATCATCGACGTGCAGAATGCGATCCTTAGCGACAAAGCCTCGCCGGAGCGACAACCTCATATTGATGCCGCACTTGATGAGACCATCGCGCGGCTGGCAGCACTACAGGAAAAAGCTCGGCAGGCGGGCGCGCCGATCGTACTCGTTCAGCATGACGGCGATAGCGGCCATCGATTGGCTGTCGGCACGCCAGGTTGGGCGCTGCGCGACGAGGTCGCGCCGAGGCAGGCCGAGGTCGTTGTGCGCAAGAAAAGCGCCGACTCCTTCTTCGAGACCGACCTTGCCGAACGCCTGGACGAACGATCGGTCACCCACCTCGTCATCCGTGGATGCATGTCGCAATTTTGCGTCGACACGACAGTCAGGCGTGCCGTGTCGCTGGGATATGACGTGACGTTGATTGCCGATGGTCACACGACCGGTGACACGGCGACCTTGACCTTTTCCGAGATCATTGCCCATCACAACGAAACACTCGATGGTTTCGATGCGGGCAAGGCGACGGTAGAAATCCGTCCCGCCGCCGAGATAGCCTTTTCATAAATTTTCGGGCTGCAGGAGAACCGGGACTGCTTGGCAGCCCCGGCTTCCGATATCTCATCGATCGGCCGCTATGTTCCAGTTGTAGAGGCACCGATCGAGACCGATGGCGATCTCAAGCACCAGCACGTCATGGTCGACCGCCGCTCCCTTTTTGGGCTGCGACTGGTAGCGCTGCGGAAAGTCCGTGCGTCGGGAGATCGAGCAGACCTCCATCCACTTGTCGGCATTGTCGACCTCGATATCGACAGTCACCTCGGAATAGGCCGGAAGCCGGTCGGAGGGTACGTCCGCGTCGGCAGATGGATCAGCGATGCGATCATCCGGCGGACCGGCTCAAGGCAGGCGGCGTGATAGTCGTTGCCGCTGTCGGCCGTGAAGGCGCATTGAAATTCGAGCTGCCAGAATTCCTTCAGCCGCATGTGTTTGCTCGGCTGTTCCTGCTCGCGGCGATAGGATCTGCCGGCCTGCCAGACGCAGAGCGGCAGCCGTGTCTTCGAGTGATTGCCGAGAATATGCTGCATGTAGACGTAGGTCGACGGCGTGGTCTCCGGTCTCAGCACCAGCGCGATATCGCTGGTGGAGAGCTGTTCCTGGATCCAGATATCGGCGTTCGAATAGGCACTTGAAACCAGCGACCGCGGCATCAGCGCCGGCGCCTCGACCCTCCTGACATCCCAGGCCGGATTGACGGATCTGAGGAAGCTGCGGACCTCTTGCGAGAAGAAGCCGATCATATGATCGCGCAAATGGATCTCGCGCTCCTCCCAATGGACGAGCGAATTGACATGATAAATATTGAGCACGGTGCCTGTCTCCCTGGCAACCTTGATTGACGTGGTGAGGGGCTTTACGTCCAGCAGCGCGCCGGGCGCCTAGCGCCCTGACGTCACAGCAGGACGCGAAGACCTCGTCCGCCAAGAGCGCGCACAATCGCGACCTGCGGGCAGGTGCTGATATGACGGGAGAAGGTCACGCGCTTCATGCTCATGGTGCATTTTCTACGTGCCGTACGCATCATTGTCAAAACCGAAGAGGGTGAGACAAAAGGAATGAGCTGTGGAAGATCCTTTTTTATTGCCCGCTGTCCTTCATTCCGTCACAAACTTTTCTGATCCGCTCATATTCAAACAGAACGGCTCACTCCGCCATCCAAACGACAGAGACAGCAACATTGATGACCAAGACGACATCCCGGCTCCTCGCTACCGCGCTCTCTTCCTTTTTCCTGATGGGCGCTTTCACTCAGGTTCAGGCAGGCCAGGCAAGCTTCGTCGTGGATGCCCAGTCCGGCCAGGTCCTCGAAGGTTCCAATCAGGACGATCTGAACTATCCGGCGTCGCTGACCAAGATGATGACGCTCTACCTCGCCTTCGAGGCCCTGCATGACGGACGCCTCAACTGGGACCAGAAGCTCACCATGTCGGAAAATGCCGAGAGCAAGGAGCCTTTCAAGCTCGCTGTCGGCGCCGGCCGCAAGGTGACGCTGCGCGAAGCGGTCGAAGGAATCGTCGTGCTCTCCGCCAATGATGCGGCTGTGGCGATTGCCGAACAGCTCGGTGGCACCGAACAGGCCTTCGCCAAGACGATGACCGACAAGGCGCGCCAGCTCGGTATGAAGGATACGGTCTTCAAGAACCCGTCGGGCCTTCCCGATCCGGAGCAGGTCACCACGGCGCGGGACATGGCGACGCTCGGCGTTTCGCTGATGCGGGACTTCCCTGAGGAGTTCAAGCTCTTCTCCATGCGCGGCTTCCAGTTCCGCGGCATGAAGCTGCGCGGCCACAACAACCTCATGTATCGCTATGATGGCGTCGACGGCATCAAGACAGGCTACACCGATGCATCGGGCTACAACGTCGTGACCTCGGCCCTGAAGGATGGCCGCCGCGTGGTCGGCGTCGTCATGGGCGAAAAGACCGCGAGCATACGCGACGATAAGATGGCAAGCCTGCTGGACAGCACCCTGTCGCCGTCATCAAACGCCACAGCTTCCACCATACCGGGTAATCAGCCGGGTGCGACGATGACGGATTCGCAACCGACGAAGTAGATCGATGAGCGGAGACCTGCCGACAGGTTACCTGAAAGCCACTTCCAGATGCTGCCGGTCTTGCGCGATCACCCTGCAATTCGTTTCGAATCCTTCGCCTCTGATAGGCAGAATGAATTCCGAAGGAATGCCTGATGTATTCGAGACTGAAATGCCGGCGCTCTCCGAGCCGATGGCTTTGACGGTGCAGTCGATCGTCAAAGCAAGGCGCGGATCGAGGCGCCGTCGTGCAAACGCCGGTCAGATCAAGGGTAGCGTCCAGCTGACGATCTCGGAGGCTACCGCGGAGAAGGCGCGGTCGAGGCCCTTGACGAAACCTTCATTGTCACCGCCGGCCGGCGCCATGGCGCGGAACACCTTCTGGGCGCGCACCGAGCCGTTGCGGTCGTTGAGGATCTTGGCGGAAATTTCGACCACCGCCTGATTGCCGTTCGAAGCATCTATTTCGAAGGAGCGGATATCGGTGACGACCTGATAGTCGATCGCCAGCCCCTGCCCCGGCATGCCGACGCCGCCGAGCTTGCCGGAGTTCTCAAAGGCTTCCACCAGCTTCGACTGCACTATGCGCGGCAGCTTGTCGCCCCACTGCGCCTTTGAGAGATACTGGATTTCCGACGGCGAAACACGGATCACGATCTGCTCGCTGTCGAGCGACCTTAGCGCCGTCGGGCTGGCGATCAGGATCTGGCGGGATTTGGCCGCGGGTCCGCTGCCGTCGACGGCGGCGGAAAGATCATAAGTATCGTTCTTGGCCGCGGTGCCGCACCCGGAAAGGATCAGCGCCGTCAGCGGCAGCGCGATCACCGTTCCCCTGATCCAAGAACGGCGCGACAACAGATGCGATGCGACCATATTAGGCTACCCCTGACTTCCCAAGTTTAACGCCGCGTCCGGCCGTCATATTGCTTGACCGTGTCCCCGCCGAAGATCAGGCGTTGCGGATTGCGGTCGAAGTTGCTGATCGTATCGTTCAGATTGCCCACGGTTCCGCGCATGTCATTGATCAGAGTCTGCACGTCGCGCAAGCCACCGCTCGAGAATTTCTGCAGATTGTCGGCGATCGGCCCGATCCGCGAATTCAGGTTGTCGGCCACCTTCTTGAAGGATTCCAGCGTATTGCGCGCCTCGGCAAACAGTGATTGCGTATTGTCGGTTCCGAGCAGCGCATCGACCTTGATGAGGATGCCGTCGATTCGGGTCGACGCCGAATTCAGCTTGTTGGCAAGCTGAGAGACGTCCTGGATCGTCTGGTCGATGTCCTTCTGGCGCAGCGAAACGGTGTTGGCGACATCACGGATCGAGGCGACGGCCGTACGCGCATCCTTGGTTGCCTGCGCGATGTCGTCGACAGAGCCCTTCACCTTCGCCGGATCGATCTGGGCAACGAGCGTATCGACGCGATCGAGCGTCGCCTGCGCCTGCTTGCCGAAATCGTTGAAGGTGGTGGCCGTCTGGTCGAACTTCTGGATCGCCCCTTTGAGGTCGCCTGAGGCATCGGCGACATTGGCGGTGATCTTCTCGGCATTGGAGACGATGTTGTCGATCTTCTGCGCATCGACCGCCTTGACCAGCGATTCGACGGCCTGCAGCGTCGAATCGACACGGCCGGACACGGCCTTCACCGTATTGGAGAGCTCACCCACACTCTGCAGGAAGGCGTCGATATTGCCGGAATTCTTGGCAAGCGCATCCGAGAACGTCTCGGCGTTCTTGAAAGTCTCGGTCAGCGGCCCGCGCGAATCTTCGATAAAACCCTGAAGTTCGCCGACCGCGTCGTTGGCCCGATCGAGGATCTTGTCGGCGGTCGCCAGAAGGTTGGTGACGCTCGACTGGTCCGCGACGATGACGGCGCGTTTGTTATTGTCGATCGCATGCTGGAGGATGCTTTCCTCGCCCTTTCGGCCGCCCGAGAGTTCGATATAGGCAGCCCCGGTCAAACCCTGGATTTCAAGGGCTGCCTTGGTGGAGGGGTAGATCGGCGCATCGGTACGAACCTGGGTGAAGGCCAGCGAATATTGCGGATCGTCGGCATCGATCGACAGCGTCTGCACCGAGCCGATCTGGATGCCGTTGAAGCGCACCGGCGAACCGACGCTGAGGCCGTTGGCCGAGCCCGGAATACGAACGATCAACTCCGTCATCGGGCCGCCTCGGCCATATTCGGCCATCCAGTAGACGAAGCCGAAGGCCGCCGCGATCACCAGCACCGTGAAAAAACCGACAATCGTGTAATTGGCTTTGGTTTCCATCTTATCCGGTCACTTCCCGCTGCTGCCGTGCCGCGCGCCATCGTCCTGCGGCACGATCGACCGCGCCCGTTTGCCCTTGAAATAGGCCTGCACCCACGGATCGTCATAGGCCAGCATATCGTCGATCGTGCCTTCCACCATTACCCGCTTCTTTCCGAGCACGGCAATACGGTCGCAGACCGAAAACAGGCTGTCGAGGTCGTGCGTGACCATATACACGGTCAGTCCCAAACTATCGCGCAGGTTGGCGATCAGTTCGTCGAATTCAGCCGCGCCGATCGGGTCGAGACCCGAAGTCGGTTCGTCCAGGAAGACGAGCTCCGGATCGAGCGCCAGCGCGCGGGCAAGGGCGGCACGCTTGATCATGCCGCCTGACAGTTCGGACGGGTATTTGTCGGCGGCGTCGGCCGCAAGCCCGACCATGCGGATCTTCAGATGCGCCAGTTCGTCCATCAGCGAGCGCGGCAGGTCGAGATATTCGCGCATCGGCACCTGGATGTTCTCCTTGACCGTCAGCGACGAGAACAGTGCTCCCTGCTGGAATAGCACGCCGAGCCGCATGTCGAGCGCGTTGCGCTGCGGCTCGTCGAGCTCGTCGAAATCCTGGCCGAGGATCTTGATCGTGCCGGAGCGGCGCGGCAGCAGCCTGAGCACGGTGCGCATCAACACCGATTTGCCGGTGCCAGACGCGCCGACGAAACCGAGGATCTCGCCGCGGTAGATATTGAGGTTCAGATTGTCGAGCACGACCTTGGAGCCGAAGCCGACGGTGACGTCGCGCGCCGACAGCACGATGTCCCTTTCGTCCTTGTCTTCCGTATCGATCGGTTTCTCGTCCACGCGGTCCGCCATGCTAAAAGTCGATCGCTGCATAGAACATCGCAAAAAGCCCGTCCATCAGGATGACGACGAAAATCGCCTTGACCACCGCGGCCGTCACGTGCTGGCCGAGCGATTCCGCGCTGCCGCCGACCTTCAGCCCCTCGACGGCGGCGACGATGCCGATGACCAGCGCCATGAACGGCGCCTTGATCATGCCTGAGAGCACAGTCGAGAGTGTCACCGCCTCGTGCAGGCGCGACAGGAAGTTGGCGAAGGTAATGCCGGAATAACCCCAGGCGACAGCGGCAGCTCCGCCCAGCGAAGCGAAATTCGCCAGCACCGTCAGAAGTGGCAGCGCAATGGTCAGCGCCACCAGCCGCGGGAAGATCAGCACGCCGATCGGGTTCAGCCCCATCACCTTCAGCGCGTCGATCTCCTCGCGCATCTTCATCGAACCGATTTCGGCGGTGATGGCGCTGCCGGAACGGCCGGCGATCATGATCGACGTCAGAAGCACGCCGATTTCGCGCAATTGCAGGATGCCGACCAGATCGACGACGAAAACCTCAGCGCCGAAGTAGCGCAGCTGGAAGGCGCCCTGCTGGGCGATGATCGCCCCGATCAGGAACGACATCAACAGAATGATCGGAACGGCGCGAACGCCCATATGGTCGATCTGGTTGACGATGGAGGCCGGCGAAACGCCGCTGCCGCGGCCGAACTTCATCTGCGCGCCGCGCACCGCCGAGCCGAGGATATACATGGCGGCGGCGAAATTGTCCCAGACCTCATAGGTCATCTTGCCGATCGGCGCGAGGATGCGCGCGGCAAGCGAGACTTTCTCCGCCTGTTCCGGCTCGGGCTTGGCCGGCTCCTCGGAAAACATCTCGAGCATTTCGTCGATATGCGGGTTGGTGCCTTCGAAGCGAACCGCCCGCCCGCCCGCCTCTTCTTGCTTCTTCAGCCGGCACAGCAGCCAGATGCCGGCGGTGTCGATCTCCGATATGTCCGAGAGGTCTACCGTCAGGTCGCCGGTCTTCTTCTGCAGGAGCTTTTCGAAATCGCGCAGCACCAGATGGATGTAGGCGCTGCGCCAATTTCCCTGAAGACGCACACGCTGTCCCGAGCCATCAGCCTGGTCGTTCACATCAAGTGAGGCGGCGTTGCGATTCTCGGCGTTCAAGATACTTGTGTCTTTCAAGGCTTACAGCGACATTGCCGAATCGCGAAGCAGATCGTTCGTCGCCCGGCGCGTCAATATACAGAAGCACCGTGCAATTTCCATGCTCGCAGGAGAGCAATAATGCCGCGTACCCTCGATATCCAGATGAATTCCTTTCCGATTGCCGGGACCTTCACCATCTCGCGCGGGGCAAAGACCGAAGCCGAGGTCATCACCTGCACGCTTGTCGAAGAGGGTGCGCAGGGGCTTGGCGAATGCGTGCCTTATCGCCGTTATGGCGAGACCATGCAGAGCGTTTTCGCCCAGATCGAAGCGGCGCGACCGTTGATCGAGGCCGGCATCTCGCGCCGCGACCTGCTGTCGGCCATGCCGCCGGGTGCGGCCCGCAACGCCGTCGATTGCGCCCTCTGGGATCTTGAGGCGAAGCGGACGGGAGACAGCGTCGCCGCCCGCCTCGGCCTTTCCGCTCCGCAGCCGCTGACCACCGCCATCACCATCTCGCTTGGTGAGCCGGAGGTGATGGCCGCCCGGGCGCGCGAGCATGCCGGCCGTGCCCTGCTGAAGGTCAAGGTCGGCACTGGCGACGATGAAAGCCGCATCCGCGCCGTCCGCGCCGCCGCGCCCGATGCCGAAATCATCCTCGACGCCAATGAAGGCTGGCCCGAAGCGGTGTTGGAGCGTCATCTCCATATCGCCGCAGAAGCAGGCATCGCCCTCGTCGAGCAGCCGCTGCCGGCCGGCCGCGATGGGCTGCTCGCCGAAATCCGCCGCCCGCTCCTCGTCTGCGCCGACGAGAGCGTCCACCACACCGGCGATCTCGCAAGCCTTGCCGACCGCTACGACGCGATCAACATCAAGCTCGACAAGACGGGCGGCCTGACGGAGGCGCTGGTGATGAAGGCCGAGGCCGAGCGGCTTGGATTCAGCATCATGATCGGCTGCATGGTCGGCACCTCGCTTGCCATGGCGCCCGCCGTATTACTCGCCCAGAATGCCGATTTCGTCGATCTCGATGGCCCGCTGCTGCTTGCCCGCGACCGCGAACCCGGCCTGCGCTACGCAGCCTCCCTGGTCTTTCCGCCCGAAACTACCCTCTGGGGCTGAAGGTAATAGGCTGAGATAACAAGGCCGAGGCCGGCGAACGCCACCACGGCCATGACGTAATAGCTGACGACGCCGAGCGAGGCGTAGAGATAACCCGACGCCAGGGTCATCAGCGCCATCGCCATGCCGACATAGAAGAAATAGGCGCCCTGCGCCGAGGATTCCTGCGTCTCCTGCACCGTCGCGACGATCCGCCGCTGCACGCCGGTATGCACGAAGGCGTAGGTGAAGCCGTGGAAACATTGCAGCAGGAAGAAACCGGCAAAGCCCGTATTCATCGGAAACAGGATCCAGCGGCAGACGCTGATGGCGCAGCCGAAGCGGATCAGCGTCCAGGCATTGAAGCGACGGCTGAGGCGCTTCGACAGGAAGAATACCGTCACTTCCGAAGCGACGCCGGCGCTCCAGAGCAGGCCGACCTCGGTGCCGGAAAAACCGAGGTGATGCCAGTAGATCGAGGAGAAGGCGTTGAGCACCGCATGGCTCGATTGCTGGATGGCGACCCCGATCAAGAGCAGCAGCAGGTGCGGCTCCCGCAGGCCGCTGCCGGTGGCGGCCGGAAGATCGATCGGCTGGCCTCGCCGCCGCGTCGGCCCGATGCGCGGGCAGAAGATCGCCATGACCACGGTCATGATAAAGCCGAACACCATGATCGGCAGCACCATCCCCCCGCCCCACTGGTTGATGAGTTCGCCGCCAACCAGCGTCGAAACGATGAAAGCAATCGAGCCCCAGACCCGCATCGATCCGTAATCGAGACCCCAGCGACGCACGCCCGAAATAACGATCGATTCGACGACCGGCACATAGGGCGCGAAGGTGGCGCCCTGCAGCGTAAAGACGATGAAGACAGGCCAGAAAGTCGTCGTCCAGTAGAGTGCTACCGCCGTCAGCAGCGACAGGCCGCCTGACCAGAGCAGCACGTCCGCGCGTTCGTTCATCCGGTCGGCGATCATGGCGACAACAGGCGCCACCAGCACACGCACCACCATAGGAACGGCCAGGATGACACCGATTTCATGGTCGCTGAAGCTGTGGCCCGCAAGCCAGACGGGGAAGAACGGCAGAACGACGCCGTTGACGAGCAGCGGCGCGCAATAGGAAAGCGCGCTGAGCAGCCGGAAGCGCGGCGGCGCTCCCTCACCCGTCGGGGAATTTTGAGCGGGAATCATGGGTGGACCTGAAGGAAATTTGTCGTTGTCCTAACACACCACCCTGGAAGCGACTATTGCGAGAAATAGCCGTTCTGAAACGTTTTAGAAAATAAATTGGGCCTGTCGCCTGACGGTAACGGCTAAATTCCTACTGCAAAAATCTCGAAGTGCTACTGCGTCCGTTGCGCCTCTGAAAAGACGCGCGGCGTTGTAGAGCGCGGGCGGAAAAATCAGGCGGCCTGCGGGGCCAGCTCACCCTCGTCGTGCGTTTCGATGGCTACAAGCGCCGGCACGCTGCTGGCGAGAGACCGCCAAGTGATCAGTTCGAAGGTGCCATCCTCGTGCTCGGCGACAGCCGTGCAGCTTTCCACCCAATCGCCGGTGTTGATGTAGCGGATACCGTCCATATCCTGGATGATGGCATGATGGATATGTCCGCAGATCACGCCGTCGGCGCCGTTTTTGCGGGCTTCCTCGGCCACGACGCGCTCGAATTCGCCGATGAAATTGACGGCATGCTTGACCTGCAGCTTCGCCCAGGCCGAGAACGACCAGTAGGGCATGCCGAGCCGGCGGCGCACCGCCGCCAGGATGATGTTGATGCGGATCGCCGTGTCATAGGCCCAGTCGCCGAGATAGGCGAGCAGCCGGGCGTTGCGGACCACGACGTCGAACTCGTCGCCGTGCAGGATCAGGTATTTCTTGCCGTCGGCGCCGTCATGCATCATGCGCTCGACGACCTCGATGCCACCGAAATGCATGCCTGGGAAGGCGCGCAGGAATTCGTCGTGATTGCCGGGAATATAGACGACACGCGTGCCCTTGCGCGCCTTGCGCAACAGTTTCTGGACGACATCGTTGCAGACCTGCGGCCAGTACCAGCTGCGCTTCAGGCGCCAGCCGTCGACAATGTCGCCGACGAGCACGATCGTATCGGCCTCGTGGTAGCGCAGGAAATCCAGCAGGAAATCGGCCTTCGCGGCCTTCGAGCCGAGATGGACATCGGAAATGAAGAGCGTGCGGAAATGTCTGGGTTCCATCATGTCTTTCACGAGCTGCCGCTCATGTCCCATCTTTCATCTAACCTTCCAAAACCAGACTCGTGTTTCAGGAAGATGACAAGCTGGGGAAAAGCCTTGCAAACCTGTTCATCACAGCGCGGCCGCATGGCCGTCGCCGCGCGGGCAGCATGCCCGTCGCCGCCAGGCCTGCCGGCCATGTTGCCCTGCGCATTCAGGGCGTTCATGATGGCGGCGATTCATATCCGACAATGCGGGATGGCTGATGCGTCTTTTTCTCGTTCGCCATGGCGAATCCCTCGGCAATATCAACGAACAGGCCTACCGCCAATTCGGCGATCACAATGTGCCGCTGACGCGGTGGGGCCATCGGCAGGCTCTTGAAGCAGGCGGCGTGATCGCCTCCTATCTCACGGCATTGCCGAGCGCGGGTTTCGGCAAGCTGCATATCTGGTACTCGCCCTTTCTCAGGACCCGGCAGAGCAAGGATGCGCTGCTCGAAGCTCTGCCGGAAAGCTTCGTCGGCGATATCAGGGAGGATTATCTGCTGCGCGAGCAGGATTTCGGTCTCTTCACCGAAATCTACGACCACGCCGAACAGAAGCAGAAATTTCCTGAGGAGTTCGAAAAATGGGCGAGGCTGCGCAGCAACAGCGGCAAGTTCTACGCACGGCCGCCGGATGGCGAAAGCCGGGCGGATGTGGCTCAGCGGGTGCGCCTGTTCCTCCAGACCGTCATGCACGACGCCGAAAATAGCGACAACAACCTCGTGATCGTCGGTCATGGCGTCACCAATCGGGCAGTCGAAATGAACTTCCTGCACCGCCCCGTCGAGTGGTTCGAGCGCTCCGACAATCCTGGAAACGCCGATATCACGTTGATCGAGGGGACGCGCTCGCAAGGATACGAGTCGATCCTGCTGCATCAGGCCGCCGACCGGCAGCCGGGACAGGAAGGCGAACTGCGCGATGCCTATGGCGCCGACGTGACGATCACGCCGAAGCCCAGCACATAGCGACGCCGGACCAAAACGAGCGACATGTCACCGGCCGAAGACATTAAACGTCAAGCGCTCGAATCATCAGCCGCCGCGCGTTAAGCGAACGCGCAGCGCAGGCTCCAACGCCTTGATTTCACGCCATTCTCATCAAGCAGCGCGTACTGCCGCCATGGGTTTGACGTTCTGGTTCATCCGGAACAGGTTGTTCGGATCGTAACGCCGCTTGATTTCCGCAAGGCGGCCGTAATTGGCGCCATAAGCGCTTTCGACCCGATCGACCTCATCCTCCGGCATGAAGTTGATGTAGGCGGTGCCGACCGAATGCGGCTTGGTTGCCTCGAACAGATCCCGCGCCCAGTCTATGCAACTTCCGTCCATCCCCATTTCCCGCCAGCGCGCATGCACATTCATGACGAAATGCGAGCTGCGTTGCGGAAATGCGGTGGCCTCGGTGGGCACACGGCCAGCCGCACCACCGACATGGCCGATGAAGATCTCGCATTCCGGGCCGGGCAGCTTGCGCACGGCATTGAGCAGAACCTCGATCGCCGCATCAGAGAGAGAGGCGAAATCCTGGCTCTTCCAGTAATTGCGCGCACCGGGCGTGAGCAGCGGGTCAAATGCCTGTTGCCAGCCGGTGAACGGCACCGGGCCGACGACGTCGGCAATCGGATTTCCGATCGCGCGCAACCTGGCTGCCGCCTTTTCTCCCGCCGCGACATCCCCGCAATAACACATGGCCAGCACCACGATCTCCTTGCCGTGCCATTCAATGGGAAGGAACGGCAGCGGCGGCGCCTGGCGCATCACCACCCAGCAGGTCAGTTCGTCTGGGGCCGCTTCCAGCGCCTGTCGGTACTCCTTGAGCACCATTTCCGCATCGGCGAAGGGGTGCACGACGAGCCCAGCGAGCACCTCTGTGTTGAGAGGGTTGAGCTTGAACTCAAACGAGGTCACGACGCCGAAATTGCCGCCGCCGCCGCGTAGCGCCCAGAAGAGGTCCGGCATTTCCTTTTCGCTCGCCTTGACCAGCTCGCCGTCGGCCGTCACCACGTCGACCGAAAGCAGATTATCCAGCGTCAGCCCGAATTTGCGGGTCAGCCAGCCGAAGCCGCCGCCGAGCGTCAGGCCGGCAATGCCGGTGGTGGAATTGATGCCGGTCGGCAGCACCAGCCCGAAGGCCAGCGTTTCCTGGTCGACATCGGCAAGCGTGGCTCCCGGCTCGATCCTGGCGCGACGCGTCTGCGGATCGACCCGCACCGATTTCATCGCCGACAGGTCGATGACGACCCCGCCCTCGCAGACGGCATTCCCGGCGATGCCGTGCCCACCGCCACGGACCGAAACGAGCAGATTGTTGTCGCGTGCAAACCGCACCGCCCGCACGACATCGGCGGCACCGGCGCATCGCGCGATAAGGCCGGGCCGCCGGTCGATCATCGCATTCCAGATCGCCCGCGCCTCGTTGTAATCCATGTCTTTACCGGTCAGAAGGCTGCCGCGAAATCCGGCGGCAAAGGCATCGATGGCCACGTCATTGACCATCGTCTGCCCCTTTTGCAGGGTCGTGAGGTTCAAATTGTCCATGATTTCCTCCATGCGACCGGCGCCCCGCACCGTCGCGGCCGGCATCCTGCGCCCGTTGCCGCGGCCAGACAAGTTTCCAAAAGGATTAGTACCGGCACGACGACACGCCGCGCATATAGAGTGAATTCATCATACCTTGAGGATACCCCCCTCTGCCCTGCCGGGCATCTCCCCCACAAGGAGGGAGATTGGATGGACGCGACGGCCTCACCAAACAACTACCGCATGGTTATTCCGATACGGACGAGAGGGACGGATGATCCAACCTCTTGCCGATCTCCCTCCTTGTGGGGGAGATGCCCGGCAGGGCAGAGGGGGGTAGCCCGGCAGGGCAGAGGGGGGTAGCCCGGCAGGGCAGAGGGGGTAGCCCACGACGCACCATCACCTCACGAAAACTTCGCCCACCCCCCATTTCCATACTGTCGCCCGTATCCGATTGATGTATGGAGGGAGCTCAAAAGACGTGCACGGAGGCGGCGATGGATCACCTGGAAAAATCGAAGACGGAAAAGAACCTGACGAGCGGCGATCTCGACGAGCAGGCGCTCTTCTTCCACCGCTACCCCCGCCCCGGCAAGCTGGAGATCCAGGCGACCAAGCCGCTCGGCAACCAGCGCGACCTGGCGCTCGCCTATTCGCCCGGTGTTGCCGCCCCTTGCCTTGCAATCCGCGACAACCCCGAAATGGCAGCCGAATATACGTCGCGCGCCAATCTGGTCGCCGTCATCTCCAACGGCACTGCCGTGCTCGGCCTCGGCAATATCGGCCCTCTCGCCTCCAAACCGGTCATGGAGGGCAAGGCGGTGCTCTTCAAGAAATTCGCCGGCATCGACGTCTTCGATATCGAGATCGATGCCGCAGCCGTCGACCAGATGGTCTCGACCATCGCCTCGCTGGAGCCGACCTTCGGCGGCATCAACCTTGAAGACATTAAGGCGCCGGAATGTTTCGAGGTCGAGCGCCGCCTGCGCGAAAAGATGAAGATCCCCGTCTTCCACGACGATCAGCACGGCACGGCAATCATCGTCGCCGCCGCGATCCTGAACGGGCTGGAACTCGCCGGCAAGAACATCGCCGACATCAAGATCGTCGCCTCCGGCGCCGGTGCTGCCGCTCTTGCCTGCCTCAACCTGCTTGTCATTCTCGGGGCAAAACGCGAAAACATCTGGGTCCACGATCTCGAAGGCCTCGTCTATGAGGGCCGGGTCGAGCTGATGGACGAATGGAAGTCCATCTATGCCCAGAAGAGCGATACGCGCACGCTCGCCGAAAATATCGGCGGCGCCGACGTCTTCCTCGGCCTTTCGGCCGCCGGCGTGCTGAAACCCGAGCTGCTGGCGCAGATGGCCGACAAGCCGCTGATCATGGCGCTTGCCAATCCAACGCCGGAGATCATGCCGGATCTCGCCCGTGCCGCCCGCCCCGACGCAATGATCTGCACCGGTCGCTCGGATTTCGCCAACCAGGTCAACAACGTCCTCTGCTTTCCCTATATCTTCCGCGGCGCGCTCGATTGCGGCGCCGAGACGATCAACGAGGAAATGAAGATGGCCGCCGTGCGCGCCATTGCAGCCCTTGCCCGCGAAGAGCCGTCCGACGTCGCCGCCCGCGCCTATTCCGGCGAGACCCCGGTCTTCGGCCCCGATTACCTGATCCCCTCGCCCTTCGATCCGCGCCTGATCCTGCGCATCGCGCCTGCGGTCGCCAAGGCCGCCGAACAGAGTGGCGTGGCGCGCCGTCCGATCCAGGATTTCGACGCCTATCTCGACCAGCTGAACCGCTTCGTCTTCCGCTCCGGCTTCGTCATGAAGCCGATCTTTACCGCCGCCAAGACCGCCGAGCGCAAGCGCGTCATCTTTTCCGAAGGTGAGGACGAGCGCGTGCTGCGCGCCGCCCAGGTGCTGCTCGAAGAAGGCCTTGCCGAACCGATCCTGATCGGCCGCCCGCAAGTCATCGAGACGCGCCTGAAGCGCTACGGCCTGCGCATCCGCCCGCTGCAGGATTTCGAAGTCATCAATCCGGAAGACGATCCGCGCTTCCGCGAATATGTCGATCTCTATTTCTCCCTCGTCGGCCGCCGCGGCGTCATCCCGGAAGCTGCCCGCACCATCGTGCGTACCAACACGACAGTCATCGGCGCGCTGGCGCTGAGGCGCGGCGAGGCCGACGCGCTGATTTGCGGCCTGGAAGGCCGTTACGAGAAGCATCTTCGCGACGTCCGCCTGATCATCGGCAAGCGCAAGGATGTCCGCGATTTCTCAGCCCTCAGCCTGATGATTTCGCAGCGCGGCGCCACCTTCTTCACCGACACCTATGTCACCTTCAATCCGACCGCCGAGGAGGTCGCCGAGGCGACAGTGCTGGCGGCCGAGGAAATCCGCCGTTTCGGCCTCACCCCGCGCGCCGCCCTGGTCTCGCATTCCAATTTCGGTTCGCGTGAGTCCGAAAGCGCGACGAAGATGCGCAACGCCCTGCAGCTCGTGCGCGAAGCCGCGCCCGACCTTGAGGTCGACGGTGAAATGCACGGCGAAAGCGCCATCACCGAAGCACTGCGCAAGCGCGTCATGCCGGACACGACGCTGCACGATGAGGCGAACCTCCTGGTCTTCCCGAACCTCGATGCTGCCAACATCACCCTCGGTGTGGTCAAGTCGATGACCGACGGCCTGCATGTCGGCCCGATCCTGCTCGGAACCGCCCTGCCCGCCCACATCCTCGCCCCCTCTGTCACCTCCCGCGGCGTCGTCAATATGGCGGCACTCGCCGTCGTCGAGGCATCGCAACCGGCTTGAGCTGGTTGTCCGCAACACAGCGTAAAGACCCTGAAGTCGTCCCGACACATGTCCTGATGCCGTCTCAGGCACTCCGTATCGACAGGCGCCCTTTATCTGCGAGCGCATCCGCGCGTTCGTTGCCGGCAATGCCGGAATGGCCTTTGCACCAGACAATGGTCATCAGCGCATTCTGGGATAGCTGAAGATCGACCGCCTTCCAGAGTTCCGCATTGGCGATCGTTCGCCTTCGGGCATTCCCATTCGGGCTGCTTTTCTTCCAGCCGTTGTTCTTCCAGATATGTCGCCAGCTGTTGCAGCCTTTGATGGCGTAGACGGAATCGGACCAGATGGTCGCGGGCTCGCCGTTTGCCTCGCTGTTGATCCAGATTGCCGCCCTGAGCACGGCGGTCAATTCCATCGAATTATTGGCGGAATCTTCGGCGCCACCGAAGCCGGACGCAATTTCCGCCGCATCACGATAAACGACAAAAGCCCATCCCCCGCGCCCGGAACCGGGTTCATAACAACCGTCCACGAAGACGTGGAAGCCGTGTTGGGTTTCCGGCAGCCCGACTGTCGTTGCGGGGGAGCTGAGTTCATTGGCAACACCTGTCATTTTCGACGTCCGGATATGAGTACGTTCCCCAAGCGACGCAGGAGATTGGAGTGGAGCACTTGGCCTCGTTGATTACAATCGGTAGCCTCTTCATAATCAAACACTGGGTCTCCAGCGGTCCGCTGGATAAAATCGCGAAAATACGCTAGGAATTTATCCCAGCTTATTAAGAGAAATACCCTAAGAGAACTGGCGGCGATCAACGCCGCAATCGACCGATCAATTCTTTGCTCATTCCGGGACGACGCCGTGAAACGCCGAAACCTGTCTCTTGCTCTTCTCCTTGCCTTTTCGGCGCCTGCCGCCGCGCAAAGCAGCGCTGTCTGTGAGGACCTGCGCGGCCGCCTCGCCGACTTGCCGCGATCGATCGGCAATGGCAACGGCCCGGAAGCGCGCCAATATGCCAGCGCCATGGCCGAGCAGAACCTCGAGTTGCGAAAGGTCCGCAATGAGCTGCGCAGCAATGACTGCACGTCGGGCAGCATGGTCGTGATCGGCGGCGAGAATGCCGATTACTGCGCCGAACTCTCGCAGGCCGAAGTCAGGATGATCGACAACATTCGCTATCTCCAGGACCGCCGTGGCGAATTGCTCGGCCGGGGCAGCGACAACGACCAGCCCCGCCGCGAGCTGATGGCTGCCCTCGACCGCAATGGCTGCAACAGCGAAAACTTCTATGCCCCCGACGAGCGCAGCGCCGCCGACCCCGCCCCGAGTGTCGAGGAACAGGCGATGCGCACCGATACCTTCATCCCGCTCGGCGGCGGTGAAGAGGTTGATCCGCGTTACGGCCTGCCGCGGGCCGACATGCTGTCGCCAGTCAGCACCATGTGCGTGCGCAGCTGCGACGGCGGCTTCTTCCCGATCAGCTCGAACGCCACGTCGGTTGATTTCGGCCGCGACGCCCAGACCTGCGCCAAGATGTGCCCGGGCATCGAGACCGAATTGTTCTATCGTGATGTGACGAGCACCGAAGCCTCGAACATGATCTCGGTCGCAATGGGCACGCCTTACAGCGCCATGAAAAACGCCTTTGCCTACAAGAACCGTACGCCCGGGGAAAAGTCCTCTTGCGCCTGCAATCTCACCGCCTATTACGAGGAGATGCGCGGCAAGCAGGCGGTGAGCGAACCGCCGCAGCAGGGCTCGATCACCACCATCCGCACCAACCCCACGGCGAAGAATCCCGCAACCGCCGCGCCGCAACCATCCGTTCCCGAGCGCCCCTATGATCCGACGCAAAACCGTGTCCGTCAGGTCGGCCCGCAATTTCTGGCCGGAGATCAGGGCTCGATCGATCTCGCCAACCCAGCAACGTCAGGTCCGCAGCCGCAACAGCAGCAGTGATCGAACAGCTGGAACGGCGGTGGCCGAGCCATGGCGGCGTTATGCCGGGGTGCATGAGATGACGGCAATGTCGCGTGAACGAGCGGCGGGATGTGAATGCGGACAGCTTGGGCATGGTCAATAGGTCGTACGACCACCGCTCAGGTCGAACGTCGATGCGGTGGTGAAGGAGTTCTCTTCGGAGAGCAGCCAGACGACCATCGAAGCGATCTCATGAAGTTCAACAAAACGGTCGCGCGGAATGCGCACGCGCATATATTCGATAAATTCCGGTGTCAGCCCGTCCAATATAGGTGTCTTTGCTGTGGTCGGCGTTACCGCGTTCACGGCGATCCCCGTCTTTGCGAGTTCCTTGCCAAGAGACTTGGTGAAGCCCAGCACACCGGCTTTCGCTGCGCTATAGGCAGCGATGTTCGGATTTCCTTCCTTGCCCGCCACCGAGGAGATGTTCACGATCCGCCCGTAGTCGCGCTTTAACATGACCGGAACGACGTGGCGGCAGCAGTTGAAGGTTCCCGTCAGGCAGACATCGACAACATCTTTCCACTCGATGACATCGTATTCAATCGTGGGCTTAACCGGACCGGTAATCCCGGCGGAATTGACGAGGCCGTCGATACGGCCAAAAATCTCCTCGGTAGTCGCCGCCGCGTTTTTGACTGATTGGGAATCTGCAACGTTGACGCCGAAAGCGACGGTGCCGGAGCCGAGAGCGGAAGCGCTGTCCTTCGCCATGTTTTCGTTCAGGTCCCAGATTGCCACCTTGCCACCAGACTGGATGACGCGCTCTGCGATAGCGTAGCCGATGCCGCGCGCACCGCCTGTGATCACGATGATGCGTTCCTTCAAGTCGATCATGTTCATTGGGCCGTTATCCTCCGATCGAGCCGCCGATAGCCGAGTATCTCTCGGAAATGCCGGGATTCGCCTTCAGCGTATCGATATAAAGGCCCGGAATAAAGATACCTCGCCCTCGCCCGGCGTCGGCGATACCCGACATCGGTTTGCTCACCTTGACTGTCGTGACTGTGCGATTGAGGCCATGCTCCACCGCACTGCCCTAGATGTTCAGTCCCCATCCATCATGGAAGACCAGATCCTCCAGCGGCAGCCGCTGCCGCCAGCCTTTGACGGAGAGTTCCGGCTCGTCATAGAGCCGATCGACGAAACCGGCACAGAGCCAGGCGACTACTTCGATATGAGAGGGTATGCCGAGAATGGTTTTCAGGTCGCCTTCGCGGAAGATGCTGACCCAACCGATGCCGACGCCTTCCGCCCGCGCCGCAAGCCAGAGATTCTGGATGGCGCAGACGGTCGAGTATGAATCCATTCTCGGATTGTGGGTGCGCCCCAGCACCACGCTGCCGCTGCGTGTGGGATCGCAGGTCACGCATATGCCGAGCGGCGCCTCCACGATGCCTTCGAGCTTGAGGGCGCGGTAGGCCTGCTGCCGCTCGCCGGCAAACATCTGCGCCGCCTCCTCGTTGGCACTCGCAAAGGCGTCCCGGACGCGCGCCCGCACAGCGGCACTTTTCACCAGAATGAAATTCCACGGCTGCATGAAGCCGACGGAGGGTGCGTGGTGAGCGGCCGTCAGCAGCCGCTGCACAACATCGTCAGGCAAAGGATCAGGTCGAAACTGGCTGCGAACATCGCGCCGCGTCATGATCGCGTGATAGACGGCCTCGCGTTCGGCCAGGGAAAAACCGGACGCCGCCGAAAGGGCATCCTCATCAAAGGGTCGCATCGTCAAATCCCCAACAACGCAACCGCCCCGCCGTCCGCGCGGATCGGTCTATCTTGCCAGGCCGGTCTTCTGACTGGGCGTCATCCGTCTGCCGCAGCCTTCCCGGCGAGAAGCCAGTGGCGTGATGAAGCGGCAAACGTCGGCCTTACAGCGTTGGGCACGTTCCGGTCTTGCACCGGATTCCCGATTCTCCCGCCTGGACGGGCACCTGACGGCGCATCTATTTCAGCAAACCGGCGCGGCGGCAAGCCGCGAACCAGATGGTTGATTCTAGCCGCACGCCAAGCGGTGCCATCTGTCTCTTTTCTTCGGCCGGGGCGTAGGGAACACGGACGCGCGACATACCACTTCTCCCCAGCGGGGCGAGGCAGATCTCCAGCGGGCGCAATAGCGAAATGACCCGCGTGTGCTCCGGCATCCCATTCTACTTTATGATTTATTCACATATCAAATACACACTGCGTTTGCGCGTTTTGGGTTGCTATCCGGACATGGGCATGAGGGCTCGTGATGTGACCGTCAGCGTGGATGCCCGTATTGAGACGCCGGTCGGGAACATCTCCGACTGAGCCGCAATTCTAGGCTGCCGCGGAATGTTCCATTTTTTGAAAACGATGCCTCTGACCGCCAAGCTGGCGGCGATTATCGTTGCCGTCAACCTCTGCGGCATTTCCGCTTTCGCCACCTATACGTGGATGTACGAAACCCGGGCATTGATCGATGGCGCCAAGGCCAACTGGTCCAAGGATGTGGAGCAGTTTGCCTCTCTGGCCGCCGGCGGCGTCAAATGGGGCAAGGCGAATGCCGTCCGTGAAGCCTATTCGCTCTACCGCGACGACCCTTCGCTCGATCTCGTGCAGTTTGCCGCATTCAACGCGGAGCCTGCCGCCGTAGACGCCTGGACACGCGATGGCATCAACGGTTTGCCCGCACCGGCCGATCTGGCGAAGAGCCTCAGTGCCAAGCCGGAAAAAACGACGATCGACGACAGCGGAATATCCGCCGGTGTGGTCACGATCATCGCGCCGCTCCCGCTGGATAAATCAGGCAAGGCCACCGGCTATATCGTTACCAACTGGTCCGTCGAAAAAATCGCTGCTGAAGTCAGGCAGAAGGTTCTCATATCGCTGCTCACGCAGTCCGTGATCACCGCCTTGGCCGTCATCGCCTTCCTTCTCGCCATGCGCAGCCTTGTTGGCCGGCCCATCCGGATCATCAGCGAACGAATTAGCGCATTGCAGAAAGGCGATCTGGCCTCTCCCGTGACCTACAAGGAAAACGGCGACGAGATCGGCTTTCTGGCACGCGCGTTGGAAGTCTTCCGCCACGAGGCAATTGCGAAGGTCGAAAGAGAGCAGGCCGCCGCCGAGCAGACCGCTTCGCTCGATGCCGAACGGGCGCGCAACGCATTATTCACCGAAGAGGCCAGCAACACCCAGCGGCTGGTAATGACCGCTCTTGCAAATTCATTGGAAAAGCTTGCCGCCGGCGATTTCTCGATCCACCTGGCCGATCTCGGCCCCGAATTTGATAAATTGCGGCAGGATTTCAACAACATGGTCGAAGCAGTCGCTGCCGCGCTGACAGAGATCAAGATGGCCTCGGTGGCGGTCGAAGGTGGGTCAAGCGAGCTGGCGTCCTCCGCCGATCAACTCGCCAAGCGGACCGAGCAACAGGCGGCAGCACTGGAACAGACCGCCGCCGCACTGGATGAGGTGACCACCACGGTCAGAACATCGTCGCAGCGGGCCGAAAATACCGGCAAGCTGGTCGAGGAAACCAAACGGAGCGCTCATGTCTCGGCAACGGTGGTGCGCGATGCAATCGGAGCGATGGACCGGATTCAGACCTCGTCCAGCCAGATCGGCCGCATCATCGGCGTCATCGATGAAATCGCGTTTCAGACGAACCTGCTGGCGCTGAATGCCGGCGTCGAGGCGGCGCGCGCGGGCGAAGCCGGCAAGGGTTTTGCGGTTGTTGCGCAGGAGGTGCGTGAACTCGCCCAGCGGTCGGCAAATGCAGCGAAGGAAATCAAGAACCTGATCAATGTATCCGGTCAAGAGGTTGCCGCGGGCGTCGGGCTGGTGAACGAAACCGGCGACGCCCTGCTGAAGATCGAGGAGCAGATCAACCGCATCAGCGACAGTATCGCTTCCATCGTCCAGTCCTATCGCGAACAGGCGACGGGCCTGCAGGAAATCAACGGCGCGATCAACCAGATGGATCAGGCGACGCAGCAGAACGCGGCAATGGTCGAGGAAACCAACGCGGCCTGCCAGGAACTACTGCAGCAGGGACGCCTTCTGCAGGACTCGGCCGGCAGGTTCGTCGTCGGCGCGTCTGCGGCCAGCCAGCCCAGACCCGTTCAAGTCGCCCGCCAATCTCGTCCCGAGCCGAGAGCCCTCGTCCAGCGGCATGCAGGAAATGCCGCCATTGCCGCTGCTCCCGGCGGCTGGGAGGAGTTCTGACATCATCCTCGTTTGATAGCCTTAGTCTTCAGCAACCTATAATCGGAAGGAAACACTTATGAAGAAAATCGTGCCCGCATTTCTTTTGGCCTGCACCGCATTTGGCGTACCCATGGGCGTATCCATGGCGCAGGATGCCAAGCTTGCCCCGATCTCCGACTACGTGACGAGCGACGTCAAGCCCTGGCTCAATGATCCCGCCATCATCGAGGCTGTCAAAGTGCAGAACACTGCCAACGCCAATCTCAGCGCAGCCGATGTCGACGCCCTCGACAAGAAGTGGCGTGCCGAAGTCGATGGCTCCGACCACTCGATGATTGACGGCGTGCTTAACAACGCCCTGTCGAAATTCCTTCAGGGAAAGAAGGAAGCTTCCGGCGGCAAGATCACCGAAATCTTCGTCATGGATGCAAAGGGGCTGAATGTCGGTCAAAGCGACACCACATCCGACTACTGGCAGGGCGACGAGGGCAAGTTCCAGAAGTCTTTCGGCGCCGGCAAGGACGCCGTCTTCGTCGATGAGATCGAAAAGGATGAGTCGACCCAGACGCTGCAGTCGCAGGCAAGTGTGACGATATCCGACGACAAGGGAACGCCGATCGGCGCCATCACCGTCGGTGTGAACGTCGACGCTCTCTGAGCTCGGGAACGACATTCGAAAGCAATGAAAACGCATATCGCCCGGAGCATGCACGGTTCGGGCGATATGCATAAACAAAGACTTGCAAGACGTCGCATGAGTGAGATCGAATGCGACGTGCTTTGTGGCTTCCCTGGGTGTACCTTCCGCAAGGCGCCCGATTTTCAGACAGAAAATTCTACGTGACAACACGCAGACGTGGCGTTACACACGCCCCATGTCGATGACATCAATCTACGCCTCGCGATTTTATTGGTACCGCTGCTCTGAGCGGATGCGGGTCCATGCGTAACTGAATTCGACGCGACGACAACCCGAACAGCCGCTAGTCTACCTGGCGGCTTTTTTGTTCCGCACGGTATGACCAAACAGGAGCCATACCGTGTCTGATACCATTGACGATCTGCGTATCGTCGAAATTACCCCCCTGACCAAGCCCGCCGAGATCATCGCGGAAATTCCCCGCAATGCTGATGTCAGCAAGACCGTGACCAGCAATCGCGATGCGATCCACCAGATTCTTCGGGGCGAGGACGATCGCCTGATCGTCGTCATCGGCCCCTGCTCCATCCATGATCCCGTTGCCGCCAGGGACTATGCCGCTCGGCTCACGGAACAGCGGCAGCGCTTCGCCGGCGATCTCGAGATCGTCATGCGCGTCTATTTCGAAAAGCCCCGCACCACCGTCGGCTGGAAGGGTCTGATGAACGACCCGCATCTCGACGGCAGCTACCGCATTGAGGAAGGCTTGCGCATCGCCCGGCGTCTGCTGCTCGACATTAATGCGATGGGCCTTCCCGCCGGCGTCGAATTCCTCGACACGATCACGCCGCAGTACATCACCGACCTCGTCAGCTGGGGCGCGATCGGCGCGCGCACGACCGAAAGCCAGATCCATCGCCAGCTCGCCTCCGGCCTCTCCTGCCCGATCGGCTTCAAAAACGGCACCGACGGCGGCGTGCGTGTCGCGCTCGACGCCATCCTCGCCGCCTCGCAGCCGCATCACTTCCCGGCAGTAACGAAGGACGGCCAGGCGGCCATCGCCTCGACGAGGGGCAATGAGGACTGCCACATAATCTTACGCGGCGGCAAGCGGCCGAACTATGAAGCTGCCGACGTCGAAGCGGTGACCGGCGAAGCCGTCAGGCTCGGCGTCGCCCCGCGCATCCTCATCGATGCCAGCCACGCCAACAGCGACAAGAACCCGATGAACCAGCCGCTCGTTGTCAAATCCGTGGCAGCGCAGATTGCCGCCGGCAACAACGACATCAAGGGCATGATGATCGAAAGCAACCTCGTTGCCGGCCGCCAGGACCTCGTTTCCGGCAAGCCGCTGGTTTACGGCCAGTCCATCACCGACGGCTGCATCGACTGGGATATGTCGGTGGCGACGCTGGAAGACCTGGCGCAGTCCGCCCGCGCCCGGCGCAAGGCAGCCGTCGCAGCCTGATAGTCAGCATTAAAAGCAGCGGGCAGAAACCCGCCGCCCATTACAGGGCGGTGGGGGCAACCCGGTTATCTCACGGGTACGCCGATGGCGACGCTGCCGTTGACTGTGACCGCCAGTTCATGCCCATTCATCCCAACGAGCTACAGCCGCCAAATGCAGGTGTCTGATGATGGAGCGACCAGATGGGCCGACACAGGCGCATCTTTCGCGAGCACGTCATTTGTCGTCGGAGCCGGCTTGGTCGGAAAATACCTTCGTCTTGTGGAGACGGCTATCAACGGTGCTCAATCCATCGTCACCACTACGCCGGTGCTCGGGCCTGTCGTCGCATTCGTGGCGCTGGCCGCAATGCCGCTCGCGATGGGCGCTAAGTTCGCCGCAATTGCCGACAGCCAGGTCGGCTATAACAATTACTATGGCGCTGCTGATGGTACCGGTGGGCTGGTTGGAACCAAGGCCAATATCAGATTTCTCGTCCAATCATCCGCGAAGCCGCCGATCCCCAAGCAGCGTGGGGTTACTAACCCACCGCCCCGCCATCATGGGCGGAGCTCGGGACCGGATCACCGGCACGCGGAATAGGAGTAGATTTAATAGAGCCATGGATGCATTGAATCGGGCTCGTGTTCAGTCGAGACCCTGTAATAGGTACGCATGTCGTCGCGCTCTTTTTCGTAAGTCCACTTCAAGCCCCATCTGCATTCTTGCGTCATGCACTCACGGCTCTTCGATTCGAACATATCGAGTTGAAATGCCTCGCCATTGATTTCGCCGGTAATCGAGCCGGTTTTCCCCTTATCCTTCGATATGAGTTCAAACGCCCCTGCTCGACCATCCAGACAGTAGATCTTCCCGCGGTAGGTTCGCTCGCCGGTCTCCAGCTTCCAGAAATTCGTCTTCACCTGCGATACGCTGTAGCGACCCTTGCATTGCTGCCTTTCGGCCGAGCCGATCTCAATCGTCCCCCCCATCTCCTCACTCTCGTTCCTAGCAGTCACCTTTCCGAGCACCGGAGTACCCGTTGCGAGATAGCTTCCCTCGACGCCACGGACAAAAAGATATGAACATCCGGCGAGCGTGAAACCCGTTGCCACCAAGGAGCCGGCGACCGTGAAACCACGCAGCGTCCACGCGCATCTCAAGACAGCCAGCAAGTCTATACCTCCAGGTTCATCCTCATGTTCGCGGATGCCAAAAGAGCGGGTTGGAGCGGTGGGCGACCAGTCGTTACCAGCCAGAATAGCACTGATATTCAGGTCACAATATTTCCCCCACAATTTGGAAGATGAATAAATGCCACAGCTCATCTTGAAATAGAATACCCGTCCGCTTCGGCAAGTTACACGGAACTGGAGGCAGCAACTGCAATCAAACCTTGGGAGCCCCCAATCACCCCCTCAAGCGTGCGCATCAGCGATTCGAAGATGAGGCCGGGCGCGACGTTATTACGCACACTGTGACGTGCAATCCTGCCGAATAAACTTTTTCGATAGGGGACGCATGCCTGCAAAAACTCTTCCATCTCCACCTTGGTGGAGAGTAGCGATTGCGTTGATCGTAGTTCCCTAAATCGCGTCCTTCGCATACGCTGTTTACAGCCCACTGTGGGCCCGCCGGATATGACCGAGCGCGTTATTGGTGCGTATCCGCCAACTGCTGTGTTGGGGATCCCATTGCTATTCTACCTCAGGCGGCGTGTAGGGCCGCCCCTTGCAAATTGCGCGATGGTTGGAGCCTTTGTTGCGACCTTCACCTGGATGTGCCTAGTTGCATTTTTCGGCGCTGACGAGGCCTATGCTGGTGACCACATCACTTACCAAAACGGCATGATGACATGGTGGGGATTGCTAGAGACCGTCAAATCGCTCGCAGTGACAGCTGTATCGGCTTTGCTGCTGGTGGACTGTTCTGGCTGGTGGCCGCCGCTGGCGTTAAAAGACA
Organism: Rhizobium sp. 10PS4; assembly: GCF_032464805.1. NCBI lineage: Bacteria > Pseudomonadati > Pseudomonadota > Alphaproteobacteria > Hyphomicrobiales > Rhizobiaceae > Rhizobium > Rhizobium sp. 10PS4. The sequence continues at coordinate 211,276 of NZ_JAWDIW010000005.1, read as the reverse complement.
GCCCGTTTCTGAAACGGTTCCAAGCAAAGTGTTCGAGTAGGGGTCTCTCGATATCATCAAATACCCACCACCCCATCATAAAATGGCGGTGCGCCCGTCTCAAGATCTCACCGGAAAATACCTGACATAGGCGAATTCCTCGCCGTCAGGAGACCAACAGGGCACGTTGATCGTGCCCTGCCCGCCGAAAAGCTCGAACAGCGTCTTCAGATTGCCGCCGTCCATGTCCATCAGCCGCAGCCGCACGTCGAGGTCCCGCGGATGGTCGAACACCGATGGGTCGTAGGATAGGAGCAGCACCATGTCGTTGTTGGGCGACGGATGGGCGAACCAATTGCCCTGATTGTCCGAAGTCACCTGCTCGAGCCCGGTGCCATCGGGATGGATGCGCCAGATCTGCATCAGCCCGGTGCGGCTGGAATTAAAGTAGATCCATTGGCCGTCGGCGGAATAGTCCGGTCCGTCGTTGCGACCCTCGCCATGCGTCAGCCGCGTCTCGGCGCCGCCGTCGACGGAGATGGTGTAGATATCGAAGAGGTCGTCGCGGATGCCGCAATAGGCGAGCTGGCGCCCGTCCGGCGACCAGCCATGCCAGTAGGATGGCAGGTTCTCGGTGACGAGCTGCGGCGTGCCGCCTTCGATCGGCAGGATATAGATCGCCGACTTGCCGAATTCGGTCTTGTCGGAAATGACGATCTCGGTGCCATCGGGCGAAATGCCGTGGTCATTGTTGCAGTTGACGGCAAAGCCGGTATCGACCTTGACCACCTCGCCGCCATCGAGCGGCAACCGGTAAAGCAGCCCGTCGCCGTTCAAGAGCAGGTAGGAACCATCCGGCGAGAAATTCGGCGCCTCCACCAGCCTGTCCGTCTGCCAGACCTCGCGGGCCCTGCCCGTCCTGACATTGTAGATCTCAACCGAACTGCGCATGTTTCCTCCCGAAAATCCTACAACGCCGCGCATCTTTCCAGACGCAGGACGCCGTAACGCTTTGAATTGCTGCCGTCAGCGATCTCGATTGCGTTAGCGATCTCGATTGCGTTAGCGATCTCGATTGCGTCAGCGATCCCGGAAACGGTTGGTGATCGGATAACGCCGGTCTCGGCCGAAATTCTTTTTGGTGATCTTCACGCCGGGCGCCGATTGCCGGCGCTTGTATTCGGCGAGATAGAGCAGATGCTCGACCCGGTGAACGGTCGCGACATCGTGGCCGCGCGCGACGATCTCCTCGACCGCCATCTCCTTCTCGACAAGGCATTCGAGAATATCGTCGAGCACGGGATAGGGCGGCAGCGAATCCTGGTCCTTCTGATCGGGACGAAGCTCAGCCGAAGGCGCCTTGTCGATGATATTCTGCGGGATTATCTCGCCGGAGGGCCCCAGCGCATCCGGCGGCACGTTTTCGTTACGCCAGCGGGAAAGCGCATAGACCTGCATCTTGTAGAGGTCCTTGATCGGGTTGAAGCCACCGTTCATGTCGCCGTAAAGCGTGGCGTAGCCGACCGACATCTCCGACTTGTTGCCCGTCGTCACCACCATCGAACCGAACTTGTTGGAGATCGCCATCAGGATGACGCCGCGCGCCCGGCTCTGCAGGTTCTCCTCGGTGATGCCGCTGTCCGTGCCTTCGAAAAGGCTGGCGAGGGCGCTGCTGAAACCCGTCACCGGCTGCTCGATCGGCACGATGTCGTAGCGGCAGCCGAGCGCCTTGGCGCAATCGGCCGCATCCTTCAGCGAATCCTCGGACGTGTATCGATAGGGCAGCATGACGGTGCGCACCCGCTCCTCGCCGAGCGCATCGACAGCGATTGCCGCGCAGATCGCAGAATCGATGCCGCCGGAAAGGCCGAGCACCACAGTTTTGAAACCGTTCTTGTTGACGTAATCGCGGAAGCCGAGCAGGCAGGCGCGGTAATCGGCTTCCTCGCGCTCTGGAATATGCGCCAGGGGTCCTTCGGCGCAGTGCCAGCCGCTGTCGCCGCGCTTCCATGTCGTCACAGCCAGCGCCGTTTCGAACTGGCTCATCTGGAAGGCGAGCGACTTGTCGGCATTGAAGCCGAAGCTCGCGCCGTCGAAGACGAGTTCGTCCTGGCCGCCGAGCTGGGCGGCATAGATCAGCGGCAGGCCGGTTTCAATCACCTGTTTCAGCACCACCTGATGGCGGATATCGACCTTGCCGCGATAATAGGGCGAACCGTTCGGCGACAGCAAGATTTCGGCCCCGCTTTCGGCCAGCGTCTCGCAGACGCCGAGATCGCCCCAGATATCCTCGCAGATCGGAATGCCGATGCGCACGCCGCGGAAATTCACCGGCCCCGGCATAGCGCCCTGGTCGAAGACGCGCTTCTCGTCGAACTCGCCGTAATTCGGCAGGTCGATCTTGTCGCGCACCGCGATCACCTTGCCGGCGTCGAGCACGGCGACCGAATTGTAGCGCCCGGTCTCGTCCTGCCGGGGAAAGCCGATGATGACGCCCGGCCCGCCATCGGCGGTATCGGCCGCGAGAGTCTCTACCGCCTTCCAGCAGGCGCGGATGAAGGCGGGCTTCAGCACCAGATCTTCGGGCGGATAGCCGGAGATGAAAAGCTCGGTCAGGACGAGCAGATGCGCGCCCTCCCGGCCCGCGTCAATGCGCGCCTCGCGCGCCTTGGCGAGATTGCCGGCGACATCGCCGACCGTCGGGTTGAGCTGGCCGATGGCGATGCGGAAAATATCAGAAAGGGCGTTTTCCTGTGTCATGTCATTTATTTAGCCTGCACCTTTCGCGACCGCAACATGTTGGCGCCAAAAGCGGCGCCTGGCGGTGACGAAATTTTTATGAACGATTGCGCATGGCGCCGCGCGGCGCCGATACGCATTGCAATTTACCGGCGGAACGGAATACTGGCCCCGCAAAGCGACTGAGATAACTGGCATCGGAAACAGGCAATGTCTAATCTTTCGGACTTCGTGCACCATCATTTCGACAAACCGGCCGACGAACTCGGCGACGTCGAAAAGCGCGTGCTGGCGAAAGCGCACCAACGCAAGGTCATCTCGACCGACGTCAATGCCGCCTTATCCGCCGAGTCATCCTTCGGCGAGCGTATCGCCGATGGCATCGCCCGCGTCGGCGGCTCCTGGTCGTTCATACTCGCCTTCCTCGCCTTTCTCGCCGTCTGGACACTGATGAACACTATCGGTCTGGTGGCGCATCCCTTCGACCCATACCCCTTCATTTTTCTGAATCTGATCCTGTCGATGATCGCCGCCATCCAGGCGCCGATCATCATGATGTCCCAGAACCGGCAGGCAGAGCGCGACCGCTTCGAGGCCGCCAAGGATTATGAGGTCAATCTCAAGGCCGAGCTTGAGGTGCTCTCCCTGCACCAGAAGATCGATATGAGCGTGCTGACCGAGCTGACGGCGCTACGCGAGGACGTGGCCCGCCTCAGCGCCGAACTTGCCGCCAAAGGCTAAACCGGATTTACGGCGTATTGCGGCAGGCCATCGGATATCTCATAGAAGTCGCCCTTGTCGGCGCAGTAGATATGATGGCCGAAGGCAAGGCCGCTCGGCGTGTCGAAGGCGCCGGCCATGACCGAAACCTCTGCCGATCCGTCCGCCTGCCAGAACAGCGCGGAGCCGCAATTCGAGCAGAAGCCGCGCTGTGCCTCTTCGCTTGACCGGTACCAGTGGACTGCCTCGCTGCCATCAACCGAAAGAGCCTCGCGGGCCACGTTGGCCGCGGCGTAATAAAACCCCGTCTGCCGGCGGCACTGCGAGCAATGGCAGCCGACAACAGGTCCTGGCTTCACCATCGTTGAAAATCGCACGGCGCCGCAAAGGCAGCCGCCTGTATGCCGTTCGGTCATGATCGCTCTCCCGTTTATGACCGAACGTTGCCGCCGATCGCCGCCGGCGTCAAATCCATTCCGTTCAACGAAATCATCAGAAATCTTGAAATCACCGGCCTTATGCATGGACGGTCGGTTGGAGTATCTGTTGCGCAACGACAACAGCCGCCAACCTCATCTCATCCCAGCATTGAATCGGCGGCGCTTGTCGGCGATACTGGCGGCTCAAATCAACCTCAGGAGACTGACATGAGAGCGAACCTGTCCAAACAGAAAGGAAACATCCTCCACAAGGACATTCAGCTTCATGAACATTCGCTTCTCCCGCGCGAGGAAAAACTCGCGACGCCATAACTCCTTCGTAAACCTCCTCCGCGATCATCCGACTTCCGCCGACAGTGAGCGGCGCTGGTCGCGTATGCGCAAATTCCTCTCCTACTATCGCCCGCATCTGCCTTTGCTGCTGGCGGATCTGCTGTGCGCCATCCTCGTCGCCGGCACGGCGGTCGCCTTGCCGCTCTGCGCCAACATCGTCACGAGCCGGCTTCTGGCTCTCCCCGATGCGCCGCAGGCCTTCGCCCAAATCCTTGCAATGGGCGGCGTCATGCTGGCCGTTCTGGCCGTCCAGATCGTCGCCATCTTCTTTGTCGATTATCGCGGCCACGTGATGGGCGCCCGCATCGAAGCGACGGTGCGGCAGGAACTCTTCGAGCACTGCCAGAAGCTCTCGTTCAGCTTCTACGACCGCCAGCGCACCGGCCAGCTGATGAGCCGCATCACCAACGACAGCCTGTGGCTGGGCGAGCTCTTTCATCATGGCCCCGAGGATCTTTCCATCGCCGTACTCAAATACGGCGGCGCCATGCTGGTATTGTTCTTCATCGATCCGCCATTGGCGGCTCTCATCCTGCTGCTCACGCCGGCGGCGGTCGCCTATGCGCTCTATTTCAACCGGCGCATGAACCGCGCGCTCGAAGCCAGCAAACGGCAGATCGCCGCCGTCAACGAGCGCGTCGAGGACGCTCTTGCGGGCATCCGCGTCGTCCAGTCCTTTGCCAACGAGGCGCTGGAGAGGGAACGCTTCGCCGAGCAGAACCGACGCTTCCTGCAAAGCCGCGCCGAGGGCTACCGCAGCGAAGCCTGGTTTTCGGTCGGCACCGAAACCTTCGCCCAGCTGGTTACCATATTGGTGATCATCGTCGGCGGCCTGCGCATCCTGGCGGCGGAACTGACCGTGCCTGATATGCTGACCTTCCTGCTCTGCGTCGCCGTGCTGGTCGATCCGGTGCAGCGGCTGGCGAATTTCGTGCGCCTCTGGCAGGAGGGTTATACCGGCTTCGTCAGGGCCATGGAGATCCTGGAGATCGCCCCCGATATCACCGATCGGCCGGCCGCGCGGCCGATGCCGGCACCAAGGGGCGAGATCAGTTTTTCCAACGTCGCCTTCGGCTACGAGGCCGATGGTCCGCGGGTGCTCGAGCAGCTGTCGCTCACCATCGCTCCCGGGGAGTTCGTCGCCCTGGTCGGCCCCTCGGGGGTCGGCAAGAGCACGCTTTGCTCGCTGATACCGCGCTTCTACGATGTCGAGGCTGGCGCGATCCGTATCGATGGCACCGATATCCGCGACGTGACGCTGGCTTCGCTCCGCCGCCATGTCGGAGTGGTGCAGCAGGATGTCTACCTCTTCGCCGGCACGGTGGCGGAAAACCTGCGCTACGGCCGGCCCGACGCCAGCGATGCCGAGCTGGAAGCGGCCGCGCGCGCCGCCAATGCGCACGACTTCATCATCGCCCTGCCCCATGGATATGACACCGATATCGGCCAACGCGGCGTCAAGCTTTCGGGCGGCCAGCGCCAGCGCATCACCATCGCCCGCGCCTTCCTCAAGAATCCTGAGATCCTGATCTTCGACGAAGCAACTAGCGCGCTCGACAACGAGAGCGAACGGGCAGTGCAGCAAGCGCTGCTCAGCCTGGCAAACGGCCGAACCACCCTGGTCATCGCCCATCGTCTGTCGACCGTCCGCCATGCCGACCGCATCCTGGTCCTGACGGCTGATGGCATCGTCGAACAGGGCACTCATGACGAACTCACGGCGCAAGACGGTGTCTACGCCAATTTGCACAGCATCCAGGCCAGCATCTGAGCGTCTGGTACGGGTGCAGAGGATAACAAAAGCCCGGCGGTTCGCCGGGCTGCTAACAAGTCGGTCAACTCCTCTTTCGTCATGCTCGGGCTTGTCCCGAGCATCTGCAGCCGGCGCAGCAGATCCTCGGCACAACAAGGCCGAGGATGACGTCGAGCAAAGAGCGAGGCCTGTCAATAAAAAGCCCGGCGAACCGGGCTATTCATCATCTGTTTCGGGGCTGATCTCAGCCGTTGGCGACCATCCGCTTTTCGTCGCGGCCGCCCTTCATGCGCTCGGCAAGCAGGAAGGCGAGCTCAAGCGCCTGGTCGGCGTTGAGGCGCGGATCGCAATGGGTGTGATAGCGGTCCTGCAGGTCTTCTGCGGAGACCGCGCGGGCGCCGCCGGTGCACTCGGTCACGTCCTTGCCGGTCATCTCGATATGGATGCCTCCCGGATGCGAGCCTTCGGCGCGGTGGATCTGGAAGAAGCTTTCGACTTCCGACAGGATCCGCTCGAAGGGACGGGTCTTGTAGTTGTTGAGCGTGATCGTGTTGCCGTGCATCGGATCGCAGGACCAGACGACCTTGCGGCCCTCGCGCTCGACGGCGCGAATGAGCTTCGGCAGGCTGTCGGCGACCTTCTCGTGACCGAAGCGGCAGATCAGCGTCAGGCGTCCGGCCTCGTTGGCAGGATTCAGGATGTCGATCAGTTGCAGCAGGTCGTCGGCCTGCAGCGACGGGCCGCATTTCAAGCCGATCGGGTTCTTGATGCCGCGGCAATATTCGACATGCGCATGGTCGGCCTGGCGCGTGCGGTCGCCGATCCAGATCATGTGGCCCGACGTTGCATACCAGTCGCCCGAGGTGGAATCGACGCGGGTCAGCGCCTCTTCGTAACCGAGCAGCAGCGCCTCATGGCTGGTGAAGAAATCGGTTTCGCGGAGCGCCGGCTGGTTTTCCGAGGTAATGCCGATCGCCTTCATGAAATCCATGGTTTCGCTGATGCGGTCGGCAAGCTTGCGGTAGCGCTCGCCCTGCGGGCTGTCCTTGACGAAGCCGAGCATCCACTGGTGCACGTTTTCGAGGTTGGCGTAGCCGCCCATCGCAAAGGCGCGCAGCAGGTTCAGCGTCGCGGCCGACTGGCGATAAGCCATGGCCTGGCGCTCCGGGTTCGGAATGCGCGACTCCTCGGTGAACTCGATGCCGTTGATGATGTCGCCGCGATAGGCCGGCAGCGTCACGTCGCCCTGCTTCTCGACATTCGACGAACGCGGCTTGGCGAACTGGCCGGCAATACGGCCGACCTTGACGACCGGCAGCTGCGCGCCGAAGGTCAGCACCACAGCCATCTGCAGGAAGGCGCGGAAGAAGTCGCGGATATTGTCGGCGCCGTGCTCGGCGAAGCTCTCGGCACAGTCGCCACCCTGCAGCAAGAAGCCGTTGCCTTCGGCGACATTGGCGAGATGCTTCTTCAGGCGCCGCGCCTCGCCTGCAAAGACAAGCGGCGGATAGCTGGCAAGCGTGGCTTCCGTTGCCGCCAAAGCGGCTGCGTCGGGATATTCGGGAACCTGCAGGATCGGTTTTTGCCGCCAGCTGCTCGGGGTCCAATTGTCTGCCATCTCACTCACCTGTTCTCACATCCATACCTCAGGATGCCCTCAATATGCGGCGGCTTATAGACCTTTAGACCCAGCTTGCAAAGACCATTCGGCGACTGCTTGTCGCCTCGCCGCCGCCGCTCGCCGCTCTCTAGTTAAACCTGCATATACCATGTCGATTTTCCCATATTTTAGACTTTCAATGTAGAACCGGAGAGAGTTTCAACTTCGGGGACATGGCATGGCAATCCTTCCGCCCGGTTTCATATCGGACCGCTCGGGCAATTTCGGTATCATGACGGCACTGCTGGTAGTGCCGCTCTTCGGTGCGGCCGGCATGGCGGTGGATTTCGCCCACGCGCTCAGCCTGAGGACACAGCTTTACGCCGCTGCCGATGCCGCTGCCGTCGGTTCGATCGCGGAGAAATCCGGCGCCGTCGCAGCCGCCATGACCATGAGCGGCAACGGCACGATCTCGCTCGGCAAGGACGACGCCCGCAATATTTTCATGTCTCAAATGTCCGGGGAGCTGACCGACGTTCATATCGACCTTGGCATCGATGTCACCAAGACCGCCAATAAGTTGAATTCGCAGGTTTCCTTCAGCGCGACCGTGCCCACCACCTTCATGCGCATCCTCGGCCGGGACTCGATCACGATCTCGGGTGCGGCGACGGCCGAATATCAAACCGCCGCCTTCATGGATTTCTACATCCTACTCGACAACACGCCTTCCATGGGCGTCGGCGCAACCGCGACCGATGTTTCCAAGCTGCAGGCCAAAACAGGCTGCGCCTTCGCCTGCCATCAGATGGATCAGAGCACCAACAATTACACCATCGCCAAGAGCCTCGGCGTCGCCATGCGCATCGACGTGGTGCGCCAGGCAACCCAGGCGCTGACCGATACGGCCAAGACCGAACGCGTCAGCAGCGACCAGTTCCGCATGGGCGTCTATACTTTCGGCACCAAGGCCGAGGATGCCAAGTTGACGACGATCTCCAGCCTCACCTCCGACCTGACGAAGGTCAAGAATTACACCGACACCGTCGACCTGATGACCATTCCCTACCAGAACTACAACCAGGACCAGCTCACGAGCTTCGATAGCGCCCTGACGCAGATGAATACCATCATTGATCCGGCTGGCGACGGCACGTCGAATATCAGTCCCGAAAAGATCCTGTTCTTCGTTTCCGATGGCGTCGGCGATAGCTACAAGCCGTCCTCATGCACCAAGAAGACGACCGGCGGCCGCTGTCAGGAACCGATCGACATCTCTTTCTGCAAGCCGCTGAAGGATCGCGGCGTCAAGATTGCCGTGCTCTACACCACCTACCTGCCGCTGCCGAGCAACGATTGGTACAACAAATGGATCAGTCCCTTCCAGAGCGAGATCCCAACGAAGATGCAGGCATGCGCCTCGCCCGGCTTCTATTTCGAGGTGTCGCCGACCGAAGGTATCGCTGGTGCGATGAAGGCGCTTTTCCTCAAGGTCATCCGCTCGCCGCGCATCACCAGCTAGCGCATCGGCCTGAAAATCGAGATCGATCTTCGGAAAGCACGATGCGTCGTTCAAAAAGTTAGAGCGTCCTTTGTGCAGCGGTTCCGGGTCAACGACATGCAGAGCAAAAGCCCGTCACGGCTCAAAGCCGCTTGCCGTCGCAGATCCGATAGCTCGGCGCATACATGGTGACGAGCTCTTCGGCGGCCGTCGGGTGCAGCGCCATTGTCCTGTCGAAATCGTCCTTGGTGCAGCCGGCCTTCAGCGTGATGCCGAGCAGCTGCGCCATCTCGCCGGCATCGTGGCCGAGAATATGGGCGCCCACCACCTTGCGGCTCGCCGCATCGACGATCAGCTTCATGATCATCCGCTCGGCGCGGCCGGAAAGCGTGGCCTTCAGCGGCCGGAACTGGGCGCGGTAGACCTCGAGTTCGGAATAACGCTTGCCCGCCTCCTCTTCCGAAAGGCCGACAGTGCCGATCTCAGGCTGCGAGAAGACGGCGGTCGGGATCAGCTCGTAGTCCGGCCGGGTCGGATTGTTCTTGTACTCGGTCTCGATGAAACACATCGCCTCGTGGATCGCCACCGGCGTCAGCTGTACCCGATTGGTGACATCGCCGAGCGCGTAGATGTTTTCGACATTGGTGCGGGAATATTCGTCGACGATAACGGCGCCGCGCTCGTCGACGGCGACGCCGGCCGCCTCGAGGCCGAGGCCTTGCGTGTTCGGATCGCGCCCAAGCGCCAGCATGACCACGCCGGCTTGCAGCGTGCCGTTGTTCAGCGTCTCCAGAATGAGCCCGCCCTCGCCCTTCGAAACCTTCTGCAGCGTGTCGTGGCAGAGGATGCGGATACCCTTGGCGACCATCGCCTCGTGCAGCCCGCGTCTCAGGTCCTCGTCGAAGCGCGACAGGATCTCGGCGCCGCGATAGATCAGCGTCGTCTCGACGCCGAGGCCATGGAAAATATTGGCGAATTCGACGGCGATATAGCCGCCGCCTGATATCACGATCGATTTCGGCAGCTCTTCCAGATGAAAGGCCTCGTTGGAGGAGATGCAGAACTCGTGACCGGGAAGGGCCGCATGCGGGTTCGGGCGTCCGCCGGTAGCGATGACGATCGTCTTTGCCGTCACCGTCTGTCCGCTCTTCAGCAGCCGGACCGTATGAGCATCGACGAGCTCTGCGCGCGTTTCCAGGATCTCGGCATTGGCGCCGGCGAGCCCCTTCTTGTAGAGACCTTCAAGCCGGGCGATTTCGACATCCTTCGCCGCCACCAGCTTCTTCCAGTCGAAGCTGCTTTCGCCGACCGTCCACCCGAAACCTGCCGCATCCTCGAAATGCTCGTGGAACTGCGAGGCATAAACGAAGAGCTTCTTCGGCACGCAGCCGCGGATGACGCAGGTGCCGCCGTAGCGGTATTCCTCGGCGATCGCCACCTTCTTGCCGAGCGATGCGGCGACACGGGCGCCGCGCACGCCTCCGGAACCGCCGCCGATGACGAAGAGGTCGTAGTCGTAGGAAGACATGGGGAGCTCCAGAAGGGAATCGCAGGAAGGATGTTCCTGATATAGGGGCGATTGTCATGAAAACAAAAGCCCGCTCCCGCGTCATCCGGTTCCCATCGCCGAATCTTCATTGTAAACGGCTGACCCCGGTCACCAGTGCGGTTGACCAGTTACCGTCTTCGGTTGACCAGTCACCGTTTACGGTTGACCCGGTCGGCCGAGGCTGGCAGCAATCCGTGGGATGGAAACGAATGGCGGAGCAAAAGATGGATCAAACTCTCTTCACCAACCTGTGCAAGGCTGGCAAATTCAAGGAAGCACTCGGCCTCGCCATTCAGGGCCACGAGCATGAAAAATACACGCCGAGCCGCTTTTCGATCGACAAGAAGACGAGACTGCCGATCTTCTATCGCGGCAACAAGCGCGTGGAGCCGGATGAGGAGGGTGTGTGGCAACTTGCAAAGAACCCGAACCCGTAGGGGCTGAGTTGCGGCGCATATGCGTTGGCAATTGAATCTGTCTAGCCATTGCTGCTGTCAGCGGGCAATGCGGAAATTCGACGGTTTCTTCTCAAGCTGGGCCGTTTCCGTCTCGACGCCCGAAACCGACGCCCCCAAAGGCCCGCGCCTGAAACGCTCGATCATTGTCGTGACGGCGGTGTCGGGTCCTGCGATCACTGCGACGACCGCCCCGTCCTCTTCATTGCGAACCCAGCCCGTCAAACCGAGCCGCACCGCCTCGTCGCGCGTCCATATGCGAAAACCGACACCCTGGACCTTGCCGGATATCCGCACTCGGACGGCCTTATCATGATCGGACATGTCTGCAGTCACCTGAAGCCTCGCCAACGGCATTTGCCGCATCATATCAAAAAAGCCCGGACGATGCCGGGCTTTCGCAAATTTGAGGGGGCAGGCCTTACTGCTGGGCAGCCGGTGCCGGCGCCGGAGCGGTCGGGCTGTCGGTTGCCGGTGGCGGCGCCTTGATGACCTTGGAAAGCTCGGCGTTGCTCTGCTTTTCCAGATCGCGGGAAATGCCCTGCGCCCAGATGTCGGCAGCCTTCGCCGTCTCGCGCGAGGCGACCGGGCCATCGCGCAGCAGCTTCTTGCCGACGTCGGAATTATAGAAGTCGGCGATCGCCTTCAGCTCGTCGACGGTGAAGGTCTTGGCATAGGTGAGTGCCGCCTCCTTCTCCAGATCGCCGCGGCGCGGCGCCAGCGCCAGCGCCTGCGCGTCGACAGTCGACGAAATGATGTCCTGGTAGTTTGGCGAATCCTGGATCAGGCCGGCCTTCAGACGTTCGGCGAGACCGGGCAGGATGTTGTCGAACTGGGCGGTGGCGCCGATGGCGTTGATCGCCGCGCGAGACGCCTTCAGCTGCTCCTCGGAGACTTCCTGCGCCTTGACGGCGGAGCCGAAGGCAAGCCCGGAAAGAACGACGGTCGTAGCGGCGAGACGGCCAAGACCTGCAATGTTCATCATGAGTATATGCTCCTGTTATCTGTTTGCCTGCAGCGTGCGCGCACCCGCAGGACCGGCAATGATCGCAAGTGCCGCCATATTGATAAAGAGCCCGTGTTCAACGACGCCGGGTATGGAATTCAGCTCGCTCGAAAGCGCCTCTGCATCAGGAATGCGGCCAAAAGATGCATCGATGATGTGATGGCCGCCATCCGTGGTAAACTCTCCATCACCCGACTGGCGCAGATCGAGTTCACCGGAAAGACCGAGCCGGGCTGCGACCTTTTCGATCGCGATCCGCGTCGAAACGAGCCCGAATGGATTGACCTCGATCGGCAGCGCGAAGGTGCCGAGCGTTTCCACCAACTTGCTCTCGTCGGCAATGACGATCATTCGCTCGGAGGCGGCCGCGACGATTTTTTCGCGCAACAGCGCGCCGCCGCCGCCCTTGATCAGCCTGAGCGCCTGATCGACCTCGTCGGCGCCATCGATCGTCAGGTCGAGTGCGGGCAGTTCGTCGAGCGACTTCAGCGGCACGCCGAGTTCGACACAGAGCCGCGCGGTTCGTTCGGACGTCGGAACGCCTTCGACCCTGAAGCCGCCCGCGACCTTCTCCGCCAGCAGGCGAACGAATTCTTCCGCCGTGCTGCCGGTGCCGATCCCGAGGCGCATCCCGCTTTCAACATGGGCGAGTGCGGCCTCGGCGGCCTTGATCTTCATTTCGCGGGCATCCATGCGCCGCCAGCTCCTGATATTGCGTTGGATGTGCTGTTTACACGGCTCGCCTGGCAAACGAAAGTCAAAATCATCACGGAAAATGAAAAGCCGAAACAGAGGCCTGCAGCCTTCCCGACCATCGCCGGACGTTGCTTTCCGCCGCACGATCGCCTACCTCAGGACGATCCATCGCTCCTCAGGGACGATCCATCGCTCCTCAAGACGACCATCGCTCAAAGAGACATGCCCTTGACCCCTGTTCCCGCTCGCCCGGCGCTTGTCGTCTTCGATCTCGACGGCACCCTTCTCGATACCCACGTGGACCTGGTCGAGAGCCTGAACCATACGATCGCGGCCCTTGACCTCGAACCGGTCAGCTACGACGACCTCACCCATCTCGTCGGCCAGGGCGCGCGCGTGATGATCGAGCGCGCCTGCCGGCTGCGCGGCCATCCGCTCGAAAGCGACGCCTTGCCGCCGCTGGTCGAGCGTTTCGTCGCCCATTATGCCGGCAACATGCCCGGTCGGACCGAACCCTATCCCGGTCTGGTCGCAGCGATGGACCGGCTGAAATCTCAGGGTTACCGCCTCGCCGTCTGCACCAACAAGATGGAAAGCCTCGCGCTCGGCCTGCTCGACAAGCTCGATCTCACCCGATATTTCGACGCCATCACCGGCGGCGACAGCTTCGAATTCCGCAAGCCCGACGCCCGCCACCTCACCGGCACCGTCGAACGCGCCGGCGGCGACATCACCCGCACGGTGATGATCGGCGACAGCGTCAACGACATCGCTGTGGCGAGAAACGCCGGCGTACCGTCGATCGCAGTGCCTTTCGGTTATTCCGACGTGCCGGTTTCAAGCCTCGATCCGGATGTTATCATCACCCATTTCGACGAGTTGACACCGGAGTTGGTGGAAACGCTGTTGCGGGAATATGCGGAGAAGGTTGCCGTCTGAGACGGAGCCGTTCCCTCTTTCTGCTGGCGATCGGTGTGACACCCCCCTCTGCCCTGCCGGGCATCTCCCCCACAGGTGGGGAGATTGGCTGGGCGCAATGGCTTCCCCAAACAGTCATCGTCGCAACCGGCAAAGCGAAGCATGGGCCGGAAGGTCGTGCCGCTTGCCGATCTCCCCCCTTGTGGGGGAGATGCCCGGCAGGGCAGAGGGGGGTACCACGCGGCAAGCCCTCTCCACCTTGTTCCATTCCGTGCGCGCGGTAAAAAACAAAAACGGGCGGCCCAAAGACCGCCCGCCAGCATCACTAATCAGAGCTGATTATCAGATCTGCGCCCCACGCGCCTTGCTCGTCGCATCGAAAGCCTTATCGACATAAGCGTCGCGGCCGTAGACGTCGTCGAAATATTCCACCACGCCGTCCTTGTTCGGCCAGGCGGTGAAGTAGGAGACGTAGACCGGGATCTTCTGCGGCACGCGGACCGCATGGTTCTGCCCGCTGGCGATCTGCTTGGCGACGTCGTCGACCGTCGTGCCGAGCACGGCGGCCGCCATCGCCCGCGGATCGGCAAGGCGTACGCAACCGTGGCTCAGCGCCCGCATGTCGCGCTTGAAGAAGCTCTTCGACGGCGTGTCGTGCATGTAGATCGCGTGGCTGTTCGGGAACAGGATCTTCAGTTCGCCGAGCGCATTGTCGCTGCTTGGCGGCTGGCGCACCGAGACATTGTTGGTCGAGCCGTACCAGTCGACGCTCGACGAGGCGACGGCGTGGCCGTTCACTTCGACCTCATAACCGAGCTGGTCGAGATAGTTCGGATCCGAGCGCAGCTTCGGCAGCATCTCGTTGATGATGATCGACTGCGGCACGCCCCAGAACGGGTTGAACTCGACCGTCTCGATTTCGTCGTCGAAGAAATAGGTCTGGTTGTTCTTGCCGCCGACCACCACGCGCATCGACAGCTGTTCCTTGCCGTCATTGTGGTAGTAGACCATGTAGGCCGGCTGGTTGATCATGACGTAGCGGGAACCGAGATCCTCCGGCAGCCAGCGCGCCTGCTCCATGGCAACGACGAGCTTGTCGATCTTCGAGGCATTGGTATCGCCGCCGGTCATGGCGCGCACGGTCGCCTGGCCGATGACGCCATCGGGCTTCAGCCCGCGCTCTTTCTGGAAATCCTCGACCAGCGAAACGATGTCGGGCGAATAGTCGAGGCTACCGGCGTAAGCAGCAAGCGTTGCCGCATGATCGGTCTTCAGCGTTTCGGAACCGTGCTTGCCGATCGCCTTGACGATATTGGCGATCTCCGGCGAGCTGTCGCCAGGCCTCAGCAGCCTGTCGAGCGAAACGACGATTCGCTCCTCGTTGCCGCCGTCGGCAGCCCGAAGCTTGGCAAGCTCTGCCTTCAGCGCCTGGAATTGCGGACTATCGGGCGAGCGGCTGCCGATGTAGGCGCCGACATCGGGGCTCATGCGGGCAAGCTTCAGCACCGGGGCCAGGTTAACCACCTTGCGCTGGAAGTCGTGATAGCCGGAGATCTTGTTCGGATCGATGCGGCCGCGCACCGTGTCCTGCACGAAGGCGAGCACCTTGGCGGAGAGATCGAGCTCGAACTGTGTCAGCGCCCGGTCGCGGAAGGCGGGATCGGGATTGGCCGGGTCGATATCAGGCGTCTGGACGGCGTAATCCGCCGGGTCGAGGCCAACGAAGGCCGCATCGGCAAGGACCAGCATCGCCGACTTGGCACGGTCGTTGATCTGGTTGCCCTCGACCCAGACGAGCGGATTGCGGCTGTCGCCGTAATAGGCTTCGAGCGCCTTTGCGACGTCGGCATTGGCGCGCACCTTGGCCTGCGCCAGGAAACGACGCTGCACAGCGGGTTCGGCGCTGGCGTCACCGCTGCCCGAAACATCGGCAACCGCGCCGGTGACCACCGGATCGGCAAACCTGCCGGTATCGACGAACTGCAGCGTCTCGGTTTTATAGGTATAATAACGCGGACCGCTCACCTTCGGCAGCGGCGCTTCCGGATCGAGCCCGCCGAGCGAGCCGCCGCGCTGGCCCAGACGGCCGGGCGGCATCTGGTCCATGAAGATGGTGCTCTGCGTCCGCTGCCTGTCGCCGCGCAGCATGTCCATCAGTGTATAAGCATGCGCGGGTGCGGCACTCATCATTGCCACGCCGCAGGAAAGTGCCAATGCGGATGCCGCGCTTTTCAAAACGAACGTCATATATCTTCCAGTCCGGTCATGCTGTTCTTGTCACGAGCGCAAGGCTCAAGCTCAAATCCCGCGAAACTCACGCAGCGTAGGGGCCTCATTGATCAGAAACCGGCCTGCGCCGCCAGCGCCGGCGGACTCAATTTTGTGTGACGGAGATCCTGCACGGCGCCGCCCAGCAGTTCACACAAAATTATGAAATTATTAGTTAATTTTTTACCGAATTTTCGCCGCCAGACCAGTCCGGCGAAAACGCCCGGACGCATAAAATTTCCAAAGTGGCCTAAAAGGCACGCCGAAAAGCCATCGCAAACATGACTGCCGATTTCAATATTTCGCGCGGCGTCCAGTTTTCTTGTCGGACTTTCCAACCTATAAGACCTCATCTTTTGAAAATGCCCGAAAACAGCATGTAAAGGGAAGGCAAGGCCGATGACCGCAACCCGCACCGAAACCGATACTTTTGGCCCGATCGACGTCGCCGCCGACCGATATTGGGGCGCCCAGGCCGAGCGTTCGCTCGGCAATTTCAAGATCGGCTGGGAAAAGCAACCGCTGTCGATCGTGCGCGCGCTCGGCATCGTCAAGCAGGCCGCCGCCCGCGTCAACATGTCGCTCGACCAGCTCGATCCTGCCCTCGGCAAAGCGATCGTCGACGCCGCCCAGGAGGTGATCGACGGCAAGCTGAACGACCACTTTCCGCTGGTCGTCTGGCAGACCGGTTCAGGCACGCAGTCCAATATGAATGCCAACGAGGTGATCTCCAATCGTGCGATAGAAATGCTCGGCGGCGTCATGGGTTCCAAGAAGCCGGTGCATCCGAACGATCACGTCAACATGAGCCAGTCGTCGAACGACACCTATCCGACGGCCATGCACATCGCCTGTGCCGAGCAGATCGCCCATCACCTGCTGCCGGCCCTGAAGCACCTGCATGCCGCCCTCGACATGAAGGTCACCGAATTCAGCCACATCATCAAGATCGGCCGCACCCACACCCAGGATGCGACGCCGCTGACGCTCGGCCAGGAATTTTCGGGTTATGCCGCCCAGGTCGGCTCCGCCATCAAGCGCATCGAAATGACCCTGCCCGGCCTTTGCGAGCTCGCCCAGGGTGGTACTGCCGTCGGCACCGGCCTCAACGCGCCGGTGGGCTTTGCCGAAAAGGTCGCCGAAGAGATCGCCGCCATCACAGGCATGCCTTTCGTCACTGCGCCGAACAAGTTCGAGGCGCTCGCCTCGCATGACAGCATGGTCTTTTCCCACGGCGCCATCAACGCGGCAGCCGCCGCCCTCTTCAAGATCGCCAACGACATCCGCCTGCTCGGTTCCGGCCCGCGCGCCGGCCTCGGCGAACTGGCGCTGCCGGAAAACGAGCCCGGTTCCTCGATCATGCCCGGCAAGGTCAATCCGACCCAGTGCGAGGCACTGACGCAGGTCTGCGTCCATATCTTCGGCAACAACGCGGCTCTGACCTTCGCCGACAGCCAGGGCCATTTCGAACTCAACGTCTACAATCCGATGATGGCCTATAATTTCCTGCAGTCGGTGCAACTGCTCGCCGACGCCGCCGTCTCCTTCACCGACAATTGCGTCGTCGGCATCGAGGCGCGCGAGGACAATATCAAGGCCGGCCTCGAACGCTCGCTGATGCTGGTGACCGCCCTCGCCCCAAAGATCGGCTACGACGCAGCCGCCAAGATCGCCAAAACAGCGCATAAGAACGGCACGACACTAAAGGAAGAGGCCCTCGCCAGCGGCTTGGTGACCTCGGAAGAGTACGACGAGATCGTGCGCCCGGAAACGATGATCGGGCCGAAGTAGGAAGGTCGCATAGGCCACAGCCCCTCATCCGGCTGCCGCCACCAACCGGGGTCGAGCCACAGGTCTCGACCCGTCCTTCGGACCCCGCTCGCGGGGAGAAGGGGATGCCGCAACGCCTCGACTCCCTCCAGCCTATAGCAAGGCAAACAGCGAAAAATTGTCCATCACGACGGAATTGCCCATGAAGTCGAAACGGATTTCTTCGATGTCTTCGAGATTGACTTCGAGAGTGGGGCCGGTGACCTCGAGCTCCTGCTGATAGACGATCTGGCCGTCGTTCAGCGCGGTGAGCGTCAGGTGAAAGGGCGCTGCCGACAATTCGGCAATCGAAACGCTCTGAAAGGTGAATTCCCCGCCATCGAGCATTTTCAAGCTTACGGGCGCAGAACCTGGCGATAGAACGGTATCGCTGAAACCGTCCTCGGTGATGGCGTCGACACCCGGGATGGTATCATAGACATACCCGTTCAGAAGCGTCACCTCGTGGCTTCCATTCACCGAGAGCGCAAAGTTGCGATAATCAGGCAGAGAGAAATTATCGGCCCTCGATGTGACGCCCAAATCGTCGAAATCCAGGATTTCGTGGTATTTTTCGCCTTCGTTGACGCCGTCGATCGCAAGGGTCAGCACGCCGAGGTCCGTGCCCCCTGAGCCATCGGACATCTTGAAGCTCAACTTCTCGATGAGCTGATCGTATTTCGTTAAATTTTTCACGACGTCGAGCGTGTAGTCCAGCTCGTACTCGAAATGACCGTCAGGTTTCAGTCTGAAGGTTCCGTATTCGCCCCTTATGATCGTTTCGTGGTCAGGCCCATGTTTGGCGTCGATACGCACGCCATTGACGAAGCGAACATACATGTCCGCTCCCTCGGGATCGCTGGAGAGGCGCAGCAGATTCCCACGGATCCAATTGTCTTCGAAAAAAACGAGAAGGTCGTCGACAGCAGTTGGCTTTGCATTTGTCATTGGAAGCCCCGGCAGGTTAACGCTGCCGGGAATATGTACTGGCCTCCAACAGAAGGCAACTTGAAGTCGTCTTTTTGTCGGACCGATTTCGACGGTTCGCCTCATCCGCCGCGCGTGGTCCTGATTGCTTTTGCCCCGCAGCGGATTTAGACCGGTTCCAATCTAGCGACGCCCCACCAGAAAGGTCACTTCGATGGCTGACGATCTCTTCCCCCTCGGCAAGGATACCACCCCCTATCGCAAGCTCAGCGGCGACCATGTCTCGGTCGATACGTTCAAGGGCCAGGAGATCCTGACCGTCGAGCCGGAAGGCATCCGCCTGCTGGCGGAAACCGCCTTTGCCGACATCAACCACTTGCTGCGCCCCGGCCATCTGAAACAGCTCGCCTCGATCCTCGACGATCCCGAGGCGACCGACAACGACCGTTTCGTCGCCTACGATCTCTTGAAGAACGCCAACATCGCCGCCGGCGGCGTGCTGCCCATGTGCCAGGACACCGGCACGGCGATCATCATGGGCAAGAAAGGCCGCAGGGTCTGGACCGAGGGCGAGGATAGTGCGGCGCTGGCCCGCGGCGTCATGGATGCCTATGAGAAGAAGAACCTGCGTTACTCGCAGCTCGCGCCGGTCAAAATGTTCGAGGAAAAGAACACCAGAAACAATCTGCCGGCTCAGATCGACATCTACGAGGAAGGCACCGACGCCTACGAATTCCTCTTCGTCGCCAAGGGCGGCGGCTCGGCTAACAAGACCTTCCTTTACCAGGGCACGCCCTCGCTTTTGACCCATGACCGGATGATCGACTTCCTTAAGGAGAAGATCCTGACGTTAGGGACGGCAGCCTGTCCTCCCTACCATCTGGCGATCGTCATCGGCGGCACCTCGGCCGAGATGAACCTGAAGACCGTCAAGCTCGCCTCCACCCGCTATCTCGACGAGCTGCCGACCGAAGGTTCCGAGAGCGGCCACGCCTTCCGCGACATCGAGATGGAGAAGGAAATCCACAAGCTGACCCAGCAGATGGGCGTCGGCGCCCAGTTCGGCGGCAAATATTTCTGTCATGACGTCCGTGTCATCCGCCTGCCTCGCCACGGCGCCTCGCTGCCGATCGGCCTCGGCGTCTCCTGTTCCGCCGACCGTCAGGCCAAGGGCCGGATCACCCGAGATGGCATCTTCGTCGAGCAGCTCGAAACCGATCCGTCGAAATACATGCCCGAGATCGACGAGGCGAAACTGTCGGAATCGACGGTGCGCATTGACCTCAACCGGCCGATGGCCGAGATTCTCGCCGAACTCTCCAGGCATCCCGTCAAGACGCGCCTCTCCTTGACCGGCACCATCATCGTCGCCCGCGACCTAGCGCACGCCAAGATCCGCGAGCGGCTGGAAAAGGGCGAAGGCATGCCCGATTACCTGAAAAACCACCCGGTCTATTATGCCGGCCCCGCCAAGACGCCTGTCGGCTACGCCTCCGGCTCCTTCGGCCCGACGACGGCCGGTCGCATGGACAGTTACGTCGATCAGTTCCAGTCTTTCGGCGGCTCGATGGTGATGCTCGCCAAGGGCAATCGGTCGCGCGCCGTACGCGAGGCCTGCAAGAAACACGGCGGCTTCTATCTCGGCTCGATCGGTGGCCCTGCCGCCCGTCTTGCCCAGGACTGTATCCGCAAGGTCGAAGTATTCGAATATCCCGAACTCGGCATGGAAGCGGTCTGGAAAATCGAAGTCGAGGACTTCCCCGCCTTCATCGTCATAGACGACAAGGGCAATGATTTCTTCCAGGAACTGAATTTGGGGTGATTGGCAGGCTGCGTTGCCGCCCGTTCTACCGTGCCGACGCCTTATCCGACGCGGCGACATTCCGCGCTGTCACCGCCTCGCCCACGCTCACCACATCCCCGGCATCGACCCTTGCCAGGATCTCCGTGCGGAAAGCGCCGGCGAAGAAGCCGGTGTGCTCCAGCAGCAAGGTGCCGGCGGCGAGGACGGTGAATGCGAGGATGGCGAAAGAAATATGACGGGAGGTTTCCACGATCTCACGCCCTGGCTTGCAGGCTACGATCGGGTTTGCCGCCAAGAAATATCACTCCAAAATACCGGCACCGCAATACGGAACGGCCAAAATCAGCTGTCGACAAGATGAATACGGTCTCCGGAAGAGAAGAACTGTAAGTTTTTCAGACACCGCTCCCGCTCAACGAGTATGCACTGTCCCGCTAAAGATACGTTTTTCCGTGAAGAATCATAGGTCTGATCGAAGTATTGACCCATGGGGCATTTGTCGTATGTAATCCTTGGTATATATCGCTTTAATCTTTTCCCAACAAATTTAAGCTAACAAATAGAATATTGCCTTTGAATATATGAGGAGTTCGCCGGATGAATACGGCTGTCGCGCCCAAGGTGCAGATCCCCGACGTTGCGGGTCAGATCACCTATGCCATGCGCTCCATGGGCGTCGCGCCGATACCGCGCAATTACCAACTCTTCTACGAGGCCTATATCGGCTCTAATCCGGCCCTTACCCGCGAGCTCGCGGCCCTCGGCGGCCAGGTGACCCAGGCCGAACTCGATGCGCTCGGCGCGCAGCACTTCACCCACAGCCCGGCCCGTGTCTTCGACGATGCCCATACGCGCATATCAGGCGAACTCGACGGCCTGTTGCGCATTCTCCGGCAGGAGCAGAGTTCGCTCGAAAGCTACACCAGGCTGCTCGGCGAGACCCAGAAGCGCATCACCTCCAAGAGCAATGCAAGCGTTGAACTGATCGAAAACGCCATTGATCTTCTCAGCCAGGCGACCGGCGATACCATGGCGCATGGCGAACGCACCGTCGAGGACGTCATCCAGCGCTCTCAGGAGATGGATCAGGTCCGTAAGGAACTCGACGAATACAAGCGCATCGCCAACACCGACTCGCTGACACGCCTTTCCAACCGGCGCGCTTTCGATGACCGCCTCGCCGCTGTCTTCAACAATCCCGGCATGCGGCCGGTAACGGCGCTGCTGCTCTGCGACATCGACAATTTCAAGAAGATCAACGACACCTACGGCCATCCGGTCGGTGACAAGGTGCTCGCCACCGTCGCCTCCGTCATCCGCAGCAATGTCCGCCGCGACATCTTCGTCGCCCGCACCGGCGGCGAGGAATTCGCCCTCATCGTCGACGGCAACACGCCTGAAGAGGTGGCCGCGATCGCCGAGCGCATCCGCCGCACGCTGGAGGCAACCCCCTTCAAGAATTCCCGCACGCGGGTAAATTACGGCCCGGTCACCGTCTCGATCGGCATCTGCATGGCCTCCAATGCCGAGGATGCCGGCGAACTCTACAGCAAGACCGACATCGCCCTCTACGGCGCCAAGAATGCCGGCCGCAACTGCACCATCCTCTATCAGGACGGCATGCAGAAGGATTTCACCAAGAGCTGGCTGATCTACAAGACGTGACGGCCTCCCGCGCTGCGCGCACGCGGTCGCCGGTGACGGCGACACGCTGCTGACGCTCCGGCCAACTCCTCTTTCATCATGCTCGAGCTTGTCCCGAGCATCTGCATCCGGTGCAGCAGAGGCACAAGGCCGAGGATGACGTCGAGTAAAGGGCGAGGTTTGTCAAAAAGCTGAGCCGTCACAACAGATGACGGCGGTTTTACCACATCGTCTTCGCCGCCCGCCCAGGCCATTCCCGATCGTAGGTTTCCTGATCGAAATCGCCGGTTGCCGCCTTCAGCATCTGCCCGGGCGTCGGTAGCTTTGCCGGATCGGCGAAGTGTTCTCCATTCCAGAGTTCGGCTCGCATCACGGCGCGCGCGCATTGGAAGTAGACCTCGTCGATCGAAATGACGACGACGGTGCGCGGATGTTTGCCGTCCATCTCGAAGCTTGAAAGCAGCGCCTCATCGTTGGAGACGACGCCTCGGCCGTTGATGCGCATCGTCGTGTTCGAGCCGGGGATCAGGAACATCAGTGCCAGTCTCGGATCGCGCACGATGTTGGACAGCGAATCGACCCGGTTGTTGCCGCGCCAATCCGGCAGATGCAGCGTCTCATCGTCGACGACGCGCACCACGCCGCCGAGATCGCCGCGCGGTGAACAATCGAGCCCTTCCGGCCCGACGGTCGCAAGCGCTGCAAACGGCGAGCTCTCGATCATCTCCCGATAGAGCGGGGTCAATTGCTTCGTCACCTTGGTGACGGAGGCCGGCGAAAGTCCGGCCCCGTAGATCGTGTTGAGCTCTTCGATGCTGCTGATGATTTTCATGAGACGTCCCGCCGCGGCTTGATCTTCGCGAGGACGCTACAATGCCGCGCGTTTTGCCGGAAGCTCAAAAAAAGGAATGATCTCCGCATCTTTTTTGATGCTTTCGTCGGGTACTTCACCCGCGCCCCGATCGCCGCCGAGAAAAGCCGCGATCGCGGCAAGAACCGGCGCGGCGCCGATGATGCGCCGGTGGCCGAAGCCGTTCGCCCAAAGAAGCCGAACGCCCGTCCCCGCCGCGCCATAGCGCCTGGCATGGAGAGACGACACCTCCTTGTCATCTTCGGCATGGATGACGAGCACCGGCCGGCCGATGACGCCCGCCGCCTCGCCGGCGTCGAAATCCTCAAGTCTCCGTCCGGTGACGCGATGGACCTCGTTCTCCAGTGTCGCTTGCGCTGCAGGGCGAAGATTGACCATCCGGCCGAAATCGGTAAACAGCCAGCCCATCTCGCTCGGCGCACCGATCAGCACCAGTCTCTCCGTGGTGACAGGCGCCACACCAGGCAGCAAGCCTGCCGCCGAGACCATCAGTGCCGCACCGCCGAAGGAATGGCCGATCGCCGCGTCGAATGCGCCGAAGCGCGCCTCGGCCGCCGCGATCGTCTCGACCGCAAGCCCCATATGAAGGAAGCGCCCGCCGGAACGGCCGTGGCCGGGAAAATCGAGCGCCACGACCTCCGCGCCCGTTGCCGAAAGCATCGAGACGAGTTCGGCCATATAGGCCGCGCTCGATCCCCAGCCATGTGTCACCAGGTAGCGCTTGCGTTTGCCCCTCGCCCCGCCGTTCAGCCGATAGGCATGCGCTTGGCGCCCGCCGGCGAGCCGGAGGGTGAAGCGTTCGGCGCCGGCAAGTAGGGCCGCGCCCGCTGCATGCGCCGCCCTCGCCTTTGCTCCCTTCGGCTTGGCCGATGGCGTCCGGCAGAACAGCCGGAACGCTACTCTGCCTGCCAGGTCAGGCGAAACCGCCTGCAGCAGCGAAAACCCGAGGCGGGTGACGTCAAGCGCAAAGTTTGCCATAGTGGGATTCCAAAAGACTGTTCAACACTGAACAATAAAGTACAACGATGAACAAAAATCAATCCCTTCCCTGGGATCATCCGCGTTTTCGCAGCTGGATCGCGGTGGCTCGCGCCTGCCAGCTTATGCAACAATCCCTCGCTCGATCGCTTGCCGATCTCGACATCAAGCCGCCGCACCTCGATATCCTGGTCAATCTCTACCGTTTCGAAGGCATCTCGCAGCAGGAGTTGGCGCGCAAGCTGCTGGTCGGCCGCTCCAATATGAGCATGCTGCTCCCGCAGATGGAGAAGCGCGGTCTGATCCTTCGCCGCGATGACGAGCGCGACAAGCGCGTGCTGCGCCTCTATTTGACACCAGAGGGCCGAAAGCTGAGTGAGGAAGCCATGGCCATCCAGACGGGCCTCATCGACCGCGTTCTGTCGAACGAGCCGATAGAGCAATGCATGGCGACCGCCGATTCGATGGAGCGGATCGTCACTGTGCTGCTGAAAGATCTGCGCGACGAGGACTGAGTTTAATGCAGCGTCGGCGACGCCTCCGTACCGGTCAGCGAGCGGTATTCCCAGGCGGCAACGACGATCAGCACCAGCGTCGCCAGAATGCCCATCAGATAGACCTCGATGAAGGGCGCGACAAAAGCAAGCAGGATCAAAAACACCAAGCCGGCAAGATGCGAGAGCGGCATCCGCCCGCTGGTCGCGCCCTTGAACCAGAGATTGCCGATCAGGAACAGGCCGGAGCCGCCGAGCACGGCTGCGGCGATGCCGAGATCACCTGCTTCATGCGGATGCGAGAACATGAATTCGACCGCAACCGCATGGACGATGATGCCGGCGAGGATAGGGATATGCCCATAGGTGAAGGCCTGCCGCGCCAAGCTTCCCGGCGTCTCATCATGCTCGATGCGGTGGGCGGCGCGCCCGTGACCGAAGCGGAAGTAGAGCCACCACATGGCGACCGTTCCGATGAAGGCGGTCGCGAAGATAAGACTGGTCAGGCCTGAGATCGGCAGCTCGGAAAAGGTGCGGCCGGAAACAAGGATCGCTTCGCCGAGGCAGATGATGACGAAGAGCGCGCAGCGTTCGGCCATATGCGCGCCGGAAACGTCCCAATCCCGCGCCGTCGAGCGCCCGAGCCCCGGCACGGCAAAGCCCGCGGCCGGCCCCGCATATTCGATCGCCAGCGCAATCGCCCAGGCGGTCAGCCGGGCTTCATGCTCAAGCAGCCCGCCGGCAATCCAGAAGCCCCCCGAAACCGCGACCCAGTTTGTGATGCGGATGAAATTCAGCGTATTGGCGCGGTCGACGCGCGTCATCGCATAGGTGGCAAACAGCGAGCGCCCGACCTGCATCGCCACATAGGCGCCGGCAAACAGCAGTCCCTTGTCGCCGAAAGCTTCGGGGATGGAGGCAGACAGCAGCAGCCCGAGCATCATCAGCGCCACCAGCATCCCGCGCACCGGCATCTTGTCCGGATCGAGCCAGTTCGTCACCCAGGCGGTGAATATCCACACCCACCAGACGGCGAAGGTCATCAGCGCCGCTTCGGCGGCACCGAGCGGCGTGTAGTGGGCGGCGAGCGCATGCGAGAGCTGCGAGATCGAAAAGACGAAGACCAGGTCGAAGAACAGTTCGAGGAAGGTCACCTTGTTGCTGCTGGCGCTGCCCTTGGAGCGCAGCCAGTTCTTTCCGTTCGTTTTCGCCATATGGCCCCCCCGATGGCTGGAATTATGGGTCTATTGAAAGTGATAGCGGCGCGCTCGCGAGCGTCAGCGCGGCTTCTCCGCCGTATCGCGGTTCATGCCCTTTTCCCTGAGCTCGTCCTCATAGGCGGAAAACAGCTCAGCGCCCCGTTCGCCGAGCTCGCGCAGATAGGTCCAGGTGAAGATGCCGGTATCGTGCATGTCGTCGAAGCCGATCCGGACCGCGTAATTGCCGGTCGGCATCATGGAGATGATCGCGACATTGCGCTTGCCCGGCACCGTCACCTTCTGCCCCGGCCCATGGCCCTGCACCTCGGCGGAGGGCGACAGCACGCGCAAGAGTTCGGCCGACAGGTCGAAGCTCTGGCCGTCGTTGAAGGTCACCACCAGCCGCTGCCTATCTTTCGAAACGCGAAGTTCGCTCGGCCAGATATCGCTCATCATTTTGTCCTCTTCTCATGCGAGGAGTAGGCGCTGATCTTTTTCAGCGCAAGCTGAAATTGGCATGCTCGCGCGGGCTGTTTCCCTTGACGCGACAATAGCATATGCCCACATTGAAGAGAGTACGGAGATACAGGTGAACACCAGAGTCGGAACGATAGGCAATGCAGCGCCGCTGGCGGCGGATGCACATCCGATGATCGACCCCTTCGGGCGGGCGGTCACCTATCTCCGCGTCTCCGTCACCGACCGCTGCGATTTCCGCTGCACCTATTGCATGGCGGAGAATATGACCTTCCTGCCAAAGAAGGATCTCTTGACGCTGGAAGAGCTCGACCGGCTCTGTTCCGCCTTCATCGCCAAGGGTGTCAGCAAGATCAGGCTGACAGGCGGCGAGCCCCTGGTGCGCAAGAACATCATGTATCTGGTGCGCCAGCTCGGCCAGAAGATCGGCTCCGGCCTCGACGAATTGACGCTGACCACCAACGGCTCACAGCTTTCGCGTCACGCCGAGGAGCTCTATGATTGCGGCGTGCGCCGCATCAACGTCTCGCTGGATACGCTCGACCCCGACAAGTTCCGCAAGATCACCCGCTGGGGTGATTTCGCC
The DNA here is from genome assembly GCF_032464805.1 of Rhizobium sp. 10PS4. Classification (NCBI taxonomy): domain Bacteria; kingdom Pseudomonadati; phylum Pseudomonadota; class Alphaproteobacteria; order Hyphomicrobiales; family Rhizobiaceae; genus Rhizobium; species Rhizobium sp. 10PS4. The sequence goes on along the minus strand of NZ_JAWDIW010000005.1, from coordinate 184,530 downwards.
AAGGTCATGGAAGGCATCGACGCGGCTCAGAAAGCCGGGCTGAAGATCAAGCTCAACGCCGTGGCGCTGAAGGATTTCAACGATGCCGAGATGCCGGAGCTTCTGCGCTTCGCCCATGGCCGCGGCATGGATCTGACCGTCATCGAAACCATGCCGATGGGCGAGATCGAAGAAGACCGCACCGACCAGTACCTGCCGCTTTCAAAGCTGCGCGCCGATCTCGAAGACCAGTTCACCCTCGCTGACATCGATTACCAGACCGGCGGCCCGGCGCGTTACGTCAAGGTCGAAGAAACCGGCGGCCGCCTTGGCTTCATCACACCGATGACCCATAATTTCTGCGAAAGCTGCAACCGCGTCCGCCTCACCTGCACCGGCACGCTCTACATGTGCCTCGGCCAGAACGACGCCGCCGATCTCCGCGCCGCACTGCGCGCCACCGAAGACGACGCCCTCCTCCGCACCGCCATCGACGAAGCCATCACCCGAAAACCCAAAGGCCACGACTTCATCATCGACCGAACGCATAATCGTCCGGCGGTGGCCAGGCATATGAGTGTTACGGGGGGGTGAGAAGCGGTCCCGCAAAGCGGGAGCAATCGATCCAGTGAATCGATTGCAGCTTCGAACGCCCTGAGCCATGCGAAGGGCCGGGATACGGTGCGGCAGACTCCCCTTCTCCCCAGCGGGGAGAAGATGCCCTTCAGGGCAGATGAGGGGGTGAGCGGCGAAGCCGCGAATGCGCTGAGCGCAAGCGAAGGGCAATCAACGCTGTGCCGAGTGGCCCCCTCATCCGACCCTTCGGGCCACCTTCTCCCCGCTGGGGAGAAGAGGGAGCCGCATCCCCATCACCAAGGCTTGCGCGCACAAATCGCAAACCGCTCCTGCACCATCCGCTCCAGCCCCCGCAGGAACGGCATCTTACGCGCCTGCGCCCAATGGATATCGGCGAGTTTGCGGTCGACGACAATATCCGTAAAACCGGCTTGGCGCAGAAGATCGACGACGGCTTCGGCCGGCATCTGGTTGGAGAAATGCACGCGTGAGCGGATCTTCTGGTGCCGCGCCATCATCTCCGGCGACATATGGCTCGCCGGCAGCTTGCCGGTCACCTTCGTCCAGAGCTTCTGCAGGCCCTTGACCCAGGTTTCCTTGCCCATATTGCCGTCGAGGATCAGCACCTTGCCGCCCGGCTTCAATACCGAGAACCATTCCTTAAACGCAGAAGCCGGGTCCACCAGCGTCCAGACGAGATGGCGGTTGGTGATGACGTCGTAGCTGTCTTTGGGCTCCATGGTGTTTTCGGCGTCGCCGGAAACGAAACGGATATCGGTGCCGCGCTTCTTCGCCTTGGCACGCGCCTGCGCCAGCATCGCATCCGACCAGTCGAGGCCGGTGACCGCAAAGCCGACATCATGCATCAGATGCGAGATGACGGCGGTGCCGCAGGCGAGATCGAGCGCCGCGCGCCCTTCGCCCTCGCCTAGATGTTTTCTGATCAGCCGCTGCCAGCCTTTCCGCTCCGCTTCCGAAAAGATTTCATGACCGACGCTCTGGTCGAAGGTCGCCGCCCGTTCCGACCAGAAATCGCGGATTTCGTCGCGGATCGAGTAGTTCGTGTTCATCGAATTCATCTGAAGCACCCCGGCATCGGATCAGTTTGGAAAGGCTCTAAAACATATAACTTGATTCACAAAGTCATATTTCTTATGCCTGCGGACATTATTCAGACATCGGGGGAATTTCCAGATGAATTTCGTTCAAATGCTCGCAGTCTCCGCGGCTGCGATTGCCGGCCTGATGCCGCTTTCGGCCTGGGCGCAATCCTTCACCGTCAAGGATGTCGCGGGCCGCGAAGTGACGTTCGACAAGCCGGTCGAGCGTGTGATCCTTGGGGAAGGCCGCATGCTCTACGCCGTCGCGCCGATCGAGAAGGAAGATCCCTTCGCCAAGATCGTCGGCTGGCGCAACGATCTCTGGACCACAGACAAGGACGGCTTCAACGCCTATGTCGAGAAGTTTCCGAAGGGCAAGGACCTGCCCTTCCTCGGCAACCTGACCGACGGCACATTGCAGACCGAGACGGTTGTCAAGCTTCATCCCGATGTGCTGCTGCTGCCGATCGGCAACAAGACGGCCGCCGACGAGGTGAAACTCGAAGACATGCTGAACGGCATCGGCGTGAAGATCGTCTACATCGATTTCCGCGAGCATATCCTCGCCAACACCGAGCCGAGCTTGAAGATCCTCGGCCAGATCTTCGGCCATGAAGACCGCGCCGAAGCCGTCGCCAGCTTCTGGAAAGAGCAGATGGCCCGCGTGACCGACAAGCTGAAGGCCGCCAATCCGCCGAAGCCGAATGTCTTCATGTACCGCGCCGCAGGCCTGGTCGAATGCTGCGGCACCTTCGGTCCCGACAATTTCGGCCTGATGGTCGATTGGGCCGGCGGCCGCAATCTCGGCTCCGATTTCCTGCCGGGCTATACCGGCTCGATCAATGCCGAGCAGGTCGTCTCCTCCAATCCTGACGTCATCGTCATCACTGGCTCCAACTGGAGCCAGACCAAGAATGCCAAGGACTTTGTGAATGTCGGTCCCAATGCCGCCGCCACCTTCGACGACAGCCGCAAGGCGCTGAACACGCTGGTGGAAAACCCAGCCTTCACCAGCTCCAGGGCGGTTGCCGGCGGCAATGTCCATGCGATCTGGCACCAGTTCTATACCAGCCCCTACCAGTTCGTCGCCGTCCAGCAACTGGCCAAATGGTTCCATCCGAACCTCTTTGCTGATCTCGATCCCGATGCCACCTTCAAGGAATTCCACGAAAAATTCCTGCCGGTCGCCTACCAGCCGGGTTACTGGGTCGACGCCAAGGCGGGAAAGTAAATCCAAAATGGCCGAGATCGCCGCCATATCGATCGAAGCCGAAGCCGGGAGGGAGCGCTACCGCGCCCTCGCCCGGCGCAAGCTGCTGATCCTTGCCGCCATGACGACAGCGCTATGCCTGTCCTTTGCCGTCGATCTCGCCTGGGGGCCGGCCCGCTATAGTCTTTCCGAGGTCGTGTCCGCCCTTCTTGACCCCTCCTCCGTTTCGGATCAGGTGCGGGCCGTCGTTTGGGACATCCGCATGCCGGTTGCGGTGATGGCGATCGTCGTGGGCGCGTCGCTCTCCGTCGCCGGCGCACAGATGCAGACAATCCTCGCCAATCCGCTCGCCAGCCCCTTCACGCTCGGCATTTCGGCGGCGGCAAGCTTTGGCGCCGCACTGGCGATCGTCACCAGCGTTCCGCTTCTGCCTGTTGCAGCCGGCCTGCTGGTGCCGGTCAATGCCTTCATCATGGCGCTGATCGCCACGCTCTTCATCCATTTCGTCTCGCAGGCCCGCGGCGTCTCGGTGCAGACGGTGGTGTTGCTCGGCATCGCGCTGGTCTTCACCTTCAATGCCTTGCTCGCCTTCCTGCAATATCTCGCCTCCGAACAGGCGCTGTCGGCTGTCGTCTTCTGGACGATGGGCAGCCTTACCAAGGCCACCTGGCCGAAGATCTGGGTGACGCTCGCCGTGCTGCTGGCAGCACTTCCGCTCTTTGCTCGCAACGCCTGGGCGCTGACGGCCATCCGCCTCGGCGAGGACAAAGCCGCAAGCTTCGGCGTCAATGTCCGCCGCATCCGGCTGGAGACCATGCTCGTGGTCTCGCTGCTTGCCGCAGTCCCCGTCAGCTTCGTCGGCACGATCGGTTTCGTCGGCCTCGTCGGGCCGCATATATCACGCATGATCCTCGGCGAGGATCAGCGCTTCTTCCTGCCGGGCTCTGTCCTGTCGGGCTCGCTGCTCCTGTCGCTGACCTCGATTGTTTCGAAGTCGATCATTCCGGGCGTCGTCTTTCCGATCGGCATCATCACCGCCCTGGTCGGCGTGCCCTTCTTCTTCTCGCTTATCCTCTCAAACAGGAGCCGGTCGTGGTAGCGCTTCAGTTGCAATCGGTTGGCGCCTATCACGGTCGCAAGCTCTTCGTCGAGGACGTGACGACGCCGATGATGAAATCGGGCGAGGTTGTGGCGGTGATCGGCCCGAACGCTGCCGGCAAGTCGACCCTCTTCAAGCGCATCACCGGCCTCCTCAAAGGGCCGGGCCATGTCGTCGTCGAAGGGTCGAAGGCGAAAAACGCCATCGGCTACATGCCGCAGGATACCTCGGCCAACGCGGTGCTGACGGTCTATGAATCCATCTTGCTTGCCCGCAAGCAGGGACAGTCCTGGGCCGTCAGCGACAGCGATCTGCGCTTCATCGACGAGATCATGAAGGCACTGGATATCACCGCCATCGCCTTCCGCGATCTCGGCGCGCTTTCCGGTGGCCAGCGCCAGCTCGTCTCGATCGCCCAGGCGCTGGTTCGCGAACCCGAGATCATGCTGATGGACGAGCCAACCAGCGCGCTCGATCTTCACCGCCAGGTCGAGGTCCTCGACTTCATGCGCCGCCAAGCGCGTAGCAAGGGCATGATCGTGCTGATCGCCATTCACGATCTCAACCAGGCACTACGCTTCGCCGACAAGGTCCTCGTCATCGCCAACGGTCGCATGCACGCCTGCGGCACTCCCCGCGACGTCGTTACCGCCGAGATGCTGCGGGAGATCTACCGTGTCGAGGCCCGGGTCGAGAAATGCTCGATGGAATACGATCATGTGATCGTGGATGGGACGGCGCATTGAGGTGGGCAACAGCCTGCCTCGTCAGTTGATCAATCGCTGCGCGGTAAACTTGTCGGTAACAAGCATGTCGATGACCCCCACGCGGAGCGCGCCTGCTATCGCGTCAGTCTTTTTGGATCCGCCGGCAAGAGCAATGACCCGGTCCACTCGTTCGAGATCCTCAAGTGGAAGGCCGATAACCCGGTCGTCCAAGGGCGTCTTGACCGGCTTGCCGTTCTTATCGAAGAAGCGAAGAGAGATATCGCCGACGGCTCCCGCTTCCGCGAGATCAGACAGTTCGCGAGACGAAAAGATGTTGCCGGACCGGGCGAGAAGTTCGGACGGTTCGACTGCTCCGATCCCGACAATCGCAAGCGTTATGCTGCCGAACAGGTCCATCGTCTCGCGGACGAACGGGTCGGCCTGCATAAGAAGCTTTGCCTCTCTGGATGACGTAACACCCTGCACGGGGAGCAGTTTCGGCTCAGCGCCAGTCAGGCGTGCTAGCCGCGTGGTAAGCTGCGTCGCATGCGTCTGCACTGAAGGATCGCCCATGCCTCCAAGGGTCTGGACGACGTATTTCGCCTGAGCGCTCTTCTGAGGATGAATGTTCTCGACCATCTTGAAAATGGTCTGGCTCCAACTCGAAACGCCGATGATCTCCCCCGGCGCAAGCGTCACCTCCAAGAGATGAGCCGCTGCCTCTCCGATACGGGCCATGATCGCTCCGTCCCGATCTTCCGTGCACTCAACGACGATCGCCTCCGGCAGATCGTATTTCTCGCGAAGCGCGCCCTCAAGCTCGCTGTAGGTGCCGGCGGGAGGGATCACGCTGGTTCGCACGATATCTTCAGCCTCGGCACGCTTAAGCATGCGCGACACCGTCGCCTGGGAGAGGCGAAGGTGCTGTGCGATCTCCGCCTGTCGCCGCCCCTCCATATGGTACATCTGGGCGACCCTTGAGATCAGGCGGAGTTCGTTAAGGCGAGTCATCGCTAATCCCAGAGTGAATTTTTATTCACCTTTAGCCTTTGTTTCGCGGGCCGTCGAGCGGACAAGCGCATCATTCCAGGTATCAAGAAGCGCCGCGCGATCCAGGGGTCGAGGCTCGATGATTTGCGAGTTTCGCGGCAACTCCGCGATAATCTGGAGATCGCTCCACAGGCCGAGTGAAAGCCCCGCCAGATAAGCAGCCCCCAAAGCCGACGCCTCGGGTGCTTCGCGTTGGATCACCGGATGTTCGATGAGGTCCGAGACACACTGCATCAGAAAGCGGTTCTGGCTCGGTCCGCCGTCTACGTAGAGCGCGCCAAGCGCGCCGCCGCTCTGTGCCCGCATGGCCGCGATCACGTCATGCACCTGGAAGGCGATGGAGTCGGTGACCGACCGCGCCATTTGCGCACGTGTCGTATTGAAGTTGATCTGGGAGAACAGGGCACGGGCGTCGGAATTCCAATAGGGTGCGCCCAGTCCCACGAATGCTGGCACGAAGCCCGGTCCGCCCGGTTCCGCGCCTGCCGCAAGTTCGACAAGGGCCGCCACGTCCGAAAGGCCGAGAATGCCTGCCATCCAGGGGAGACTGGCGGCGCAAACGAGAATATTGCCTTCGAAAGCGAAAGTCGGCTTTCCCTCGATACGCCATGCGACGGTGGTTGTGACGCCGTTGCGTGGGGGAATGAATTGCGGCAGCGTCGTCATTACCGAAGAGCCGGTTCCGAAGGTCACCTTCCCGTCACCCGGCTTGAATGCTCCATGACCGAACAGGGCTGCGTGGCTGTCTCCGATCGCAGCCATTATCGGAGTGCCATCCGGCACCCCAGGCAATCCTTGCGTTCGGCCGAAATCGGCAGAGCTGTCGAGCACCTCGGGCAGAAGCGCGATATCCACGCTGAAAATCTCGCCAAGCTCCTCGCTCCATCTCTGCTCCCGGAGATCGAACAACTGGCTCCGGGCGGCATTCGACGCGTCGCAAACATGCCGGCGCCCGCCGGTCAGGCAGTGGACGAGCCAACTGTCGACCGTTCCCAGCCGCACCGATCGCCCGGCCGGAATGCGGTCGAGCAGCCATCGGAATTTCGAACCCGGGAACATCGGATCCAATGGCAGGCCTGTGAGCGCCTGCACACGGTCAAGGTGGCCTTCGACAATGAGACGTTCACAATCCTGTGCCGTTCGACGGCACTGCCAGCTTACCACCGGCCCAAGTGCTTCTCCCGTTTCGGCGTCCCAGGCAGTGACTGACTCGCGCTGATTGGAAATGGCCACCGCCTCGACAGCCACGTCGGGGGTGGCCTTCAGGCAGGCGTCGATCGCCTCGCAGACGGATGCGTAGAGCCGGCGTGGGTCTTGTTCGACCCAGCCTAGTTTCGGATAGGCGATGCCGACTGGAGCCGAACCCCTGCCAACAATTTCTCCCTTTTCGGAAACGAGAACTGCCTTTGAATTGGTCGTGCCCTGGTCAATTGCCAGAATTGCCCGCATTCTATCCTCCCCAGATCAGACGGCAGCCGGGACGACAAAAAGCGTCGGGGCTGATCACGTGATCCCAGTTACTTGCGCCTGATCAGCGACTGCGCGGCGTCGGCGATTGCGGACGGCGCCATCCCGAATTCGTCGAGCAGGAACTCTGCCGAACCGGTCGGAGCGTAGACGCCAGGAACTCCGAGACGTTTCATCGGGACTGGAGCATTGTCGACCACCACTTCGGCTACCGCGGAACCGAGCCCGCCAAAGATCGAATGCTCTTCGGCTGTGACGATCGCTCCGGTTTCCTTCGCCGCGGCGATGATAGCCTCCTCGTCGATCGGACGAACCGTTGCGAGGTTGAGCACCCTGGCATTGATGCCGCGGTCTGCGAGGATTTCGGCAGCCTTCAAGATGCGATGAGTCAAAGTGCCATTGGCGATAAGGGTGACGTCGAAACCCTGGCGAAGGAGATTTGCCTTGCCGAGTTCGAACTTGTGACCCTCCGGAAGCAGATCCGGGACACCAACGCGAGACAGACGCAGAAAACAAGGCCCGTTGTAGGCCGCGGCCCACTCAACCGCAGCAGCTGTTTCGATGCGGTCACAAGGCGCGATGACCGGAAGATTGGGCAGAACCCGCGTCCAGGCAAAATCCTCGATCGAGTGATGGGTCGGGCCGAGTTCGCCATACGCCATTCCCGAAGAAATGCCGACCAGCTTGACGTTGGCATTCGAATACGAAATATCGGCCTTGATCTGCTCCAGCGACCGTCCCGTGAGAAACGGGGCAGCGGCGCACACGAACGGAATGCGTCCGCCATTGGCGAGGCCTGCTGCAACCCCCACCATGTTCTGCTCAGCGATGCCGACATTGACGAGGCGCTCTGCAAACTTCGTCTTGAAGCCGCCGAGTTTGGAGGAACCCACAGAGTCGTTGCAGACGGCAACGATCGTTTCGTTTTCGGCTGCCAGCCGCTCAAGCGTAGTGGCGAATGCGTCGCGGCAATCGTAGAGCTTGGGTGCGTTTATTGGCGCGTTCATGACAGTGCCTCCGACAATTCTGCCAATGCGATTTCGTATTGTTCCTTACTTGGCACCTTATGGTGCCAGTCGACCCGGTCCTGCATGAACGATATTCCATGGCCCTTGTTGGTATGCGCAACGATGCAATGAGGTCTTGACCCCCGGTGTTCGAGAGCAGGAACGATTTCGCTCATGTTGTTGCCGTTGATTTCGCTGACTTCCCAATCGAACGCTTCAAGCTTCGGACGAAGCGGGGCGAGATCGTTGGTTTCGGCCAGAGCGGCGCCCTGCTGGAACCTGTTGTGATCGATGACCAAGGTCAAGTTATCGAGCTTGAACTGAGCGGCCGCCATGATCGCTTCCCAGTTTGAGCCCTCCTGCATCTCACCGTCGCCGGTCACGACGTAGGTGTGATATTTGGCGCTCGAGAGCTTGGCCGCTATCGCCATTCCTACCGCGACCGGGAGACCGTGGCCAAGCGGCCCGGTATTCGTTTCGACGCCAGGAACCTTGTTGCAATTTGGATGGCCGTTCAGCCTCGAATGCGGCTGCAAGAAGGTGGAAATCTCATCCTCCGGGATAAAGCCGCGTTTTGCGAGCGTTACATACAGCGCGCATGCCGTATGCCCCTTTGAAAGAACGAACCTGTCGCGGTCGGGATGTCTGGGTTGATCCGGCCAGACATTCAGCACACGAAAATACAGAGCCGTCAAAATGTCGATGACCGACATCTCGCCGCCAATATGGCCGGCGCCCGCTTCAAAGACCGCCTGGAGATCGCGCAATCGGATCTGGCGGGCGATGCGCTCAAGTTCTATAGGGTCCATGGATTCCTCCGTGCATAAATATTCAGTCATCAATATTTTTGCATAACAGGCCGATTAGTCAAGCCCCTTAAGCGGCCCGCGAGAGCACACGCCACGAGAAAGCTTATTGACAGCCGGATAGCAAGTTGTTAATGAATTTTCCAGCAGGCATGAATAATTATTCTACCGTGCACAAATATCGGATACAAGCCTACGCATAGGGAGGAGCAATGGTGGCGCTCGATATCAATGAACACAGGCTGTCGTCCGGAGCCTGGCTGAGCAAGCTCAAGGGAGCTACCGGCCCACTCGTGGGACTGCTCGCACTGTGCGTCTTTCTGAGCCTCAGCACAGACACGTTTCTTTCGGTTCGAAACGGCCTCAACATCCTCGATCAGATCACTGTTCTCGGCATCATGGCCGTCGGAATGACGTTCGTCATCCTGATCGGCGGCATCGATCTTTCCGTCGGCTCGGCACTTGCTCTGGCGATGATGGTCATGGGCTGGACCGCCAACGTCGCCGGTCTACCGTTGCCGGTCGGGATCGCTTTTGCTCTGGTCGCATCGGGCGTTTCGGGCCTGATCGTCGGACTTCTGGTGACGCAGTTCAGGGTTCCAGCCTTTATTGCCACTCTTGCGATGATGTCCGCGGCTCGCGGCGTCGCAAATATGATCACCGACGGCCAACAGATCGTCGGATTCCCCGACTGGTTCATGATGCTAGCGATCGATCGCCATTTCGGCGTGTTGACAGCCACTGTGTTTCTCATGCTTGCGGTTGTTCTTGCCGCGTGGCTCTTCCTGCACTTCCGGTCCGAAGGTCGCATGCTCTACGCGGTGGGAGGAAATCCGGAAGTCGCACGCCTGGCCGGTATCAACGTCCCGCTCGTGACGATAGCCGTCTATGTCGTGAGTGCCGTCCTTGCGGGGCTCGCAGGAATCGTGCTCGCCGCGCGGCTGGATTCCGTCCAGCCGTCCAGTGGTCTGGGTTATGAACTGGACACCATCGCTGCGGTCGTCATCGGCGGGACGTCGCTCTCCGGCGGCGCGGGCGGCATCGGTGGAACGCTGATCGGCGTTCTTATCATCGGTGTGCTTCGCAACGGTCTCAACCTTCTCAACGTCTCGCCGTTCCTGCAGCAGGTGATCATCGGCATCGTCATCGTGCTTGCGGTCGGCGCCGAGACCATTCGTCGGCGTCGCGCCTGACGAGCGGGGTCCGCCGCGTCAGCGGACCAGAAATTCCGCCCCAAGAATTTGGGTCGGATCAATACCCCGAGGGGGAGGACATACCCGAGGGTTTCATCTAACAACGGAGGAAAATACAATGAAAATAGCGCGCACCATGCTCGCGTCTGCTGCACTGCTCGGCCTCACACTCGGCCCCGTACACGCGGCGGAACTGAAGAAGCTCGGCCTGGCCGTTGCCAACCTTCAGGCAAACTTCTTCAACCAGATCAAGCAATCGGTCGAAGCCGAAGCCAAGAAGCGCGGCATCGAAGTCATCACCGTCGACGCTAAGGGCGACGGGCCGACGCAGGTCAACCAGATCCAGGACCTCCTGACCCAGAAAATCGACGCGCTGATCTACATTCCGGCCGGCGCGGCCGCTGCGACCGTTCCGGTCAAACTCGCCAAGAGCGCTGGTATTCCGGTCGTGAACGTTGACCGCAACGCCGAGGGAGCACCCGGCGATACCTTCCTTGCAACGGATTCCGTCGCGTCTGCCAAGGCCGTGTGCGACTACATTCTGAAGGAAGCCGGCGGCAAAGGGAAGATGGTCATCATCCACGGCCAGAAGGGCACGACGCCGGAAGTCGACCGCTCGAAGGGCTGCGCTGAATCTCTCAAGGCATATCCGGACGTCAAGGTTGTCGCCGAACAGTTCTCGAACATCTGGAGCCAGGACGAAGGCTTCCAGATCATGCAGAATATGCTGCAGGCAAATCCTGACGTTTCCATCGTGTTCGCACAGGCCGACGGCCTCGCACTTGGCGCCGCCCAGGCGATCAAGGTCGCCAATCCTTCCCAGAAGATCGTGGTTGGCGGCTTCGATGGCGACACCGCAGCTCTCGAGGCACTCAGCAAGGGCGTCTTCAACGTAACTGCGACCCAGCAGACGCAGAAGATGGGCCGCGATGCGGTCGAAAATGCCGCCAAGCTTGTCGCCGGAGAAAAGGTACCCCCGGTGCAGCTTATGGATGCCACGCTGACAACCAAGGAAAACGTCGCAGGCTTCATCGCCAACCATCCGTAATGAAGTCGAGTCTAGAGGAGGTGTGCCGTGACTGATCCAGTTCTTTCCCTGAGGGGCATATCCAAATGGTATGGGCCGCTCCAGGTTCTGAAGAATGTCAGCTTGGACGTCTATCCGGGCGAGGTAGTTGCACTTCTCGGTGAAAACGGAGCAGGCAAGTCAACGCTATCGGGCATCATCGCCGGGTCCCGCACACCATCCGAAGGATCAATGACGTGGCTGGGGCAGCCTTATGCCCCGGCCACACCAAGGGAAGCGATCGACAAGGGCGTTGTCCTGATCCACCAAGAGCTGCAGCTTCTGCCGCAGCTGTCGATCGCGGAAAACGTCTTCATCGGACGTTGGCCGATGAAGAACGGCGTCGTCGACCGCGCTCAGATGGTTCGCCGGGCCCAGGACCAGCTCGCTCGCTTGAACCTTCACATCCCCGCAACGCGGACGGTCGCCGGCCTTTCCACGGCAAATCAGCAACTTATCGAGATCGCCAAGGCGCTGGCTCTCAACGCAAAGCTCCTGATTCTCGATGAGCCGACAGCCGCCCTTGGCGGTGCGGAGACGGAAGCTCTTTTCGAACAGGTTCGGAAGCTTCGCTCACAAGGTGTCGGCATCGTCTACATTTCCCACCGCATGGAAGAGATCAAGCGAATAACCGACCGGATCGTCGTTCTTCGCGATGGCGAGCGCGTGCAGGAATTCTCAGACAGCGCGACCCCGGTGCGAACGATTGTCGAGAGCATGGTCGGGCGCCCGCTTGACCGCTTGTTCCCTACCCTGCCGGTTCCGACAGATCGTCCCGTACTCCAGGTGTCCGGGCTGAGCTCGCCGGACAACTCGTTCCGTGACGTTACCTTCGAGGTCCGGGCCGGGGAAATTCTGGGGATCGCCGGATTGGTCGGCGCCGGCCGCACCGAACTGGTGCGTGCGATTTCGGGAGCAGACCCAATCAGTGCTGGTTCGATCAAGCTGGAAGGCGAGGAACTCAGGCTGCGCGATCCGGCGGACGCAATCGCCAAGGGTATCGTGATGGTTCCGGAAGACCGCAAGGAGCAAGGCCTGATCGTCGGGCACCGGATCAGCGAGAACATTATCTATGCCAATCTTGACAAACTCGGCGGCGGTTGGATCACGCCGCGCGTCAAGCGCTCCTTTGCAGAAAAAGCAGTTGCCAAGTTCGGGGTAAAGGGCCGTGCTGAACAGCACGCCTCGGACCTATCCGGCGGCAACCAGCAGAAGGTCGTGATCGCGAAGTGGCTCATGCGCGATCCCAAGGTCGTCGTGCTCGACGAGCCTACGAGAGGCATCGACGTCGGCGCCAGAGCGGGCATCTACGACATCATCGTCAATCTTGCCAAACAGGGCGTCGCGGTCATCGTCGTAAGCTCGGACCTCGAAGAAGTTCTCGGAGTCTCCAATCGCATTCTCGTGCTTGCGCAAGGCAAGCAGGCGGGGATTCTCAATCGTGACCAGGCAAATGACGTTTCGGTCATGGAGCTAGCTACCATCTAAACAGACAGAGAAAGGAAGAGCGGTGTCCGACATCACTCTGAACGCCCCGAAGCTTTTCGATCTCAGCGGCCAGGTTGCCATCGTTACCGGAGCCGGCAGCGGTATTGGTCAGCGCATTGCCATCGGCCTTACGCAATGCGGCGCCGACGTGGCGCTGCTCGACCGCCGAACCGACGACGGACTGGCCAAGACGGCTGAACATATTCGCGCCGCCGGCCGCCGCTCGATCCAGATCGCGGCGGATGTCACGAGCAAGTCTTCCCTTGGAGAGGCAATAGCACGTACTGAGGCAGATCTCGGCCCATTGACACTTGCAGTCAACGCGGCGGGCATCGCGAACGCGAACGCAGCGGAAGAAATGGAGGAGGACCAATATCAGACGTTGATGGATATCAACCTCAAAGGCGTCTTTCTTTCCTGCCAGGCAGAGGCTCGCGCCATGCTGAAAAATGGGCGCGGCTCCATCGTCAATATCGCCTCCATGTCCGGCGTGATCGTGAACCGGGGGCTGAGCCAAGCGCACTATAACGCCTCCAAGGCGGGCGTGATCCATATGTCGAAGTCTATGGCGATGGAATGGGTCGACCGCGGCATTCGCGTCAACACCATCTCCCCCGGATACACGGCAACGCCCATGAACACCCGTCCGGAGATGGTCCACCAGACCAAGCTCTTCGAAGAGCAGACGCCGATGCAGCGCATGGCAGCGGTGGACGAGATGGTAGGTCCGGCGGTGTTCCTGCTGTCGAATGCAGCGAGTTTCGTGACCGGCGTCGATCTTCTCGTTGACGGCGGTTTCTGCTGCTGGTGATGGGAAAGCTCATTGCCGCCGCGGGAAAGTGACCGATCTCGCTTCCTCCCTGGCTGAGATCGAGGCGCTGAAGGGAATAACGGGCACGACGGCGTGCGATATCGTCGTCTGCCCGCCCTTCGCGCTGATTGAACGGACGGAGAGCTCAGGCGTCGTCATCAGCGCTTAGGACTGCCTGAATTCACGACAACCAGTTGAGCTCCCAATGATGATCGCATGGTAGTTCGCATCCAGATTTGCTGTTTATCGATGGACAAGGAAAGAGCATGAAACGCTTTGAGCAGAAGACCGTCGTCATTACCGGGGGTAGCCGCGGCATCGGAGCGGCGATCGCCAAACGCTTTGCGAAAGAAGGCGCCAATCTCGTCGTCTCGGCCAACGAGGAGCTGGTTCACGGCGTTGCCGAACAGATCCGGGCCGAAGGCGGCAAGGCGATCTCCTTCATCGGCGACGTCACCGACAAGGCGAGCGTCACCGCCCTCTATGATGCCGCCGAGAAGGAATTCGGCTCGGTCGACGTCTCGATCCAGAACGCCGGCGTCATCACCATTGCCCGCGTCGAGGACCTGACCGAAAACGAGTGGGACAAGGTCATGGCCGTCAACACCAAGGGCGTCTTCCTCTGCGCCCAGGAGGCGATATCAAGAATGCGCAAGCACAAGCGCGGCGGCCGCATCATCAACACCGCTTCCGGCCAGGCCCGTGACGGCTTTATCTACACGCCGCATTATGCCGCCTCGAAAATGGGCGTCGTCGGCATCACCCAGAGCCTGGCCAAGGAAGTCGCGACTGAGAAGATCACCGTCAACGCCTTCTGCCCCGGCATCATCGAGACCGACATGTGGGCCTATAACGACCAGGCCTGGGGCAAGCTGCTCGGCAACTACGCCCCCGGCGAGTTGATGAAGGAATGGGTCGAGGGCATCCCGATGAAACGGGCCGGCTCCGGCGAAGACGTCGCCGGCCTGGTGACCTTCCTCGCCAGCGAGGATGCCGCCTATATCACCGGCCAGACGATCAATGTCGACGGCGGCCTGATCATGTCCTGATACATTTCGCCCAAAAGTGTGCAGCGGCTTTGAGACAACGACCTGAAACAAACATCAAACCACCAACGAAGCGCGGAAGGCGACACGGTCGTCGCCTCCGTGTGAACAGTGTGTCCATCGGCGTTAGGGCAGCTTTGCATTTTTGCCCGGTCGTGTGACCTTGCCATCCGCCTGTTTTTGATCCTATCTTTGAAATGTTCTCAGGGCGGGGTGTAATTCCCCACCGGCGGTATCAGGAGCAATCCTGGAGCCCGCGAGCGCTTCCGGCACCTCCTGTCGGAAGGTCAGCAGATCCGGTGAGATGCCGGAGCCGACGGTATAGTCCGGATGGAAGAGGACAACACGGGCAGTCGCACTCCCTCCCGGAGTCGGCCGACGTTTGTTCGCCCAAGGGCAGAAGGCTCGCTCACGGATTGAGCCGAGCAGACCATGTCAGTCCGCTGACATAACCCTTGAAAGGCCAGACAGCATGACTATCGCAACAATTGAAGATGCCATATCAGCCATTGCCAGCGGCAAGATGGTCGTCGTCGTCGATGACCAGAACCGGGAAAACGAAGGCGATATCGTGGTCGCGGCCGATGCCGTCACCCCGGAAACAATCGCCTTCATGATGACCCACGCCCGTGGCCTCGTCTGCATCGCCATGGAAGGCGAGCGCCTCGATGCGCTCGATATTCCGCTGATGGTGCCCAACAATACGGAATCGCACAAAACCGCCTTCACGGTCTCGGTCGATTATCTCAAGGGCACGACGACGGGCATCTCTGCGGCGGACCGCGCCGCGACCATCAGCGCCCTCGTCGACGATCGCACAAAGCCTGACGAATTCGCCCGCCCCGGCCACATCTTTCCGCTGCGCGCCAACCCCCGCGGCGTGCTCGGTCGCCCCGGCCACACCGAAGCCGCCGTCGATCTCGCCCGCCTCGCCGGAAGGACCCCGGCCGGCGTCATCTGCGAAGTCGCCAATGACGACGGAACCATGTCGCGCCTGCCCGAACTCACCCTTTTTGCCAAACGCCACAACCTCCTCCTCGTCACCATCGAGGATCTGGTCGCCTATCTCGAACGCCAGGCGGCAAAAGACGTACGCGAGGTCGCCTGATCGATGCCTTTGTTGCGGCGGCATAGCCCGCCGCAACAAAGAACATGCCGCAGTGATGACCCTGACGGCACCTTCGCTTGTCCGCCTTAAGTCCGGCTGATCGAAACGCCGCCGTCAGCCAGCATCGCCGCGCCGGTCACGAAGCTCGACATGTCGGAGGCGAGGAAAAGCGCCGCATTGGCGATCTCTTCGGGTTGCGCCATGCGTTTCAGCGCATGCAATCCCTCGACGAAGGCGAGCACCTCCGGCGTGGCATCAGGCGCGTTGGTAATGCTGGCGGGTGTGTCGGTGCCGCCGGGAAGCAGTGCGTTGACGCGGATCTTCTGAGCTCCGAGTTCAGCGGCGAGCACCTGCACGAAACCGATCAACCCCGCCTTGCTCGCCGCATAGGCCGCCATGCCAGGCATGCCGGCGGTGTGGCCGACGAAAGTCGAGGTGAAGATCAGCGACCCGCCGCCTTTTCCCATCGCCGCCGACTGGTACTTGGCGCCGAGGAAGGCGGCGGTGAGATTGGTCTCGATCGTCTCGCGCCAGCCCTTCAGCGACAGCCCGGCAACCGGCCCCATCTCACCGAGGATGCCGGCATTGTTGAAGGCGATGTCGAGCCTGCCGAAGCGCGAGACCGCCGTCTCGACAAGCCTTGCCTGCAGCGCCTCGTCCCTGACATCGCCTGATATGGCGACGGCCTGTCCGCCCTCCGCCTCGATTTCTGCGATGACGGCATCGAGCGCGTCCTGTCGCCGGCCGGTGACCACGAGCTTGGCGCCTTGCCGCGCAAAGAGTTTCGCCGCCGCGCGGCCGATGCCGGAGCTTGCGCCGGTGATGATGGCGATCTTGTCGTTCAGAAGTGTCATATCGGTTTCTCCTTCGTTGTTGCGAGATCTGAGATGCTCAAACATCAGGCGGTGCAGCCACCCGTTTCCCGCGCAGGAAGAGAAAAACGCCTATGGACGAACCGGCAGCGCGACGGCGCGTCCCCATCGGCGCCTTGATTGCGGCGTCGGAAGTATTGGGATTCACGTTATAAAACGGTGATTTGCGGCGATCTCCACTCACACGCCTGCGTTGATGTCAGCGTTACTGTGCATCGCATCATCGATTTATGCTTTGTGTGACATTCATCCGATTCCCTTGATGCATCTTCGCGACTAAAAGGAGCGCACAGGTAACGGGAATCTCTTCATGCCGCGGTCACGCAATACTGAGGGCGCCATCTATATGAGCTTGGCGATGGCCGGCTTTTCCGCAAGCGACGCCCTGTCCAAATCGGTGATCGCCTATATGAACGCCGGCGAAATCATGTTCTTGCGCGGCCTCTTCACCAGCCTGCTCGTCTATCTGATTGCCTGGAGAATGGGCGCGCTGCGTTCCTGGCGCATCGTGCTGGAGCCGATGATCATCTTCAGGATCATCTGCGAGGCGCTCGCCGCCGTCACCTATATCACCGCGCTCGGCATGATGCCGATCGCCAATGCCTCGGCGATCCTGCAGTCGCTGCCGTTGGTCGTCACCTTCGGTGCGGCGCTCTTCTTTGGCGAGCCGGTTGGTTGGCGGCGCTGGTCGGCGATCCTCGTCGGCCTCGTCGGCGTGATGATCATCATCCGCCCCGGCCCTGAGGGATTCACCGCCGCCGCCCTCCTCTGCGTTGCCGCGGTGCTGACGACGGCTGGCCGCGATCTCGCCACCCGGAGCATCAGTCCCGAGATTCCCTCGCTGATGATAACCGTCATCACCGCCATATCAGCCTCCTTCTTCGGCGCGCTGCTTATTCCGGTGCTCGGCGGCTGGCAACCGGTCAGCGCCGCAGCGCTTGGGCATCTCGCGCTCGCTTCGGTACTGGTGCTCGTCGGCTACCAGTCGGTCATCCTCGCCATGCGCACCGGCGAAATTTCTTTCGTCGCGCCGTTCCGCTATACCAGCCTGATCTTCTCCTCTCTGCTCGGCTTCCTCTTCTTCGCCGAAGTGCCTGACAGCTGGACGCTCGTCGGGGCTGCGATCGTCATCGCCTCCGGCCTCTATACGTTCTATCGTGAGGCCAAGCGCCGTGTGTCGCCGATCGCGCAGAAATCTGCGCCGCGCGCGCCCGTCTGAAGCAAGATGATGGCTGAGGAAGGATAATGGCTGAATTCTCGTTGGATAAATCTCATATAGCGGGCGTCGTGCTGGCCGGCGGACGTTCGCAGCGCATGGGCCGCGACAAGGCGGGCGTAATGCTCGGGGCCGAGAACCTGCTCCACCATGTGCTGACCCGCCTCTCGCAACAGGCCTTGCTCGTTGCCGTCAATGCCGAAACCGCCCCCGAGGAAGTGCCTGTCGTTCCCGACCGTTTTCCCGGCAAGGCCGGACCAATGGCCGGCATCCATGCGGCTATGGTTTATGCCGCCGGCCTTCCCTCAATCACCCACGTCGTCACGGTCTCGGTGGATTGCCCGTTCTTCCCGGCCGATCTCGTCGCCCGGCTGGCGGCGGCGATCGAGCACTCGTCGCAGATCGCCATTGCCACCTCCGAGGGCCGCAGCCATCCGGTCTTCGGGCTCTGGCCAGTGACGCTGGCCGCCGATCTCGAAGCCTGGATCGCCGCCGACGAGAAGCGCCGCGTACGCGACTTCCTGTCAAGGCATGACGTTACGGAAGTGGCGTTCCCGCTGCATCCGACCCGCGCCAGCCTGCTCGATCCCTTCTTCAACATCAACACGCCTGATGATCTCGTCGAGGCGGAACGCTGGCTGGAGGCCCTCCGCGCATGACCGCACCGAAAATCTTCGGCATCGCCGGCTGGAAGAACTCAGGCAAGACGGGGCTCGCCGTCCGACTGGTGACGGAGTTCACCCGCCGCGGCTATAGGATCTCGACGATCAAGCATGCCCATCATGATTTCGACATCGACAAGGTCGGGGCCGACAGCTACCGCCACCGCCAGGCCGGCGCCCACGAGGTTACCATCGTCTCTGGCACCCGCTACGCCATCATGCACGAGCTGCGCGGTGCGCCGGAACCTGAGTTCGAGGAGATCCTCGCCCGCCTCGCCCCCTGCGACCTCGTGCTGATCGAAGGTTACAAGCGCGAGCCGATCCCGAAGATCGAGGCCCGCCGCCTGGAAGCTGCAAATCGTGAACCATTGGCGCCGAGCGATCCCCATATCTGCGCTATCGCCGCCGATCATGCCGTCACGGATACGGCCCTGCCGGTCTTCGATCTAGACGACACAGGCGCCATCGCCGATTTCATCGCTGACATCGTCGGCCTTGAATAGCCGAGGCTTTGAACCACCTGCGTCGCCGCCGGATCTAAGAAGCGGAGCCGTTTCGCTTGCCATTGCTTTGGCGATTTCCTTGGCGAGTTGAGCCTGATCATAGGGTTTTGCCAATCTCGGAAGATCGATATCGGTCCCGGCAGGAAGATCGGCGTAACCTGTCGCCAGCACGATCGGCAATGCCGGATAAATATCCCGCGCGGCCTGGGCAAGCTGTGCGCCAGTCATACCGGGCATTGAATAGTCGGTGATGACAAGGTCGAAATGCTGACCGCTACTGATCAGTTCCAGCGCCTGCGAGCCGGAGTTTGCTTCGACGACCTCGTGGCCGAGATCTTCAAGCATGTCGACCGAACTCATGGCGATCAAGGCGTCGTCATCGACCAGGAGGATCTTCAGTTTGGATGCGGCTTGCTCAACAACCACCTCCGACTCGGCCGGCACCTCGGTTCGCCAGGCCGTCGCCGGAAGCCACAATTCCGCGGTCGTCCCCACCCCAAGCTCGCTTGTCAGACGAAGTGCGCCATTGAGCTGAACGGCAAGTCCATGGATCATCGACAAGCCTAGGCCCGTGCCCTTTCCGAGTTCCTTGGTCGAGAAAAACGGATCGACTGCCTTCTTCAGGGTCTCCGCGTCCATGCCGGTGCCGCAGTCGGCCACCGCCAAGACAAGATAAGGCCCTTCGCCGAGACCACCCTTATCGCCGGCAACATTTTCCTCGCGTAGCGAGATGGACAGCGCCCCTCCGTCCGGCATAGCATCGCGGGCATTGACTGCAAGGTTGAGCAGCGCCAATTCGAGCTGGTTCGCATCAACCAGGGCCGGCGGCAGGCTTGTCGGCAGATTGGTTTCGATGCTGATCGAGGATCCGACCGAGCGCCGCAGCAGGTCGTTCATGCCGGAGACCAGCTCGGCCAGATCGACGGGCTTGACCTGCAGATCCTGCTGCCTGGCAAAAGCCAGCAGACGTTGCGTCAGAGCCGCTCCGCGCCTCGCACCCTGAACTGCCCCCTCAACCAGACGCGTCGCCTTGGCATCTCCGGCAACGTGCTTGCCGAGCAATTCCAGATTTCCAAGAACGACCATCAGCAAGTTGTTGAAATCGTGGGCGACGCCGCCGGTCAACTGACCGATTGCCTCCATCTTCTGCGATTGACGTAGCTGCTCCTCGGCTTTTTCACGCTGGGCGACTTCTTCGAGCAGCGTCTGGTGAGCGGCGTTGACCTCCCTCGTCCGTTCCCGCACACGCTCTTCGAGGTTTTCATTGAGGCGTCTCAGATTTTCCTCGATGGTCTTGCGGGCGGTGGTATCGGAACAGACCCCGACGAGTTTCCTGGCGGAACCATATCTGTCGGAATAAAGCTGCGCATGGACCTCCGTCCAATGGAGTGAACCATCCGGCCAGATTGTCCTGTGCTCGATCGAATAGTCGCGTCCGGTATCGATCGTCTCGCGCAGGCGTGCCAGCACAAGATCCCGGTCGTCGGGATGGATGCTTGCGATCAGATCGTCGCGTGTGACATCATCGTCCGGCTTTCGGCCGAAGACTGCCTTGCAGGTGGCCGAGGCAGACAGGGCCATCGAGGATAGCTCCAGCTCCCACGCCCCAAGACGACCGGCTGCAAGCGCCGTCTGCAACCGTCGCTCGCCCTCGCCCAAAGCCTCGAGCTGAGCTTGAGCCTCATATTGGCGCAGGCGCCCTTTTAACGCGGTCCGCGCAATACTGATGAAGGAGGTCGCATGGAACGGCCTTTCCAGGAAAGTGACGTTGCCCAGAACCTCGGAAAGCCTGGCAGCGGCCGGATTTCGTTCAGGCCCGCCGCCGCGCGTGGTGAGCACGATGAACGGTAGATCGGACCAGCTTGGCTGGGCGGAGACCCAGGCAGCAATCGGCTTCAAATCGCTCCAGCGAACGGCCTCTTCGGTCAGCACGCCAAGCGCGATCTCATCGTTCAGTAAAGAGGCAAAGACATTCAGGTCGGCAGCCGCAATCGATGATAGGCCGGCTTCGTCGATTAGCGATACCGCCACCTGGGCATCGCGTCCGGCGGGAGTATAGATCAATGCTTTCGGCTTTACGGAGTTAGGAATTGCCGCGATCCCCGCCATCAGTCGACAGGAGCGGCTCTGCGCTAGTGACAAATTCGGGAACGCCGCGAAGCACACCTTGGAACCCGACCAGAGGATCCCCGAACGTCAGCCCCGAACTGTCGATACGGTACTCTCGGATTGTATCCTCATGCAGCCCAGTTCTTTTCTTGATCACGGAGACCGCTCGCCGCACCCTCCCCGCAGCCTCGAAGTAACGCAGCAGTATGACTGTGTCCGCAAGATAGGTCACGTCGACAGGCGCCTTCATGTCGCCGACAAGCCCATGTTGTGCAACGGTAAGGAAGGTATTGGCGCCTTGCCTGTTCAAATATTGAAGCAACTCATGCATGTGAAGGATCAGCGAATTTTCATCCGGCATGGATGCTTGATAGCCATTGATGCTATCGATGATGACGGTCTTGGCGTTCGACTTGTCCACGCACTGGCGCACGCGATGCGCGAATTCACCTGGTGACAGTTCAGCGGCGTCGAGCTGTTCGATGTGAATTAGACCACTGCTCCTTAGCGTCTCGAGATCTATTCCGAGCGCCTTGAGCCGCGTAAAGAGCAGGCCAAGCTCTTCGTCGAAGATGAAGGCCGCCGCTCTCTCGCCACGCGCAACCGCCGCGACCAGGAATTGAAATGAGAAAGTACTCTTACCGGTACCGGATGGACCGAGGATAAGCGTACTGGAACCTCTCTCCAACCCTCCGCCTAATAGGAGGTCCAGTTCCGGAATATTTGAGGATAACTCGTCGCGGACATAACTCGACCGATGTTCGGCGGCGACGAGACGTGGAAAAACAACGACACCGCCGGTTTGAATGGTGAAATCGTGGAAACCGCCGCGGAAGGCTTGCCCACGGTATTTCGTGATCCTGAGCCGCCGGCGCTCAGCGCCGTAGCTCGGCGCCATCTCCTCAAGATGGATAACCCCGTGCACGACGCTATGCACCGTTTTATCAAGCACGTCGGACGTCAGATCATCGAGCAAGAGGACTGTCGCCCCCTGCCGGGCAAAGTAATGTTTGAGCGCAAGAATCTGGCGGCGGTAGCGCAGCGAGCTTTGAGCTAGAAGCCTTATCTCCGACAGGCTGTCGAGTACCACGCGACTTGGCTTAATCCGCTCGAAAGCGGCAAAGATCTCCTTTGTCGTCTCTCCGAGTTCCAGATCTGATGAATAAAGCAGGCTCTGCTGCTGGTCGGCATCCAGCAGGCTTTCCGGAGGTACGACCTCGAACACCTCGATATTACCGTCGATCACCATGCCGTGCGATGCGGCACCGGCACGGAGTTCACTCTCGGTTTCCGAAAGGGTGATGTAGAGCCCCTGCTCGCCGAGCCGCGCACCCTCGATCAGGAACTGCAGCGCAATCGTTGTTTTGCCCGCCCCCGGATTTCCCTCCAGGAGAAACACGTGCCCCGGCGAAAGGCCCCCTGCCAGAATTGTGTCCAAACCGGACACTCCGGTCCGCGCTTTCATGGCAGGCACAGCAGTATTCATTCATTGTTTCCTTCAGTTTATACTGTGAATTAGTGGCGGTCGAAGGAATGTCAAATGGTCAAGCGCGTATGATCCCGACGTGCTGATCCGAGGCTGGGGTCGGCGATCTAACTCCGATAGCGAAGCGCATCGACGACGAGGGCGAATGCCGGCGACGTATGCCGGCGGCTCGGATAGTAGAGATGGTAGCCGGAAAATGGTGGGCACCAATCTTCGAGGACTCGCACCAGCCGCCCGTCGGCAAGATGTGCCTCGACCAAGTCCTCCGGCATATAGGCCAGCCCAAGACCAGCCAGCACTGCGTTCAGCCGCAGGGCTATATTGTTGAAGACCAACTGTCCTTCGACCCGAACCCTGAGCTCGCGCCCGCCCTTCTCGAACTCCCATGCATAAACGCTGCCATAGGTCGGCAGGCGCAGATTGATGCAATTGTGATCCGTAAGGTCCTGCGGCGTCAGCGGCTTCGGCCTGGTGTCGAAATAGGCGGGAGCGCCGACCACGGCCATGCGCATGTCGGGGCCGATGCGCACTGCGATCATGTCCTTCGCCACCTGTTCTCCAAGCCGCACCCCCGCATCGTAACGCTCGGCGACGATGTCAGTCAGACCGTAGTCGACGATGATCTCGACATTGATATCGGGATAATCGGGCAGAAGCTTTTCCAAGGCGGGCCAAAGGACGGCATCGGCCGCATGCTCGCCGGCATTGATGCGAATGGTGCCTGCCGGCTTCTCCCGCAACGCGCTCAAGGCAGCCAGCTCGCTCTCGATCTCGTCGAGCCGCGGTCCGATGGAGACGAGCAGGCGTTCGCCGGCCTCTGTCGGCGCGACGCTGCGGGTCGTGCGTGTCAGCAATCGCAGTCCAAGCCGCTCCTCGAGCCCGCGGATGGTGTGGCTGAGCGCCGATTGCGACACACCCAGCTTGCCCGCCGCCTTGGTGAAGCTTTGAGCGCGCGCGACGGCTAGGAAGGCGATGAGGTCATTGACGACAGGGCGCGGCATTGATGAAATTTCCTCATGGGTTCTTGTCGTTTATACCATCTAATCGCGAGCAAACACACGCGCTAATACCTTGCTACTCGAGTGGACATGTCCACCCCGACATCGAAAGGAAGGCAAAGATGGAGATCAAACGAAGCGGTTCGCAGCCCTCGGCCAAAGGACCGGCCGATTGGTTTACCGGCAGCGTGCGTGTCGACCCGCTGTTTGCCGTGACCAGCCCCGCACGAGCGGCGGGCGCCAGCGTCACCTTCGAGCCCGGCGCCCGCACCGCCTGGCACACTCATCCGCTCGGCCAGACGCTGATCGTCACATCGGGCTTCGGTCGCGTGCAGCGCGAAGGCGGTCCCGTCGAGGAGATCCGCGCCGGCGACGTCGTCTCGTTCGCACCGGCTGAACGCCATTGGCACGGTGCATCGCCGACGACGGCGATGACCCATATCGCCATCCAGGAACAGCTCGACGGCAAGGTCGTCGACTGGATGGAGCATGTCACCGACACGCAATACCAAGGTTAGAAAAGGAAACGTCTATGCAGAAGCGTGAACTTGGAAAGAGCGGACTTCAAGTCTCGGCCATCGGTCTCGGCTGCATGGGGCTGAGTTACGGTTATGGCCCGGCGACAGATATTCAGGAAGCGACCGCACTGATCCGGCGGGCATTTGAACGCGGCGTGACCTTCTTCGACACGGCCGAGGCCTACGGCCCCTATAAGAACGAAGAGCTTCTGGGAGAGGCCCTCGCCCCGTTCCGCAAGGAGGTGGTGATCGCCACGAAATCCGGCTTCAATTTCGATGCCAATGGCGGCCAGAGCGGCCGCAGATCCGCGCGGTGGCCGACCAGGCGCTGAAGCGTTTGAAGACCGATGTCATCGATCTCTTCTACCAGCATCGTGTCGACCCCGATGTTCCGATCGAGGATGTCGCCGGCACGGTCAAGGCGCTGATCGCGGAAGGCAAAGTCAGGCACTTCGGCCTCTCGGAGGCGGGCGCCCAGACGATCCGCCGCGCCCATGCCGTCCAGCCGGTGGCGGCGTTGCAGAGCGAATATTCGCTGTGGTGGCGCGAACCAGAGCAGGAAATCCTGCCGACGCTTGAAGAACTCGGCATCGGATTTGTGCCCTTCAGCCCGCTCGGCAAGGGCTTCCTCACTGGCGCGATCAGCGAAACGACCACCTTCGACAGCAAGGATTTCCGGAACGTCGTGCCGCGCTTTTCTCAGGAGGCGCGAAAGGCCGACCAGGTGCTCGTCGATCGTCTCGGAGAAATCGCCGCCCGCAAGAAGGCAACCTCCGCGCAAGTGGCTCTCGCATGGCTGCTGGCGCAGAAGCCCTGGATCGTGCCGATCCCCGGTACCACCAAGCTGCACCGCCTCGAGGAAAACATCCAGTCCGCCGAGGTCGAACTGACGGCTGAAGATCTCCGTAGCATCGAAAGCGCGCTCGCCACGATCAAGGTGGCAGGCGATCGTTATCCCCCACATCTGCAGGCAAGGGTCGATCGCTAAAAGCGGCCGAAAGACCGTCAGGGCGATCTCTCATCCGAACACGAGAAGCGAAGCGGTCACAACCACCTGCGGCCGCTTCTTCATCGATTGCATCATCGTCTCGGTGTCGGCGCATTATCCCGGAAAGCCGGTATCGCCTCCAGCCTGGCGACAATCTCGGCGATATTGGGCCATCGGGCGAGATCGAAGCCGAGGCGCCTCGCGCTGATCGCCTGCGGGAAGAGGAAGATGTCGGCAATGCTCGGCTGATCCCCGATGGCGAAGGTCCCCCGCCTGCGGCCGGCGATCATCGTCTCGACCGCGGCCATTCCCTCGCCGACCCAATGACGATCCCAGGCGGTGATGGCATCGGCATCAGCCTGGAACGTGGCGCGAAGATGCAGACCGATCCGCGGCGGCAGCAGCGCGTGGATCTCGGCTGCGATCGCAAGCGCGATCGACCGCGCCTGCGCCCGGCCTTCCGCGGTGTCAGGCAATAGCGGCGGTTCAGGCTTTATCTCATCGAGATATTCGACGATCGCCAGCGATTGGGTGAGGAGGACGCCGCTATCCGTCAGCAAGGCGGGCACGAGCCCCTGCGGATTGACGCTGCGATATCCGGCTTGCCGGCTCTCAGCATTTTCGCCGAGGATGGTCACCGGCAGCGCTTCGGCCGTCAGTCCTTTCAGGGCGAGTGCGATGCGGACTCGAGATGTCGCCGAGGAAATTTCGTTCTGATAGAGTTTCACTATCTTTCTCCCTGGTGAGTCTAAAAGAGCAGCTGGAGCGGCGGTTGCTCCCGTAAGGATAAAGCTGCGGATGCCGCCGTCACGAGGCCGGCAAGCGGCGACGGCTCCTGTGAGCTTACATCGTAGATGCAGCGCGCTGCAAAAATCGCCGCACCCAGAAAGCAGATGATCATCAGTCTCATTGGATCCTCCATCGACGAGGCCCGACCGGCCTCGCCATGTTTCTTTTGGCGATCGATCCCATCCGTCAGGCAATGCTCAATTCGACATTGATATTGCCGCGGGTTGCTTTCGAATAGGGGCAGGTCCGGTGCGCTTCATCCACAAGCGCCCTTGCCAGATCCGCTTCGATGCCCGGCAGGCTGACCTTGAGGCGAGCCTGCAGGAAATAGTCGCCGCCGGTCGCCCCAAGATCGACCTCGGCGTTGACGGCGGCATCTGCAGGAAGCTTGACCTTCAGCTTGCCGGCAGCAATGCCGATCGCGCCGACGAAGCAGGCAGACCAGCCGGCGGCGAAAAGCTGTTCGGGATTGGTCCCGGCGCGGTTGCTGCCCGGAGGCGAAAGCTTGATATCCAGATGCCCGTCGTCGCTGTGCGATGCGCCGTCGCGCCCGCCCGTCGTGTGGGTCCTGCCGGTATAGAGAACCTTGTCGATCTTCGTCATGGAACACTCCTTGTGTTGCGTCGCTGCATGCGACTGGCCGCGGCGCGGCCGGGTTGACGGAGTGTGGTTTGACCGACGGATATATCGGCCATGTTTCCGAAAACGCCCCAAATGTCACAAAAAGTAGCATCCGGTATCCAGGACATCTTCGCATACAAAACCTGGCGAGATTTTGCGGCGACCCCCGACGTCAATGGATGGTGACTTCCGCGGCCAGGCCGCCGCCGGCGCGATTATAGAGCCGGAGCGACCCGCCGATCTTGGCCGTCAGCTGCTGGGCGATCGCAAGACCGAGACCGGTGCCGCCGGTCTCCCGGTTTCGGGATTGCTCCAGCCGGAAGAATGGCTGCATGGCGGCCTCGAGCATATCGTCGGGGATTCCAGGCCCACGGTCCATAATCGTGATGACGATATCGTTTTCTACGCTTCGCTCGACGCCGATCTCGGCGGCGCCGGCAAACTTCAGCGCATTGTCGATGAAGTTCGATAGGATACGGCGAAGAGCATGCGGCTTGGTGAAGGCAGCACCCTGAACCAGGCCGACGACGGTGACGGCCTTTCCAGTATCCTGGTAGTCGTAGGCTATGCTGTCGATGAACGAGGCGAGATCGATGCGGGCGCTCTTCTCGCCATTGCCGTGCGCGCTGCGTGCATAGGCAATGCCGTCCTGAACGAGGCGCTGGATCTCACCGAGATCGTGCACCAGCTTGTCTTTCTCCGGCGACTCCTCCGCCATGTCTGCACGCAGCCGCATGCGGGTGATCGGCGTCTGCAGGTCATGCGAGATTGCCGCCAATATCTGGACGCGCTCTTCGAGATAATGGGCGATCCTGTCCCGCATCGCGTTGAACGCCCTTGCCGCATGCGCGACCTCGCTCGGCCCCGCCTCGCTCAAAGCCGGACCGTCCTTGTTCGGATCGAGAGCATCGGCGGCGGCGGCAAGCTCGCCGAGCGGCCGGATCGCCTGGCGAACCGCAAACCAGGTACAGAGGATGAGCAGCACCATCTGGACGACGAAGACATAAGGCAGCCACGCGGCGATCGGCATGACGCCCTTCGGCGTGACGTCGATCGTCAAGGGGCTTCCGTCGCTCAGCGTCAGATGCGCCTGCAATCGGTTCACATCGCCAGGAATCCGTTCGATACGGATTGGAAAGCGATGCCCGATAGCCTCCTCGATCTTTCCTGAGATTTCTACCCCCTTGCTTGACGTGTCAGGCACGCCGGGAAGACCGGGCCCGAGCACGAAACGGTAATTGCCGCGGCTCAGCCGGTCGAGCAGGTCGCCGCGTTCGCCTGGCGGAAGCCGATCAAGAACCGCAATCGATGTTGCCACGTCATTTTCCAGCGTGCCGAGCATCACCGCCTTGGCCGACATGTACCGCTCCATATAGAGCACACTGAAGGACAGACCGTAGGCGAAGGCCAGTCCGATCAGCAGGATCAGGAAGATCCGCGACCGCAACGTGCTCGGCCACATCAGGCCCGAACGCGAGGGGATCGGCGACTTCATCGGCGCGGCTCCGATATTTCGACCGGAACCGAAAACACATAGCCTTCGCTGCGCACCGTCTTGATGTAGGTCGGTTCGCGCGCATCGTCGCCCAGCCGCTGACGCAGGCGGCTGACCAGGAGATCGATAGAGCGATCGAAGAGATCGGCGTCGCGGCCCTGTGTCAGGCTCAAAAGTTGGTCGCGATTGAGCACACGCTGCGGGTGATCGATGAACACGCGGAGCAGACGGTATTCGGCGCCGCTCAGCGCAATCGCGGTCCCTTCCCTGTCGAGAAGGTGCCGGGCGACCGTATCAAGCCGCCAGTCGCCGAAAGTCAGCAACTGTCCGGCCTCGCTGATCTGCAGGTTGGGCGGCAGCATCCGCGTCCGCCGCAACACCGCCTTGATGCGGGCGAGCAGCTCGCGCGCAGCAAAGGGCTTCGGAAGATAATCATCAGCGCCCATTTCCAGCCCGAGGATCCTGTCCATCTCGTCGGTGCGGGCCGTCAGCATCAGGATCGGGATCGTCTTGTGCCGGCCGGCGCGCAGTTCGCGGCAGAGCACCAGCCCGTCGTCTCCGGGCATCATCACGTCGAGCACGATCAGGTCGACCGCATTGGCTTCGACAAAACTGCGCATCTGCCGTCCGTCGGCGGCAACGCTCGTGCGCAGGCCGTTCTTCTGCAGATAGCCCGAGACCAGCTCGCGGATTTCGCGATCGTCATCGACGATCAGGATGTGATCGACATGATCCATATTTCCCTGTTCCTTATCGATAGAAGCGGCCGCGCCGGTCGCTTCGTTCCTGACCGAAGCGACAGACGCGACCTACGCATATTCCGCTGGCCGGAGCAACGAGGCGCTGCAACCGGCATCGTCGACCTAGAAACGATCGACGTCTATGACCGCCTGCGCAAAAGCCTGCGGCGCTTCCTGAGGCAGGTTGTGGCCAATGCCGCCGCCGATCGTCCGATGCTCGTATTTGCCGGAGAATTTTCCGGCATAAGCGGAAGGCTGCGGATGCGGCGCACCGTTTGCATCGCCCTCCATAGTGATGGTCGGCACCGAAATGATGGGCGTTGTGGCAAGCGTCGTCTCGTAGGCATCATACTTGGCCTCGCCTTCGGCAAGCCCCAGGCGCCAGCGGTAATTGTGAATGACGATCGCGGCGTGGTCAGGATTGGCGAAGGCGGCGGCCGATCTGTCGAATGTCGCATCGTCGAAGTTCCACTTCGGCGAAGCCGTCTGCCAGATGAGCTTTGCGAAATCATGGGTGTTGGTCTCGTATCCCAGACGGCCGCGTTCGGTGGCAAAATAGAACTGGTACCACCAGGCAAGTTCGGCTTTGGGCGGAAGCGGTTTCTTGTTGGCCTCCTGGCTGCCGATCAGGTAGCCGCTCACCGATACCATCGCCTTGCAGCGCTCGGGCCAGAGCGCCGCAATGATATTGGCGGTCCGCCCGCCCCAGTCGTAGCCGGCAATGACGGCCTTCTCGATATCGAGCGCATCGAGCAGCGCGATCATATCAGCGGCGAGCGCTGACGGCTGGCCATTGCGCGGCGTCTGATCGTCCAGGAAGCGGGTCGTCCCGTAACCGCGCAGATAAGGCACGATCACCCTGTAACCTGCCGAAGCAAGCAGCGGCGCGACATCGACGAAACTATAGATGTCATAGGGCCAGCCATGCAGCAGCAATACGACCGGGGCATCCGCCTTTCCCGCCTCGGCATAACCGATATCGAGCACGCCTGCCTTGACCTGTTTCAGCGCTTCAAAGGACGTGTTGGTCCCAGGCTTTATAGCTGGCACCGATGCGGCCGTCGTGGGCGACTGGGCGGCGGCCATGCCGGCCACGCCGAACTCGACGGCCGCAAGGGCGACTGCCGTCATGCCGAAGAAACGGCGGCGGTGATGGTTGATTTGCTCTGACATTGGTCTCTCCTGTCGAATGGATCACAGTGCGAATATGACGCGGCGCTTGTATCGACCATATGTCGCAAGTCTCCGGTTTTTGAATACGGATGTAGCTTCCGGCCGTGAGGATACATTCTGATACAATCGCGGCGACCGAGCAAAGCATCGCACCGGCAGCAGACATTTCGCCGCGGCCCACGCCGGGACGGTAGTTTGTATCGCTTTGTATCGTCAGCGCCTCATCGCAATAGTTCGGTACATTTCCCCGCCAAACCCGACACATCGGGGATACGTCCGCCCGGCCATATCCCCGCCGTTGCTGGTTCAGGCTCCATCGCCGTCCAGAGCCCGATCAATCGGTTTCAAAGGAAACGATGATGACACTTCTGATCATTGCCTATCTCGGAGGCGCGCTGACGATCCTCAGCCCGTGTATCCTGCCCATCCTCCCCTTTGTCTTCGCCCGCGCCGGACAGCCCTTCGTCAGAAGCACGCTGCCCATGCTGGCGGGCATGGCCGCCACCTTTGCACTGGTCGCCACACTGGCCGCAGTCGGCGGTAGCTGGGCCATTCGCGCCAACGAATATGGCCGCCTTGCCGCCATTGTCCTGCTTGCGCTCTTTGGTGCCAGTCTGCTTTCGCCGCGTTTCGCAAGCACGCTTGCCCGGCCAGTCGTCGACCTTGGCAACAATCTTGTGAACGCCACCGGCGGCGGGCGCGGCACCACGACAGTCAAGAGCGCGCTTCTTCTCGGCGTTGCCACCGGACTGCTCTGGGCGCCTTGCGCCGGTCCGATTCTCGGCCTTGTGCTGACCGGAGCCGCACTACAGGGCGCCAATCTGCAGACGACCTTCCTGCTGATCGCTTATGCCGCTGGTGCTGCAAGTTCGCTTGCCGTCGCCCTGCTTGTCGGCGGCCGGATATTCACCGCCATGAAGCGTTCGCTCGGCGTTGGCGACAGGATTCGTCAGGGGCTCGGCGCTGCCGTGCTGGCGGGCGTCGCAATCATCGCGCTCGGCCTCGACACCAGCCTGCTCGCCCGGCTGTCCTACGCCAGCACCGCATCGCTGGAACAGGCCGTGCTCGACAGGCTGCATGCAAAGCCGCTCAGCGGCGCATCTTCCGAGCTGGCGAGCAACGAGGTGATGATCGCCGCAGCCGGCGTGAAGAAGCCCTTTCGTAGCGACTTGCCCGTCGAAGGCCTCGCCCCTTCGCTCGCCGGCGCGGTCGAATGGCTGAACTCTGAGCCTCTCACCACGGAACAGCTGCGAGGCAAGGTCGTGCTGGTCGACTTCTGGACCTATTCCTGCATCAACTGCATTCGTACCATCCGCTATGTCAGGGCCTGGGTCGAAAAATATGCGGATCAGGGTCTCGTGGTGATCGGCGTCCACGCCCCGGAATTTGCCTTCGAGAAGAAGATCGACAACGTCAAGAAGGCGATCGGCGACTTCCAGATCGGCTATCCCGTTGCGATCGACAATGATTACGGCATCTGGCGCGCCTTCGAAAACAGCTACTGGCCTGCCGCCTATCTGATCGATGCCAAGGGCCAGATCCGCTACCACCATTTCGGCGAAGGCAATTACAACAGGACCGAAAAGGCCATTCAGGACCTGCTGCGCGAAGCCGGCAGCCAAACGACGGCAAGTGCGCCGGTCGTGCCGGATGCCAAGGGCGTGGAAGCAGGTCCTGATCTCGGCAATATCCGCTCCGGCGAAACCTATCTCGGCTACCAACAGGCGGCGAACTTCGCCTCTCCGGAAGGGCTGCAGGCCGACACGGCGAAAAACTATTCGATCGCCGAACCCGGCCTCAATGGCTGGGGCCTGTCTGGAACCTGGACCGTCGGCCGGGATCAGGCGACGCTTGATCAGCCGGGCGGCGGCATCACTTATCGCTTCAGCGCCCGCGATCTGCATCTCGTTCTTGGTCCCGGCGCCGGCGACAAGCCGATCCGCTTCCAGGTGAAGATCGACGGCAAGGCGCCAGGACCCGACCACGGCTCCGACATCGATGCCGACGGCAATGGCACCGTGACCGCGACGAGGCTTTATCAACTCGTCCGCCAGTCCGGCACGGTCGCCGCCCGCAACTTCGAGATCCGCTTCCTCGATCCCGGCGTGCAGGCTTACGCCTTCACATTCGGCTGAACCTGAAACGCATCGATATCCCGATCATCAACAATGACCAAAGGAGTGACAGTCATGTACAAACGTCTTCTTTTCACTGCAGCGCTTGCATTTGCCACCACCGCCATCGCGTTCGCAGCAGAGGCTGCCGCGGTCAAGAACATCGTGATCGTCCACGGCGCGCTGGCCGACGGCTCGGGATGGCGCAAGGCGACGGACATTCTCGAGAAACGCGGCTTCAACGTCACCATCGTCCAGCAGCCCATTTCCTCGCTCGACGACGACGTGGCGGCGACCAAGCGGGTTCTCGACCTTCAGGACGGACCGGTCCTGCTCGTCGGACACAGCTACGGCGGCATGGTCATCACCGAAGCCGGCAACGATCCCGCGGTCGCGGGCCTGGTCTATGTCGCGGCATTCCAGCCCGACAAGGGCGAAAGCCTGCTAAGCCTCGCCAGCTCGAAGCCCGCCGGCAGCATGGATATAAAGGAAACGAAGGACGGCAAATATCTCTATCTCGATCCGGGCGCCTTCGCCGCGGATTTCGCAGCCGACCTTCCGCAAGCCGAAGCCAATTTCATGGCAAAGTCACAGGTCTTCGCCGCAAAGCAGGCATTCTCCGCGAAGATCACTCAGGCTGCATGGCGGTCGAAGAAAAGCTGGTCGATCGTCGCCACCGAGGATCGCTCCATCAACCCCGAGCTGGAACGCGACATGGCAAAACGTGCGGGAAGCGACGTGACTGAAATAAAGGCAAGCCACGCCGTCTTCGCATCCCAACCGGAAAAGGTCGCTGATGTGATCGAAACGGCAGCGAGGAAAGCCGGCGACTAGCAGACGCAGTCAGAAATATTCTAAGCCATCGCAAGGATAGCCTCTGGTCGGAAGGTCGCCCGACCAGGGGCTGACGAAGTCGCCTCCGCCGACCTAGATTGTCGATCTCCTTGTTACCGTCCTGCCCCGCCGATGCGATTTTGTGACTATTCCTACACAAAATGGAATATCAGTCACAGATTCTCATTTCAAATTCCGGGGCTTCGCTATAAAATTGAGATGATGTGGTTTGTTCGCGCAACCGGCTGGTGCAGAAGCTGTATCATAGCTCAGATGCTGAATCGGGGATCGAGTGGCAAACGAGATGGGAATGGCAGTCCCTTGTTAAATTTTGATCAGAACACTATCCGGTGTAAACATAAGGGAGACATCCAATATGGATAGTCGCAGGGGCCGGCGTATAGCAGTCTTATCCGAGGCCCTTTCACAACATCGCATTCTACACATCAAGAATGCTGCCGAGATCCTGGGCGTCTCGGAGATGACGGTTCGGCGTGATGTCAGCGCCAATGCAGACCGATTCGCATTTCTCGGCGGCCATATCGTTCCGGCTATCGAAGCGGAAACCGATCCCTACGAAATCTCCGCGGCAGCCGACAGTCATGCAGCTGCAAAACGGCAAGTTTGCACACAAGCCGTTGATTACATTCACCATGACGATACGGTGTTTTTCGACTGCGGCACCACGTTACCTTATCTGGTCGATCTCCTCCCAGACCAGATTCACATAACGGCGATCTGTTACGCCATGAATGTCGCCGATCGCCTGACGCGAAAACCTAACGTTCGCCTTGTTATGCTCGGTGGTCTTTACCATCCCGCATCGGCGAGCTTTTCCGGGGCGTCGGGGCTGGAAATGCTCGATCAGCTTGTGATCAACGTGGCATTTCTTTCTGCAGCCGGTGTCGATTCCCGACGTGGTGCGACCTGCGCGCATTTTCACGAAGCGGAGATCAAGAAAAAGGCGATGTCCCGGGCACAAAAGAATATTCTTCTCGCCGACAGCAGCAAAATCGGCAAGCTCAAGCCGGCCTTTTTCAGCGACATGAAGTCGTTCGACGTGGTCATCACTGAAAACGGCATGAACAATTTCGACTGAGAAGTCCCCATTTTTCCCCGCCTACTGAAATCTAAACTTGACGCAGCAGCGCGGTGATGCAAACCTCACAAACAGTGAAAAAAAAATCACATGTGATCCAATCGTGAAACTTCCGCTTCGTGCGTCTGCACTGATGGCAACAAGACTTTCACGCTCTGGTCGGGAGGATTCGATTTGGAAACCGTTGCTGTTCACAATGCGGCAAACGCGGCGCATCACGCAGCCCCTTCGCGATTGCCGGACGGCACCCATAACCGGCCGCGCAATGCCGGTATGGAACTCGATCTGTCGTGGGTGCTTGATACCCGAGTCAACCTGTCTGCTACAGAGCGCCGCGTAGCCTCGCTTCCCGGACGCCGGACCGTCAAAAAGGACGCACAGGCGGCTTGGCTCCTGAAGGCGGTGACCTGCATCGACCTGACGACGTTGAACGGCGACGATACCCCCGAACGCGTCAAGCGGTTGTGCGCGAAGGCGATGAATCCGATACGCGCCGACATTCTGGATTCCCTTGGCATGAGCGGGCGTTCGATCACCACCGGCGCCATCTGCGTCTACCATCGTTTTGTTGCAACGGCGGTCGAGGCGCTCGGAGATTCCGGCATTCCGGTCGCCGCGGTTTCGACCGGTTTCCCTGCCGGCCTCAGCCCGCACCACCTCAAGCTCAAGGAAATAGAGGCGTCAGTTGCCGATGGCGCAAAGGAAATCGACATCGTCATCACCCGCGAGCATGTGCTGACCGGCAACTGGACAGCACTCTACGAGGAAATGAAAGAATATCGCGCCGCCTGCGGTGATGCGCATGTTAAAGCCATTCTGGCGACCGGCGACCTGAAGACGCTCCGCAATGTCACCAGGGCCTCGCTGGTCTGCATGATGGCGGGAGCCGATTTCATCAAGACCTCGACCGGCAAGGAAGGCGTCAATGCGACGCTGGCCGTGACATTGACCATGCTGCGGGCGATCCGCGCCTATCAGGAGCGCACTGGTATCAAGATCGGCTACAAGCCGGCCGGAGGCATTTCCGCGGCGAAGGACGTGTTGAACTACCAGTTCCTGATGAAGGACGAACTGGGACGCGAGTGGCTGGAGTCCGATCTCTTCCGCATCGGTGCATCAAGCTTGCTTGCGGATATCGAGCGGCAGCTGGAGCATCACGTCACCGGTGCCTATTCGGCCCTCAACAGACACCCGATTGGATGATCCAGATGACTGTTGCAAAGTATTTCGACGAAATGTCCTACGGCCCTGCCCCTGAATCCGATATCGAAGCTCGCGACTGGCTAGCGCGCCACGCTTCCGGTTTCGGTCACTTCATCAATGGCGCGTTCGTGCCCTCCGCGTCGGGTAAGAACTTCGACACGTTCGAGCCAGCCACCGGCAAGGTCCTGGCGAAGCTCGCGAACGGCGGCGCGGCGGATGTGGACAACGCGGTTGCTGCTGCCCGCAAGGCACAGGCATCATGGGCGCGATTGCCGGGCCATGCGCGGGCGCGCCATCTCTATGCGCTTGCCCGGATGATCCAGCGCCACGCGCGTCTGATTGCTGTGGTCGAGGCGATCGACAACGGCAAGCCGATCCGCGAAACCCGCGATCTCGACGTGCCCCTGGCGGCCCGTCATTTCTATCATCACGCTGGATGGGCGCAGATCCAGGACACGGAATTTGCCGATCATGTGCCGGTCGGCGTCGTCGGCCAGATCATCCCGTGGAATTTCCCATTCCTGATGCTGGCCTGGAAAGTGGCGCCGGCTTTGGCGCTCGGCAACACCGTGATCCTGAAGCCTGCCGAATTCACGTCGCTGACGGCACTGCTCTTTGCCGAACTGGCATCCGCGGCGGGCCTTCCGGGGGGCGTACTCAATATCGTGACGGGAGAAGGCGAAACAGGCGCGCTGCTCGTCGGGCACCAGGATATCGACAAAATTGCCTTTACCGGATCCACCGAAGTCGGGCGCGTTATTCGCGAGCGCACCGCGGGTAGCGGTAAATCGCTGACGCTGGAACTCGGCGGCAAGTCCCCTTTCGTCGTCTTTGACGACGCCGATATCGACGGCGCCGTGGAAGGCGTAGTCGACGCGATCTGGTTCAACCAGGGACAGGTCTGCTGCGCCGGTTCGCGGCTTCTGGTCCAGGAAGGCATTGCCGATCTTTTCCATGAACGGCTGAAGCGCCGGATGGAGACATTGCGGGTCGGTCAGCCTTTGGACAAGTGCATCGATATGGGTGCGATCATAGCGCCAGTCCAATTGACGCGTATCGAAGCGCTGGTGAAAAAGGGAGTTTCAGAAGGCGCGACACTGCATCAGGCCAAGATCGACCTGCCGAAGGGTGGCAGCTTCTACCCGCCGACGCTTCTGAGCGGCGTGCAGCCGACATCGATCGTCGCGACCGAGGAAATCTTCGGGCCGGTTGCGGTCTCCATGACTTTCCGCACACCGGAAGAGGCCATCCAGCTTGCCAACCACACCCGTTACGGCCTCGCCGCCAGCGTCTGGAGCGAGACGATCGGCTTGGCGCTGAACGTGGCGGCAAAGCTCGCAGCCGGCGTGGTCTGGGTGAATGCCACCAATCTTTTCGATGCCGCTGTCGGTTTTGGCGGCAAGCGCGAATCCGGATTCGGCCGCGAAGGCGGCCGCGAAGGTTGCTATGAATATCTGAAGCCGAAGGCTTGGGTCGGTCGCAAGGCCCGTGCAGCAATGCCCGCACTTTTGCAAGTAAAGCCGGTTGCCGGCGATTTTGCCCTGCCAACCATCGACCGGACGGCAAAGCTCTTCATCGGCGGCAAGCAGGCACGCCCGGACGGCAATTATTCCCGTGTCATCGCCTCGCCCAAGGGCAAGGCGATCGGGGAGGTCGGCGAAGGCAACCGCAAGGACATCCGCAATGCGGTGGTTGCCGCACAGGCCGCCTCCGCCTGGTCGAATGCGACCACTCATAACCGCGCCCAGATTCTCTATTACATCGCCGAAAACCTCAGTGGCCGCGCCGACGAGTTCGCCGCGCGGATAACAGCGATGACCGGAGCTTCCGCAGCCAATGCAAACGCCGAGGTCGACGCCGCGATTTCGCGTCTCTTCACCTACGCAGCCTGGGCGGA
Source organism: Rhizobium sp. 10PS4 (assembly GCF_032464805.1). Classification (NCBI taxonomy): domain Bacteria; kingdom Pseudomonadati; phylum Pseudomonadota; class Alphaproteobacteria; order Hyphomicrobiales; family Rhizobiaceae; genus Rhizobium; species Rhizobium sp. 10PS4. The sequence goes on along the minus strand of NZ_JAWDIW010000005.1, from coordinate 147,500 downwards.
CAAATATGAAGGCGGCATTCACCAGCCGCCGCTTCGCGGCGTTGCCCTGGCCATGCCGGAAGCCATCGGCGTCGTTGGCGTCATTTGCCCGCCGGAAGCGCCGCTGCTCGGCTTTATCAGTTTGGTTGCGCCGTTGATTGCCGCCGGCAATCGTGTCGTCGCGGTGCCGAGTGAGCCCTTCCCGCTTTCGGCTACGGATTTCTATTCCGTCCTGGAAACGTCGGATGTGCCTGCCGGTGTCGTCAATATCGTCACCGGGTCGGCGATCGAACTGGCAAAGATCCTTGCCGCGCACAATGACGTTGATGCGTTGTGGGCCTTCGGCTCGGCAGAACTTTCGACGACGGTGGAGAAGCTGTCGTCGGGCAATCTCAAGCGAACCTTCGTGGACAATGGCAAGGCGACGGACTGGATGGACAGAGCCGCTGCCGAAGGCGCGCTATACCTTCGCCGCGCTGTGGATGTGAAGAATATCTGGATCCCCTACGGAGAATAAGGGCTCCAACTCTGGTCATCCGGGCGGGAGGAGAACCGCACCGGCAGGCGAGAACGACGGAATTTGAGGGAATCGCAGAGCTGTAAAGGAGCTGCGGTTATGGGCTCTGTTTTGCGGCACGGGGTGCTGCGAAATGGTGCAACTAAGGGAGGATTTTCATGCTGAAGAATATCGATCCGGCTCTGAATGCGGATGTGCTGCATGCGCTCCGGTCCATGGGGCATGGCGACACGGTCGTCGTTTCCGACACCAATTTTCCTTCGGATTCCATTGCCCGGCAAACGATGCTCGGCAAGCTGTTGCGGATAGACAATGTGTCTGCTGCCCGCGCCATCAACGCTATTCTTTCGGTAATGCCGCTGGATACGCCGCTGCAGCCGTCTGCCGGGCGAATGGAAATCATGGGCGCGCCGGACGAGATCCCTCCCGTGCAGCAGGAAGTCCAGGCCGTTATCGACGGCGCCGAGGGCAAGCCGGCGCCGATGTATGGCATCGAGCGTTTCGCCTTCTATGAGGAAGCCAAAAGGGCCTATTGCGTCATCACCACGGGAGAAAACCGCTTCTACGGCTGCTTCCTTTTCACCAAAGGCGTGATTCCGCCGGAAGCCGTTTGAGGGGAAACGATAATGAAGGTGGGTGTTTCGATCCTCGGGATTTTCGTCGCCGACACGGCCTATCTGGCCAAGCGCATGCCAAACGTTGGCGAGACCATCACCGGGACCGGTTTTGCAGTGGGGCCGGGCGGCAAGGGATCCAACCAGGCTGTCGCTGCTGCCCGCGCCGGTGGAACAGTCTCCTTCATCTCGAAGATCGGCCGCGACACGTTTGGCGACATGGCGCTGAAGACCTATGCGGAAGCAGGCGTGACGCCGAAGGTTGTGCAGATGGACGATATGCCGACCGGCGCTGCCTTCATCTACGTCAATGATGGTAACGGCGACAATGCGATTATCGTCTATCCAGGTGCCGCAGGCACCATCGGCGTTGGCGATGTCGAGGCGGCACGCCAAACCATCGAGCAATCGGCTGTCTTCGTGACCCAGCTGGAACAACCGGCCGAAGCGGCGCAGCGCGCCCTCGAAATCGCCCATGCGGCCGGCGTTACCACTGTTTTCAATCCAGCGCCGGCCGAGCCGTTTCCAGACACGATCTATCCGCTCTGTGATTATATCGTGCCAAACGAAACCGAAGCAGCCGCCATCGTCGGTTTTCCGCTCGACACGCTCGACGACGCCAGACGGGCTGGCGACGCCTTTCTTGCCAAGGGCGTGAAAGCCGCGCTGATCACCCTGGGTGGTCGCGGTGTGCTCTATCATACGGCCGGGCAATCGGTTCATGTTCCGGCGATCTCGTCGGGAGCCGTCATCGATACCACCGGCGCCGGCGACGCATTTGTCGGTGGCTTCTCGGCAGCGCTCTCGCGGGGCGCTAGTCCGGTCGAGGCCGTGCGTTTCGGCTGCGCGACCGCTGGTATTGCGGTGACGCGGCGGGGTACCGCGCCTGCCATGCCGAAGATCGAAGAAATCGAGGCGCTTCTCCAAAAAGGAGGCGCAGCATGACCCGCAACGACCCGATCAAACACTTCTTCATCTGGCCAGCGTTGCTGATCGTGCTGGTGATCTCGATCTTCCCGCTGATCTATTCGCTGACCACCAGCTTCATGAGCCTGCGGCTCGTGCCGCCGATTCCCTCGCGTTTCGTCGGCTTCGGCAACTATACGGAACTGCTTCAGAATCCGCGCTTCTGGAATGTCGCCTGGACGACGACGATCATCGCTTTTGTGGCGGTGACGCTGCAGTATGTCATCGGTTTTTCCGTGGCGCTGGCGCTTAACCGTCGGGTGCCCGGCGAAGGTTTGTTTCGGGTCAGCTTCCTGGTGCCAATGCTTGTAGCACCCGTTGCCGTCGCACTCATTGCCCGCCAGATCCTCAATCCTACGATGGGCCCGCTCAATGAGCTGATGACCGTCTTCGGTTTTCCCAACCTGCCGTTTCTGACGCAGACCAGATGGGCTATCGGCGCCATCATTTCCGTCGAAGTGTGGCAGTGGACACCCTTCGTCATCCTTATGCTTCTTGCCGGGTTGCAAACCCTGCCCGAGGACGTCTACGAGGCTGCCGCGCTTGAAAATGCCAGCCCCTGGCAACAGTTCTGGGGGATCACATTCCCGATGATGCTGCCGATTTCGGTGGCCGTGGTCTTCATCCGCCTCATCGAGAGCTACAAGATCATCGACACGGTGTTCGTCATGACAGGCGGAGGGCCCGGCATTTCGACCGAAACGCTGACCTTGTTCGCGTATCAGGAGGGCTTCAAGAAGTTCAACCTCGGCTACACCTCCGCCCTCTCCTTCCTCTTCCTGATCGTCATTACCGTGATCGGGCTCGTCTATCTCGCCATCCTGAAGCCCTATCTGGAGAAGCACAAATGAGCGTGCGTGACCTCAAAGGATCCGGCCGCTGGTGGGCGCTCGCAGGCTGCCTGCTCTGGCTGGCCTTCACCTTCTTTCCGCTTTACTGGGTCGCGATCACCTCGTTCAAGTCGCCGCTCGGCGTCGTCGGCGGGCCGACCTATATTCCATTTGTCGACTTCGACCCGACGCTGACGGCCTGGAGCGAGCTCCTGTCGGGCGCCCGCGGCCAGTTCTACAACACCTTCATCGCCTCGACGATCGTCGGGCTCTCCGCATCGTTGCTGGCCACCTTCATCGGATCGATGGCAGCCTATGCGCTGGTGCGCTTCACCTTTGAGGTCAAGCTGCTGTCCGGCGTGATTTTCGTCGTTGTTGCCTTCGGCGGATATCTGCTTGGCCGTCATGTACTGGGCTACGGGCAGGCCATTTCGCTGATCTTTGCCTTTGTTGCAGCGCTTGCGCTCGCCATCGGCTCCAGCCGAATGAAGCTTCCAGGGCCGCTCCTCGGCAATGATGATATCGTCTTCTGGTTTGTCAGCCAGCGCATGTTTCCGCCGATCGTCGCCGCCTTTGCCTTGTTCCTGATGTATACGGAAATGGGCAAGTTGGGGTTCAAGCTGGTGGACACCTATACAGGCCTCACCTTCGCTTATGTCGCCTTCTCGCTGCCGATCGTGATCTGGCTGATGCGCGATTTCTTTGCGGCACTGCCGGTGGAAGTCGAAGAGGCGGCGATGGTCGACAATGTGCCGTCGTGGAGAATTTTTTTCGGTATCGTCCTGCCCATGTCCAAGCCGGGCCTGATCGCGACATTCATGATCACGCTCGCCTTCGTCTGGAACGAGTTCCTGTTCGCACTCTTCCTGACCAGTTCCAAATGGCAGACCCTTCCCATTCTCGTCGCCGGGCAAAACAGCCAGCGCGGTGACGAGTGGTGGTCGATATCGGCAGCCGCCCTGGTTGCGATCATACCCATGGTCGTCATGGCGGGCATTTTGAGCAGGCTGATGCGGTCTGGCCTGCTTTTAGGAGCAATAAAATGACCGTTCGAGAAGCCTAGTCATTGTTCAATTCCAGGGAGGAAAACATGAGAAGATTGCTACTGAGTTCAACGGCCGGAGGACTACTTGCTGTGGCGGGCGTCCCATCCGCGCTCGCATGCGAACCGGACTACACCGGTGTCACGCTCACCGCCACGACGCAGACGGGGCCTTACATCGCATCTGCGCTGCAACTGGCGGCCAAGGGCTGGGAGGAAAAGACCTGCGGCAAGGTGAATGTGGTGGAATTTCCGTGGTCGGAACTCTATCCCAAAATCGTAACCTCGCTGACCTCGGGCGAAGACACGTTCGACGTGGTTGCCTTTGCGCCGGCCTGGGCACCGGACTTCACCGACTTTCTCTCGGAAATGCCGAAGAATATGCAATCAGGTGCCGACTGGGAGGACATCGCGCCGGTTTACCGCGAGCAACTGATGGTCTGGAACGGCAAGGTCCTGTCGCAGACCATGGACGGTGATGCCCATACCTATACCTACCGCATTGATCTGTTTGAAAACGCGGAAAACCAGAGCGCCTTCAAGGCGAAGTATGGCTACGATCTGGCCCCGCCGAAGACATGGAAGCAGTATCTTGACATCGCCGAATTCTTCCAGCAGCCGGACAAGGGCCTTTGGGGCACGGCGGAAGCCTTCCGCCGTGGTGGCCAGCAATTCTGGTTCCTGTTCAGTCACGTGGCGGGATACACCAGCCATCCCGACAATCCCGGCGGCATGTTCTTCGATCCGGATACGATGGATGCGCAGGTCAACAATCCGGGCTGGGTGCGCGGCCTGGAGGAATATATCCGCGCTTCGAAACTGGCGCCGCCGAACGCGCTCAACTTCTCCTTTGGCGAAGTCAATGCCGCCTTTGCCGGTGGCCAGGTCGCGGAATCGATCGGCTGGGGCGATACCGGCGTCATCGCCGCCGACCCGAAGCAGTCGAAGGTTGCTGGTAGCGTCGGCTCGGCATCCCTGCCGGGATCCGACGAGATCTGGAACTACAAGACCAAAAAGTGGGACAAGCAGCCCGAGGTCGTCCAGACTTCCTTCATGGCCTTCGGCGGTTGGCAGGCAGCCGTACCGTCGTCCTCCAAGAACCAAGAGGCCGCTTGGAACTATATCCAGTTCCTGACGAGCCCGGCGGTTTCCGGTCAGGCGGCCATCACCGGCGGCACAGGCGTCAATCCTTACCGTCTTTCGCACACGACAAATACGGCATTGTGGTCGAAGATCTTTTCCGAGCGTGAGGCCAAGGAATATCTTGGAAGCCAGAAGGACGCGGTGACCGCCAAGAACACGGCGCTCGACATGCGCCTGCCGGGCTACTTCTCCTATACGGAAATTCTTGAGATCGAGCTTTCCAAGGCATTGGCTGGAGAAGTGACGCCGCAGCAGGCGCTGGATACCGTGGCTGCCGGATGGAACAAGCTGACGGACGAGTTTGGCCGCGACAAGCAACTGGAAGCCTATCGTTCGTCGATGGGCCTGCCTGCGAAGTAAACCCATCCTCAACAACCCATCCCGGCAATGTCGGGATGGGATTAGACATCGTTGGAAGAAGAAGCAAACCATCGCCGCTTAGAGCGCCGTGCGTCCTTTCGGACGCACAATGGACGTTCTAACTCTTTCAATCCACCATGGCTCCTTCCGAAAATCGACTCCGATTTTCGGGCCGATGCGCTGGGCCAGGCGATGGAATTCTCATGAAAAGGTTACAGCATGTCCCAGGTGCGTTTGGATCAGGTCACCAAGTCCTTTGGCAGCGTTGAGGTCATCCCTCCGCTCGATTTGGCAATTGCCGACAAGGAATTCGTGGTTCTTGTCGGACCTTCCGGCTGCGGGAAGACAACCACCCTGCGAATGATCGCGGGGCTGGAACAGACGACATCAGGGGAAATCCGTATCGGCGAGCGGGACGTTACCACGCTGCGCCCGGGTCTGCGCAATTGCTCGATGGTGTTTCAGAATTACGCGCTCTATCCGCATATGACAGTTGCCGAAAACATCGGCTACGGCATGAAGGTGCGCGGAACGCCGAAGCAGGACATCGATGCCGCCGTTGCAAATGCGGCGCGCATTCTCAATCTCGGTGCCTATTTGAAACGCAAGCCGAACGCGCTCTCAGGTGGCCAACGCCAACGCGTGGCGATTGGCCGGGCGATTGTTCGCCAGCCGGATGTGTTCCTGTTCGACGAACCGTTGTCCAACCTCGACGCTAAATTGCGCATTGAAATGCGAACAGAAATCAAGCTCTTACATCGCAGGCTCAAAACCACGATCGTGTACGTTACACATGATCAGGTAGAGGCGATGACGATGGCAGATCGGGTGGTGGTTATGAATCAAGGGCGGATCGAACAGGCCGCTGATCCGATTACCCTTTACGAATCTCCGAAGAATCTCTTTGTTGCTGCCTTTATCGGCTCGCCAAGCATGAACTTCATCGAGGGGCAACTTGTGCAAAACGCCGGTGGAATTGCCTTCCAGGCCGAGGGTGGGGTCGACATTTCGGTTCCGACACAAAGAGCCGAGCGCCTTTCGGTGGCGGTGGGACAGTCAGTGGTTCTGGGAATCCGACCGGAACATACTATGGTTGGGGATTCCAACGTTTCAACTGTGAGCCTTCATGTCGCCGATATCGAGCCCCTCGGTCCATACACACTGGCGATCGGCAAGGTCGGGGCAGCGGCCTTTACTGCCCAGATTCACGCGTCATCGCGCGTTGGCCCGGATGACAGGATTAGCGTTCCAATTGATACCCAAAAAATGCACTTTTTCCTTAAAAGTACCGGAGACACGGTGGGCTAAAATCACCGTAAACTTATACGGCAATCCACCAAGAGGACATTCGGACATCGCAATCTGCGCCCTATGAATTCAAAGACACGTGGCGTCGGCAGCGCCACGTGGGGCTAAAAGGCGTCGCAATGCCTCCGGTGATCGACGACAATCCGCTCTCCTGCCGGCACCTCCCAGAAGAGCGAGCGAACCGCACTTCTCAATCATCCTTCAAGCCAGTTGGAAAGAAGAAGCAAGAACGGAATGCCCCTCCCGAGAATGGAGAGGGGCACCCACATCATCACTTGTTGGCAGCGACCGGGCGGACCAGTGCCGTAACGCGGCGGATGGTGACGCGGCGGTTTTCCTGTTCTGGCTCTGATGTACTAACCTTCAGGTAGCGCTCGCCATAACCCTGCGTCGCCAGGTTTTCCGGCGCGATGCCGTAGACATCGGAGAGCACGTTGGCGACCGACTCCGCCCGCTGGTCGGAGAGGATCAGGTTGCTCTGGTCTGAGCCGACAGCATCCGTATGACCCTCGATCAGGAAGGTTTCGCTCGGATCCTTCTCGAGCACCTGGCCGATCGCGTCGGCGACCTTGCGCAAGGTGCGCGCCTGGGTCATCGGGATCTCGGCGCTGCCGGTCGCGAAGGTGATCGTGTCGAGGTCGATGCGGCGTACCTTGTCGCGAATACGGGCGGAATACTTCACCTCGTCAAGCGAATAGACACGCTCTACCTGCTCGACGGGCGGCTCTCTGAGGAACTCGTAATAATCCCGGTCCGGATCGCTGCTGGTGTCGATGATATAGTCGTTGAGCGGCACGCGCAGCCGCATCGGCGGCAGATCGGCGCCCGGATCTTCGAAGTAGTCGCGATCAGGGTCCTCGTAGAGATCGGGCGAGTAGTAGAGTACGTATTCGCGCCCGCGGGCATCGACGCGCGACCGCTGGATGATATCGCCGTAGCGGTTGCGGATCGTGACGATGCGATAGCCCTCCGGCCGCGCGATCGTCTCGCGATAACGATCGCCCGACAGTTGCTCATAGCTTGGCCGTTCGCCGTCGCGCAGAAACCGCCTGTCGTCGTCGCTGCGCACGATCACTTGATTGTTGTACTGAATGATCACGCGGCTGTCGTCGGTGCGGTCGTCGATGCGCGCGCCCTCAGGTCGGACGAATTGCGGCCGGGTATCGAGCCTCGTGCCTTTCTCGCTGGTCACTGCCTCGAGCTTGATCGCCGGTGCCGCAGCGGTGGCAGCGGCCTGCGCATCGGCGTCCGAGGTCGGCACCTTCACTTCCTGGCTCTCGGCGCGCAGCTTGTCACGGTCACGGCGACCTTCCCGCCCCTTGCTGCGGTCGGCATCCTTGTCGCTGTCGAGCACGGCTGCACCGTTTTCGACCGGCAGCACGACGGTCTCGTTGCTCTTGGCCGGATCTGCGGCGATCTTCTTGCGGCGCTCCAGTTCCTCGGGCGAAACCTTTTCCGGCGCCGGAATGGCCTGCTCCACCTGCTGACCACTGCTGGCATCCGGTAGCGGCTGGGCGGTGTCGGTGGCGGGCGCAGCCGGCTGTCCGCCGGCGGGCTGCTCGCCGGTGGGCTGTTTGGCGGCAGGCTTTGCAGCCGTGCCATCCTTGGGCGTTTCGGCGGGCGCGGCTTCGGGAGCGGCCGCCTTGTCTTCGGTTGGCTTCTCTGTGGGTGCTGCAGCCTCGCCCTTTGTCGGCTTCTTGGCAGGCGCTTCGGCAGCGGGTTTTGCCTCCGGCTTCACTTCGGGCTTTGCCTGTTCCTCAGCTGGCGACACTGCCTCGGGAGCGGCAGTTTCGGTCTTAGTCTTGCCCTTGTCTCGGCCCTGGGCCTTATCCTGCCCTTTTTCCCGCTTACCGCCTTCAGGCTTGGCCTCGGGTTGGGCCTGTTTCGTCTCCGGCTGAGTTTCCTTGGCGGCAGGCTGCTGCTCGGGCGCCGGCTGCGCCTCAGGCTCGGCTTGCTGCGTCTCCTGCTTCTTCGGCTTTCTCGGCTTTTCCTGCGTTACGGGTTGCTCTTCCTGCTGCGGCTCGGCTTCCGGCTGAGCTGCCTGCTTGGCTTTCCGCTGCGGTTTGCTTTCGGGCGCAGGCTCCTCCCTCGGCGCTTCGGCCTTCGGCGGTTCCGGCTCTGCCTTGGGTTCGGGCGCAGGCGCCTCCTTCCGCTCGGCCTTCGGCTTCTCGGCGGGCGCCTCCTTCGGCTGCTCGGCGGCCGGCGCCTGTTCAGCCGGTGCTTCCTCCTTCTGCTTGCGCTTCTTCTTTAAGAGCTCCTCCTCGGAGGGCGCGTCCTGCGCCACTTCGAAGTTGCCCTGTTCAATCTGCCGCACGGCTGCAGTCTCGGTTGCGGCGCCGCGCGCGGCGGCCATTGCCGATGCCGGCTGCAGCGCCAGCGAGAGGGATAGCAGCGGGAAGGCTGCGCTCGCAAACAAACTTGATTTCTTGCCCATCGGGTTTCCTCGATCCTGTTTGAGCTTCTTGAGGCCGCCAGGCCCTGGTTCCGCCCCTAGCGTCGCAATGAGGCGAAACGGCGAAATGGCAAAGCGCCAACCCACCGATTTGTTCCGGTTCTAGAAAGCTCCGGATTAACCTCCCGTGAATGTTGCAGTCTGCTTTCGTTCATCTCGCCTGTTATTTGCACAGCACAATTGCGCGGGAATTTCTGTTGCAATTCCATGAAAAAAAGTCTGATTATCGCCACAAGGCGGTGTCGACACCGTTGAACTGCAGCCGTCAGCCCAACAGAAAAACGAGCGACGGCTACCAACAGAGAGGATCCTCATGCTTAACCCTACCCGTATCTTCGCGGCAGCCTCGATCGCGGCAATGTCTCTCTTTGCCGGCTCGGCCATGGCCGAGGGCGAGAAATACGTGATCGGCACCGATTCGACCTATCCGCCCTTCGAATTCGTCGATGCCAGCGGCACGATCCAGGGCTTCGACATCGACATCACCAAGGCGCTCTGCGCTGAAATGAAGGCCGAATGCACCTTCGTCAGCACCGACTGGGACGGCATCATCCCGGCCCTGAATGCCAAGAAATTCGACATGATCGTTTCCTCCATGTCGATCACGCCGGAGCGTCTGAAGCTCGTCGACTTCTCGAATAAATACTACAACACCCCGCCGGCCATTGCCGTGCCGAAGGATTCGACGATATCAGACGTCGCCGGCCTCAAGGGCAAGGTGATCGGCGCGCAGACCTCCACCACGCACGCCAACTATGCCGAGAAGCATCTCGCCGACACCGAGCTGAAGCTCTATCCGACCGCTGACGAATACAAGCTCGACGTTGCCAGCGGCCGCGTCGACGCCGTCATCGACGACGTCGTCGTTCTCTCCGAATGGGTCAAGTCCGACGCCGGCGCCTGCTGCAAGATTCTGACGACCCTGCCGGTCGACAAGGAAATCAACGGCAACGGCGCGGGCATTGCCATCCGCAAGGGCGACCCGTTGAAGGAAAAGCTGAACACGGCGATCGCTGCGATCCGCGCCAGCGGTGAATACAAGAAGATCCAGGACAAGTACTTCGACTTCGACGTTTACGGCGAATAAGAAATTCGTTATCTCGCCGATGAAGGTAATGGCGGAAGGCTTGCTCTTCCGCCATTTTTGTTTGACAAAGATAGCAAGATTAAAACGGCAAAAGCCGTGAGGGGAATTCTCGCATGGGCGGATTATTTTCCGCGCTGGGCTCCTTCTGGAGCTGGATTGTGCACATTTTCGATCCGCTGTGCGGGCCCGTTGGCATCTTCACTTGGTTCGGTCAGTCGACGATCCTTGCCTGTGGCGATACCGGCTGGGGCGACGAGATTGCGCTTGGCCTGCAGGTCACCGTTTCGGTGGCGATCGTCACCCTGCCGATCGGCCTCGCCATCGGCTTCCTGGTGGCGCTCGGCCAGCAGTCGGAGGAAAAGTCGCTGCGGCTGGCGGCCGGCATCTACACGACGATCTTCCGCGGCCTGCCGGAGCTTTTGACGCTCTTCATCATTTACTACGGCATGCAGATGCTGATCCAGTCTCTGCTTGCCTTCGTCGGTTATGACGGGCCGCCGATCGAGATCAACGCCTTTCTCGCCGGCGTCATCGCGCTTTCGGTCGTCTTCTCCGCCTACTGTTCGGAAGTGCTGCTCTCGGCCTTCCACGCCATTCCCAGGGGTCAATATGAAGCGGGCGACGCGCTTGGGCTGCATCGCGGCCGCACGCTGCGCCTCATCATCCTGCCGCAACTCGTGCGCATCGCGCTGCCGGGCCTGACGAACCTCTGGATGGTGCTCCTGAAGGACACCTCCTACGTCTCGATCATCAGCCTTGCCGATATTCTGCGCCAGACAAGTGTTGCCGTCCGCGTGACCAAGGAACCCTTCTTCTTTTACGGTGTGGCCTGCTGTCTTTATCTGGTGCTCGCCATCCTCTCCTCCTTTCTGCTCGTCTATGTCGAGCGTTGGGCCAAGCGTTCGGAGGTCCGTCGATGAGCTACGCCGAAACGCTGATCCCGCCGCAGCCAGCACCCCGCGAGATGATAAAGCCGATGACGCCGGCGCGCATGGCCGGCTATATTCTCGTCGCCATCTGGGCTGTGCTCGCGGCCCTTCTTGTCATTTCCGTCATCAATGGCTGGGATCCGGAAAAATTCATTCGCTACGGGCCGCGTTACCTCCATGGTCTCTGGATAACGCTGAGCCTCGTTTTCATTTCCGTTATCTGCGGCGCCATCCTGTCGCTGCCGCTTGCCGTGGCGCGAATGTCAAACAATCGCGTGCTGAATGCGCTGGCCTACGGCTACATCTATTTCTTCCGCGGCACGCCACTGCTTGCCCAGCTGTTCCTGGTCTATTACGGCCTCGGCGTATTCCGGCCGCAGCTTGAGGCCGTCGGCATCTGGTGGTTCTTCCGCGAAGCCTGGTATTGCGGCCTTTTTGCCATGACCATCAATACCGCGGCCTACCAGGCGGAAATCCTGCGCGGCGCGATCGAAAGCGTGCCGCACGGCCAGCGCGAGGCCGCCGCGGCACTTGGCATCCATAACAGCATCGCCTTCCGCAAGATCATCCTGCCGCAGGCCTTCATCGTCGCACTTCGCCCTTACGGCAACGAGATCATCCTTTTGATCAAGGGCTCGGCGGTCGTCGCCATCATCACCGTGCTCGACCTGATGGGCGAAACCCGCTACGCCTTCTCCCGCACTTTCGACTACCAGACCTATCTCTGGGCGGCGATCTTCTACCTCACCATCGTAGAGGCCTTACGCCATCTCTGGGCCTGGTTCGAGCGCCGCCTGACCCGGCACCTCAAGCGCTGATACATGACGCCCAAAACTGTGTCGCGGCTTTGGGATAACGGCATTCATCAAACAAAAGCCAGTTTGGCAGCACTCTTGAGATGATGCTGCCAAGACATTGATATTAAAAATAAATTGTCCTTTTACGAAGTATCTGTAAAGCTTCCGTTAACCACTCGCATGTTTCCATATCATGCAGCGCTAATAAGCGCGCGAGTGGGAACAAGAAGAAGCGGAATACGATGCACAAGGACATGGAAAAACAACTGAAGGGCTATGGTCTGACGACCGCCCAGATCCTCTACCGTCTGCCGGACCACCCGGTGATCTTACAGACCTATGTCTGGCAGGATTACGACCTCGCTCCTGATTTTCCCGAAATGCGCGGTTTCCTAAAATTCTGGGAAGAGAAGCTGGACGGGCCGCTGCATTCGGTGCGCTACATCCACCGCAAACTGATCTCGGCAACCGAGTGGCGGGCACTGAAGGGCGAGTTCATCCTGCACTGATCGGCTCTGCAACATGATGCCGAAAAGTGTGAACGGTTCGGGCGATATGTTCTGACCGCGTCAGACATGCGCCTCGCCATGGCCGAATTCGCCTTCGTCGCGATCCCGGCGAAGCGCGAAACCGAGCATGCCGAGATAGAAGGCGACGACGATGGCAATGACCGCAAGGCCGGGAATCGGCCCGAGCACCGCATTGTCGATGACATAGTCCCATGACTGCGCCTGCAGCGCCGGCATGCCCTCCGTCTGCAGCTTCGGCGTCGAGATCTTCAGGCACCAGGCGAGCAACAGGATGAAATACATCCAGCCGTAATTGCGTTTGAGCCGGCGGTGCATCGCCTCTTGATAGCTGAGCAGGAAGCGCGGCTTGCGCAGGCTGCTGGCGACCACAACCGCCCATTCGCTGCCGGCATTGGCATCAGGCGCCAGGATTTGCGCGAAATAGCAGCGCTCGATCTGGCGAATGCGGGCGCGATAGATATCGAAGAAGCGGTAGCGCCGCGCCTCGATCATCAGAAGCAGTGTCACCAGCATCATCCCGAACAGCAGCACCCCGTGATGCGAATTCGGCGTCGACAGCGACACCGAGAGGAGTGCTGCGACCACGGTGATCGCCCAGTTGGACGTCCGGTCGATGCGGTCGCGCCAGCTCGTCATCCGCCCGAGTTCACCACGGTAATAATGGCTGAGCGTGTTGGTGACCTCGTTTGGTGTCGCAGGTAGCAGTAATGCCCGGCCGGCCTCTCCTTCCCTCGCCGATGATGTCCTCTCTGGCTCCGTTTTCATGGCCTCTCCTCCCTTGGTCTTCTTTTCGGCCATTCTGCGCCCGCAATCGCGCCATTGCAAAACATCGAAAGCCGTCTTAGACGCATGCCTGAAACAAAAGGACGGCCTGAAACAAAAGGACGATGGACTGCGATGGCAAAGAAGATCGACGAAGAAGCTCTTGGCGAGACCTATAACCGCGCGCTGGCGCTGGAAAAGGCCGGCGATGTCGACGCCGCCGTTGCAGCCTATGAGGAAGTCCTGGCGATCGATCCCGATGATCACGGCGGTGCGGCCGTGCGCATTGCCGCGATGGGCCGCGGCGAAACGCCGGTCAAGGCGCCCGACGCCTATGTCGAGACCTTGTTCGACCAGCATGCCGAGGTTTTCGAGGATGTGCTCGTCGAGCAGCTCGGCTATCACGTGCCGATGCTGGTGCGCCAGCGCCTGCAGGCGCTGAAGCTCGGACCGTTCAAGCGGCTGCTCGATCTCGGCTGCGGCACGGGCCTCACCGGCGGCGCGCTGCGCGACCTCTGCGCTGATATGACCGGCATCGATATATCGGAGAAGATGGTCGAGATCGCCCATGAGAAGGATCTCTACGAGACGCTCTTCGTTGCCGAGGTCGAGGATTTCCTCGACGACAACGACGAGGAAGCCTTCGACATCATCGCCGCCACCGACGTGCTGCCCTATCTCGGCGCGCTCGAACCGCTGTTCTTCGGCGCCGCCGAGAACCTGACGCCGGGAGGCCTGTTCATCTTCTCCTCGGAAACCCTACCCGAGGAAATACTCGCCGGCCGCTCCTATATGGTCGGCCCACACCAGCGCTTCGCCCATGCCGACGCCTATGTCAGAGAACGCCTGACGGCCACCGGTTTCGAACTCGTCGAGATATCGGATATCAACGTGCGCATGGAAGACGGCCAGCCGACACCAGGCCATTTGGTGATCGCCCGGTATAATGCTGACGCCAACACTTGATATATCGGCTGACGGAATACTTGCCCGGTTGGCGAAGTATCTGTTGCAAAATGCGTCACGACCTGATAGTTAGTCGATCGGTAAAGTTTACCGCAACGATAGGAAAGGTCGCCGCATGTCGCTCGTGCTCTATGGGCATCCGCTCGCCTCTTTCTGCCACAAAGTGCTGATCGCGCTTTACGAAAACGACACTCCCTTCGAGAATCGCATCGTCGATCTTTCCGACGAGAGCTCGCGCGCCGATTTCTTTCGCTTCTGGCCGATCGGCAAGATGCCGCTGCTGCGGGACGAGGCGCGCGACAGCACCATTCCCGAGACATCGATCATCATCGAATATCTCGAGCAATACTATCCCGGCCCCGTTCGCCTGCTGCCGCCGGAGATCGACCGGGCGCTGCAGGTTCGCCTCTGGGACCGCTTTTTCGACCACTATGTCCAGGCACCGATGCAGACCATCGTCAGCAATCGTCGGCGCCCCGAGGGCACGGCAGATGAAATGGAGGTGGCAGCCGCCAAAGCAACACTCGCGACCGCCTATGCGATGATCGAAAAGCAGCTCGCCGACAAGCAATGGATATCAGGCGACGGCTTCACCATGGCCGATTGCGCCGCCGCCCCCGCCCTTTTCTATGCTGAGACTCTGGTTCCGTTTTCATCGGAACAGCCGAACCTTCGCGGCTACTACGATCGACTGCTGGCGCGCCCGTCCTTTGCAAGGGCACTGGAAGATGCCCGCCCCTACTTCAAGTTCTACCCCTACAAAGAGAGACTGCCGGCTCGCTTCCGGGATGCGGCGGAATGATGGACGGCCAGGCGGATCTCGACCGTATGTTCCATGCACTTTCCGATCGCAGCCGCCGCGGCATGATCGATCGCCTCGGTCGCGGCCCGGCCTCCGTCACCGAGCTGGCCGCGCCGCTTGCGGTTGCCCTGCCGACGGTGATGAAACATCTGCAGGTGCTGGAGGAAAGCGGCCTCGTGCTCTCCGAAAAATCCGGCCGGGTGCGAACTTACCGCCTGCAGCAGGATGCACTTGCCGCCGTCGAGCGTTGGGTGGAACAAAGGAAGACCCGCTGGGCCGCCACCTTCGACAGGCTGGACCACTTTCTCGCCAATGAAACGGAGACCCTCCCCGAATGACGACACGATCCGCCGAACACGCCACTCTCGTCATCGAACGCCATCTCAAGGCGCCGATTTCCCGCGTCTTCCGCGCCTGGTCAACACCGGAATCCAAACGGCAGTGGTTCGCCTGCCATGGCGAGTGGGTACCGCTGGACTACGGGCTCGATTTCCGCCCCGGCGGCGCGGAAAGGAACTACGTCGCCGATACTGACGGCCTCCTGCATGCCTATGACGCCCATTACATCGATATCGTACCCGATGTCCGCATCGTCTATGCCTATGAGATGAAGCTTGGGGAAAGCCGCATCTCCGCATCGCTCACAACCGTTGCCTTCGAAGCCGAACCCGGCGGCACCAGGATGGTCTTCACCGAACAGGTGGTCTTCCTCGACGGTTACGCCGATAACGGCGCCCGCCTCCAGGGCACCGAGATCGGTCTCGACAATCTGGAACTCTTCCTCGAGCGCGAGGAAAGCGCGATCCACTGATCGCATGTCACGCAAAACCAAATCGCCTCGCATGAATCAAGTTTGACGCGACGCGTTTCAGGCGAAATAAGCCAAGCCTCAAGCACTGCTTGATTTCTTGCCCGAGCCGGCAGGACGACCGGCCGCCCGCTTTGAGGTGTTGAGTGCGACAGCACCGCGAATGAGCGCCTTCAACGCCTCCTCGTCAATCTCGTCGCCCTCATGAAAATCGATGGCGCGCCTGGTATTGCCGTCAAGGCTGGAGTTGAAGAGGCCTGAAGGGTCCTCCAGCGAGGCGCCTTTGGCGAAGGTCAGTTTCACCACGCTTTTGTAGGTCTCGCCGGTGCAGATGATCCCGGCGTGCTCCCACACCGGAACGCCTCTCCACTTCCATTCCTCGACCACGTCGGGCTCGGCCTGTCTGATGAGAGTTCGGACGCGGGCGAGCATCTCGCCGCGCCAATCGCTCAACTCCTCGATTCTCGCATCGATCAAACGAGAAGGAGAGTCTCCGTCCTTCTCTTCGCTGGAGCCGCTCTTCTTCAGGATTGCCGTGGCTTTCTTCATCGATATCTCCCCCTCGATCCCTTAGGTGCTGATGGCCTAGAGCGCCGTGCGTCCTTTCGGACGCACAAAGGACGCTCTACTTTTTCAATCTTCGTGTCCGTTCACATTCGTTCGCCGGGCAATTGGCTAGCCTGCTCGACCCAGGCGGCGAACTGAGCCTCGTCGAGTTGGTCTTCCTCATGGATGTGGAAGTAACGCACTTCCTTTTGTTTGGACTCGCCGGGCGGGATGGGGCTGAGCGACGTGCCGCGGAAGAAAGCAACCTTGATATATTTCGCGAAGCAATGGACACCGAGGAACCAGCCCTGCCCTTCGATGCCGTAGAGGGGCGAGTTCCATTTCACGGCCTTATACACCCCGGGCACCGTGCGCGTGATGAGCGCATCGAGGCGATGCCCGACGTCGCTTTTCCAGCCGGGCATGGCGGCGATGTAGGCTTGCACGGGAGCGTCGCCGTAACCCTTGGCGATCTGAGGGTTGCCGCCCGAGAGAAGGACCGGCTCCGCGGTATCAGGCTTGGCGACTGTCTTCTTCGTGACCTTTGCCGCGGTCTTGGATGTCTTCCCGGACATTGCCTTCACTCCTACCCTCCGCTGCGTCCTGCGCCGCGCCACCTGGTGGCATATGGCAGCGCGAACAAGTAGAGACCGGTGAGCAGCAGCAAAGTCAGCGGCAGCAGCGCCATGAGGCCCACCCAGACAGACGATTTCTCTTGCAGCATCGCAATGATATTAATTATGACGGCCAGCGTAAAGGCAATGGACAGCCAACGGTGGATCTGCCGAAGCCAGTTATTCCAGTTCAAGGGAACCTCCTGCGAAAACAAGCGAAGCGGATGGCGTGATCCGTTTTGGCAACGGTCTCACTCTATCCGCGTCAGCACCTGCTCCAGCTTTGCGAAGAACTGCTGCCAACCGCTTTTGGCGCCCCCGTAAGCCTGCCGCTGATCCGGCCGGAAGCCCGACTGCTCCATGCGCAGTTGCGTGCCCGCGCCCGTGGGCGTGAGAGTCCAGGTGACGACACTTTCGAGATCATAGGCAGCCCAGGTGTAAGACAGGGTCTTGTTCGGCTCGACTTCCAGGACCTGGCAATCGACGGAGCCCCAATCCGCGCTCAGCTTGAAACGGTGATTCGCGACCGGCACGAAGTCGTTCTTCATCAGCCAGTCAGCGATCAGATGCGGCTGCGTGAGCGCGCGCCAGATCTTTTCCGGCGGAAAAGGGATCTCTCGTTCGACGATGACGGAACGGGTTTCGTTTGAAATTTCGGTCATTGGTCCATCCTTTTCAATAGATCTTCCAGCTGGTCGAACCGATTTTGCCAAAAGCCCGCCATCTCACTTGTCCAGTCGACCAGCGGTGCCAGCGCACCGAGCTGGGCACTATAGTGGGTCTGGCGACCTTCGTGACGATCACGCACCAATCCGGCCTGCTTCAGGATTCCGAGATGTTTCGAGACGACCGGTTGCGAGACCCCGGCCCGAGCCGTCAGAGCCCCGACCGTCTTCTCCCCTTCGCGGCACAGCCGTTCGAAAAGAGCCCTCCGGGTCGGATCGGCGAGCGTTCTGAAGAGCACATCCTGGGTGTCCGACATCTACAATCCATACCCCGTTAGCTATGGATTAACGTATAGCCGTGGAGGTATGAGTGAGTCAAGCTGGACGTAAAACAACTCGAGAAAATATTGCGGCATCTAGTGCGCGTGGCAGAGGTGAGTGAAATTCACATACCCAAGAGGCTATACATTTTCGTCATTAGACATGCATGCTCGCGCGAACACGCCTCGCCTATGCCGAGGTCATGTAGCGTCGCGAATAGACTTGGGATCAATGGCCGCCGTCGGTGCCGAGAATCGCGGCAAGCAGCCGGCCTTCCAGCTCGGCGAGGCCAGGATGGCCGTGCCGGCGCGGACGCGGATACGGAATGGGAAGATCGAGTGCGATCCGCCCCTCATCGAGCACGATGACCCGATCGGCGAGATGCACCGCCTCGCTGACATCATGAGTGACGAGCACTGCGGTGAAGCCGAGTTCGCGCCAGACACGGTTGATGAGCTCCTGCATGCTGATCCGCGTTAGCGCATCGAGGGCACCGAGCGGTTCGTCGAGCGCCAGCACGCCTGGCCGGCTGACCAGCGCCCGCGCCAGCGCCACGCGCTGCCGTTGCCCGCCGGAAAGCCGCGCCGGCCATTCCCCGGTCTTTTCGCCAAGCTGGACTTCGGCAAGCACGGCATCGGCCGCCTTTACCGCCGCCCGGCTGTCGATGCCGTCGCCGAGCCCGACCACGACATTGTCTGCGACACTGAGCCAGGGCAGCAGCCGCGGCTCCTGAAAGACGATACGCGCGTTCGGGCTCGCCGGCGCGCCGTCGGCATCTTCGAAATGCAGCTCGCCGGCAGTCGGCTCGTCGAGGCCCATCAGGATGCGAAGCAGCGTGCTCTTGCCGCAGCCGCTCTTGCCGATCACGGCGACGAACTGGCCGGCCGGAATATGCAGGTTGATGCCGCGCAGCACGCGGTTGGCCCCAAAACTCTTTTCAAGCCCCGTCAGGCTGATCGCCGCGGGCGCACTATGGCCCACTGCCGGCGCGTTTTCGCGCGCATAAGCTGGCTCTTCGGCGACGGCGTGAAAACGCTCATCTGCGATCGATGTCATGGCGTCTCTCCTATTTCTGATAGACCGGGTTCCAGGCGAGCAGCCGCCTCTCCAGCACCCGGGCGATGACATCGGCAAGTTTGCCGAGCACGGCATAAATGACGAGGGCGAGCACGACGACGTCGGTCATCATGAATTCGCGGGCATTGTTGGCCATGTGGCCGATGCCAGACGATGTAGCGATCGATTCCGATACGATCAGCGTCAGCCACATGATGCCGAGCGCATATCTGAGGCCGACGAAGATCGACGGCAGCGCACCTGGAAAGATCACCTTGCGGAAAAGCGTCCAGTTGCCCATGCCATAGACCTTACCCATCTCGATCAGATCGCGATCGACATTGCGCACCCCGTGATAGGTGTTGAGATAAACCGGGAAGAGCACGCCGAGCGAGGTCAGAAACAGCTTCGATTCCTCACCGATCCCGAACCACAGGATGACAAGAGGGATCATCGCCAGATGCGGGATGGTGCGCAGCATCTGCAGAGTCGTATCCGTCAGCTGTTCGGAGATGCGCGATACGCCATTGGCAATACCGAGCAGGAAGCCGATCGAGCCGCCGACGAGAAGACCGGCAAAGGCGCGGCCGGCGCTCACCAGCACGTCATTCGGCAACTGGCCGGAAACCATCGTCGACCAAAAGGCAAGGCCGACATCGGCCGGCGACGGCATGATCCGCGATGAGATCCAGCCGGCCGAGGAGGCAAGCTGCCAGAACGCCACGATCGCCACCGGCACCAGATAGGGCGTCAGCTTCTCCAGGCCGGGCAGCGGCAGGCGCAAACCCGCCTTCCCGGCCTTTTCGGAAGCAACCGATCGTACGAACGGAGTATCGAAAGTCGACATGCATTGTCCTCGCGCTTATCGGGAGCAGGATGCCGCAAGCCCAAAGCGGGCTTGCGACGGTGTCACGCTCTGTTCGAGCTCAGGAACCTGAGACGACTTTCAGATTGCCGCCATGGCTGCCGCCTGCGAAGACCTGCTTGCGGCCGAACTCGTTGCTGAAGCCCAGGCGCTGCTGCTCGCGGGTAATGCCGAGTTCGGGGAAAAGCAGCTCGGCGACGCGATAGGCCTCTTCGAGATGCGGATAGCCGGAGCCGATCACCGTATCGATGCCGATCTCCTGATACTCGCGAAGGCGCGCGGCCACCGTCTTCGGCGAGCCGACCAGCGCCGTGCCCGCACCGGCGCGCACCAGGCCAACGCCGGCCCAGAGGTTCGGCGAGACTTCGAGCTTGTCGCGCCGGCCACCGTGAAGGGCGGCCATGCGCTTCTGGCCGACCGAGTCGGACTCGTGGACAAAGCGTTCCTGCGCCTCGCGGATCGTCTCGTCGTCGAGATGGCGGATCAGCCGCTCGGCCGCCTCCCACGCCTCCTCGTCGGTTTCGCGCACGATGAAGTGCAGACGGATGCCGAAGCTCACCTCGCGGCCGCGCTCGCCGGCGGCCTTGCGCACCTTGGTGATCTTCTCGGCAACCTGTGCCGGCGGCTCGCCCCAGGTCAGGTACTTGTCGACGCGTCCGACGGAGAAGTCGATGCCGGCATCCGACGAGCCGCCGAAATAGAGCGGCGGACGCGGGTTCTGCACCGAGGGAAAGCCGAGGCGCGCATTGGTTGCCTTGATGTATTTGCCGTCGAAGCTTGCCGTTCCCTTTTCCAGCAGTTCCTCGAACACGGTGAAGAACTCTTCGGCATGGGCGTAGCGCTCGTCATGCTCGAGATGGATGCCATCGCCGGCAAGCTCCGCCGGGCTACCGCCGACGACGATGTTGAGCAACAGGCGGCCGTTGGAAATGCGGTCGAGCGTCGTAGCCAGACGCGCGTAATAGGCAGGCGATGCCGTGCCGGGACGGATCGCCACTAGGAACTGCAGCTTCTCGGTCTTGGCGGCAAGGGCTGCCGCTGTCACGAAGGATTCTTCGCAGGCAACCCCGGTCGGCAGCAGCACGCCGGAATAGCCGAGCCGGTCGACGGCCTGGGCGATCTGCGTGAGATAGCCGATCTCGGGCGCGCGGTTAAGATCGGAGGAGCCGAGATAGGTGCCGTCCCCCGATGTCGGGATGAACCAGAGGAAATTGATGGGCTCGGATTGGCCAGTATGAGAGATGGTGGTCATTGGAAGACGGTCCTTTAGCTGCGGAATTCGAAAATCAACTCGCGTGGTCGAGATGGCTCTCTGTCTGCCTTGCGTAGCGCCGCCGCCGCACAGATGCTTGGGAGGATCCTCGTGGCGGCGGTGGCTGCAAGAAGGCCGGCTGGCTGTCTATGCGCGAGCATCTGAAATATCCCTGTCGATCGGATGGCAGCAGGTAGATGCCTTTCGGTGTCTACTCGATCATGAGGATAGTGACATAGACCACTAATTAGATCGACAATATCAATTTGCTATTCTAATCCGTTTTGGGGAATATTTTTCCGGTTCGGCGGCATGGGGCCCTCTCCATGCCGCCTCGCGGAAATCTTGGCCCGGCCGGAAAATCAGCTTGCCTTGGGACGCCAGACGATATCGCCGGTCGTAAGCTTCTTCGGCAGGATGCCGAGCCCGTGGAACTCGTCGGCGAGCGCCTGCTGATAGGCGGCGGCGGCATCGGTGATGGTCGAGACGCTGCCGAGATCGGCACCCTTTCGCGTCAATGTCACGCGCGTCACGTCAATCGGCACGCCGGTGATCTCGGAAAGCTCCTTCACCGTCTCCTCGATATTGCTCTGGGCCGACGTGCCGACCTTGGCAAGCTCATCGATCACATCGACGACCACCTGCCCGTTGGCATCGGTGAAATCGCGATTGGCGAGGAAGAAACTGTAGGAGTCGACGATGCCTTCGGCGGTCGTCAGGATACGCGTCTCCGGATCGGCTTCTGCAATCGCCAGATAGGGATCCCAGATCGACCAGGCGTCGATGCTGCCATTCTTAAAGGCGGCCGCAGCATCCGGCGGCGAAAGGTCGAGCTGCTCGACATCTTCGGGCTTCAACCCCGCCTGGCGCAGAATCTTGACGGTTACGTTATGCGCGCTGGAGCCCCGCTTGAAGGCAACCTTTTTGCCCTTGAGATCTTCAAGCGTCTTGATGGGCGAATCCTTGCGCACGAGGATGGCCGACGCTGCCGGGCTGCCCTTGTAGAGACCGACATAATAGAGCTGCCCGCCGGCCGCCTGGGCAAAGAGCGGCGGCACATCGCCGGTCGCACCGAAATCCAGAGCCCCGGCACCCAGCGCTTCGAGAAGCGGCGGACCGGAGGTGAATTCCAACCAGCTGACGGTAATGCCGCGATCGGCAAGCCGCTTCTCAAGTGCGCCACGCCGCTTGGCGAGCGCCAACACGCCGTTCTTCTGCCAGCCGATACGGAACTCGCTGGTGGCAGCCCGTGCCGCTCTGACTGCCGGCAGGATTGCCGTGGCCGCAGCAGCTCCAAAAAGCCCGAGCGTTTGTCGACGTGAAATCATGACTATCCCCTTCTTGTACGGTGTCGGGCCTGCCTTCGGCTGGACGACCTGTCAGTTACGAGCTCCATGATGATGAAATCTATAATTTATATCGACAAATTTATTTGCAACATATGGCCTTTGCTGAAATTTTGCAGCCGGGAAATCGGCCTCAAGCGGATTTTTTTCGCGCGTCCCTCACTCCCGACCTTCGCCGGCCAGGCGCTCACGGATGAAGGTAGGCCCGCCGGCAAGACGCTTCGCAAGCAAGCTTGCGGGATCGACCATGCGCCAATAGGGCGTAACTGTCGAAACCGGCTCGCCCTTCTCCAGCGCGCCGAATGACAACTCGGCGATCGCACGCAAATGCCGCTGCACGGTCACCGGACAACAGGCGTCCGCCCCGTATTGAGCGGCGAGACGGCGACGGAGAGTGCCTACTTCGGTGATGACACCTTCCGGTGCCGATCGAATCTGCTCTGCGACCATCTGCTGCGATGGAATGAGCATCGCCTGCATTCCGCTGCGGCCTTTGCGCCGCGGCTCGATCGTCGGAATTTCCGTCATGTCACCTCCCGGAAACATTTTGCCTTCTCCCGATCTAGGGCTCGGCCGAACGGCGGCCAGCCTCATCTGCGTCAATCGGAACGAAGTCCGCCTTCACGGGCTTTTCTGCTCCCGCCGTTTCGGTTAATCCTCGGGCCTGCACTTGAGGAAAAGGATAGGACATATGGCAAAAGTCGCGTTCATCGGTCTCGGCGTCATGGGTTTCCCTATGGCGGGGCATTTGAAGACGAAAGGCGGCCACGATGTCACCGTCTATAACCGCACGCCGGCAAAAGCCGCCGCCTGGGCCGAGAAATTTTCAGGCCACGCCGCCCCCACCCCGGCCGAGGCCGCCGCCGGTGCCGATTTCGTCTTCGTCTGCGTCGGCAATGACGAAGATCTCCGCTCGGTGACATTGGACGAGAACGGCGCTTTACACGGCATGAAGCCCGGTTCGGTGCTGATCGACAACACCACCGCCAGCGCTGAGGTCGCCCGCGAACTTTATGCCGCGGCCAAGGAAAAAGGCGTCGACTTCATCGACGCTCCCGTCTCCGGCGGCCAGGCCGGCGCCGAAAACGGTATCCTGACCGTCATGTGCGGCGGCGACGAGGCCGTCTTCGAACGCGCCAGGCCTGTCATCGACGCCTATGCCCGCATGGTTGGCCTGATGGGGCCGGCAGGCTCGGGCCAGCTGACCAAGATGGTCAACCAGATCTGCATCGCCGGTCTCGTCCAGGGACTTGCCGAAGCGCTGCATTTCGGCAAGCGCGCCGGCCTCGATATTGAAAAAGTCGTCGAGGTGATTTCCAAGGGTGCGGCCGGTTCCTGGCAGATGGAAAACCGCCACAAAACCATGAACGCTGGCAAATACGACTTCGGCTTCGCGGTCGACTGGATGCGCAAGGATCTCGGCATCGTGCTCACTGAAGCCCGCCGCAACGGCGCCAAACTGCCGGTCACCGCCATCGTCGATCAGTTCTACGGCGACGTGCAGTCAATGGGCGGCAATCGCTGGGACACATCCTCGCTGCTCGCCCGCCTCGAGAAATGATCGGCCCCTCCTCCGATGCGGCAGAATTGATCGCGCATCTCGAAACGCTGCGTTCGGAGGAGAATGTCGCCAGCATGGCGCGCTTCGGCATCGCTACCGGCGGCGCCCTCGGCATCTCCAATCCCGATATCCGGGCGGTCGCCAGACTGGCGAAGAAGGATCACCTCAGGGCAATGCAGCTCTGGCGAAGCGATATCCGCGAAGCCCGCCTGCTCGCCCTCTACACAGCCGAACCGAAGCGGTTGACGACGGAAGAAGCCCGACATTGGGCCGATGATTTCAACTCCTGGGAGATCGTCGATTGCGCCGCCGATCTCTTCGTCGAGGCGGGGCTGGACGAGCTCATCTCAGACTTCGCCGCCGACGAGCGTGAATTTATCAGGCGCACAGCCTTCGCCATGATTGCCGGTGCTACGGTTCACTTGAAGAAGGAACCTGATGCGACTATTCTCGCATGGCTGCCGCTGATCGAGACTCATTCCGGCGACCCTCGAAACTTCGTGCGCAAAGCGGTTAATTGGGCGCTGCGCAACATCGGCAAACGCAATCTCGCCTGCCATGCGCCGGCGCTGGCACTCGCACAGTCCCTAGCGGAAAGCCCTGACAAAACCGCCCGCTGGATCGGCAAGGATGCGGTTAGGGAGCTAACCGGCGAAAAGCTGCGGGCACGGCTGAGATAAGCCCGAGGCCGTCAATGCTGCCTGGATTTTTCGACCAGAAAATCGATCAGCACCCGCACCGCCGGCGCCATGCCCTTGGCCGTCGTGAAGACGATATAGAACTGGCTCTCCTCCGACTGCCAGTCCGGCAGCACCCGCACCAGCTTGCCAGCCTGGAGATCGGCCTCACAGGCACTTTCGAGTAAAAGTCCAAAGCCAAGGCCAGCACGAGCCGCGTCGAGGATGGCGGTCAGAACGGATCGATAGCCGTCCGCACGGTCGATCCAACTCGTTGAAAAAATTGAAATCCGGGTGCCTCAAGAAACGAGGCTGGCAGGGATGCCGACATACGATACGCAACGCCGGTTCGGCTCACCTGAAGGGCCATCGTGATCGACTGCCTTGAAGACTGCAACACTAAAAACGCTGCAAGGACGGTCCGGCAGGGAAGACCGGACCCGTCCCCGTAGCTGATCGGAGGTCACTCGGATCAGAAACTGATTGTAGTGCTCCCGATCCGAAGACCGGGAGCATCCACCAAGTGGATTAGAACGAACGCTGCAGGCGGAAGTAGCCCGAAGTAGAGTCCTCACCATCATCCGGATCGAGGTACTGAACCGAAGCCTTGGCGTAGAAGTTGTCGACGATCTGGTAATCAACCGTCAGACCGACCTTCCATGCATCGCCGAGACCGTCGAAGTCTTCCGGAACTTCCGTGCCACCGCCGAAGTAGTTGCCGTAGTACTGAACGGCCGGGGTGATCTTGAGCTTGTCGGTTGCCTTGATAGCGTATTCGGCAGCAACAGCCCATTCAGCCGAAGAGTAGTACGAGTTCGGGCCGGAAGAGTATACGCCGGCGAGGCCGAGCGTGCCGGGACCGATTTCAACCGTACCCATCGCACGGATGGCGCCGTCTTCGTTGTCGAAGTCCCAGCCGCCAGTGACCTGGTAGCTGAATGCGCCGGCAGTGCCGCCAACGCCGAAGGCAACGCCGACATTGTTCGGACCATCGTCCGCAGTAAAGTCGCCGGTGACGGGGTCCACGGTACCCTGGTAAACGCCGTCTTCCAGTTCATCGACGCTGAGGCCAGCGTAGAAGGTGCCGCTTTCGTACTGATAGCGGAGGGAGTTGTGCAGGGTTACGACGGAGCCGATGTCGTCGGTTTCACCGGAGAGACCATCGTCCCACCAGCTGTAGAACAGACCGGCGCGGAAGCCCGCGACGTCGAGGTAAGCGGAGTCGAGGATGGCATCCTGATCGGTGGCATTGTCAGCATTGAACTGCATGACGATGACGCCGGTCAGCGGACCATACTCGGTGTCGCTCTTGGCCGTGAACTGAACCTGACCGCGAGTTACTGCATCCCAATCAGAATCGTTGTCACCACCTGGCTGGTCGCCAACGTTGACCTGGAAACGGATGTAGCCTTCGATCTTGAGGCAGGTTTCGGTGCCCGGGATGTAGAAGTAGCCGGTGCCGTAGGCGTCGCAGACGCGAACATATTCAACCGGTTCCGGCTCGGCAGCAACGATAGCGTCAGCTGCAAGAACCGGCGTCGATGCAGCAAATGCTGCTGCTGATGCAAGCAAAACCATTCTGATGTTCATTTACCAATCCATTCCTTTGTCGATCGGGGCTGGCTTCAGATCGGGTAGTCGATTTGAAGCCGGCCCAGTTTGAACAGCCATCTCGGCGTGCGGATCGATCGAACCGCCAAACCGTCATCACATACAAGGCCCTATCAAGCAATTCTCGATACACGCCAGATGGGTTCTCACGGGCTACTTTCCTCGACAACGTGATTTTTATACAACAATTTCAAATATTTATAGAAAAAACACGCCAAACGGCTTCGCGACGGAAATCCTCCATCGCAAGCCGCAAACGCTACACCCCATTTGTCAAATTCTCCACCGTCCGACCCCCGTCGAACATGCTGGTGAAGCGCATAAACTCTACCGCCGGCTAACAAGCACAAACAAGGTGGCGGCTTAGAACATAGTGTCCTGAATTCGATACCAATGAGACAAAATTATGACACATCGCCCATTGGTTACATCGACCATAACCCCGGAATCCTTACCAGGCTATTCATTTTTTCAGGAATTAGGGGCGATTTGAGCGTTTTTTCGCTATTTTTGAGGCTTTTTTTCAATCGGGGGACCACACATCACCAAACTCGGCCTTGCTAACTGGCATTCCCAGGTGCGGCCAGGATGTCACAAGTCGCCTCCAACGGGCATATCCGAGGTCGCAGACTCACGCCTGATATGAGGCCCGCTGAACCCTTGCAGTGTCGCGTGCGGTCACGGCCGCACGCTTGATCTCAATCCTCGTTGGACTTGGCATTGTCGAGAATCATGTAGTCGAGCGGCAGTTGCGTCGAATACTTGATCTGCTCCATCGCAAAGGCGGAGGAAACGTCGCGAATCTCGATCTTGGCGATCATCCGCTTATAAAAGGCGTCATAGGCGGCGATATCGGGCACGACGACTCGCAGGAGATAGTCGACATCGCCACTCATCCGGTAGAATTCGACCACTTCGGGGAATTCGGCGACCACTTCGGAAAAGCGGCGCAGCCATTCGATCGAATGGGTGGCAGTGCGAATCGACACGAAGACGGTGACCTTGGTGTTGACCTTCTCCGGATCGAGGATGGCGACTCGGCGCTTGATGACACCGTCTTCTTCCATCTTCTGGATGCGCCGCCAGCATGGCGTCGTCGAGAGACCCACTTTCTTGGCGAGATCGGCAACGGCAAGCGTCGAATCTTCTTGCAGAAGACGCAGTATTTTTCGGTCGAGGCGATCCATGCGCACAACAGTCCTTTCGAATTATTTTCTTTGTATAACTCGATTCCGCGCAACGAAAAGAATTTTGTTTCAGGAAAGCAGCATTTTCGTCCGTTCCTGCAGGATCGGGAGCAATTCTTTCTCGAACCAGGGATTGCGCTTCAGCCAGCCGCTATTGCGCCAGCTCGGATGCGGAAGCGGCAGCACCGCCGGCGATCGGTCGGACCGAAGACTGTCGCGCCACGCTCGCACCGTCTCGGTCATATTGTCCTGTCTTTCACCGGCCATATGCCAGGCCTGCGCATATTGGCCGATGACCAGCACCAGTTCGATCTGCGGCATGGCCGAGATCACTCTTTGCCGCCAGAACGGCGCGCATTCGCGCCGCGGCGGCAGATCCGCGCCCTTGTCATCATAGCCGGGAAAGCAGAAGCCCATCGGCACGATGGCGAATCGGCCGCGGTCATAGAAGCTTGCCCTGTCAACGCCGAGCCATGATCGCAGCCGGTCGCCCGATGCATCGTCGAATGGCAGGCCGCTCTCATGCACCCGAAGCCCGGGCGCCTGCCCTGCGATCAGGATGCGCGCGCTCGATGAGATCACCGCCACTGGCCGCGGCTCGTGCGGCAGCCGGTATTCGAGGCCTTTCGCCGGTGCGTCGCGACAGATGCGACAGCAGGCGATCTCCCGTCGCAGCGTCTCCAGCATGGCTTCGTCGCTCATGGCTTTACTCCCACCCGACGATCTGCCCGATGAAGCGCAGGGCGCCATCGAAGCCGGAACTCTGGCGCGCATGATCGCGCACATCGCGCGGCCGCTCGAAAGTCCCGGCCCAGAGACCGGCCTTCTCAGCCTTCGCCTCGGCCTCCTCCTTGCCATAATCGCCATAGGAGATGGCCATGCCCCGGCGCACCATGGCGGCATTGATGTCGCCGCCCGCCCCGCTCCGGCAGACGACGAGCAGCCTTTCGTAGCGGTCGCGCCGGCTGCCCTGACAAAGCGTTCCCGATGCCAGCACCATGTCCTGCAGCGCCTCGCGCGCCGCGCGCCCGCAGGCCCAGGCTTTCCCCGCCCGCTCGCAGCTCTGGTTGAGTTCCGGCGCATCGATGCCTTCGAGGCGCAAACGTTCGTCTCCCAATACCAGGCTGTCGCCGTCGGCAGCATGGAAGGCGCCCGCATGCTCGATTTTTGCTGCATCGTTGAGCTTGGCAGCGATCAGCGCCACGAGCGCCAGCAGGGCAAAAGCGGTGACGCCGTCGCGAATCAGGCGCAGGCCCCGTGTCACGCTTTTGCCTCCTTAAAAAACAAATCCTTGGCAAAGATGGCAAACATCTTCTTAAGAATTGCCGGTTAAGCTCTTATCCACCCTGGGATGAAGTTTCAACGTGCACATGAGTACCGGCGTAAGCACATCGACCGACAAGATCATCGTCGACAGGTCGCGCAGCCACCGCAACAAGGCCGTTTCCAAGGCCGTGCGGCAGACGCGCGAACGTCTTCAGTCCGGTCATGCGTCCAATTCCTCCTTCGATCGTGACGTGCTCGACATGTATGTGGCGTCGGTGCTGCAGGGCGCGACGATCATGCCGCTCTTCGTCGTCATCATCACCGCGCTTGGCGTCTATTTCACTGAAGATACGCAATTGCTCTTCTGGTCGCTGCTGACAGTCACCTGTCACGCCGGCAATATCCTGCTTGCAAGGCGGGCGCGCCGGCAGGAGATCACCGCCGAGAGCGCCCGCAAATGGCGCCGCCTGCTGCTCACCGGCCAGTTCCTGCTCGGCTGCTGCTGGGCCGTCTTCGCGCTGCAGGGCTGCGACACCTGCGAGCCATCGAGCTTCATTCTTTATAAGGGCGCCACGCTGCTGATCGCGCTCTCCATCACGGCGATGTCGAACTTCATGCTGACGCCCGCCGTGCTCGCCGCCTTCTCGCCGGCGGTCCTGGCGCTTGCCGCCAAGAGCGGCCTGTCGCGCGATCTCCTCGAAATCAGCCTGACGGGGCTCTTCACCACCACCCTCGTCTTCTTCAACTATATCAGCGACCGGCTCTTCAAGTCGAACCTCAGGATCCTTTCCTACCAATCGGAGAAGGACGACCTGATCGCCGAGTTGGAAGTGGCGAAGTCGATGTCGGATGAGGCTCGCCGCCGCGCCGAAGAGGCAAACCTCGCCAAGTCGCGCTTCCTTGCCTCCATGTCGCACGAGCTCAGAACCCCGCTCAACGCCATCCTCGGCTTTTCCGAAGTGATGTCTGCCGAAGTCATGGGGCCGCTCGCCAATCCGACCTACAAGGAATATGCGGGCGACATTCACCGTTCAGGCCAGCATCTGCTCGATCTCATTAATGAGATCCTCGACCTGTCGCGCATCGAGGCCGGCAAATACGAGTTGAGCGAGGAGGCGATTTCGCTTCTTGATATCACCGAAGATTGCATCGGCATGGTCCAGTTGCGCGCCCGCGCCAAGAACATTGCCATTTCGGACCAGTTCGAGCGGCAACTGCCGGCCATTTGGGCCGACGAGAAGTCGATGCGCCAGGTGGTGCTCAATCTTCTCTCCAATGCCGTCAAGTTCACGCCGCAGGGCGGCGAGATCCACGTCAAGGTCGGCTGGACGGCCGGCGGCGGACAGTACATCTCGATCAAGGACAACGGCCCTGGCATTCCGGAAGAAGAGATTCCCGTCGTCCTGTCGGCCTTCGGCCAAGGCTCGATCGCCATCAAGAGCGCCGAACAGGGCACCGGCCTCGGCCTGCCGATCGTCCAGGCGATCCTTGCCAAGCATGACGGACAGTTCCTGCTGAAATCGAAGCTGCGCGAGGGCACCGAAGTTATCGCCATCCTGCCCGCCAAGCGCGTGCTCCAGAGCCTGCCGGCCGTCGAGGAGGCCCAGGCCGTCGCGCGCAAGCGCAAAAGTTTTGCCTGATTCAGCGAAAGCATGATGCCGAAAAGTGTGAGCGGTTTTCGGGCAACATCATGCTTCAATTCTTAGACTTGGATCCGGATGACATTCGGCCGATCCAGCGTGAAATCATCCGGATCCAAAGAACAGATGCTTGCCGAGAACGAAGCCGAGATAGAGGCAGCAGGCGGCGATCATGCAGGTCACCGCGAAGGAGCCGAGATCCTTGGCGTGTTTGCCGACGATTGAAATCTCCGGCGAAATCCGGTCGATCACCTCTTCAACGGCGGTATTCATCGCCTCCATCGAAAAGAGCCCGAGAAACAGAAGCACCGCGACGACGATCTCGCCAGCAGTAGCTCCCACCAG
Source organism: Rhizobium sp. 10PS4 (assembly GCF_032464805.1). Lineage (NCBI taxonomy): Bacteria > Pseudomonadati > Pseudomonadota > Alphaproteobacteria > Hyphomicrobiales > Rhizobiaceae > Rhizobium > Rhizobium sp. 10PS4. The sequence continues at coordinate 116,656 of NZ_JAWDIW010000005.1, read as the reverse complement.
CGCCAGCGCCGCGATCGAAACGACGAAGAAGCCGAGTTCCTGACGGAAGGCTGCCTCTTTCAGCACCCTCAGGAAGCCCGCCCAGGAATAGCTGGCGGCGGCGATGAAATGCCGAAGTCCGGTCTCTTTCGTCACCGCAGGCTTCGTCAAGATGCCCTCTCCTCTTTCCGTTGCATCACAGACCGGGAGAGGCTTTGCCGTCTCCTTTTTGATGGGCGAATACGCAAATACCGAATCCGCTTAGGCCGCGCAAGCGAACGCGTGCGGATGGACGGCGCCTACCGCGGCCTTAATGCTTATTCGACACGCCTGCCTGGGCGAAGGTCGCCATGCCGGAATGGCAGGCGGCGGCCGCCTTGACGATGCCGGCGGCTAGCGCCGCACCGGTGCCTTCGCCGAGCCGCATGCCGAGCGCCAGAAGCGGCGTCTTGCCGAGCATCTCGATCGAGCGCAGATGTCCGGGCTCGCCGGAGACATGGCCGATCAGGCAATGATCGAGTGCCGACGGATTGGCCGCTTTGAGGATCGCCGCCGCTGCGGTCGCGACATAACCGTCGATCAGCACCGGAATGCGCTCTATGCGCGCAGCAAGGATCGCGCCGGCCATCGCCGCGATCTCGCGGCCGCCAAGCCGGCGCATGATCTCGAGCGGATCGTCGAGATGGTCGCTATGCAGCGCCACCGCCTTTTCCACCGCCGCGATCTTGCGCTCCAGCATCTCGCCTTCCGAGCCGGTGCCCGGCCCCACCCAGTCGCGCGCCGAACCGCCGTAGAGTGCATAGTTGATCGCCGCCGCAATCGTCGTATTGCCGATGCCCATCTCGCCGATGCAAAGCAGGTCGGTGCCGCCGGCGATCGCCTCCATGCCGAAGGCCATGGTCGCGGCGCAATCGCGCTCGGAAAGCGCTGCCTCCTCGGTGATGTCGCCGGTGGGATAATCGAGGGCCAGATCGAAGACTTTCAGCCCGAGATCATAGGCGACACAGATCTGGTTGATTGCAGCACCGCCGGCTGCAAAATTCTCGACCATCTGTTGCGTCACCGTTGGCGGAAAGGGCGTGATGCCCTGCCTGGTGACGCCGTGATTGCCGGCAAAGATCGCCACCAGCGGCCGGTTGACGGCAGGTGTGCGGCCCGTCCAGGCAGCAAGCCAGAAGGCGATTTCCTCGAGCCGTCCGAGCGCGCCCGGCGGCTTGGTCAGCTGCGCGTCACGCTCGCGCGCCGCCACCAGCGCGCGGGCATCCGGCCCCGGCAGGTCACGGAGCAGGGTACGGAAATCGTCGAACGGCAGGCCTGAGACGCTCATCTGTGCGGTTTTCCTATGAATCCGGGTATTCTTGTTTTTTTCCCGCAAATCAGCTTCTTTGCGGGTGGCCACTCTCTTAAAGCGGGCGGACGAGGCGAACAACTCCAAAAGCGCCGCCGCGACCATAAGCCGAAACCTCCGGCAGAACGAAGCAGAATGAAGATCAAGGACTATGCGGTCGATACCGCCCGCGCCGTCGCCTTCCTCAGCCGCATTCCCATGCCGCAATCGCTGTTCAAAGGCTATGACGGCAGGCTCAGCCGGCTGGTGCGCGCCTTTCCCTTCGCCGGCATCGTCATCGGTTTCGTCCCCGCACTCGCCATCCTCCTCCTTTTGGGGCTGCGTGCGGACCCGCTGATGGCGGCCCTGATCGCGCTTTCCATCCAGGCCCTCGTCACCGGCGCGCTGCACGAGGACGGCCTGGCCGATACGGCCGACGGCATCGGCGGCGGCAAGAGCCGCGAACAGAGCCTCCTCATCATGAAAGACAGCCGGATCGGCACCTATGGCGCGATAGCGCTGATCCTCTCCTTCGCGATCCGCGCAGCCGCGCTTGCCGCCATCGCCCGCCATTCCTCGCCGCTCGCGGCAGCCCTCGCCATTCCCGCTGTCGCGGCCCTCAGCCGCGGTGCCATTGCCTGGCACTGGCAGCGGTTGGCGCCGGCAAAGGCCGACGGCGTGGCCGCCTCGACCGGCCAACCAGACGAGGCGGCGATGCAGTTTTCGCTCGCCTCAGCCTGCCTTGTCGCAGCGCTTCTGATCTGGCCCGCCTTCGGCTTGCGGCCGCTCATCGCAAGCCTGCTCGCCACCGGCATCGCAGGGCTCGCCTTCACCGCCTTCATCCGCCGCAAGCTTGCCGGTCACACCGGCGATACCTTGGGCGCAACGCAACAAATTTGCGAGATCGCCACCCTTTGCGCCCTTGCCACCGCTCTTTGAAATTCCGATATATCCTCCATGCAAACACCCTGCGTTCACGTCTGCTCCCTGGTTTCAGCCACCGGATTTTGTTCCGGCTGCGGCCGGACTCTTCAGGAAATCGGCAGCTGGACGAGCTATTCCGACATTGAGCGAAGGCGGATCATGGCGCTGCTGCCGGCAAGGCTTGCAGGTTCCGCCACGGTGCCGAACCATATGAAATCAAGCCTCGTCGCCGGGCCGGAGCGGCCTCTATGATTCGTTTGACCGTCTTCCTCGTCGTAATCGGCATCGGCCTTGCCGTGCTGATCCTCAACAGTGACAACAGCCGCATCCTTGGCCTGCAGAGCGATGACTTCGGCCGCGTCGTCTATCTGCTGCCGATCGCACTGATGCTGTCTGCCGGCATCTGGGCGAGCCGGCGCAGTGTCGGCGAAACGATGCGCCAGATGATGATCTGGCTGGTCATCATCCTGGCGCTCGTAACCGTCTATCTCTATCGCCAGGAAGCGCTCGGCGTCGGCAACAGGCTGCTCGCCGGCCTCGTTCCGGGCCGCGCAGTCGTCGTCACGACAAGCGAGGGCGGCCAGGAGATCATTCTGCACAAGCTGCTGAACGGCCATTTCGAAGCCGATGTCGCGGTCAATGGCCAGACGATCGAGATGCTCGTCGATACCGGCGCCAGCATGGTGGCGCTGTCGCGCGAAGATGCCGAACGGATCGGCATCGATCTCTCCCGCCTCACCTATTCCATGACTATCATGACAGCCAACGGCCGCGGCCGTGCAGCACCCGTCACCCTCGACCAGGTGGCGATCGGCCCGATCGTCCGCAACAATGTCGCAGCCAGCGTCGCCGAGGACGGCCGGCTCGACCAGAGCCTGCTCGGCATGAGCTTCCTGGAAACGCTGGGCTCGCTGCAGATGCAGACCGACGAACTCCGCATGCGCGATTAGCCTCGCAGCGCTCATGATCCGCTGCCGCTGCAGGCGCCTTTACGGCAACGGTCGGATCTGTCACTTTCAAGGGCAACAACAAGACCACAAAGAGCAAAAAGAAACTCCTGCCGCATAATTCCTTAAATCGGAATCGATTTAAGGAATTATGCAACAATTCAAAGTGCTACAGCGTCCTTTGCGCGTCTGAAAAGACGCGCGGCGCTGTAGTCTGGTGGCACCACAGTTCGGCCGGCCTTCGCCCGCAGCGAGGCCTTGACCCATGGGTGCGACAGGAGCTTCGCAATGAATTCACTCTGGCCGATCGTTATCGGCGGCGTTCTGCCCGCCCTGTTCTGGGGCATTACCGCCATCTTCCAGAAGCAGAGCGCCACGGCTGCCACCGGCTCGGCCGTCTACCTGATCGCCTTCGGCGCTACCTGCGCGCTCGCCGGCCTGATCGCCGCCTTGATCTGGCGCCCCGCCCCCTGGACCGCCGAAGGTCTCGGCTTTGCCGCTACATCAGGCGCCTGCTTTGCCGTCGGCACCGGCCTCATCAGCTTTGCGCTTTTCACTTATGGTGTCCCGGTCTCGAAACTCGCCCCAATCTGGAGCTGCAACGTGCTGGTGACACTGGCGATCGGCGCCGTCTTTCTCGGCGAAGCCTCCGAGCTCGACATCGTAAAGCTCGTCGCCGGCACCCTACTCATCATCTCCGGCGCCCTTCTCGTCAGCAGCGCCTGACGGAAAACTGGCGCAATATGCAGCAGCAGAAGACGAGCAGTTCGCCGCCACATGCTCCTGCGTTGCAGCTCCTTCAGCTTTGTTGATATCCTGCCGTCAAGGCGCTTCTGCGCCCATACCGGAGCCCGACATGAACCCAAGACAGTTGAAATCATTCCTCGCGGTGATCCGGCACGAAAGTCTCACGCGCGCCGCTGCCGAGGTCAATCTCGCTCAGTCAAGCCTCAGCGACCAGATACAGGCGCTGGAAGAGGAATTGGGCGCAGAGCTCTTCCTCCGCTCCCTGCAGGGCGTCATCCCGACACCCGCAGGTGCAGTCCTCAAGGCCTATGCCGAAGAGATATTGGCGCTGAACGACGAGGCGAAGGCTGCCGTCAGTGCTGCAGCCGGCAGCGCCGGACAGTCCATCACCTTGGGTACGCTCGAAACCATCGCCTCCGGGCGGCTGGCGCCCTGGCTGTCACTGTTTCGCAAGGACAACCCAGACGTCGGCCTCAAGCTCAAGGTCACCAGCAGCGGCGAATTGCTTGCGCAATTGCAGCAGAGCGCGATCGACATCGCCTTCACCTTCGATCGCGGACAGCAGGATGAGCGCTTCTTGACGCGCCGCATCTGCAGCGAACCGCTGGTGCTGATTGCCGGTCGCGATTTTCAAGCCCGGCCACCGGAGAGCCTCGCGGCGCTGAGCACCGCCCCCTTCGTCGCCACCGAAACCGGCTGCGTCTACCGTCACCTGTTCGACGCTGCCTTTGCCGAAGCACATATTGCAGCACCACCAATCGTGACTGAAGCCGACAGCATCGCGACAATCGTCCGGCTCGTTGCATCCGGCGCCGGCTTTAGCCTCGTCCCCCGCATTGCCGTCGGCCCGGCGGCAATGCGGGACAACATCGTCGAACTGCCATGGCCGGGCAAACCACCCGCAGCCTCGCTGGTGATGATGTGGCGGCGCAGGCGCGTGCAGCCGCCGGCGCTTACCCTCCTGCTGCAATCGGCAAGCGAAGAACTCTCGCCGCTCAGACCAGGCGATGCCCGCCTTCGACATGCAGGATAGTGCCTGTCGTGAATCCGTTGCCGATCAGGAAGCGGATCGCATCGGCAATATCATCGGGCCGTCCAACGCGTCCGGCCGGCAGGCGCTGCGCCATCGCATCAAGTGTCGCCTGTTTGGCGTCGCCGGCGACGAAGCTCCAGATCGGGGTATCCACCCATCCGGGCGACACTGCGTTGATCCGGATCGGCGCCAGCTCGACCGCCAGCGCCCTGACCAGGCCTTCGAGCGCCGCATTGACGGCTGCGACCACCGATCCACGCGCCGCCGGCCTGTAGGCCGCGACACCTGACGTATAGGTAATCGATCCTGAGGGCGGCAGATGGACGGCACCATATTTCGCCAGCAGCAGCGGCCCGTAGAACTTGCTTTCGACCACCCTTTGCGCCGCCGCAAGTTCGATCGACGGCAGCAGCTGATAGGCGCCTTCGATATCGGCCGCCGTGCTGACGATGTGATCGACCGGCCCGCTATTGCAAAACAGCGCCGCGACTTCTTCCTCGCGCGATATATCGACGGCAACCGTCGCCAATCCAGGATGCTCGCCGAGATCGCGACGGGCCGCCGTAAGCTTATCTTCGCTGCGTCCGGCGATCGTCACCGCCGCCCCTTCCCCGAGCAAACGCCTCGCCAGCGCCAGGCCCATTCCGGAACTGCCGCCAACAATAACGATCTTCGCGCCTTCGATCCTGATATCTGTCATCTGCCATCTCCTTCTCGGCTGATGCAGCAGATGCCTCGGATCAGAGTCGAAGAAAAACGGAAGAAACCGATGGTGTCATCGGGTTTTCCGATGGCGCGTGTTCGCGTGGATTGATCAGTTCCGCAGCCGGTAGCCGGTCTTGAAGATCCAGCCGAGGGTTCCCAGGCAGATCACCAGGAACACCGTGATCATCGCCAGGCTGATCGCCGGGTTGACGTCGGCGATCCCGTAAAAACTCCAGCGGAAGCCGCTGACGAGATAAAGCACCGGGTTGAGGTGGCTGACCGCCTGCCAGAAGGGCGGCAGCATACTGACCGAATAGAAGCTGCCGCCGAGGAAGGTCAGCGGCGGCACGACCAGCATGGGAATGAGGTTCAACTGCTCGAAATTGCCGGCCCAGATGCCGATCATGAAGCCGAACAGGCTGAAGGTGATCGCCGTCAACAGGAAGAACAGGATCATCATGAAGGGATGCTCGATCCTGACGTCGACGAAGAGAGTGGCGGTGAGGAGGATGATGAAGCCGATGATCATGCCCTTGGTCGCCGCCGCACCGACATAACCGAGCAGGATCTCCGTCATCGCCACCGGCGCGGAAAGCACCTCGTAGATCGTGCCGGTGAATTTCGGGAAATAGATGCCGAAAGAGCCGTTGCTGATGCACTGGCCGAGCAGCGTCAGCATGATCAGGCCGGGCGTGATGAAGGCGCCGTAGGACACGCCCTCCACCTCCTGAATGCGTGATCCCACAGCGGCACCGAAGACGATGAAATAGAGCGAGGTCGAGATGACGGGCGAGATGACGCTCTGCAGCAGCGTGCGGCGCGTGCGCGCCATCTCGAAGAAATAGATCGATTTGACGGCCTCGACGTTCATTTTTCCGCTCCCACCAGCGCCACGAAGATGTCCTCGAGCGAGCTTTGCCGCGTCGAGAGATCCTTGAAATGGATATTGTTCTCGCCGAGCCTGGTCAGCAGAGCTGCAATGCTCTCCTGCTCGTCGTCAGTGTCGAAATCATAGGTCAGCCGGTTGCCGTCTGCCTCCAGCGTCAGCCCGTTGCCGGCAAAACAATCCGGCAGCCGGTTGAGCGGTTCGGTGAGATCGAGGATGAGCTGCTTGCGGCCGAGCTTGGCCATCAACGCCGCCTTGTCCTCGACGAGCAGCAACTCGCCGCCGTTGATGACGCCGACACGGTCGGCGATTTCCTCGGCCTCTTCGATATAATGGGTGGTCAGGATGATGGTGACGCCGGAGGCCCGAAGCTCTTCGACGACATGCCACATGTCCTTGCGCAGCGTCACATCGACGCCGGCGGTCGGCTCGTCGAGGAAAAGAATATCCGGTTCATGGGAGAGCGCCTTGGCGATCAGCACGCGCCGCTTCATCCCGCCGGAGAGCTGGCGCAGCATATTGTCCTTCTTGTCCCACAGCGAGAGCGCGCGCAGCACCTTCTCGATATGGGCAGGATCGGCTTTCTTGCCGTGCAGCCCGCGCGAAAAGCTGACTGTATTGAACACCGTCTCGAACTGATCGGTGGTCAGCTCCTGCGGCACCAGCCCGATCATCCCGCGGGTGGCGCGGAAATCCTTCACGACGTCGTGGCCGGCGACCAGCACCCGGCCGCCGCTTGGATTGGCGATGCCGCAGATGATCGAGATCAGTGTCGTCTTGCCCGCGCCGTTCGGCCCGAGCAACGCAAGAATCTCACCCTTTTCGACGTCGAGATTGATGCCCTTCAGGGCCTCGAACCCATTGGAGTAGGTCTTGGTGAGGTTCTGAACGGAAATGATGGGGGCCATGCGGGACTCTTGCGGATTCTCGGAAGTTACTTCGGCCCGCTATATAGTCCCTTTGTAACGCTTTAACATCCTTAAGCGCATGAACACTGCATTCGCGCGCCGTTAACACAGTTGGCCCGGAGGGCTTAGGCGACCCACTGGTGAGATAGCCGGCATCGGGTCTTCCCAGGAAGCCGACCTCACCGGCGAAAAGAAAAGCGGCAGCTGGTTTCAGATGTCATCATCCGGTGATCTTCGTGCCCGATAAGAGAACCGAGGCCAGCACCGGTATCCGCCCCGCCGCCCACCCCTTTGCGGAGCCGTCTTGGGTGTTCTCGTTGCGCCCCTTTTTTGCTGCCTCGGCTTGTAGTGAAAGTTATTGTTCAGTCACGAAGTGCTTGGAACCGGCCAGTATCCCTGTTCAGCCGCGTTCGTCTTAGCCGGCCCTGTGCCGGCTTTCTTTTTTCGTTCCTCCGCACCTCGCTCTTTCCGTGACTCGCTGCGGATGAAAGGGACTAAGGGTATCCCTCACAGCTCGTCGTAATTGAACCAGTCGAAATCCGCGGCCTTCGCCCGGCCTGAGGTATCGAAGGCAAACACGCCGGCGAAAGCGCCGGTGAAGGAGCCGTGTTCGCCGCGCCCGCCCTCGTCTGAGATCACGCCGGCATCGAGGACTGGGCCGATCGGTTGCCAGGCGCCCTTGCCTTCGGTCTGCCAGAAGAATTGCAGGTCGTTCTCCCGGATTTCCATGGCGAGCTGGACACGACCTTCGGCGGCAATCGCCACGCCGCTTTCGGCGGGAAAACTCAGGCGTCCGTTCGGGTAGTCGCCGTTGCAAGAGAGGATTGTCACGCAGCGGCCGAGTGTCTCGTGCCGCGTCACGGCGACGGCGTGGAATTTGTGGCGGTTGTAGTAATGCGTCAGCCCCGCCACCTGCTGGTAGGTGTCAGGCGAGAATTCGACCACGGTCTCGGCACGGAAACTGTGATGCTCCTGGCGGCGGGCAACCAGCGACTGTTCGAACCAGGAGCCGATGCTTTCGCGCGCAATCAGGCGCAGATGGCCGGGACGATCCGTCAGGTTGAAGATGCGCGCGGGCTCTGGCGTGCGCAGCCATTGGAAATCGGCGGGCAGCGTGCCGCCATCGAAGCTGTATTCGCTGCGCATCGGCTTTTCCACCGGCACCGCGCCAAAGAGGCCCGGCACATCGACATCGGGCACTGAGGTGCCGTTTTCAAGATAGAGCCAGTCATCGTCGCGCCAGACGCATTTCTGTAAAGATGTCTCGCGCCCCAGCGTGCAGCGCCGCTTCGGCGGCAGCGGGCGGCCGCATAGATGGGTGTGATAGGCCTCCCCCTCCGGCGTCTCGACATATTGGCCATGCCCTGCCCGTTGCAGCACTGCGCCCGGATGATCCTTGGAGGTGATGAGATGCATGTTCGGATGCATCTCATAGGGTCCGTCGATATCACGCGACCGCGCCATGGTGACGGCATGGTCGTAGCCGGTGCCGCCTTCGGCGGTGGTCAGATAATACCAGCCGTTGCGCTTGAAGAGATGCGGGCCTTCGACGAGGCCGAGCGGGCTGCCGGCGAAGATGTTCTTGATCGGCCCCTTCAGCGCCTTTGCCACCGGATCCCATTCCTGCAGCAGGATGCCGTCGAAGGCCGGCGATTTCGGCGAGCCGCCATAGCTTTCGGTGCGGTGGTTCCACTGCATGTTGACGAACCATTTCCGGCCGTCATCGTCGTGGAACAGCGAGGGATCGAAGCCGGAGGAATTGACATAGACCGGCTCGGACCATTCGGCCTCGATCGTGGGTGCCGTGACGATGTAGTTCGGCGCATCCTTGAAATTGCCGTCGTAGCGCTTGACGTCGGTATAGACCAGCCAGAACTGCCCGTCGGCATAGGACAGGCACGGCGCCCAGATGCCGCAGCTATCGGGATTGCCGCGCATGTCGAGCTGCGATCTCCGCTCCAGCGGCCGGCGCACCAGCGTCCAGTTCGCCAGGTCACGCGAATGGTGGATCTGCACGCCGGGGTACCATTCGAAGGTCGAGGTGGCGATGTAATAATCCGCGCCAACGCGGCAGATCGACGGATCGGGATTGAACCCGGGCAGGATGGGATTGCGGATCATGACAGGGTCTCCTCCGACCGGCGGTGCTTTGCTGTACGTACATCAGATTATAGCAGAAAAAGGCCCGGAAGACTTGCCTCCGGGCCTGAGATGACTATTCGCGTTCGGCGGACTTGGCCCAGAGGTTGATGTCGGCCTCGCGGGCATAGACATCGATCTCTGCAAGCTCCTCGACGCTGAATTCGAGATTGTCGAGCGCCTTGACGCAATCGACGATCTGCGACGAGCGGCTTGCGCCGATCAGCGCCGAAGTCACACGGCCGCCGCGCAGTACCCAGGCGATCGCCATCTGCGCCAGCGTCTGACCGCGTCTTTCGGCGATCTCGTTGAGCTTGCGGATATTGTCGATGATCGAGGGGCGGATGTAGTCGCGCTTGAGAAAGTGGTTCTGCGCCGCGCGGCTGTCTTCCGGAATGCCACCGAGATATTTCGTCGTCAGCATGCCCTGGGCAAGCGGCGAGAACACGATCGAGCCCATGCCGACCTCATCCAGCGTATCGAGCAGCCTGTCATCCTCCACCCAGCGGTTGAGCATCGAATAGCTCGGCTGGTGGATCAGGCACGGCGTACCGAGCTCCTTGAGGATTGCGGCGGCTTCTCGCGAGCGCTGCGAATTATAGGAGGAAATGCCGACATAGAGTGCCCGGCCGGAACGGGCGATATGGTCGAGAGCGCCGCAGGTCTCTTCCAGCGGTGTTTCCGGGTCGAAGCGGTGTGAATAGAAGATGTCGACATAGTCGAGGCCCATCCGCTTCAGGCTCTGGTCGCAGGAGGCGATCAGATACTTGCGGCTGCCCCATTCGCCGTAAGGGCCGGGCCACATGTCGTAGCCGGCCTTGGAGGAGATGATCAGCTCGTCGCGAAGCCCGACGAATTCGGTGCGCATGATTTCGCCGAAGGCGGTCTCGGCGCTGCCGGGAGGCGGGCCGTAATTGTTGGCGAGGTCGAAATGGGTGATGCCGAGGTCGAAGGCCGTGCGGCACATATCGATTTTGCGGTCATGCGGCGTGTCGCCGCCGAAATTATGCCAAAGGCCGAGCGAGACAGCCGGCAGCTTCAGGCCGGAACGGCCCGTGCGGTTATATTTCATTTTCGAATAACGGTCTGCGGCCGGTTGCCAGCTCATCTGAATGTCTCCTCAACTTATAAAAATTGCTTCTCTTTCGTATCCGCCTAGAGCGGCGGTCGAAAGCTAAAAACGTCGCCGCCCTCATGTCAGACCGAGCGCGTCGGCACTGGCAGGCCCTGCCCTCAAACACCGTCATCCTCGGGCTTGTCCAGAGGATCTGCCGCGCCATCAGTAGGTCCTCGGGACAAGCCCGAGGATGACGACGCTAGCGTGGTGCCCTGATGATGATCCGGGACCGGCTTTAGCCAAGCCCCAAACCAAGCCTCACCTCTACTTCAAAAGCGCCTGCGCTTCTTCGATACCAAGCGCGGCCGGTTGCGTGCAGGTCGTGGTCAGGTCGATGAAACGGCCCTCTTCGCCCGACTTTAGGATCGAGGTCATGACGTCGACGCCATGCAGCGTGCGGTCGAGCGAGCAGCGCGCATCGCGGCCCTCGATCAGCGACATGGCCATGTCGGCCAAGCCGGCGGTGCGGTAGTTGGCGCGCGATCCGCTCGGGCTTTCCTGGTTGATCTTGCCGAACGGATGCTCCCAGGCATCGAGCGGCTTGATGTCCTTGTCACGGCCGCTTGCCTCGACTACGCCGCCGAAGAAGTTCGGATCCGGCACGTAGAGCGAGCCGTCGGTGCCATAGAGTTCCATATTGGCATGGCGGTGCGACCACACGTCCCAGCTCGCCGTCAGCGTCACCGTGGCGCCGTTGACGAATTCGAGCAGCGCCTGGATCGTCGTCGGCGTCTTGACCGGGATGATTTCACCGTTGCGCGGCTGGCTGGTGATGGTGCGGGTCGGCGACGCCATCGAGGTCATGCTGCCGACACGTTTGACCGGACCGATCAGGTTGATCAGGTTGGCGATGTAATAAGGACCGAGATCGAGGATCGGGCCGCCGCCCGGCAGGAAGAAGAAATCCGGGTTCGGATGCCACATTTCCATGCCGGGGCTCATCACGTAGCAGGCGCCCGAGGTCACCCGGCCGATGCCGCCGTCGTCGATGAACTTGCGGGCGAGCTGATGGGCGCCGCCGAGGAACGTGTCAGGGGCGCAGCCGACGGCGAGGTTCTTTTCCTTGGCGATGCGACGAAGCTCCTCGCCCTCTTCGAGCGAAAGCACCAGCGGCTTTTCGGAATAGACGTGTTTTCCGGCCTCGAGGATCGCCTTCGATACCGGGAAATGCGCATCCGGGATCGTCAGGTTAACGACGACGTCGATCTCGTCATTGACGAGAAGCTCGTCGATCGTCTGCGCTTTGACGCCATATTCCTTGGCGCGCGCTTCGGCCGCCTGCACGTTGATATCGGCGCAAGCCAGCACCTTCAGCCCCTTGAAGAGCGGTGCCAGCGAAAAGTAAGTGGTGGAGATGTTGCCGCATCCGATGATGCCGACGCCAAGTTCCCTGGTCATGATGAAGCCTCAGTAGGTCTGGAAGGATGCGATCGAGCGGCTGATATTGCGGTCGATGTCATTCGGGTTATCGTGTTCGACGACGTAGTGCTTGGCCTTGGTGGCGCGCAATGCCGTCATCAGCCTGGCCCACTCAACCTTGCCGTGACCGACATCGGCCCAGCCGTCCTCGTCCTTCGCTTCGCCGGCCGGCGCGATGTCCTTTACGTGCACGGCGGTGATGCGGGACCCAAGCTTCTCGACCCAGCCGAAGGGATCGGCGCCACCGCGGATAACCCAGGCGATGTCGGCTTCCCAGGAAATATCGGGCGCGCCTTCGAAGATGCGCTCGATCGGCCGCGAGCCGTCCTGCAGCTTGAAGAATTCGAAATCATGATTGTGCCAGCCGAATTCGTAGCCGGCAGCCTTGTAGGGCTTGGCTATCTCCTGCAGACGCTTGCCGAAGGCGACCCAGCCGGCGGCGTCGGAGGGCCGCTGGTCGGCGGCCAAATGCGGCGCATAGATCGAATCCATGCCGAGAATCTTGGCAATATCAAGCGACTTCTCGACTTCCTTCTCCAGAAAATCAGGGCTGAAATGGCCGGTCGCCATGACCAGGCCATTCTTGTCGAGGTCGGCGCGAAGGCTCTTCAGCCCGGCATCGTCGAGATCGGCATAGATGCCGCCGAAGCCCTCGACTTCGGCATAGCCAGCCTTGCCGAGCTTTTTGAAGATCGCCGAATAGGGCTGGAAGTTGCGGGCGCTATAGAGCTGGTAGCTGAGTTTCGTCATCATGTTCTCCTTGGGCCTCGTGCCCATTCTTGCAAGATCAATCCGCCGACTGGCAGGAATACAGGTCGTAGAACCGGAACTCCGGAAGCGCGCCACGATCAAGCGGTCGTGCCGGGGTAAAGGTGATGCGGCGGCTCTCGCCGGCCGCAAGATCGAAGGCGTTGTCGGAATATTTGCCGTCGGTCTCGGTTTCGATCATCACGAAAAGCGCAAGTCCCTTTGCGGTGACGTTGATGTCGACGGAGCCATTCTCCTCGACATATTCGTGGGTGACTGTCAGCCCCGCAGGTTCCAGTTCCAGCGCCTTGTAGGTACCTTTGACATGGTGCCCCTCGCCGCCGGTGCCGTTCGATGCGGTGAAACGCCAGGCAAGCAACGTTCCCTCGGGAATATCGGAAACGTCGATGCTCGTCGCTGTGACGGCCGCATCCGGCGAACATATGGCCTGTACGTCTCTCAGGTGCCGGCGCTCGCCCTGCGTCGTCAGCAGCGATATCGAAAGGTCGACGCTGACATCGGCAAGCGTATCGTTGACCAGCGAGAAGCGGATCGTCTTCTCGTCGTCGGAAGGAATGGCAGCGACCGCGACCGGCTGGAAGAAGCGCTTGACGAGATAGTGCATCGCCTTCCAGCGGCCGCCATAATCGAGGCTCGACCAGGAGGCGACCGGCCAAGTGTCGTTGAGCTGCCAGTAGATCGTGCCCATACAATGGGGTTTGAGCGACCGCCAGTATTCCACCGCCGTCTTGATCGCCAGCCCCTGCTGGATCTGGGAGAGATAGACGAAATTCGGAAAATCCTTGGGGAATCGGAAATAACGGAACATCGTGCCGGCGATGCGCTCGTTGCCGCCGGCATTCTTCTGGTGCAGCTCCATGACCGGGGAAGCGACGTTCATGTCTTTCGCCTCGGCATAGGTCTTGATCACAGGCAGCGACGTATAGGACTGGAAACCGAATTCCGAGCAAAAGCGTGGACGCACCGAGCGGTAATTGTCGAACGACTTGTTCTCGTGCCAAACCGACCAGTAATGCATATCGCCGGACCCGTCCGCATGCCAGGCATCGCCGAAATCGAGATAACCGGAAGCCGGGCTCGACGGCCACCACAGCGCGCCGGGCAGCGCCTTTTTCACTGCCTGCTCGATCGTGCGGTTGAGGCGATCATAGGAAACGAGATAGCGGTCGCGGTCCTTCCTCGATTCCTCGAACCAGGTGAGCGCCCCGACCAGTTCGTTGTCGCCGCACCAGAGCACGATCGAGGGATGCGAGGAGAGCCGGCGCACCTGGTAATCGACCTCGATCGTCACATTGTCGAGAAAGTCCTCGGTCGACGGATAGAGGTTGCAGGCAAACATGAAGTCCTGCCAGACCATCAGGCCCAGCCGGTCGCAGAGATCGTAGAAATGATCCTGCTCATAGAAGCCGCCGCCCCAGACGCGGATCATGTTCATGTTGGCCGCTTTGGCCGATTGCAGCAGGTCTTCGGTCTTCTCAGGCGAAGACAGCGAAAACAGCGCGTCGGCCGGTATCCAGTTGGCGCCGCGGCAGAAGATCTCGCGGCCGTTGACCTTGAACGCGAAGCGGCTGCCGGCCGCATCCGGCGTGGTGACCAGTTCGACGGTGCGAAGACCGATCTGCTTGATCACCTCATCCGTCGGCAATTCGACGGAAAGCCTGTAGAGCGCCTGCTCGCCGCTGCCGGAGGGCCACCAGAGGCGCGGATTGTCGATATGGAAGAGATGGTTGACATGGGTCTCCCCATTGACGCCGACATCCAGGCGCACGCGTTCGCCATCGAGGTCGAAATAAACCTGAGCAATGTCTGGCCCCTTGGAAAACAGCGTCGCCGTCACTTTGAGGTCGACCGAGCCATCGTTATTGTGGGTCTGGCGGGTGACCACATGTTCGATGCGCGCAGTTTCGAGCTTCTTCAGTGCGATCGTCCCGTAGAGGCCGAGCGGGGCAATGGCGATGTTCCAGTCCCAGCCGAAATGGCATTGCGGCTTGCGCAGCATGTTGCCGTCGGGGATCGGCGAGTTGCCCGTGCTGTAGGGAATGTAGAAGGGCTGCTGCTTCTGTCGCGCGGCGCCGACGGCGACGTTGGAGGCAAAGACGATGCGGATGCTGTTATCGCCTGACTTCAGCATGCTGGAGACATCGGGCCGGTAGCGGCGGAAGCTGTTATCGGCTTCGAGCGCCAGAAAGCCGTTGACGTGGACGCTGGCAACCGTGTCGAGATAGTCGATATCGAGATACCAGTCGCCCTCGACCTCCTGCAGTGTGAAGCTACGCTCGACCGCCCATTCGCGCTCGGCGACCCACTGCACCTTTTCCTCGTTGCGGCCGAAATAAGGATCGGGGATCAGCCCTGCCCGGTGAAGCGCCGTGTGAACGTCGCCCGGCAGCATGATCGCTGTGCGGATCTCGCCGTCGACAGAGGCGAGCTGCCACGAACCGGAAAGGTCGATGTTGGGAGTAGTTGATCGATGCGTCACGATATCGTTTCCGATTTACGTTTTTGAAAGAGACGGCGCATGGTCGTCGTCCGGTAGCTGTCGTTCGTCAGGGTCCGGTGGATGACTGAGGTTCCGGCTTGCTCCCCTCTTCTCCCCAGCGGGGAGAAGGTGGCCCGAAGGGTCGGATGAGGGGGCCACACGGCACACCCTTCATTGCCCCTCGCTTACGCTCAGTGCATTCGCTCCTGTCGTCGCTCACCCCCTCAACCGCCTGCCGGCACCTTCTCCCCGCTGGGGAGAAGAGATGTGTAGCAGCGCCTTGGTCCCCTTCTTCTCCGCTGGAGCCAGGGGAGCGGACAGGAGCGGTGGGAGGCCCGACGGCCAATCAAATCCTGTCCTCCGTTTCGGCATCGAAGACCGAGGCGACCGACATGTCGAAGCTGAGCTTCACCTTGGCTCCGACGTTAAAGCGGCGCGCGCCGTTGACGCGTACCGACATCGTGTGACCGGCATGTTTCAGCCACAGAAGATTGTCCGCGCCCATCGGCTCCTCGATATCGACGGTGGCGTCATGTTCTTCGCCGCCGGTGTTCTCGTTGACCTTGATGTGTTCCGGACGAACGCCGAGCACCACCTTGCGGCCGGGCTGCAGCGCCTCGCTAGCGTCGTAGGCAGCGAGCGAGAAAATGACGCCATTGGCCGAAAAGGCAATGCCGTCGCCTGACTTGACCAGCTCGCCGCGCAGGAAATTCATCGACGGCGAGCCGATGAAGCCCGCGACAAAGAGGTTACGCGGCCTGTTGTAGATCGTCGTCGGATCGTCGAGCTGCTGGATGATGCCGCTCTTCATGATAGCGATGCGGTCGGCAAGCGTCAGCGCCTCGATCTGGTCGTGGGTGACGTAGATCATCGTGTTCTTCAGCGACTGGTGCAGGCGCTTGATCTCGACGCGCAGCTCCGAGCGGAGTTTGGCGTCGAGATTGGACAGCGGCTCATCGAACAGGAAGACATCGACATCGCGCACCAGTGCCCGTCCGATCGCCACGCGCTGGCGCTGGCCGCCGGAAAGCTCGGCCGGCTTGCGCTTCAGGAGCGGCTGAATCTGCAGGATTTCGGAGGCACGCGCCACCCGCTTGTCGATCTCTGCCTGCGGCACCTTGGCGACGCGAAGACCGAAGGACAGGTTCTTCTCGACGGTCATCTGCGGATAGAGCGCATAGGATTGGAACACCATTCCGATGCCGCGGTCCTTCGGCTCTTCCCAGGTGACGTTCTTGCCCTTGATGAAGATCTGCCCTTCCGAGGCGTCGAGCAGGCCGGCGATGCAGTTGAGCAAGGTCGACTTGCCACAGCCGGACGAGCCGAGCAGAACCAGGAATTCGCCGTCGTTAATGTCGAGATTGAGATCCTTCAGCACGCTGACCGAGCCGAAGTTCAGGGACAGATCCTTGATGGAGACGCTTGCATTCATATTCATGAGATCAACCCTTCACTGCGCCGGCGGCGATGCCGCGGACGAAAAGCCGTCCCGACACGAAGTAGACGATGAGCGGCACGAGACCGGTGAGGATCGTTGCCGCCATGTTGACGTTGTATTCCTTCACGCCCTGGACGGAATTGACGATGTTGTTGAGCTGCACGGTCATCGGATAGGTATCCGGCCGGGTGAAAACCACGCCGAACAGGAAGTCGTTCCAGATGCCGGTCACCTGCAGGATCATCGCGACGACGAAGATCGGCAGCGACATCGGCAGCATGATCCGCAGGAAGATCTGCCAGAAGCCCGCCCCGTCGACACGCGCCGCCTTGAACAGTTCCTCCGGCAGCGACACGAAATAGTTGCGGAAGAGCAGCGTCAGGATCGGCATGCCGAAGATCGAATGGACGATGACGAGGCCGGTCAGCGTGCCGTAGATGCCGATTTCGCGCAGGATGATGACGATCGGATAGATCATCACCTGATAGGGAATGAATGCCCCGATGATCAGGATCGAGAAGAAAAGCTCGGATCCCCTGAAGCGCCAGTTGGCCAGCGCATAGCCGTTCACCGAGGCGATTGCGATCGAGATGATGACCGACGGCACTGTGATGCGAACCGAGTTCCAGAACCCACGCGACAGACCATCACAGTTCAGGCCGGTGCAAGCCTGCGCCCAGGCCTTCACCCAGGGTTCGAAAGTGATCTCTACCGGCGGCGAGAAGATGTTGCCGAGACGAATTTCCGGCATGCCCTTCAGCGAAGTCACGACCATCACATAGAGCGGCAGCAGATAGTAAAGCGCTGCGACGATCAGCGTACCGTAGAGCATAATGTTGCGCGCCGACAGCGCCGGGCGTGGCTTCGGGCCACTGGGGCCGTCGCCAAGCTTCGGCGCAACGGCGTCGATGCCGGCAGCAACGGTGTTGAGAGCTTCTATATTAGCCACGCTTGCGCCCTCCACCGAATTCCAGATAGGCCCACGGAACGATGATGATCGCGACCGTGACCAGCATCATCGTCGAGGCGGCAAAGCCCTGCCCCAGGTTCTGTGCCTGAAACATGTAGTCGTAGACATATTTCGCCGGCACTTCAGAGGAAATGCCCGGTCCGCCCGATGTCTGCGCGACCACGAGGTCGTAGACCTTGACGATGCCGGAGGCGATGATCACGATCGTGGTGATGAAGACCGGCCGCATCATCGGGATGACGATGAAGAGATAGGTCCTCCACATCGGAATACCGTCCACGCGCGCCGCTTTCCAGATGTCCTCGTCAATGCCGCGGAGGCCGGCAAGCATCAGGCACATGACGAGACCCGTTCCTTGCCACAGCGCCGCGATCAGAATGCCGTAGATGACGATTTCAGGCGTATAGAGCGGATTGAAGGTGAAGCTCGTCCACCCGATAGAGCGCACCACCGCTTGAATGCCGAAGTCAGGGTTCAGAACCCATTGCCAGACGAGGCCCGTCACGATGAAGGACAGCGCGAAGGGATAAAGAAAGATGGTGCGGAAGGTGTTTTCGAAACGGATCTTCTGGTCCATCAGCGCGGCGAGCATGAAACCGATGACCAGGCTGAAGATCAGCGAGAGGATGCCGTAGACCGCCAGATTCTCGATCGCCGTCACCCAGCGGGGTGCCGCCCAGAGGCGCTGGTACTGATCGAATCCGACAAAGCTCAACCGCGGAAGCAGTTTGGAATTGGTGAAAGAATAAAAGATCGTCCAGAACGTGCCGCCGACAAAGATCACCAACGCTGTCAGGATCATCGGGATAGACGCAATCTTAGCATTCAGATTGCGCAGTAACTTGTTTGGCCGGCCTGCTCGCGCTTGACCCGTCATAAACACTTCTCCTCAATCGCAACTGCGACAGTAACAAAACGGCAAGACGCCGTCTGTCGTCCCCATCTCCGAACCTGTTGAAGATACCGGAGAGACGCCGCCACCCTCCGGACGATCACCGGCCGTCCGGACCGATCCGGCCCCATAGGAGCCGGACCGCAAGGCAGCAAGTCTGCTGATCAGTCAGCAGAAGCGATGATCCCGGCGAAACGCTTCTGAGCGTCTTCCGGCGTCATCGACGGATTGGCGAAGAATTCGGAGAAAAGGTCTTCCTTCTGCTTCTGGCTGTCGGCCGAAAGCAGCTGGTCGGTACCTTGGATCACGTTGCCCTTCTGAAGGATTTCGAGACCCTTCTTCATGCAATCGTTGGCGGCAGCGAGATCGACGTCGCTGCGAACCGGCAGCGAACCCTTCTTCAGGTTGAAGGCAACCTGGGTCTTGGGATCGAGCAGAGTCTTGGCAAGCACGCCCTGCGCCTTGGACTTTTCTTCGTCCTTCAGCAGCGGGAAGTAGAAGGCGTCGCCACCCGTCGAGATGATCTCGTTCACGCCGAGGCCCGGCAGGCAGGTGTAGTCGGTACCGGCCTTCTGACCGGCCAGCGCAAATTCACCCTGCGCCCAGTCGCCCATGATCTGGCCGCCGGCCTTGCCCGTGATGACAAGGTTGGTGGCCTGGTTCCAATCCTGGACGTTGCTGCCTTTGGCCATGCGCCGAGCATCGTCGGCGGCCTTGAACACCTTGGCGATTTCAGGACCGGCAGCAACTTCCGCATCCTTGTCCTTGAAGACCTTGTTGAAGGTATCCTTGCCGGCAACCGCGACCATCAACACGTCGAAGGCGCCTGTCGCCTGCCACGGCTGACCGCCGACCGCGAGCGGAATGATGCCGGCCTTTTCGAGAGCCGGAGCCGCAGCGACGAACTCGTCCCAGTTCTTCGGAACCTCGACGCCGGCTTTCTTGAAGGCGGCGTTCGAAAGCCACAACCATTGCCAGGAGTGGATATTGACGGGAGCGCAGTAGATCTTGCCGTCGATGGTGCAGGAATCGAGCAGGCTCGACGGACGAATGATATCCTTCCACTTCTCGGCGGTCGCCACGTCGGTCAGATCGCGCATCAGGCCGGCCTGGACGAGTTCCTCGGCCTGGCGCCCATGGTTGAACTGGGTCGCGCCCATCGGGTCGCCGCCGGTGATGCGGCTGATCATGATCGGGCGAGCAGTGCCGCCGGAGCCGGCGATCGCGCCGTCGACCCAGTGGTTGCCGGTGGCGTCGAATGCCTTGGCCAGCTCGGCGACCGCTGCAGCTTCGCCGCCAGATGTCCACCAGTGGGTGACTTCAAGATCGGTGGCGTTGGCGGCTCCCAGCGGAAGCGCGACCGAAGTGGCAAGCAGGGCTGCCATTAGACGGATTTTCATGAGTTTTCCTCCCTCACTGAAACGTTGCCGGAAAAACTTAGATCAATCGATTTCTTCACGCAACTGCTCGCCTGCAAATTTTTCCGTGAGCACTACAGTTGCTACTTATGCCTGTTGAAAGGCTGGCATTCGCGTGCCTTGAATCGATTCTCGACCAAGCGCCATCGCGCTTGCGTTTCCTGGTATAAACTATTGGATTTTAACCATATATTCCGAACAATGTTTGCGTTCCGCCTATTATCCTTTTCGCAACTGCAGAAAAACGGGTCATAAATCACCGATTCAACCTATGCGTGGCATCCAGCAATGCACACAAGAAAAAGTCCTCGACATTTCTACTGTATCGTTACAGATTGCATTCCTTAGGGAGGCGCGATTTTGGCAGGTGGGCGGGCTTAGCGCGCTTGAGAAAGCCTCTATAAGCGACACCAATTCGCGCGAGGCAGGCTTACAGGGATGGAAAACAAGGGAAATTTCGGGCAGGCGGCATCGGCACCGACGGCGCGCGAGCGCCCGACATTGAAGACGATCGCCTTCATGACCGGCCTTGGCGTGACGACGGTGTCACGCGCGCTGAAGGATGCGCCGGATATCGGGGCCGAGACCAAGGAGCGCGTGCGCATGGTCGCCCGCCAGCTCGGCTACCAGCCGAACAGGGCGGGCGTGCGCCTGCGCACCGGCAAGACCAACGTCATCGCCCTTGTTCTCAGCATCGACGAGGAGATCATGGGCTTCTCGAGCCAGATGGTCTTCGGCATCTCCGAGGTGCTGTCCGGCACGCCCTATCATATCGTCATCACGCCGCATTCCCACAGCAAGGATCCAATGCAGCCGGTTCGCTATATCCTCGATACCGGCTCGGCGGACGGCGTCATCATCTCCCGCATCGAGCCGGATGATCCGCGTGTGCGGCTGCTGACGGAGCGTGGCATGCCCTTCGCCACGCATGGGCGCACCGATGCGGGTCTCACCCACCCCTTCCACGATTTCGACAACGAGGCCTTCGCTCATCAGGCGGTGGAAAAGCTCGTCAAGCGCGGCCGCCGCCGCATCGCCCTGCTGCAGCCACCGAGTAAGCTCACCTACTACGCCCATATTCGCATCGGCTTCCAAACCGGCCTGCATGATTACGGCGCCGAGGAAGTGCCGCTGCGCGTCAACACCGACGCACCGCTCGCCGACATCCGCGACATCGTCGAGGTGATGATGCGCTCGGCCAACGCCCCAGACGGCATCGTCTGTTCGGCCGGTAGCGCGGCGATCGCCGTCAATGCCGGCATCGAAGCCGCCGGCAAGGCGCTCGGCCGCGATCTCGACATGGTCTCCAAGCAATCGGTACCGATCCTGAACTGGATCCGCCCCGAGATCATCACCGCCCAGGAAGACGTTCGCCAAGCCGGCCGCGAAATGGCCAAAGCCGTCATCGCCCGCATCGACGGCGTCGAGCCGGAGCTGCTGCAGAGCATCAGCCAGCCGACCTGGCCGAACAGCGGCAGATAAGGCTCACCGCCGCCGAATGCCAAAACGCTTGAGGTTCCAGGTCAATCTGCTGCATATAGCGGCAGGACGGGCGCGGAGGAGACGTCATGAACCTCAGACATCAGATCATCGCACTGACGGTCATCCCGCTCGTGATCGCGATTTTGACCGTCACCGCTTTCATCACCTGGCAGTCGGCCACCCTTGTCGGCAGCAGTATCGGCACGTTCGAGCGCAACATGCTGAAAGCCAAGGAAACCGAGCTGCTCAATCTGACGAACCTCGCATTGTCGGCGATCCAGAGCACCTATGATGCGGCCGGGCCTGAAGACGAGGCGGCCAAGGAGAAGGTGCGGGAGATACTGACGTCGCTCGATTACGGCAAGGACGGCTATTTCTTCGTCTACGACTATGAAGGCAAGAACATCGTCCACCCCCGGCAGGCGTTCCGCCCGGGCCGCAACTGGCTCGACCTCGTCGATCCGGACGGCGATCCCGTCATCGCCAACCTGATCGAGAAAGCCAAGGAAGGCGGCGGCCTCCATCAGTACAAATGGCAGAAACCCTCCTCCGGCGAGATGGCGGACAAGCTCTCTTTCGCCGTCGGGCTCGACAAGTGGCAGTGGATGCTCGGAACCGGCGTCTATCTCGACGACGTCTTCGCCCAGACCGCCGCCGCCAAGGCGGATCTTCGCGCCAATATCCGCAAGACCTTCATGGTCGTGGCGCTGATCGCGGTTCCCTCCGTGCTTCTGGTCTTTGCGGCCTGCATGCTGGTGACGCTAAGGGAGCGCCGAATGGCGGACGGCAAGCTCAAAGAACTGACGAAGCGGATCATCGATACGCAGGAGCAGGAGCGCGCCCGCCTTGCCCGGGAGCTGCATGACGGCATCTCCCAGAATCTCGTCGGCGTCAGATATGCGATCGACCTGGCAAGCAGGAAGGTCCGCAGCAAAAGCGACGACGCCTCCGGCGCGATCGATCGGGGCGCCGAGGCCCTGAATGGAGCGATCAAGGAGGTCCGCCGGCTGTCCCACGATCTTCGTCCGCGCGCGCTCGACGACCTCGGTCTTGCCGCCGCACTCCAGGCGCTGCTTGCGGCCTTCACCGAAAGAACCGGCATCGACATGTCCCTTGATGCCACGCCCTTCCGCGGCAATCTCAAGCCGGAGGCGGCGACAGCGCTTTACCGTGTCGCCCAGGAAGCGCTTCACAATATCGAAAAGCACTCGGGCGCCACTGCCGGCTCGATCAGGGTCTGGACCGTTCGCGGCCGCGTTCGGATGATCATTGCCGATAACGGCCTCGGCTTCGATCATGGCGCGGTAAGCCAGGCTTCACCAACGGGCGGGCTCGGGCTGCGCAACATGCAGGAGCGCATGGCGCATTTTGGCGGCGTCCTGCTGATCAACTCCACATCGGAGGGAACGACGCTGACTGCGATGCTTCCGAAATCCGCCGGGGCAAATCCCGACGGGGCTAAGGAGGCTGCATGAACGCGCCGGGAACCATCAGGGTGCTGCTGGTGGACAACCACCCGCTCGTCCTGGAGGGGCTGGAAGCGCTGTTGAAGACCTATGATCACATCGAGGTCGTCGGCACAGCCGGCATGGCGCGAACCGGACTGGAGCTCGCATTGCGCACCAGGCCCGATGTCGTCCTGATGGACATAAACATGCCGCAGCTGAGCGGGATAGACGCCATCGAGCTCTTCAGGGAGAGCCTGCCGCGAACGCGTATCCTGATGCTTTCGATGCACGACAGTCGGGAATATATCTCGACCTCGGTGCTTCATGGCGCCGCCGGCTACATCCTCAAGGACGTCTCCACCGATGAGATCGTCTCCGCCATCGAGGCGGTCGCTTCGGGGAAGACCTATTTCTCGTCAGGCGTTTCCGAGGTCTTGCTCGAAAAGCGGTCGAATGCATCGCCGGTGCCTCTGACAACCCGCGAACATGACGTCCTGCTGCTGATCGCAGCCGGCCGGAGCAACCGCGACATCGCCCAATCGCTCGGCATTTCCGAAGCCACGGCGGAGACGCACCGCAAGAAGATCAAGAAAAAACTCGGCATCGCCACGACGGCCGGCCTCGTTCGTTTCGCGATCGACAACGGCCTCACCTCCCCGGAGGCAGACATACCCACTACTGGGTAGGCTATCGGTTTTTGCCCGGAACGGCTCCTTGTTCGGATCTCCGCACGCCGATAGCACTTGGCGGACGGCGCGCTTCGTGCTGCCGTCGGGAGGATTATTCGATGTCTGGCTTACTGACGCTATCGCGTGCGATCGACGCGTTGAACACCTTTTTGGGCAAGGCTGTCTCCTGGCTGCTGCTCGCCGCCGTGCTGATCAGCGCCGTCAACGCGACGACCCGCAAGCTCTTCAATCTCAGCTCGAACGCCTGGCTCGAGGCGCAATGGTATCTGTTCTCGGCGGCTTTCCTCATCGCCGCCGCCTGGACGCTGCTCGGCAGCGAACACGTCAAGGTCGATCTGGTCTACGGTCATTTGCCGCGCCGCGCGCAGCTCTGGGTCGAGGTTTTCGGCACGATCTTCTTCCTGCTGCCCTTCTGCCTGGTGACGATCTATCTGTCCTGGCCGATCGTGGTCGCCAAATTCCAGAGTGGCGAGGTGTCGAACAACACCGGCGGCCTGATCCTCTGGCCGGTATGGGCCCTGATCCCGGCAGGGTTCGGGCTGCTTGCCCTGCAGGGTCTGTCCGAACTCATCAAGCGCATCGCCATCCTCACCGGGGCAATGCCTGACGCCGTCGCCTTGGCCGACGCCGAAGCACAAGCGCTCTAAATCCAGGAACATGCCTATGTTTGCCTTCTTCGCGGAAAACCTCGCGCCGATCATGTTCCTGTCGCTGATCGTCGTGCTGCTGCTCGGCTATCCCGTCGCCTTCGCGCTCGCCTTCGTCGGCTTCGTGTTCGGCTTCATCGGCATCGAGATGGGCCTGCTGCCGATCAACCTCTTCGGCGCGATCCCGGATCGCATCTTCGGCCAGATGTCGAACGAGACACTGCTCGCCATCCCCTTCTTCACCTTCATGGGCCTAATCCTCGAGCGAAGCGGCATGGCCGAAGACCTGCTCGACACGATCGGCCAGCTTTTCGGCCCGATCCGCGGTGGCCTCGCCTTTGCCGTGATCTTCGTCGGCGCGATATTGGCGGCGACGACAGGTGTGGTTGCTGCCTCCGTCATCTCGATGGGCCTGATCTCGCTGCCGATCATGCTGCGCTACGGTTATGACCGGCGTGTCGCCGCCGGCACGATCGCGGCCTCCGGAACATTGGCGCAGATCATCCCGCCGAGCCTGGTGCTGATCATTCTCGCCGACCAGCTCGGCAGGTCCGTCGGCGACATGTACAAGGGCGCGCTTGTTCCCGGCCTCCTGCTCGTCGCCGCCTATGCCGGCTACATCATCGTCATGTCGTTCATTCGCCCGGCAAGCGTTCCCGCACTGCCGCCGGAAGCCCGATCCCTGCGCGGATGGAAGCTGCTCGGCAAGGTCGTCACCTCCCTCGTCCCGCCGCTCGTCCTGATATTCCTGGTTCTCGGCACGATCTTCATCGGCCTGGCGACGCCGACGGAAGGCGGCGCCATGGGCGCGGTTGGAGCACTGCTGCTTGCGGCATTCAACCGTCGTCTCAATCTCACGATGATCAAGTCGGCGCTCTACGCGACCGCCAAGCTCTCGTCCTTCGTGATCTTCATCCTGCTTGGCGCCCGCGTCTTTTCGCTGACCTTCTACGGCGTCAACGGCCATGTCTGGGTCGAGCACCTGATGACGTCGATCCCCGGCGGCGAGGTCGGCTTCCTGATCGTCGCCAACCTGCTGGTGTTCTTTCTCGCCTTCTTCCTCGATTATTTCGAGCTGGCCTTCATCATCATCCCGCTGCTGGCACCCGTCGCCGACGCGCTCGGGATCGACCTGATCTGGTTCGGCGTGATGCTGGCGATCAACATGCAGACCTCGTTCATGCATCCGCCCTTCGGCTTCTCGCTCTTCTATCTGAGATCGGTCGCCCCGAGCCGCGCATACAAGGACCGGATCACCGGCGCGACGATACAGCCGGTCACATCTGGCCAGATTTACATGGGTTCCCTGCCCTTCCTGGCGATCCAGCTGGTCATGGTCACCATCGTCATCGCCTTCCCCGGCCTCGTCACCCACTACAAGGCGGGACAGGTGACCGTCGATCCCTCGACGATTCAGCTCAACGTGCCGATGCCAGGCCAAGGCGGAGAAAACCCGTTCGGCACCCCTACCCAGCCGTTCGGCGCGCCCGAGCCTTCCACCGGCGAGCCGACCGCACCGTCATTCGACGCGCCCGCACCCGATTTCGGATCGCCAACGCCGAGCTTCGGCGCACCGCCTGCAGAACCTACGAAATGAATGCCCAGGTGATCGCCTGAGCCCATTGATCAACCCGAGGAGGACGACATGACCAACACGATCAATCGACGTAACTTTCTGACGAAAGGCGCGATCGGCGGCGCAGCCACGGTGGCCGGCGCAGCACTTGCAGCACCTGCCGTTGCGCAGGAACTGCCGACGATCAAATGGCGCCTGACATCAGGCTTCCCCAACAATCTCGACACCATCTATGGCGGCGCGGTCGTCATGGCCGATGCCCTGTCGAAGATCACCGAAGGCAAGTTCCAGATCCAGGTCTTCCAGGCCGGCGAACTGGTTCCCGGTCCGCAGGCGATCGACGCGGTCAAGGCCAATACGGTCGAAATCGCGCACACCTGCGGCTATTACTTCACCGGCAAGGATCCGACATTCGCGATCGGCTCGACCATCCCCTTCGGCCTCAACGGCCGTCAGCAGAATGCCTGGCTCTATCACGGCGGCGGCAACGAGGCCTATAACGAGTTCCTCGCAGACTATGGCGTGGTCGGCATTCCGGGTGGCGCCACCGGCGCCCAGATGGGTGGCTGGTTCCGCAAGGAAATCAAGAGCGTCGCCGATCTCAAGGGCGTCAAGATGCGCATCGCGGGCGTTGCCGGCGAGGTCATGTCAAGGCTCGGCGTTATCCCGCAGCAGCTGCCGGGGGGAGACATCTACCCCGCCCTCGAGCGCGGCACGATCGATGCGGCAGAGTGGATCGGCCCCTATGACGACGAACGTCTCGGCTTCTATCAGATCGCTCCGAACTACTACTACCCGGCTTACTGGGAAGGCGGCCTGACCATCCACTTCTTCATCAACAAGGCCCAGTACGAAGCCCTGCCGGATGCCTACAAGGCCGCACTCGACGCCGCCTGCAAATCGGCCAACGTCAACATGCAGTCGCTCTACGACGTCAAGAACACCACGGCGATCCGCTCGCTCGTCGGCAAGGGCGTCAAGCTCCGCCCGCTGCCGCGCGACGTCATGGACGCCGCCTACAAGGCCTCCTTCGAACTCTATGCGGAATACGGAGAGAAGCACCCCGCCTGGGCGAAGATCTATCCCGGCTGGAAAAAATTCCGCGACGAATCCTTCGAATGGTTCCGCGTCGCCGAATACAGCTACGACAGCTACATGTACGCCGCGCAGGCCGCCGGGAAATGACATGGAGGCCGGGCGAATTGTCTGGCCCGGATTGCTGCCAGACCCCCGGAGAAATCCGGGGGTTTGTGATTCGTGGGGGGTGTTTACGAAGTCCGGCCGCCGCGGCTGGCGAGAACCGACCGTCGGGGCTCAATCCGACGATCGGCTTGCGGTATCACGGGTCCTCGACGACGAAATTCACCAATCGCCCCGGGACCACGATTTCCTTGACCACCATTCTGCCGTCGAGCAAGGCTATGACGGCAGGGTCGGATCGCACGGCTGCGAGCAGCGCCTCGCCAAGATCGGCGGCGGCTTCGAAGCGGTGGCGAACCTTGCCGTTGATCTGCACCACGTAGTTGCGGGTCTCCATCTCGACCATTGCAGGGTCGAAGGCCGGCCAGGAAACCCATGTCAGCGTTTCCCGATGACCGAGCTTACCCCATAACTCCTCCGCGATGTGAGGCGCAAAAGGTGACAGCAACAGCACGAACGTCTCGACGACCTCCTGCGGTCGCACGATCTCCGCCGTCAGCGCGTTGGCCAGCTCCATCAGCCGGGCAATGGCGGTGTTGAACCGCATTGCTTCGATATCCGAGGTCACGGCCTTCACCGTCTGGTGGCGCAAGCGCAGAAGCTGTGGACTCGCAGTTTCCTCCCGCACCGCCAGCGAGAGTTCGTCACGCTCGTCGCAGACGATGCGCCAGGCGCGCTCCAGAAACCGGCGCACGCCGATCACGCCGGCGGTCTGCCAGGGCTTTGCCGCATCCAGCGGCCCCATGAACATCTCGTACAGCCGCAACGCGTCGGCCCCGAACTGTTCGACGACAACGTCGGGATTGACGACGTTCAACTGCGACTTCGACATCTTCTCGACGGCGCGCTGCACCTCGACCGGCCCGGCGAACCATCTGCCCTTCCCTTCGACGACGGAAGACGGCGCGTAATACCGGCCTGCTGCATCGCGGTAGGAATGGGCAAGGATCATGCCCTGGTTGAACAGCCGCTCGAACGGCTCTTCCGTCGAAACGACGCCGATATCGTAGAGCACCTTGTGCCAGAAGCGGGCATAGAGCAGATGCAGAACCGCATGCTCGGCACCGCCGACATAGAGATCGACCGGCATCCAATAGCGCTCGGCCTCGCGCCCGACGGGTTCGCTGGCGTTCTCCGGATCAAGGAACCTGAGATAATACCAGCAGGAGCCCGCCCATTGCGGCATCGTATTAGTCTCCCGCCGTGCCGGAATGTCGGTACCCGGCACGATCGTTTCGACCCAGGCCTGCGCACGGGCAAGCGGCGGTTCGCCATCCGGCGTCGGGGCGTAATCGTCGAGTTCCGGCGGCAGCAGCGGCAGGCATTCTTCAGGCAGCGGCATCACCGAGCCGTCCGCCAGATGCAGCACCGGTATCGGCTCGCCCCAGTAGCGCTGGCGGGAGAACAGCCAGTCGCGCAGGCGGTAGGTGACCTTCGGCCAGCCCGCGCCGTTCGCCTGCAGCCAGGCGATGATGGCGGATCTCGCCTCCGGCGGGCCCAGGCCATCCAGGAAGCCGGAGTTGACCATCGCCCCCTCGCCCTCATAAGCCGCCTTATCGATATCGCCCTCGCTGTCGATCACGCGAATGATCGGCAGCTCGTGCGTATGGGCAAAAGCGTAGTCGCGCGCGTCATGAGCCGGCACCGCCATCAGGGCGCCGGTCCCATAACCAGCCAGCACGTAATCGGCCACCCAAACCGGCAGCCGGGCTCTGTTGGCAGGGTTGATCGCATAGACGCCGGTGAAGACGCCCGTCTTCTCTCGCCCGGCATCGGCCCGCACCGTCTCTTCCAATTCTTCGGCCTCGGCAATATAGGCGGCCACCGCCTCGCGCATTGCGGGCTCGACGATGGCGGCAACTGCAGGATGCTCCGGCGCGAGCACGATATAGCTTGCTCCGAACAGGGTCTCGGGGCGCGTCGTGAAGACGGTGATGACCTCTTTGCCGTGCTCGAGCGGAAACCGGATTTCGGCGCCCTCGGAGCGTCCGATCCAGTTGCGCTGCATGGTTTTCAGGTTTTCGGGCCAGTCGAGGCCGTCCAGTCCCTGCAGCAGCCGATCGGCATAGGCCGTGATGCGGAGCATCCACTGGCGCATCCGGCGGCGAATGACGGGATCGCCGGTCTCGACATAACGCCCGTCCTTGACCTCCTCGTCGGCAAGCACGGCGTTCTGGGCCGGGCACCAGTTGACCGCGACCTCCGCCTGATAGGCGAGGCCCTTCTCGAACAGCTTCAGGAAGATCCACTGCGTCCAGTGCACATAGGCGGGATCGGTGGTGGCAAACTCGCGGCTCCAGTCATAGGAGAAGCCCAGCCTCTGCACCTGCCCGCGAAACGTCTCGATATTGCGCTTCGTCGTGATATCGGGATGCACACCAGTCCGCATCGCGTGGCGCTCCGCCGGCAGGCCGAAACTGTCCCATCCCATCGGATGCAGGACGTTGAAGCCGCACATGCGTTTGTAACGGCACATGATGTCGGTGGCCGTGTAGCCAAGGGGATGGCCGACATGCAGGCCTGCGCCTGAAGGATACGGAAACATGTCGAGCGCGTAGAATTTCGGTCTGGCCGGATCGATTTCCGCTCGGAAGGTATGGTGGTCGGCCCAATAGGCCTGCCACTTCGGTTCGATCGTCTTGGGATCATAAGGCATGCATCACTCCTGGCGCCGGCCGGCTATGCGGTGGCGTGTCCTGAAAAATGGAGGCGTTCTTTGGTTCAGGAGCAGCTACGGCTGCCGGTGCTCCGGTGACGTCCGGCAGCCGCGGCTAAGTCGAAACGCGCCCGGAGTTGCGGCACGGAATCTCAGTACCGCCTGCAGAACGGAAAAGGCACAATACGGCTTGGGAAACGATGTGATGTCCATGGACGGTAACTCAGGCAAATAAACGGAAAGCAAACGACAGCGTTGACCCGGCTCCGATCAGGAGGCCGTGGTGATAAGTCGTGCACCGCTTCTGCGGGCGATTGGTGCTTGAGTTGCCATGGTCATAGGCCAAGAGTGCCCGATAAGATCGCTCATGCCAAGAGTGTATTGCACGAAAAGCTCCGTTCAGATCCGCCAGGTTTCTTACCAGCTGATCGGAGCACCGCCGCGATCTTCGGGTGACTGCCTCGCCCGCCGCGTCACCGCAGGATAGCGCGGTGGACGGATGGCGCCAGCGACTAGATGATCAGGGTGTGCCACATCGGCTCGAAAAAGCCCAGATTGCCCGCCATCTCAGAGACGAGCCACGGGGGAATCGACAGGATGCAGCAAAACGGTGTGCCCTATTTTAGCCAGTGGGAAACACCGGGCATGACGCTGCCGGTGCTTGCCCAGGGATCGCAGGCCTTGCTCAGCGACCCGCTCTGGCGCCATTCGGGAGCCGCGACGATCGAGGAATATGCGCGCTGGGCGGTCAATGTCTGCGGCATGGCCTGCCTGAAGATGATTCTTGCCGCCCGCGGTGAAATCCATCCGACCATCGAGCTTGCCCACGCCTGCACCGCCTATGGCGGTTATGTGGTCAACGAGATCGACGCCTCGATCAAAGGGCTGATTTACGCGCCCTTCGTCCGCTTCGCAGCCGAGCGCTTCGGACTTAGCGCGGAGACGATGACCGGCGTCGAGACATCGGCCATTCCCGGGCATCTCGCGAAACGCCGGTTCTTCATCGCCTCGGTGAACTCTGGCATCCGCTGGCCGGAGCGAGAACCGCCCTCGAAGGGCGGACACCTGGTGCTGGTGACGGCAGCCAGCGACGAGACAATCCGCTTTCACAACCCGTCCGGCCATGACGAGGCGAGCCAGGCTGACGTGACGCTGCCGCTTGCCGTATTCGACCGCTTCTTCGCCAATCGCGGCATATCGGTCGACGCCTGACCCTTTTCACACCAGATCGTTTCGGAGGCTTTCATGACCCCATCCCCAAACAGGCTGCGCATTGCCGTGCTCTTCGGTGGCCGCTCGGCCGAGCATGAAGTTTCCGTGCTCTCGGCAACCAATGTCATGGGCGCGCTCATGCCCGAGAAATACGACGCAGTCCCCGTCTTCATCACGCGCGACGGACAGTGGCTGCTGAGCAGTTTTGAGGATGGCGTGCTGGCGACACCTTCATCAGGCACGGAAATCTGCCTGGTGCCGGGTGGGCGCGGCCGGGTGCTGGCGATCCCAACTCATGGCGCGCCGCATGACCTAGCAAAGGTCGACATCCTGTTTCCTGTCCTTCACGGCCAGCATGGCGAAGACGGATCGGTACAGGGCGCGGCGGAGGTGGCCCGCGTTCCACTCGCCGGTTGCGGCATCCTCGGTTCGGCCACGGCGCTCGACAAGGACATCGCCAAACGCCTGCTGAGGGCGGCGGGCCTGCCGGTGGCGCGCGCGGTGACGATCCATGAGAGTGCCGCCCCTTCACTGGCAGCCTTGGAAGGCGAGCTCGGCCTGCCGCTCTTCATCAAGCCTGCGCGCCAGGGATCGTCGGTCGGTGTCGCCAAGGTCCATGCCAGCCAGGAATTCGCACCCGCCCTTACTGAAGCCTTCCGCCACGATCGCACGCTGCTCGCCGAGGAATTCGTGCGCGGCCGCGAGATCGAATTCAGTGTGCTCGAGGATGCGGCAGGCGAACTCTTCGTCTCCCGGCCGGGCGAGATCGTGCCGGCGGAAAGCCACGACTTCTATAGCTACGATGCCAAATATATCGACGAGAACGGTGCGGCGTTGAAAGTGCCGGCCGAACTGCCGCAGGAGGTCGAGACCGCCATGCGCGACGTGGCCGCAAGAGCCTTCCGGGCGGTCGGCTGCGACGGCATGGCCCGCATAGATTTCTTCCTGACGGATGACATGCAGTTCCTCGTCAATGAAATCAACACCATCCCCGGCTTCACCGATATCAGCATGTATTCCAAGGCGATGGCGGCAAGCGGCGTCACCTACGCCGAAATCATCGACCGACTGGTGGACCACGGCCTGGCGCGCGCCCGACGAGCCGCCTGAGACGGGAGCTTGAAGATGAACGGGTCGGTCTTGATTTCGGGATGTTCCGGCGGCGGAAAATCGACGCTGCTTGCTGAGCTTGCTGCACGCGGTCATGCCGTCGTCGAAGAGCCCGGCCGACGGATCGTCAAGCAGGAGATCGAGAGCGGCGGCACCGTCCTGCCCTGGGCCGACATGGCGGCGTTTGCCCGCCGCGCGATCGAGATGGCGATCGCCGATCACAAGGCTGCGCGTGAGCAGGCCGGCTGGACGTTTTTTGATCGCGGGCTGATCGATGCCGCGGCAGCGCTGCAGCACCTGACCGGAGAACCGGCCCTGGAAAAATTGAGCGCCGCTCATCGCTATCACCCGAGGGTTTTTCTCACGCCGCCATGGCCCGAAATCTACACGACCGACCCCGAGCGGCGCCATGGCTTCGACGAGGCGGTCGCGGAATATGATCGACTTGTCGCCGTCTATCCGACGCTCGGCTACGACGTCGTCATGCTGCCGAAAATCGCGGTCGCCGACCGGGCGGATTTCATCCTCGACTGCCTCCCTCGGGAAACGAGGCAGCAGTAGACGAGATCGCTAGGGCGTCTCTCCGCCGCCTTCTCAAAAGGGGCTCAGCGCCTCCGAAAAATGCACCACTGGAACGACTGCCGGCCACCGCCGGGTGTCGTGTGTTCCTCCCGCCAGTCACGCTGAAGCGCGAAGGTGGACGAGAATTCGGTCGCAAGCGCCACCGCGTCGTAACGCTGGACCGGCAAGCCGCTGCACCGTTCCGGCCCGTCCGGCGCGAAGGTCGCGATGATCACGGCGCTGCCCGCCGCCGTGCCGGTTTCGAGCGCGCGGCGATAGGCCAGCCGCTGCTCGGGCTCGGTGAGGAAGTGAAAAACAGCGCGGTCGTGCCACACATCGTAATGGCGGTCGGGCTGCCATGAAGTGACGTCGGCAACCACCCAGGTGATGCGGGCGGCTTCATCCCGCAGCCGCGCCTTGGCGACATCGAGCGCCGGCGCGGCGATGTCGAGGACGGTGAGGTCGGACCAACCGCGCTCGACAAGACGGTCGACAAGGCTCGATGCGCCGCCGCCCACATCGATCAGCGAGGCCGTGGCCGGCAGTTGCAGCTCGTCAAGCGCCCGCAAGGAAGGCCCGGGCGTCGGCTGATACCAGCTGACGCTGTCGGCAGGTTTCGTGCGATAGACCTCGTCCCAGTGTTCCCGCTTCTCGCCCGTCATCGGATATGCCCATCTCTTGCGGAACTCGATTCCCTAGCTGATCAACATGTAGGGACTGAGACGTCTGCAACCAATCACAGTGCGCCCAAGACCATGTTCTCCGTTCAGGAAGCGAGGTGACGGTAAACGAGATCGGCAGGATCAGTTCGGGGTGCTGTGGGATCGAGACGCGCGCCCAGCCGTTCCGCAACGGCGACAGATGCAGCATTGCCGGGAGCGATATAGCTGACGAGCGATGGCAGCTTGAGCGTTGCGAAAGCCCAGTCGCGCAGCGCCAAGCCCGCTTCGGTCGCATAGCCTTTGCCCTCATATTCTTCATAGACGAACCAGCCGAGCTCCTTCTCCGGAAAGAGAGGCCCGTGATTGATCCCCACCTGACCGACGCATTCGCCGGTTTCGCCAAGCTCGATCGTCAGCGCTCCGTGCCCGAAAAGCTGCCAGAGAGCCACGTCGTGGCAGAACATCCCCCACGCCGCGCGCAGATCGAACGGGCCGCCCATTCCGACGGATCGCGGCGATGCCATGATCTCAGCATAGGCGGCGAAATCGCCGATAACAGGCATGCGGAGCTTGAGACGCTCGGTTCGAATGGTCATCGCGCCCGCTTGGGACATGTCGTCGCCTTCTCTGTCAGCTTGAGTTTGGAGTTTCAGCCGTTGAACGGAATATTCTAGCTTTCAAATGCTGGGGCGAATTGCAACGTCCCGCTTGGCGGAGATCCGCGAAAGACAATCCTCTGCACCAGCCGCCTATCGAGGTCGAGATACGTCAACTGTCCGTCGCTGCTGAAACCGACACGGCTGTAGATCTCGGGATTGCCGATCAGCGCGCATCCGCTGGCGCCGATATCGTTCAACAATTCGAGACCCCGTGCAATCATCGCCTTGCCGATACCCTGCCGCTGTCTCTCCGGCTTGACCGATATCGGCCCCAGCCCGAACCAGGCATCATGCGCGCCGTCGATCGTCACCGGCGAAAACGCCACATGCCCGAGAATCTCGCCATCCTGCTCGGCCACCAGCGATATCGTGAGATCGCCCGCCGCGCGAAGTCTTCGGACAATCTCCGCTTCCGTACCGTCGCTGTAGGGCATTGGCTTGAAGGCGGTCGAGGTCAGATCATGGATCGCATCGATATCATCAGGCGTTTCGTCTCGGATAAGCATCTCTGTCAATTCCTCAAACGCGTTGTCGTCAGGGCTGCCCGTACAAACAATGTCTTATCCCATCGAAACGAAGTGTCGTAGATCCCAGAAAAATCTCGCGGGGATTCCGCTACCCCTCTTCCGTAGAAGATTTCGAGGCTATAGACCTAAGCTCGTGGGCACCGTCCTGCTGATCGAAACAACGGAGCGTACCATCTCTGTCGGCACCGTCCGAAGGGTATTTGCGTCTTCGCAATCAGAGGTTCTGCGATGAATGATATCGCCGATCACGGTGTTCGTTTCGGACGAATTGCCGCCATGCTGCCGGTCAAGGACATGACCAAGGCCTATAATTTTTACGCCAATGTCCTCGGCTTCAAGAAAACATTCGAGAACGGCAATCCTGTCGGCTTCATGATCCTGAAGCGCGACCAGGGCGAAGTGCATCTCACCTTGCAGCCGAACCACAAGGCTGCCGACTTCAATGTTGCCCACCTGATGGTCGACAATGTCGATGCCCTGCACGCGGTTTGCCAGCAATACGGGCTGAGAATCATCAAGAGCCTTCAGAACAAGGACTACGGATTGCGGGCCTTCGTATTTGAAAATCCCGATGGCAACCGTATTGACGTTGGCGAGCGGATCTAGCCCAGCCATGAGAAGTGGATGCGAATACAGTTCCCATCCAACTTTCGCACATTCCCGAATTCAGCAGTGCTCGTCATTTGAGTCGAGCCGCGGCATCTTGTCCACCACAGGGAAAATCGAAGGTCAGCAAGCCGGGCTCCTCCAGTGGCAGTTGCGCCACGACCTGCCCTTGCCGGTTCAGCACGGCCGTCGGTCCCCAGGCGATGCGCCCGTCGCGCTCACCCGTTACGTCGGACGATATCAGCCACAGGCCTGCCTCGCGGCATCTTTCACCGCGAACGGCATTATGCAGCGGCTTGAATATTTCCGCCTTCTCCCGTGGCATCATGTTGTTGGACAGGCATAAGATCAGCGATGCGCCAGACGCAGCAACCTTTGCGGCTGCCTCCGGAAAATTGGTGTCGTAGCAGATGTTGATCCCGAAGCGCAGGGCACCGATCGCAAAGAGCGGACTGTCCTTTCCTGCCTCGAAAGCCCGCTCGCCGGGCAGCAGGTGGGTTTTCCGGTAGCGACCGAGGAGAACGCCGCGCTCGACGACGACGGCGGTGTTGAACAATCGCCCATCATCGATCTCGATCAGCCCCATGACCAGCACCGGTCCCGACTTCGGCAACCGATCCAGGACCGCCGCGAACTCGGCTGATGCGAGATCGAGGGCAACCCGCCGCGCCGATGCTTCATCGGTCAGGTAGCCCTGGAGAAAACCTTCTGGAAAGACCAGCAGGGCAACATCCTCAGCCTCGGCACGAGCGGCGATCCCGCAGGCATAATCCAGCGCCGCCCCAAGATTCTCCCGAAATTCCGGCGTCTGCGCGGCGGCTATCCGAATGCTCGTCACTTAGACCTCCGGGTTCTCGGCCGCGGCATCTCAGCAAGAGGCCCGGCACTGTGGCCGGGCCTCTCCTTGAAAATCGGTAAACCTCAGAACGTCGAGGCACCGCTGCCCCAGGGGCCGTGGTGGAAATCCTTACCATCAAGGCGGTCGAAGCCGTGGGCGCCGAAGAAGTCGCGCTGTGCCTGGATGAGGTTTGCCGTTCCCCTGCCCTGGCGATAGGCGTCGAAATAGGTCAGCGCCGAGGTCAGCGCCGGCACCGGCAGGCCGGCGGCAATCGCGCCACCGACGACACGGCGCAGCGCCGGGATCGATTCCTTGACCATGTCGGAGAAAGCCGGCGTGACGATGAGGTTTGCAGCGTCAGGCGCCTTGGTGAAGGCCGAGGTGATCTCGTCGAGGAACTGCGAGCGGATGATGCAGCCGGCGCGCCAGATCCTGGCAATCGTCGGCATCGGCAGTGACCAGTTGAACTCGCGCGACGCTTCCGCCATCACCGCGAAGCCCTGCGCATAGGCGCCGATCTTGGCAGCGAAAAGCGCCAGCTCCAGATCCTTGTTGAGCTCGGGGCCGTAAGCAATCGGGAAGGACACGGCCTGCGTTCCGAAGATTTTCTCGGCGGCCTCACGCTGCGACTTCATCGAAGAGAGGCTGCGGGCGGCGACGGCGGCTTCGATCGCCGTTGCCGGAATGCCCATGTTCTGCGCCTCGATCGCCGACCACTTGCCGGTGCCCTTCTGGCCGGCCTTGTCGAGGATCATGTCGACCATCGGCCCGCCGGAAACCGGATCGGTTGCGGCAAGCACCTTCTCCGAGATTTCGATCAGGTAGGAGTTCAGCCGGCCCTTGTTCCATTCGCCGAAGATGCCGGAGATTTCGGAGGCGCTCTTGCCGAGGCCGTCGCGCAGGATGCCGTAGATTTCGGCGATCATCTGCATATCGGCATATTCGATGCCGTTATGGATGGTCTTGACGAAATGGCCAGCGCCATCATTGCCGAGCCAGGCGACGCAGGGCTCGTCATTGTAGCGGGCGGCAATCGAGGTCAGCACCTTCTCGACGCGCTTCCAGGACTCTTCGGTGCCGCCGACCATGATCGACGGGCCGTGGCGCGCACCTTCTTCGCCGCCGGAAACACCCATGCCGATGAAGGTCAGATCGGTATTCTTCAGCCGATCGAAGCGGGCGACGGTGTCGCGGAAATTGGCGTTGCCGGCATCGATCATGATGTCGCCCTTGGACAGATGCGGGCGCAGCAACTCCATCTGCTGGTCGACGGGCTCACCCGCCTTGATCATGATGATGATCGGACGCGGCGGCCGGATCGCATCGACGAATTCCTCGATGGTCTTGCATGGAATGATCTGCTTCTTCAGATCGCCGGCGCTTTCGTAGAATTCGTCGGTTTTTTCCGGCGTGCGGTTGAAGACCGCGATTTTATTGCCTTTCTCCGCGATGTTGAGCGCCAGGTTGGAGCCCATGACCGCAAGGCCGATCAGTCCGATTTCTGCCTTTTCCACGACAAACCTCCGATGTGTCATTTGGACCGGTGTTGTGGCACTGTCTCGGTCAAACGGCAAGTCTCACAAGGGTCTAATCGGTTCGCAAAAGCCAATGAAATGAGGCTTGCACTATGCCCGCTTGTCCGACAACCCGCCGGCGGCCGCTTAATCCGAAGCCGCAAATTTTTCGCGCGTCGTGCCCGCAATGCCCTATCTCATGTTATCATCAGTGCCTCCGGAGATATCGCATTGGCATCGGGAAAACGAAAAGAGGCGGCCCTCCTGGCGGCCCGCGCCGGCCGCTACCGCGAATATGCACCGCCGCCGACGCTGCGACGCCATTTCAGCCGCCTCTGGTCTCATGCGCTTTACAACGGACCGCCGGCAATGGTGGCGGTCGTGCCGGATGGTTATTGCGATCTCCTCTGGATCGACGGCCGGCTGGTCGTCGCCGGCCCCGACAGGACGGCGGCCTTTCCCGTCATCCAGCCGGGCGCGACCGTCATCGGCGCACGTTTTGCACCTGGCGCTGCAGCACCCTGGCTGAAGACGCCGCTCTCGGCGCTGGTCGGCTGCTCGGTGCCCCTTGCCGAAATCGGCCGGAAGGACACCGCCGAATTCGAAGCGCGGCTTGCGGATTGTCCCGACCCCTCGGCCGCGATGGCGCTGTTTGGCCGCCTGCTTGAAGGGACCGCGCGCGATGCGGAGGAGCCCGCCCGCGACGCCGCCATGATCTTCGCCGCCGCCGACGGCGGCCGCCCGGCATCCGGCCTGCTCGACCGGCTCGGCATGAGCGAAAGGCAGCTGCGCCGTCGCTGCCACCATCATTTCGGCTACGGCGCAAAGACGCTGGAACGGATCCGCCGGTTCCAGCGTTTCCTCGACCTCTGCCGCAAGTCGGGCACGATGCCGCTTGCCCGCCTTGCGCTCGAAGCGGGCTTTGCCGACCAGTCCCACATGACGCGGGAGGTCGGCGAGCTTTCGACGCTGACGCCCGCCGTCATTTTCGATCAGCTCGGCATGCGGAAAAGAGGCGACTGACCGTTTTGTTCAAGACGCTGTCGGCCGGTTTGTTATTCTGACGAAACCAAATGACAGGGACTTGCAAGCCATGACGACAATGCCCGCGAAAATCATCCACCGGTCGATCGAGCGCGATTGGCGCGACGTCTATGAATTCGCCGGCAAGCCGGAGAACATGCCGCTCTGGGCCTCCGGCCTTGCGACCGGGCTCGATCCTGATGGTGCCGACTGGATCGCCGATGGCGCTCTTGGAAAAATCAGGGTGAGCTTCGTGCCTGCCAATGAATTCGGCGTGATCGACCATACGGTGACGATCGAATCCGGCCTCAGGGTCTATAATGCCCTGCGCATCGTGCCGAACGGCGATGGCTGCGAGGTCATGTTCACGCTGCTGCGTCTGCCCGGCATGACCGACGCGCAGTTTTCCGCCGATGCCGCCCATGTCGAGAAAGATCTCGCCATGCTGAAAGCCCTGATGGAGAGATAGATGGCCGAGAAGACAGAAAACCACGACCGCCGCATCGACTATGTCGAATTCAACGTCGCCGACATCGCTGCCGCCAAAGCCTTTTACGGCTCGGCCTTCGGCTGGCGTTTCACCGATTACGGCCCCAATTATTGCGAATTCGACGACGGCCGGCTGAAGGGCGGCTTTACCGATTTCGGACCGGTGCGGACAGGCGGCGGCCCGCTGGTCGTCGTCTATGCCAATGATCTGGAAGAGGTGCTGACCTCAGTCGAAAGAGCGGGCGGCACGATCTGCCGGCCGATCACCGATTTTCCCGGCGGCCGTCGCTTCCACTTCCTCGATCGCGACGGCTACGAGCTCGCCGTCTGGGCGGCCGTTTAGCCGGATTACCCGAGGCTGCCGAGTTGGTCAGGCTGCCTGAGGCTGCCGACCGGGATCAGGCAGCCTGCGACAGCCGGTCGAGATCTTCCATGACGAGCAGGGCGCCGATCACCGTGCCGCCCGCATCGCGTAGCGGCGACATGCGACAGCGCACCTGCCGCGACCCACCGCTGCCGTCCGGGCGCTCATAGGTATAGTCGATCTGGTCACCGGCAAAACAGGCGTCGAGCTTATGCTTGGCGCATTCGGCAAACCGCTCCTCGCCGATGAATTCGGAAAGGTGGCGGCCGATGAGTTCCATTGGCTTCCTGTTGAGATGGGCGCTGTTGGCTGGATTGGAATAGAGGTAGCGATAGTCCCTTGTCAGCACCGCCACGCGATCCGGCAGACTTTCGAGGATCGCCGCGTTGAGGAACTGGCCATTGTCGGTATCCGGCACATAGGCCGGCGGCGGCTCTATGCGCACATCCTGCGGAGAAGGCACGCGCCAGTCCGGCCCATGCGCCCCGAAATAGCGGTCGAGCAGATAGGAAAGCACCGACGTATGCTCCGTGACGCTGGCGCTATCGTCGGCATCCTGGCTGATCAGGTGGCTCACGAACTGCAGCTGCATGTAGACTTCGAGCAGATTGACTGCCCGGCAGGCGAGGATTGCCTCGACCAGCGGCTCGACATGACGGTCGAGCGCCGTGACGCGCTGGTCGTCGCCCAGGCGTATGGCTTCCTCGATTTGCACGCAACGCAAAGAAAAAGCTCGAAAAAGCTCCAGCAAGACGCCTCCCACTCCCATTGTGCCAAGAGACGAGTCCGAAACCTCACATGGCTGCATTCCCCAAAAATGCGCCTTCCGGTAGACATTATTCGCGCCTTGGTGGTGACGGGTAACATGAAGCGCCCTCAGTTTCAATCCGAGAGCACCTGCCGCTTTTCACCGCTGATAAATGGGGGTGGTGGACCTTTTTTGAGTGTGATGCCGAGCGGTTTTCGGGCGACATCATGCTCCAACTATTCGTTTGGAGCATTCTATTCTAAGGCGCGAGCGTCTGCTTGATCTGCCAGCGGTCGTGATACCAGAGCCACTGCTCCGGATATTCCCGCACCCAGCTTTCCACCTTGTCGTTGAGCAGCTGGGCGACGGCCGGCAGGTCGAGATTGCCCTTGGCGTCGCGCGGCATGTCCAGCCGCGGCTCGATTTCCAGCCGGTAGCGATTTCCGGGCAGACGGATGCAGCGCGCCGGATAGACCTCGCAGTCGAACTGGCGCACCAGCTTCGGCAGCAGCGGATTGGTCTTGACGTCGCGGCCGAAGAAGGTGCCCTTCAGCCCCTTGCGGAATTTCTGGTCGACCAGCACGCCCACCCCCTGGCCTGCTTCCAGCTGACGGGCGAGCGCAAAGGACGAGCCTGCATGCGAAGGCACCAGCTTGCCCATGCGGGCGCTCCGGAAGTCGAACACCTTCTTGGCGACATAAGGATTATTCGGTGGGCGAAAGAGCACGGTGACGTTGAGCCCAAAGGCGGCACCCGCTACCGGCAGCAGCTCGAAATTGGCGGTATGGCCGGTAAAGACGATGAAGGGGCGCGGATTGTCGCGCAGGTCGAGGAAGATCGGGACGCCCGACACCTCCACCCTGCCCGGCTCCGCCTTTTCAGGATCATAGTCGAACAGCTGATCGAGGAAGACGTATTCGGCCGCAAGCCGGCCCATATTGCCCCAGCTGCCGAGCGCGATCTCCTCGATCTCGGCCTCGCTCTTGTCAGGGAAGGCATTGCGCAGATTGGTCAGCATCAGTCTGTGGCGGCTGGTCAGCCGGCCGAGGCGGCGCATCATCCTGTCGGCGAAGCGGATCGCGCCATCGGCCGGAAACAGCTTCAGGAAATTCAGGAAGCCGAACATCATCTGAGCCACCAGCCATTGCTGAAAATTCCTCAGCGCCAGAACGATCCGGGTGATGAAGAGCTTCACGCGGTCAGTCCATCTTCAGGATGATCTTGCCGAAGATCTGGCGCGATTCCATCCGCTCCAGCGCCCGGTCGATATCGCTGAAGCTGACCTCGGTATCGATGACGGGATGGACGAGCCCGCGGCCCATCTTCTGCATCGCATCCGCCATGTTCTCCATACGGCAGCCGAAGGAGCCGAAGAGCTTCAGCTGCTGCTGGAACAGCATCATCAGGTTCATCTCTGTCGAAACACCCGAGGTCGAGCCGCAGGTGACGAGGCGCCCACCGCGCTTCATGCAGAGCATCGAGCCTGCCCAGGTGTCCTTGCCGACATGTTCGAAGACGACGTCGACGCCCTTCTTCTTGGTGAGCTTGCGCACCACGCCTTCGAAACGGTCGGTGCGGTAGTTGATGACGTGATCGGCGCCGAGCGCCTTGGCCTTTTCGATCTTGTCGTCCGAACCGACCGTGGTGATGACGGTGCAGCCGATCTTCTTGGCGAGCTGGATCGCCGCCGTGCCGATGCCGGAGCCGCCGGCATGGACAAGGATCGTCTCGCCCGGCTCAAGCTTGGCATTGTCGAACAGCATGTGCTCGACCGTGCCGAAGGTGACCGGAGCAAGCGCCGCGCCGATCGCGTCGACACCGGGAGGGGCCGGCACCAGCAGGCGCGCCGGCAGGTTGACCTTCTCCTGGGCGAAGCCGTCGAGATGGAAGCCGTGCACGCCGGAGACATGTTCGCAGAGATTGTCGCGGCCTTCGCGGCAGCGGCGGCAGAGGCCGCAGGTGCGCGCGCCGTAGATCGCGACGAGTTGGCCCGGCAGCACGTTGGCGACGCCCGGCCCGATGGCCTCGACGACGCCAGAAGCTTCCGCACCGATGACCAGCGGCATCTTGCGCTTGGCGAATGCCATGCCGCGCCAGCCCCAGACGTCGATATGGTTGAGCGCCACCGCCTTGACGCGCAGCGTCACCTCGCCGGCACCAGGAGCGTCCGGTTCCGGCAGGTCGGTGATCTCAAGCTTGCGGTCATCGATCAGTTGCAAAGCGCGCATGGCAAAATCCCTCGCCTTCAAGACGGTCTTCTTGTTTTGAAATTGTCGCGAACCGCTTAAGCCGGTTCAAGCGCCATGACAAGGCTGGCATTCTGCCCGCCGAAGCCGAAGGAGTTGGAAAGCACGGCTGAAACCTGGGCTTCCCGCTTCTTGTTCGGCACGACATCGAGAACGATCGACGGATCGGGGTTGTTATAGTTGATCGTCGGCGGCAGCGTCCCGGTCAGCATCGTCTGCAGCGAGAACACCGCCTCGACGGCGCCCGCCGCCGTCAGCGTATGGCCGATCATCGACTTGTTGGACGACACCGGAATGCCGACGAGCCGATCGCCGAACACGGCCGACATCGCGCCATACTC
The DNA here is from genome assembly GCF_032464805.1 of Rhizobium sp. 10PS4. Lineage (NCBI taxonomy): Bacteria > Pseudomonadati > Pseudomonadota > Alphaproteobacteria > Hyphomicrobiales > Rhizobiaceae > Rhizobium > Rhizobium sp. 10PS4. Next base: position 73,962 of record NZ_JAWDIW010000005.1, on the reverse strand, counting down.
CATCTTGTCGTTCTCCGGCGTCGAGGTGCCGTGCGCATTGATGTAGCCGATGCCACTCTCGTCGATGCCGGCATCGGCAAGGGCCGCGCGGATCGTCGCAATTGCCGGGCCGCCATCGGGCGACGACCGGGTGCGGTGGAAGCTGTCGGCCTTGTCGCCGGCGCCCTTCATGATGCCGAGCACCTTCGCGCCGCGGGCAACCGCCGATTCCAGCGATTCCAGCACCAGGGTCGCAGCACCTTCGGCGATGACGAAGCCGTCGCGATCCTTGCTGAACGGCTTGGAAGCCTTGGTCGGCGGATCGTTCTGCGTCGAAAGAGCTGACAGCAGCGAGAAGCGGATCAGCGCTTCGGCACTCAACGATCCGTCGGTCGCGACCGTCAGTGCGCGATCGGTGCGGCCTTGGCGGATCGCCTCGATGCCGAGCTGGATCGCCGTGACGCCGGAGGCGCAGGCGGTCGACAGCGTGACGGGAAGGCCGCGGGTGCCGAACCGGTCGGCAAGGCGCTCGGAAATCGCACCGAACAGGGCCGCCTCATGGAAGGCCGGATCCGGACGCTGACGCAGCGCCGTCAGGAAGCGCTCATAGGCATCCCCCGGATGGTCGGAAGCCGGCGAACGGTCGGCAAGCTCGAAACGCGCGCTCCATTCCGGCTCGATCGGCGGGGCGGCGAGGAACAGTGGGCCGTTGAAATCACCGGAAAGGCCGGCATCGGCAAGCGCCTCAATCGTCGTTTCGCGGGCGAAGGCATAGGAGCGCTCGACGGCGTTCGGCACCGGGATGCCGATAAAATCGACGGTGCCGGCGATCCGCGTCGACAGGCCCTCGGTCGGGAATCGGTTGATCTCGTGGATGCCCGACGTGCCTGACGAAAGCGCTGCCCAGTTGTCGCTGAGGCCCTGACCGAGCGAGGTGATGATGCCCATACCGGTAACAGCCACGATCGGACGGCCGAGGTGATCTCTATAAGCGGAAGCTGTCATATCTCTCACTCCTCACGCATCTGCGGAAAGAACGGCAACGCCCTCGCCGCGCTGGTGTCCGACCGTAGTCACGACGGCTGCGGTGGCGCCTGCGCGCATCGGCGCCTCATGGGCGGCGTCGAAGGGCGGAACCTTGGCCTTGCCGTCGACGGCAAGGGCGGCAAGCGCCAGACCCAGCGTGAAGTGCGTCTCGATCGTATGGCCGGTGACGCCGCCGAAGCCGCGGATCGCGACGTCGGGCAATTGATGTTCGAGCACCGCCCGCTCGCGGGCGGCAAGATCGTGCATGCCGGTCGATCCGGAAAAGATCGCCGTGCTCTCAGTGGCAAGCCCGGCAGCCGGCGCCAAAAGCCGCTCCAGCCGAACTTCGAGATTGCCGGAATTGCGGTTGCCGCGGTCACCCTCGACCGCGTCGATGACGGCATAGATATGGGCGCCGCGAGCTCTAGCGTGTTGGCGCGATTCCAACACCAGGAAGGCGCCTGCCGAACCGGTGATCATGCCGCCGCCGTCGCTCGGCCTGCGCGACCAGAGCGGCACCCAGTCGCCGCGCGCATGGGCGCCGATCGCTTCGGTGAGCAGGATCATGTCAGGCCGCTCGGCCGCGAAGGCGCCTCCAACAAGCGCATGCGAGGATTCGCCTGATTTGATGCGGTAGAAGGCGGTCTCGACGGCGGATATGCCGGCCGCTTCCTCGCCCATGAAGGTACGCGACGAGCCGGTGACCTTGTGCACGATCGAGATGTTACCGGCGAGCAGGTTGGAGAGCTGGGCGAGGAACAGTGTCGGCCTCAGCTCGGTCGTCAGCTTCTCGTTGAGCAGCAACTCGCGGTCATTGCGCTTCAGCGCTTCGTCGACGATCAGTGTGTCAACATTGATGTCGCGCTCGCCGCCGCCGGCCGCCACGATCATGTCCATCGTGCCGCAGGCTTCGATATCATCCTTGAAGCCGGCATCGTCGAGCGCAAGGCCGGCGGCGAAGACGCCGATGCGCTGCCAGTTCTCCATCTGGCGTTGATCGCCGCGCTTGGCGATCTGCTGCGACCAGTCGATCTCGGGCAGCGGATGCACCGGATAGGGCTTGAACTTTTCGGTCTCGACAATCGCCTTCGGCGTGCTCGCGGCCGAAAGCAGCGCGATATGCGCATCCTTGCCGACGCCCTGACAGGTGACGATACCGATGCCCGAGATAACGACGTCGTTTGCAGCCTTGCTCATCCAATCACTCCCTGCGCCGCGATCGCTTCGAGAAGCCCGATCTCGCCGGCACGTTTCTTCACGATATCGCCGAGCGGCACCTCGGAAAACGGCATGGTGCGCAGTTTCAGCTGCGCATCGCAGACCTTTTTGCCGCCGCTCGTGATTTTAGCCTTGGTGACCGCGAAACCCGAACCGTCATGCTCCAGCACCGCCTCGATGTCGAGCACGGCTTCCGGTTCGACGAAAGTGCGCATCTTGGCGCCGTCGACGGTCATCAGGAAGGGCATGGCGGCAAAATTGGTGACGGCAAGCACCAGCATGCCGGAGGCCTGGGCCATGGTCTCGATCAGCAGCACGCCGGGAACGAGCGGCATGCCGGGGAAATGACCCTCGAAGACGGGGCTCTTCGCCGGCACGACGGATCGCGCCTTAAGCGTGCCCTTCTTCAGGTCCACCGCTTCGACGCGGTCAATCATCTGGAAATATTCCAGCAGCATTCGGATCCTCCGGCCCGACAGGCCAGATCCGCCCGCCGGTGACGCCTAAAGCGCGTCTGGTTCGCACTTTAGGTCTTTGTTTTTATGCATGCCGCCCAAAACCGCTGCGCACTTTTGGGCGGCATGCACTAGTTAGGAACGAAACCGCCCGGCCGCCATATTCAGGGCGGCAGGGCGTTCAAAAAAGACTTTTATGGCGCTCAGGCCTTGGCTGCTTTGAGCTCGTCGATCTTGGCGCAGAGGTTCTTCAGCACGAAGTATTCTTCGGTGGAAACCTTGCCTTCGTTGACTTCCTGCGTCCACTTTTCGAGCGGGATCTTGATGCCGAATTCCTTGTCGATCGCAAAGACGATGTCGAGGAAATCGAGGCTGTCGATACCGAGGTCGTCGATCGTATGGCTCTCCGGCGTGATCGTCGCGCGGTCGATCTCGCTGGTTTCTGCAATAATGTCGGCAACTTTATCGAATGTAGCGGTCACGCGCTGTACCTCATGAAATGACAATTTAAACCCCTCATAGGCAAATCCTTTTCAAAAGCCAATGCTTTCGTCCCAGCGCTGCGGCAATTTGCCGGCTGGGTGTTGCCTAAACAGCAATGGAATGCCGGCCTTTGCCGTCACCCAGGGCGCGAGACGATGCCGCTGCAGAAAACCCGTTCGCCCACCGGGCGAAGAAGCCCTCCGAATCAAACCCGCGGACGGCCTCTTCTCGGCGCAAGCGCTTCGGGCGTAGCCATGGCATGGAAACTTTGATCTGGATCAACTCGCGATCCCGGCAAAATTGATAATCATCAAGCCGCGCTGGAAGAAATCGGGATAGCCGAACCCGCAATCGCGGCGTAATCGTCTACGGTATGCCTGGCATGCGCAGCTACGCCCGGCACACGCGGATTTCGAAGGGATCAGGGTATGGACGTCGCACACAGTGGGGTTCTCGAGGTTGGCATCCCCGTCGCCTGCCGTTCCTGCCAGGCGCGGCACGGCGTCGTTTGCGGCGTACTGTCGAGCCTTCAATTGAAGGACCTCGGCCGCCACTCGCTGCGCCGCAAGGTCGATGCCGGCGGCGAGATCATCGCTCAAGGGTCGGAAAGCTCGTTCTATTCGAATATCATGTGCGGCGTGGTGAAGCTCTGCAAAGTCATGCCGGATGGGCGCCAGCAGATCGTCGGCCTGCAATTCGCCCCCGATTTCGTCGGCAGGCCCTTCGTGCGCGAAAGCACGCTCTCGGCGGAAGCCGCGACCGATGCCGAAATCTGCGTCTTCCCGCGCAACCTGCTGGACCGCATGATATCGGAGACACCGGAACTGCAGCGCAGCCTGCACGGTCAGGCGTTGCGGGAACTGGATGCCGCGCGCGAATGGATGCTGACGCTCGGCCGGCGCACCGCGCAGGAAAAGGTCGCAAGCCTGCTCCACCTCATCGCCACCCATGCCGAACCGCAGACGCCCACGAGCACCGCCTTCGACCTGCCGCTCTCCCGCGCCGAGATCGCCGATTTCCTGGGGCTGACGATCGAAACCGTCAGCCGCCAGATGACCAAGCTGCGCAAGCGGGGCGTGATCCGCATCGAGAACAACCGGCATATCGTCGTCCATGACATGGATGAGCTGGAACGGATGATCAGCGCATAACCCGTTCGGTTAGCGCGTAATGACCACGCGGGTATTGGCAAGGCCGGCCTGCCGCGTCAGCGAGAAGAACTGGGCGGCATTGTCCGGATGCAGGCGAACACAGCCATGCGAGGCCGGCCGGCCCAGGCGCTTCAGGTCGAAGGTGGCGTGAACGGCATAACCGCCGTTGAAGAACACAGCATACGGCATCGGCGCATTGTCGTATTTCCTGGAGCGGTGATCACGCGACAGCCACTTGGCGCTCCACGAACCGGTCGGCGTGACATAGCCGTTGCGCGCAGTCGAAACCTTCCAGCGATACTTGACGAAGCCGTTCTCGGAAACAGTCATCGTCTGCTTGCCGATGCTGATATTGGCGATCAGCGTTGCCGCCTGAGCGGCAACAGGAGAAAACTGCAGCAATAAACTTGCGGCCGCAGCCGCCAAAATCGTCTTCATCATAGCCCCTCTTCGAACACACGCAGCTTAATTGCGCCCTCACGAAAGAGAGACTACGGCAATACTTATTAGATTGCTTTAATCCGAATGGTAATCACAATTTTAACGGCGCATGGCAGCAAGCGGGTGCGCCGCAGGCTTATTGAAGCTTGCGCTTCGCCCCAGCCTGATTGAGCCCTTGGTAGGCCTTGTTCATCTTCTCGCGGATCGAGGCCATGGTGCCGAGATTATGGCCGCAGGCGGCACAGGTGATGATGTCGGTCTCCCGGATCTCGGGACGCTGGAACTTCATCTTGGTGCTCTTGCACTTCGGGCACGGTAATTCAATCTGAACTGTCATCGCTCTGCTTCCGGTCTGGTGGAGGTAGGAGGCGTTTCGCATAAACGTTTGAGTGGGAGCTGTCTACCGAGGCGTGGTCGTACCGTGCCGCCTCTACAGAAAACACAAGAAAAGCCCGAACGTCACACCGGCGAGCACCATGCAGCTGGCGTAGAACACCGATACGCCGTCCTCGATGTCGCCTGAGGTCGCCACGTCGCGGCCGGTGTCGTTGATCATCGGCTCGGCCACGATGACGCCGCCATAGATGCGCGGCCCGGCGAGCTGGACATTCAGCGCGCCGGCCATGGCCGCCTCCGGCCGGCCGGAATTCGGCGAGCGGTGCAAGGCCCCGTCGCGCATCGCCACCCGGATCGCCTCGCGCCCGGCGCTTGTTCCCCGCCGGATCCAGGCGCCGGCAGCGATCAGCAGGATGGAGAGCCGGGCGGCCGGCCAGTTGGCGATATCGTCGAGGCGGGCGGCGGCCCAGCCGAAGTCGATGTATTTTTCCGACTTGTGGCCGATCATCGAATCCGCCGTGTTCAGCATCTTGTAGGCGAAGAGCCCTGGCAGGCCGAAGACGGCATACCAGAGCGCCGGCGCCACGACGCCGTCGGAGAAATTCTCGGCAAGGCTTTCGATCGCCGCGCGGCAGACGGCTGGCTCGTCCAGCGTCTCGGGATCGCGTCCGACGATGCGGGAAACGGCGGTCCGCCCGCCGGCAAGCCCCTCGTCGCGTAAGGCGACGGCGACGGCCGCGACGTGATCGGCAAGGCTTTTCTGCGCCAGGAAGATCGCCACCAGCCCGGTCTCCAGCAAGATGCCGGCAAGGCCGAACAGCGCGAAGAACCGGTTGAACACGAAGCCTGCGGCCACCGCCAAAAGAAGCAGCGCCATGATGGCGGCGATACCGTTCATTCGGCGTTGCGAGCCCGTGAGGCTTGCCGGGTTGAGCTGCTGGTCGGCATAGGAGATCGCTGCACCGAAAATGACGACGGGATGCGGCATCCGCGACCACAGCCATTGCGGATCGCCGGCGATACGGTCAAGCAGCAGCGCCAGCAGCAGTACGAGAAGGTTTTCGTCGATCGTCATCGCTCAAATCTCTGAAGGGCTTCGCCAAGCCGCCTGTCTGCCGCCGGGTCAGGCGTCAGCCCGAAACGCAGCCAATCCGGCGCATAGTCGAACTTGCGGACGAGAATATGATGGCGGCAGAGATGCGTGTAAATGTCGCCGGCCCTCGCATCGGCGACAAGGGTGAAGAGTGCCGTCCCTCCTGAAATCTGCAACCCGGCGCCCTCCAGCACGGTATGCAGGCCGGCGCAGCGCTCATCGATGCGGCCGCGAATCGGAGAAACGTCCGAGCGCAGCAGCGAACCTGCAATCGAAAGAGCCGGGCCGGAGACCGCCCAGGGGCCGAGCCAGTCGTCGAAACGCGCAAGAATATCGTCCCGCGCAATCGCAAAACCGAGCCGCAGGCCAGCAAGCCCGAAGAACTTGCCGAAGGAGCGAAAGATAATGAGGTTGGAAAGCTGCGGCGCACGGGATGTAAGGCTCGGCGCCGGATCAGTATCGCCGAAGGCCTCATCGACGACGAGAAGCCCGTCCGCTGCTTTCATCCTGTCATGCAGGGCAATCAGCGTTTCGGTCGGCCATATCAGCCCATCGGGATTGTTGGGATTGACGACGATAGCCAACCGATGCCCACCGCCGATCGCGGCAATATCGCCGACCGCATCGACGGCAAACCCCACAGAGGCGAAGGCGCGGGCATATTCGCCGTAGGTCGGCGATACCACGGCAATTTTGTTGTCCGTCACGGCGACCCTGTTGTCCGCCACGGCAATCTTGTTGTCCGTCACGGCGACCCTGTTGTCCGTCACGGCGATCCGTCCGCTCGGATCAACGAGACGCGGCAGAAGCTGGATGACCGACTGCGTACCTGGCACCGGCAGCGGCAGGATCTCACCGCTGCCATAGTAGTCACGCGCTGCACGCCTTGCCTCATCAAAAAGATGCCGGTCCGGCAGGCGATGCCAGGCTCTTGCCGGAATATCCGGCAGAGCGACGGGGCACGGGTTGATGCCTGTGGAAAGATCAAGCCAGTCTTCCGGCCTACCACCGAAGGCGGCGGCAGCGGCGGTGATGCCGCCGCCATGGGCGATCGGTGCGCTCATCCGGCAGCTCCGGCGAGATCGATCAGGTGCATGTAGGAGCCCGCTACCTGGTCGCGCCGGAGCCCGGCAGCCCCCAGATCGGTTCCGAGCGCATCCTGCACCTGAAAAAGCCGCTTGCCCTCGCCCTCGGAGACGACGGTTGAATAGTGGAATTCATGGGCCGTCATCATCCGCGCGAAAAAGGCGCCGTCGAGCGGCACAACACGGCGATAACCGAGATGGCGCTTGCGCTCGGCATAGCTCGTGACGACGGGCAGCAGGCCGAGCATCTGATGGCGCTTGCCCTCCGCGTCGATCAACCCGTCGCCGAGCACCATGTAGCCGCCGCACTCGCCATAGATCCGGATGTCCCGCGCTGCCGCATCGAGCATGCCGGCGCGGAAATTCTGCGCCTCGGCGAGCCGTCCGGCATGCAACTCGGGATAACCGCCGGGCAGATAGATCGCGTCGGCATCCAAAGCCGGCGCCTCGTCGGCGAGCGGCGAGAAGAAGGAGATCGCAGCACCTCGGCGGCGCCAGCCGAGCAGCATATGCTCGTAGGAAAAGGCAAAGGCGACATCGCGCGCCACGGCGATGCGTGCGCCCAGCGGCGGCAGCCGGTCGATATTGGCGGCCGATGGCCGGTTGAGCCCCTGCTTTGCAATGCGCAGCAGGAATTCGAAATTGCATTCCTCGGAGACCGCATCCGCCGCATGGTCGATGAAGTTGTCGAGCGTCGCATGTTCGCCGGCCTGGACGAGCCCGAGATGACGTTCCGGCAGGGAAAGCCCTTTGTCGCTGCCGATGACGGCGATGACGGGCATGCGGATAGCCTCCAGCGCCTGTCGCAGCATCGCCTCGTGCCGTTCGCTGCCGACTTTGTTGAGGATGACGCCGGCGACGCGGACATCGGCGCGGAAGCCGGCAAAACCGGCAACCAGCGGCGCCACTGACTGCGACATGCGCGAGGCGTCGACGACGAGCACCACGGAAAGCCCCAGTTGAGTGGCGAGTTCGGCCGCCGTTCCCTTTCCGTCGGCCGCGCCGTCGAAAAGCCCCATCATCGCCTCGATGACGAGGATGCGGTCGCCGGAACGGTGAAGGGCGGCATTGGCCGAGATCAACTCCGGGCGCATCGCCCAGGGATCGAAATTCAGGCAGAGCGTGCCGCTCGCTGCCGCATGGAAGGCGGGATCGATATAGTCAGGGCCGGCCTTGCCGGGCGCGACCGCGATGCCGCGCCGGCGCAGCGCCCGGAGCAGCCCGAGCGTCACCGTCGTCTTGCCGGCGCCGGAGGAAGGTGCTGCGATCAGGAGGCCGCTCATGCCGTCACCTTGCCGGAACGGCGGAATGGATCGGGTTGCAGGCGCCGTCCGCCGAGGGCGCCGAGCCAGTCGAGCGAGGCCCTGAGCCGCACCACCTCGCCGACGACGACCACGGCCGGCGGCTCCAGGCCGGAGGCGGCAACGGCCTCCGTCGCCTCTCCAAGCGTCGTCTCCAGCACCTGCTGCCGGCCGGTCGCGGCATTACAGACGAAGGCGACGGGCTCGGTCGGCAGCCGGCCGGCGGCGATGAGATTGGCGCTGATCTCGGCGACATGTTTCATCGCCATGTACATGACGATGACGGGCGAACCTCGGCCGATCGCCTCCCAGTTGATTCTGTCGGGCACGATGCCGGAGGAATCATGGCCGGTAAGGAAGGTCACGGCATGGTTGATGTCGCGATGCGTCACCGGAATGCCGGCATAGGCGAGCCCGCCGATACCGGCGGTGATACCGGGCACGATGCGGAAGGGGATATTGTGCTCGACCAGCGTCAACGCCTCCTCGCCGCCGCGCCCGAACACGAAGGGATCGCCGCCCTTCAGCCGCAGCACCCGCTTGCCGGCGCGCGCCAGCTCCACCAACCGCAGCGAGATGTCGCGCTGTTTCGCCGAAGGTTTGCCGCCGCGTTTGCCCGCATATTCCACCAGCGTTTCCGGCCGCGTCAGCGCCAGGCATTCCTCGTTGACCAGCGCGTCGTGGACGATGACGTCAGCCTCGGAAAGCCCTTTGGCGGCGAGCAGCGTCAAAAGCCCAGGATCGCCGGGACCGGCGCCGACGAGCCAGACGCTGCCCGGCTCAAGCGCCGGAAGATGGGAGAATGCGGCATCGATCATGTTGCTGATCTAGGCCCCGCAAAGGGCAAGGTCAACGCCGCGCTCGTCACCTCACTTGAAGTTGCTGAGATGATCGTGACTCACTTCGTGAAGTGTCGGATTCGATTACGCAGAAAAGCCGCGCAACAATATGAATATATTAGAATATTACCCGAACGGCCAGCCACGGCACGGACTGCTGACAAAGTCGGCCAACTTCTCTTTCGTCATGCTCGGGCTTGTCCCGAGCATCTGCAGCCGGTGCAGCAGATCCTCGGCACACACAAGGCCGAGGATGACGCCGACTAAAGAACGAGGCCTGTCGATGTTGCCAGCCTTCGAGCTTGTCAGGCTGCAAGCAGCGTATTGCGGATGAGGTCCAGGACCCTGTCCGACTCGATGCCGGTGCAGACGATCTGGCTCGGCAAGCCGTCCCAGGCGTCATCAGGCGGAAAACGCCGTGCATCTGGCCTGACGATCGTCTGGCCATCGGCGATGCCGCCGCAGACGACACGCACCGCACCCGATATTGACGAGAACAGCTCCGGCACCACGGCATAGACGCAGGCGCAGCTGTCATGCACCATCATGCCGTCTTCGACCGCATGGCTGTAGAAATCGATGTAGGACTGCGAGAGTGCGTCGAGCTGCTTGACCGCCTTGTCGCCCCTAGCCGCCATCTCGCCGAGATAGCTGCGGCTCATCGTGGTGATTGCGGTGACGTCGAGGCCGATGACGGCGACTTTCCAGGGCGCGGTCATGACGATGTCGGCAGCCTCGGGATCACCGTGGATATTGGCCTCGGCGACCGGCGAGACATTGCCCGGCACATAGAAGTTGCCGCCCATGATGACAACGTCCTTGACCAGAGTCGCAATCTCGGGGTCTTCCCTCAGTGCCAGCGCCAGATTGGTCATTCGGCCGACGGCGACGAGGCGTACCTCGCCCGGATGGGCGCGCACCGTGTCGATGATGAAGCGATACGCCGGCCGCGGATCGAGCGGCAGGTCGACCGTCTCCGGCACGTCGATATCGCCGAGACCGTTATCGCCATGCACCATGGCCGGCCATGGCCGCTCCGCGCGCGCGGAATCGATGGTGACGCTGGCGCCTTTGGAAACGGGTGCCGGAATATTCCACTCGCTCTTGAGGAAGAGCGCATTGCGCGTCGTCGTCTCGACCGAGGCGTTGCCGAAGACCGTGGTGATGCCGAGAAGGTCGATTTCGGGATGACGGTGCAGGAAGAGAAGCGCCATGGCGTCGTCGACGCCAGGGTCGGTGTCATAAATGACCTTGTGCATGAGATATCCTCTAGATGTGAACCGTGAGGCTGCCGGACGGCGCCGCGAATTGGCGCCAACATAACGCCGATCAGGCTTTCTGCAACCCGCTGCGGGCCACTGCCGCCGTCGCATGTGCAGATTTGATCTTGGCGACAGCAAGCTCGGCATCCGGCCCCGCCGCAGCCAGCGCCGCACCCTCGGCGACACCATGGCAGCCGACGCGGGCAAAGACGATCGCGGAGGGATTCGCGAGCCGCGGCGTCTCCTCTTCCAGCCGCCCGGCGGCAAAGAATACCGCCGGCACAGAGAAATGGGCGGCGACTGAAAGCACCGCGGGCTCGTTCGTGCGGCTATCGATCGAGGCGACGGCCGCAAGGGCCTCCCAGCTGACCCCGGCCTCGCGAAGCGCCTGTTCGGCTAGCGCCAACACCTCCTGTGCCGGCGTGCCGCGCTCGCAGCCGAGCCCGAGGACGAGGCGCCGGACGGCGTCGAATTTCACTTCACCCATGATGAACGCCCCACCACCAAGGTTTTCGCGCACTATCGACATCAACAAGTCCCGGATGTTTAGAACTCCACACCCGGCTGCCCTTTGATGCCGGAGCGAAAGGGGTGTTTGACGAGCTCCATCTCGGTCACCAGATCGGCGATTTCGATCAATTCTTCCTTGGCGTTGCGCCCCGTCAGCACGACATGCGTCATATGGGGCTTCTCGCTCTTCAGAAAGGCGACGACTTCGTTGGTGTCGAGATAGTCGTAGCGAAGCGCGATATTGATCTCGTCGAGCAGCACCATGGAATTGCGCTCGTCGCGGATCAGCTCCTTGGCCTTTTCCCAGGCGGCGGAGGCTGCGGCGACATCGCGGGCGCGATCCTGCGTTTCCCAGGTAAAACCCTCGCCCATCGTGTGGAACTGGCAGAGATCGGAGAAATGCTTCTCGATCAGGTCGCGCTCGCCGGTCCACATCGCGCCCTTGATGAACTGCACGACGGCAGACGGCTTGCCATGGGCGATGTGGCGGAAGATCATCCCAAAGGCAGACGAGGACTTGCCCTTGCCCTTGCCCGTATGGACGATGATCAGCCCCTTGCCATCCGTCTTGGTGGCCATGATTTTGTCGCGCGCGGCCTTCTTCTTCGCCATTTTCTCGGCGTGGCGTGCATCATCCTTGCCGGTTTCGTTTTCCGGGATCTCGTCACTCATAGCTCACCTCATTCTGTTGTTTGCAGCCAGGTGGAACCGGGCCGAATTGCTGCGCGGCGTCCAGAGGCTGCGTTCGATCGCCTCGCACAGCCGCTCTCTCATTTCGTCGAATGCCGCAGGGTTCTTCTCGATCATGAAGTCGCGCACGCCGGCATCGGCGACAAAGGCTTGGTAGACGGCCTCGAAATGATGTTCGCCGACTGCGCCCGTCGTCGCCGAAAAGGCGAAGAGATAATCGACCGTAGCGGCGATCTCGGCAGCGCCCTTGTAGCCGTGACGCATGACGCCCGCGATCCATTTCGGATTGACGACGCGCCCGCGCACGACCCGGCCGATCTCCTCCTCCAGCGAGCGGATCACCGGCTTTTCCGGTCTGGAATGGTCGTTGTGATAGATCGAAGGGCGCGCGCCGGCGAGCTGTTCGGCCGCCGCCGCCATGCCGCCCTCGAACTGGTAATAATCATCGCTGTCGAGCAGGTCATGCTCGCGATTGTCCTGGTTCTGGATCACAGCCTGCACCGAGCGCAGCCGCTCCTCGAACAGGCCGCGTTCGGCCTTGCCCTCCTCGCCGGCACCATAGGCATAGCTGCCCCAGACGAGATAGGCCTCGGCGAGATCGGCGCGCCGCTCCCAGCCCTTTTCGTCGATCAGCGCCTGCAGGCCGGCGCCATAGGCGCCGGGCTTCGAGCCGAAGACGCGGTAGGCCGCCCGGCGCTTTGCCGAGACTTCATCAAGACCGGCAGCCGCAAGCCTTGCCGCCTCGCCGCGCATGCGCTCGGCAATGGGATTGTCGGCAGCATCCTCCTCCAGCGCGCCCACGGCGCGGATCGCCTTGTCGAACAGCGCGATCTGCTCGGGAAAGGCATCGCGGAAGAAGCCGGAGATCCTGAGCGTTACGTCAACGCGCGGCCGGCCGAGCATCGCCGGCGGAATGATCTCGTAGCCGGTGACACGGCGCGAGCTCATGTCCCAGAGCGGCTTGACGCCGATCAGCGCCAGGGCCTGGGCGATATCGTCGCCGCCGGTGCGCATGTTTGACGTGCCCCAGGCCGTCAACCCGAAGGAGACAGGCCATTCGCCGTGATCCTGCACATAACGGCGCACCAGCAGCTCCGCGGATTTCTTGCCGAGCTCGTAGGCCGCCGGCGTCGGCACGGCGCGGCTGTCGACCGAATAGAAATTGCGGCCCGTTGGCAAGACATCCGGCCGCCCGCGCGTCGGCGCACCCGAGGGTCCGGGTGCGACGAAGCGGCCGTCGAGCCCTTTGAGCAATCCTTCGATCTCGGCCGAGCCGCAGGCGAGGATGGAGGGCTTGAGGCGGATCTCGATCTCGGAGAGCACCAATCTGCTTTGGGACCAGAGGGTCGGGCACTCCATTTCACCGGAAACGAACTTTGCCGCCAGCAGTTCGATGCGCTCGACGGTATCTCCGTTGGTTCGCCATGGGGCATCGAGGATATCGGCGAGAATCTCAGGTCGCGGTCCGGTCCAAACGGCGGCCATGTCGGTGTCGAGAGGGTCGAAAGAAGCCCCCTCCCCAACCCCTCCCCACAGGTGGGAGGGGCTTGCAGGATGCGCCGTCTCAACATCAGCTTTGGCAACTGAGTCTGCCGCAAGCGCGGAGGTAAGTCCCTCCCCCTTGTGGGGAGGGGTTGGGGAGGGGTTTTTTACCTGGCGAAGGGGTGAGGCGTTTCCGAACGCATCCACCGCAATCGCCCGCTGCAAACTCGCATCCCCACCCTCACCCAGCCCGCGCGCCACCCGCGCCAAAGCCACGGTGAGGTCCGTCAGCAGCCGCCCCTCTGGCGACACACCGAACACATGCAGTCCATCGCGGATCTGCATTTCCTTGAGGTCGCAGAGATAGGCGTCGAGCTTCTTCAGCGCCTCGCCCTCGCTTTCGTCCTTGGCGATGCCGGCATCACGGTCGAGGCCGATATCGGTGACGAGATCGAGGATCTGACGGCTGAGCAGACGGATGCGGCGGGGATCGCCGCCGGAGGCCTCGTAATATTCGTCAACCAGCGCCTCCAGATCCTTCAGCGGCCCGTAACTCTCGGCCCGCGTCAAAGGCGGCGTCAGGTGGTCGATGATGACGGCAGCACTGCGGCGCTTGGCCTGCGTGCCCTCGCCTGGATCGTTGACGATGAAGGGATAGAGGTGCGGCAGCGGACCGAGGATCGCCTCGGGATAACAGCTTTCAGACAGCGCCAGCGCCTTACCCGGCAGCCATTCGAGATTGCCGTGTTTGCCCATATGGATGACGGCATGGGCACCGAACTCGCGGCGCAGGAAAGCATAGAAGGCGAGATAGCCGTGCGGCGGCACGAGATCCGGCGAATGATAACTTTCCTTCGGATCGATATTATAGCCACGCGCCGGCTGGATGCCGACGAGTAAGTCGCCGAAACGGGCGAAAGGCAGGGCGAAGACGCCCTCGCGAAAATACGGATCGTCTTGCGGGCTGCCCCAGCGGGCTCTCACCTCATCCTGAATCTTATTGGGAAGAGATTCCAGGAAGCCGTTGTAGCGACTCAGAGAAAGCGTCTCGCGGATGATCTTTCCGTCGGAACCGGAATTGGTCGGCCCTTCCATCAGGTGGCGGATCAGCGCGTCCCCGTCGGCCGGAATCTCGGCGACCGGATAACCCGCCGCCCGCATGGCGCGAAGCACCTCTATGGTGCCGGCCGGCGTATCCAAGCCGACGCCGTTGCCAAGTCGACCGTCGCGGTTCGGATAATTCGCCATGACGAGCGCGATGCGCCGGTCGCCGGCGGAAGTCTTCCGCAGCCGTGCCCAATTGGCGGCAAGCTCCGCCGTATAATGCACCCGGCCGGCCTCGGCCTGGCTGGCGACGATATTGGTCTCGACGGCAGCATCGTAGCGCGCCGCCGTCTTGAAAGAGATCGCCCGCGCCAGCACCCGGCCGTCGACCTCGGGAAGCGCCACGTTCATGCCGAGATCGCGCGCCGACAGGCCTTGTGAGGAAGAGAGCCATGCCTCCCTCGACGAGGCCGACAGGATCGCCTGAAGCACGATCGCTTCATTCGCCTCCAGCACCGTCGCCTGCCGGTCCGCACCCGGTGCGGAGACCGCAAAGCCCGTCGTGTTGATGACGACATCGGGTTTCAGCGTCGAAAACACGCTTTCGAGAATGCCTGTGGAGATGGGATCCTTGAGGCTGTAGGCAAAGATCGGCAGCGGACGGAGGCCGAGTGCGGCCAGTGCCTCGACGAGCGCTTCGATCGGCCCGGTCTCGCCGCTTTGGACGAGGGCGCGGTAGAAGCTGATGGCGACGATGGGAGGTGCCTGTTGCGTCGAGTTCGTAGTACCCCCCTCTGTCCTGCCGGACATCTCCCCCACAAGGGGGGAGATCAGGGATGAGAGGTCTCGCTCCATCTCTTCGGACGAAAGTGCGGCAGCCTCCAACGTTTCTTTTTTGGGAAGCCTTAGCGACTTGCCAATCTCCCCCCTTGTGGGGGAGATGTCCGGCAGGACAGAGGGGGGTATCTCGAGCTCGGCGGATAAGGCGGGCACCACGCGCGAAGACACCTCCGCAACAACCCGCCGCCACTCCTCAACCCCGATCAACCCGCGCCCCGGCCACCAGATGCCCGCCTTCATCAAAGGCACGGCCGGAGCCGGCTTCTCCACGCCAGACAGCATCGCCTCGGCATAGTCGAGAAACGCCCGCGCGTTGGCATCGCCACCCTCGATCAGATAGGCCCAGAGCGCGTTGAGATCGTCGAGGTGAATGTTGGAGAAAGGCACCAGCCCCGCATCCGGCCTGGCGTCACCCGGCAGCACCGCGATCAGCGCACCGGCGCGCGCTGCTGCCGCATGCAGCGCCTCCAGCGCATAATGAAAGTAGCTGGCACCGCCGAGCGCACGCACGATGATCAGCTTGGCATGCCGCGCCGTGCGCTCGACATAGGTGTCGACCGACATCGGGTGCTTGAGGCTCATCAGGCTGGCGAGCCGGAGCGAAGGCCCCGCCCCGCGCTCGCGATGGGCGGTTGCGATGGCGGCAAGCTCGCTGTCGGCCGCCGACAGGAACAGGATGTCGCCCGGCGTCTGCCCAAGGTCGATTGCCTCCTCGCCGTCGCTGATCGTTCCCTGTTGAGCCAGAAGCAGATGCATCGCGTTAGGCCAGCGCTTCGATCGCCGCTCTCACCGCGTCCTGATCCATTTCGTGCAGGCCGATGACGACGAGGCGCGTGGCGCGCCTTTCGCCAGACGTCCAGGCGCGGTCGAAATAATGGTCGATCCGGCTGCCGACGGCCTGGAGCTGCAGGCGCATCGGCTTGCCCGAGACATCGACGAAACCCTTGAGGCGCAGCACGTCATGGGCGGCAATGATGCCTTTCAGCGCTTCGATGAAGCCGGCCGGATCGGCAATGGGTCCGAGCTCAACGACGAAGCTGTCGAATTCGTCATGGTCGTGCGGCGCACCATCCTCATGCTCCAGCTCGTGATGCGACTTGCGATTGGCAACATCGTCCTCGGTGCCGATGCCAAGGCCGAGCAGGATGCCGGCCGACACCTCGCCGTTCCGCGCCTCAATCATCACAGGCTTGCGCACAGTGCGGGAGGCGACCTCGTCGCGTACCCTGACAAGGCCGGCGGCATCGATCAGGTCGGTCTTGTTGAGCACGATGAGATCGGCGCAGGTCAGCTGATCCTCGAACAGCTCCTCGATCGGGCTTTCATGATCGAGCGATTCATCCTCGGCGCGGCGCGCATCGACGGCATCATGGTCGTCAGCGAAACGGCCGGCGGCAACGGCAGCGCTGTCGACCACCGTGATGACGCCGTCGACGGTCACCTGGGTGCGAATGTCGGGCCAGTTGAAGGCGGCGACCAGCGGCTGCGGCAAAGCAAGACCAGAAGTCTCGATGACGATATGGTCGGGCCGCTGTTCGCGTTCGAGCAGCTTCGTCATCGTCGGAATGAAGTCGTCCGCAACGGTGCAGCAGATGCAGCCATTGGTCAGCTCGATAATGTCCTCCTCGGTGCAATTCTCCGCACCGCAGCCCTTCAGCACGTCGCCGTCGACGCCGAGATCGCCGAATTCGTTGATGATCAGCGCGATCTTCTTGCCGCCGGCATTGGTGAGCAGGTTGCGGATCATCGTCGTCTTGCCGGCGCCAAGAAAGCCGGTGATGACGGTTGCGGGAATTTTTTGCTGGTTCATGGACTTAACCCTTCATTTTCAGCGGCAGGCCTGCCGCGATGAAATAAACTTCGGCGGCCTTCGCCGCGATCGATTGGTGCAAACGGCCGGCATGATCGCGAAAATCCCGCGCCATGCGATTGTCGGGCACGATGCCGAGACCGACCTCGTTGGAAACGAAAACGAGCCGCGCTTTCGCGGCGGGAAGGAAATCGGCAAGGGCGGCAAATTCCGTCGCCATGTTCCGCTCCTCCATCATCAGATTGGTGACCCAGAGCGTCAGGCAATCGATCAACACGATGCGCACTTCGCCGTCGATGGCGGCGAGCTTGCCGACCAGATCGAGCGGCTCTTCATGCGTTGTCCAGGACGGACCCCGGTCGGCCTTGTGTTGGGCGATGCGCGCCTGCATCTCCTCGTCCCAAGCGCGGCCGGTCGCGAGATAGTGGCGATCGAGGCCGGTTGCCGTGACGAGGTCTTCGGCGAAACGGGATTTGCCCGAGCGTGCGCCGCCGAGGATGAAGACGGTGTTGGATGGGGCGTCCGTCATGCGCAAGCGGCCTCCAGAAGAAACGCGGCGTCGCCCCACTCTCTTCCCTCATTCCTGTGCTTGTCACAGGAATCCAGCCGCGGCGCGTCCGCGCCGTGAATGACTCTATGCCCCCGTGAAATGATTCTTCTGTGCCCAAGGACTTGGGCACGCTGGATTCCTGTGACAAGCACAGGAATGAGGGAGGAGAGGAAAGTGCGTCCCAAACACACCGGGCCAAGAGGTGCCGAAAAGGCACCTCCCCGTCGCGCCGCACCAGGCCACGCCGAATTCAATCGTTCAGCCAAGACAACCTCCGTGCTGGCAACGGGCATAGTGCCCAGGGTTAGGCTTCTCGCCCGGCACGCATGGCAGGTCTCCTGGCTCGCGGTTATCGGCCGCGATCGGGGCAGACCGGAAACCGGTCGCCCTGATCGTGCCAGCGGATCATCCTCGCCTTCCCGGCCGCATCAGTGAAAAGGTGGACGATTCGTAGACTTGAGAGGCGTCCGACCCCGGTTGATCACCATGCATATCCAGTGGCTTTTCCGGCACACCACCTGTCCCGCCCGCTTGCATTATTGCAAGCTGTCAGCCGGAAGGGCTTAGTGCCGGATGGAAGACCCTGACCGCTCTACAGTCGCGGGGTCGGCTGTGATGAAGGCGCCCGGCTTGGGTCCGCCCCGTCACATTCCCTTTTCATCCGGAAGGGCGTAACACCGATCCGGAACCATCCGTTATGTCAGGATGGTCAGTCGACCATCCGTTATCGGGATGGTTAGGCAAGCGCAGGGGTGAAGTCAACCGGGCTCGGCGGTCGACCAGTTGACGGCCACCCGGTATGGCCTGCTCCAACACGACTTACTCTACCTAAAACATCGTCATTTATCAGAGACTTACGTCACAAATATTTATCCCGCCCGCCGGGTTTTCGCCGCAATTGCGTCGCAAGCGGACTGCGCCTTCGCCCTTGACCGGGCCTCTCCCTGCCTAGTTGTCTTGCCATGCTTATGAAATTGGATCGGCGCCGTTTCCGCGCGCTGCGCGTTTTCTTCGATCCGGGACGCCTGCGGGCTCTGACCCGGCGCAGCGAGGTCGGCCTGTCGCTGGCGGGCGCCGTCGTCGGCATCATCTCGGGTCTCGCCGTCACCGGCATGAGCTACGTCTCCAACGAGCTGCATCAGTTGGTCTTCGGCATCGCCGACAGCGAAAGATTGAGCTCCTCCGAGATCGAGAACAAGCTGCTGCTGCTCACCGCCCCCGTCATCGGCGGCGCCCTGCTCGGCCTGCTGCTTTTCGTGCTGGCGAAACGGCGCAAGAAGCCGATGGTCGACCCGATCGAGGCCAATGCGCTGCATGGCGGCCGCCTGTCCCTGACCGACAGCATCATCGTTGCCGTGCAGAACCTGATCTCCAACGGTTTCGGCGCCTCCGTCGGCCTGGAGGCCGGCTATACCCAGCTTGCCGCCGGCCTCGCTTCGAAATTCGGTCTGAAGCTGCAGCTTCGCCGCTCGGACCTGCGCACCCTCGTTGGCTGCGGCGCGGCGGGCGCCATCGCCGCCGCCTTCAACGCGCCGCTGACCGGCGCCTTCTATGCTTTCGAGCTGATCATCGGCACCTATACGATCGTCTCGCTGACGCCGGTCGTTGTCTCAGCCCTTGTCTCCACCCTGATCGCAAGACTGCTCGCCGGCAGCGATTTCACCATCGATATCGGCAGCTTCGGCTCGGTCGTGCCGGCCGATTATATCCCGGCGCTGCTGCTCGGCACTTTCTGCGCTGGTGTCGGCATCCTGATCATGCAGGGCGTCGCCTTTGTCGAGGAGCTGGCGCGCAAGAGCTCGATCGCCCCACCCTTCCGCCCGGCACTCGGCGGCATCATCGTCGGGCTGCTGGCGATGATCTCGCCGCAGGTGCTCTCGGCCGGCCACGGCGCGCTGCATCTCAACCTTTCCCGTGACGTGGCAATCCCGACGCTGATCGGCCTCTTCCTCTTGAAATCCTTCGCCTCGGCGATCTCGATCGGCTCCGGCTTCAGGGGCGGGCTGTTCTTCGCTTCGCTGTTCATGGGCGCCCTGCTCGGCAAACTCTTTGCCTATTGCGGCCCTTATTTCGCCGATGCGACGCTGACGCCCGTCATCTATGCCGTGGTCGGCATGAGTTCGCTTGCCGTCGCCGTCATCGGCGGGCCGCTGACCATGACGTTCCTGGCGCTCGAAATCACCGGCGATTTTCCGATCACGGCGCTGGTACTCGCTGCCGTCATCACCTCCTCGCTCGTCGTGCGTTCGACCTTCGGCTACTCCTTCGCCACATGGCGCTTCCACCTGCGCGGAGAAAGCATCCGCAGCGCCCACGACGTCGGCTGGATACGCAATCTGACGGTCGACAAGCTGATGCGCGCCGACGTCAAAACGGCAAGGGCGGGCATCTCGCTGGAGGAATTCAAGCAGGCCTTCCCGATCGGTTCGACCCAACGCGTCATCCTCGTCGAGGAGAGCGACAAATATACGGGCCTCGTGCTGGTGCCGGAGATCTACGCCAACCCGACCGACGCCCAGGACGAGGGCAAGACGCTTGCCGATTTCATCCACTACCGCAACGATTTCCTGCAGCCGCAGATGAATGCCAGGCAGGCGGCTGCGATCTTCGACAAGAGCGAAAGCGAAGCGCTCGCCGTCGTCAACAACCTGATCGAACGCAAGGTGATCGGCCAGCTCAGCGAAAGCTATACGCTGCGCCGCTACAGCGAAGAACTCGACCGCCGCCGCCGTGAAGTGTCAGGCGAGATCTGAGCGTCGCCGCGCCGACCGGATCGACGCTTCAGGATACGGCGTCGGCGAGCTTGAACACGTCGGCCCGCTTCGAAACGCCACGCAATTCAAACGAACCCATATACTCGCAGGCCACGGCGCAGGTGGTCGCGAAGCTCTCCGACATCAGCAGGTCTTGCTCAAGCGTGCCGCAGAGCTTTTCGAGCCGCGAGGCCTCGTTGACGGCGCTGCCGATGACGGTGAAATCAAGCCTGCCGCGCGCGCCGATATTTCCGTAGAACACCTCGCCGAGATGCAGCACGACATCGACGCCGATGTCAGGACCTCCATCATTCCTCCGCTGACCATTCAGCACCTTGTTGGCTTCTAGAATATTCCTTGCGGAAGCCAGTGCGGCCATGCAGGCCTTTTGCGGGTCTTCAGCATCGGTCGGAAAGATCGCCAGCACGCTATCGCCCATGAACTTGAGGATCTCGCCCGAATTTTCCTCGACATGCCAGCCGATCAGCTCGAAATGTTCATTCAGAAACCCGGCGATTTCGCCCGGCTGATAAACCTCGGTCAGCGCCGTGAAGTTTCTCAGGTCCGCAAGCAGGATTGCAGCATTGATCGCCCCTCCCTTTCCCCTTTGAATATCGCCTGCAAGGATGCGTGCACTTGTCTTGGCGCCTGTATAGACGGCAAGGATATCCGATGCGGTTTTCGATGCCGCAATGCGATAGCAAGCCAGCCCCAGCGCCGGGAAGAGCTTCGCGACGATCGCCAATTGGTCGTCAGAAAATCCGCCCGGCCTGTCGCTTGTGAGAGACAGACTGACCCCGCGCAGCGCAGCCTCCTTCGGGAACTCCAGCAGGCTGACCAGGTGATCCGTGCCGCCGCCATGCGCGAATTCCGCAAGCTGCGGGTAGTCATCGACACCCTCACCCTTGGCGATGTTCCATCGACCTGACGTTTCGCCGCGGCCCAAAAGAAAATAGATCGGGGTCTTCTCGAAATTCAGCACTGCCGCACTGCCATACTCGGCATTCTCGATCGTGGTCGCACCGCCACGCACGAAGTTGGCCGAGACGCCGCCATACATGGGATGAATCGACGGCATCGCAATACTTCCCCGCCAGATCGGAAAGCCATCCGCGATCAGCCGATCGCACAATCCGGCTATCAGCTCGCCAATATGCTCAGCTGTGATTCCTTGTTCTATAAGCCACTGAATATGATTGTTAATTTCCGAACCTCCAAATGACCGACGCAGTTTATGGTCGGAAATCGGGCAAATGGACGGCGATGACCAACCGGGGCGTTGCCAGATCAACCAATAGTCGAGTCAGGCAGATATTTCTAGCCATGGATTCCGGCAGCGACGACCACAAGGCAGGCTGAGAGCAAGTGATACCTGCCGTTACCGTCATTCGGCTCCGACGAGAAGCAGTGAAGAGTGCCGCAAAAATGAAAGACGGTGCCGCAGCGCTTGCGGATATCTCACATCCTGACTGTCATGCCGCCGTCCACGGTCAGCACGTGACCGTTGACGAAGGAAGCGGCGTCGCTTGCAAGAAACAGCGCCGCGCCGGCGATCTCGTCCGGCCGTCCCCAGCGCTGAACCGGGATGCGCTGGCGCACGAAGGGCATCAATTCCTCGTTTGCAGCCATCGCCGCGTTCGTCTCAGTGGCAAACCAGCCGGGCGAAATCGCATTGCTGGTGATGCCGTGCGGGCCGAATTCGACCGCCATGCCGCGCATCAGTCCCGTCAGTCCCTGCTTGGCCGCCGGATAGACGCAGTCCCCGGGCATGACGACATGGCCGCTGATCGAGGTCACCGCGATCAGGCGGCCGTGATTGCGTCGCTTCATCAGCACGGCAGCGTCGCGCGACAGCGTCATCGCCGCCGCCAGGTCGGTGCGCAGCAGCTCAATGATGGCATCATCATCGAATTCGGCCAGAGGCCGCCTGTCGCGGGCGCCGACATTGTTGATCAAAATATCGAGACGACCATGGACCTTGTCGATATTCGCCATCGCAGCACGCTGTGCCTCGCGGTCAGCGATATCGAATGCGGCGGGCCTCCGCCGTGCCGCCCGCGGCACGGATCGTCCTGACGGCATCTTCCAGCGTCGCCGCCGTGCGTCCGTTGACGATGACATGCGCGCCGGCCTCGGCAAGGGCGCACTCCATCTCGAATCCCAGACCACGGCCGCCGCCGGTCACGAGCGCCACCTGACCTGCCAGTGAAAATCTATCCAATATGCTCATAGTTTTCGTCGCTCTCAACCGGGTCCGTCGCGACAATTAATGGACTCAGTCAACTAATTTGGCAATAGCCGAACGACGGCATCGATGATCGTGCGAGGTGCGGCTTAGCCGAACAAGCCGGCCAGCCAGCGTGGATCGAGATGACGTTCCAATTCCTCGGCGATCTCGTCGAGCGCCTGCTCGACGCTCTCGCGGTAATTCCGCTGCTCGCCTGATAGGCCGAAGCTCTGAAGCAGCCGGGCGCGGTAGGCGTCACTCCCGAACAGCCCGTGCAGATAGGTGCCCATGATCCGGCCGTTGGCCGACAACGCCCCGCCGGGCGCGCCGTCGATGATTGCCGAAGGCCGACTGCAATCCGGGCCGCGGGTCACGCCGAGATGGATCTGGTAGCCGGCAAGCGGCGCGTCATATTCGGTCGAGCGAGCCCGGCTGTTGCGCACGGTCTTCTCCGGCGCCATCTCGGTCTCGATGTCGAGCAGCCCAAGCCCCGGCGTCTCGAGCGTCCCGCCTTCGATGCCGAGCGGATCGTGCACCATGCGGCCGAGCATTTGGTAGCCGCCGCAGATGCCGATCACCCGGCCGCCGCGCCTGACATGCGCCTGGAGATCGCGGTCCCAGCCCTCAGCCCTGAAGTCGGCGAGATCCGATATCGTCGATTTCGAGCCGGGAAGCACGACGAGGCTCGCATCGGCAGGTATCCGCTCGCCTGATCGCACGAAGACCAGCTCGACATCCGGCTCGCTCCGCAGCGGATCGAGATCGTCGAAATTGGCGATGCGTGGCAGCACCGGCACGGCGATCTTCAGCGCGCCTGCCCCGCCCCTCGCCAGCCGCTCGAGCACGGCCGAATCTTCGGCCGGCAGGCGCGCGGCACCCCTCAGCCACGGCACGACGCCGAAACACGGCCAGCCGGTAAAACCTTCGATGGCACGGATGCCGTCGTCAAACAGCGAGACGTCGCCGCGGAACTTGTTGATGATATAGCCCGCAATCATCGCCCGGTCGCCATCCTCGAGGATCGCATGCGTGCCGACCAGCGAGGCGATGACGCCGCCGCGGTCGATATCGCCGACGAGCACGACGGGCACGCCGGCCCGCGTCGCAAAGCCCATATTGGCGATATCGCCGGCCCGGAGATTGATCTCGGCTGGCGATCCCGCACCTTCGACGATAACGAGATCGGCACCCGCAGCCACTTTTTCGAAACTTTCGAGCACGGCGCCGAGCAGCGCAGGCTTCAGCCGCTGGTAGTCGCGCCCCTTCGCCTGTCCGAACACCCTGCCCTGCACGATGATCTGGCTGCCGTTTTCCGATTGCGGCTTGAGCAGCACCGGGTTCATGTGCACCGAGGATGGCGTACGCGCAGCCAGCGACTGCAGCCACTGCGCCCGGCCGATCTCGCCGCCATCATCGGCGACCGCCGCATTGTTCGACATATTCTGCGGCTTGAACGGCCGGACCGTCAGCCCGCGATTGGCCGCCAGCCGGCAGAGCCCTGCGACCAGAACCGTCTTGCCGACATCGGAGCCGGTTCCCTGCAGCATGATCGCTCTTGCCATGGTGGCCCGCATTCGCCTCTCGTTCAGGCGAGGCCTACAATGGGCGGCAATCCCAGGTCAAGACTTGGCCCGGGGCAAGACCTGGCCCCAGTCCCGTTCCCACACAAACGCGAAAACCGCGCATGGCCTTGGCTCTGCGCGGTTTGCCGAAAACTCAGGCGTCTTCGCCCTTACACGGCGAAGCTCGCTTTCTCCGGTACGCACTACCTGAACCGGAGAAGCGGCGGTCATTGCTGCCACGACCCAACTGATAACGGCACATTCTTACCGGAGAGTTATTGAAGGCTTACGCAAATGTTAATTTTGATCTTTTTTGACATTCTGGCCAAAATTTCTGCCGAAGATCCGCAGCCGGTCGCCAAGAGCGTGCTTTTCGCCCGAGGGTGCCAATTTCGGAATGCTGACATAAATTCTTCGAATTCAATAATTTAGTCACGCAACCATGAGCAGAAGATGGTTGATTTCTGCGAGCGAACGCGTAGGCTCCGTCATAACGCGCCATTGTTGAACATGGCTTGCCCATGAACCGGAAAGCCTGTTGCGGTATCGCCCCGGCAGGCATTTTCCATTCGGGTGCCGGAGAGATTTGTCGGTGAATTTCAGAGCCTGCTGCACGTCCGCCTAAGAAGAATTCGGGGAATGACGATGAAGACGTTTCTGATTCCGGCCGTCTTTGCCGCGGCTCTTTCTACCGTCGCGCCGGCCGAAGCCGCCGAATGCGGCAGCGTTTCGATCGCCGAAATGAAATGGGCCTCAGCAGGCATTGCGGCGAGTTTCGACAAGATCATCCTGGAAAAAGGCTACGGCTGCTCGGTCACCATCGTCGATGGCGACACCCTGCCGACCTTCGCCTCGATGAATGAGAAAGGCATCCCCGACATCGCCTCGGAATACTGGATCAATTCCGTCAGGTCCCTGCTCGATCAGGCTGTCAACAGCGGCCGGCTGGTACAGGGGGCCGAAATCCTGGCCGACGGCGCCGTCGAGGGTTGGTGGATTCCAAAATTTATCGCCGACGCCCACCCCGACATCCGCTCGGTCGAGGACGCGCTAAAACATCCCGAACTCTTCCCCGCCGAGGACGACCCGTCGAAAGGCGCAGTTTACAACTGCCCCGCCGACTGGAGCTGCCAGATATCGACCACCAACCTGTTCAAGGCGCTTGCCGCCGACAAGAAGGGCTTCGAACTCGTCGAGACCGGCAGTCCCGAACGGCTCGATTCGTCGATTGCCCGCGCCTTCGACAACAAGATCGGCTGGCTCGGTTATTACTGGGCGCCGACCGCCATCCTCGGCAAATACGACATGACGCGCCTGAGCTTCGGCGTCGGCCACAACAAGAATGAATGGGACCGCTGTACCGCGGTTGCCGGCTGCGCCAGGCCCGAGCTCAACTCCTACCCGGTCTCGCGCGCCTTCACACTGATGACCAGGTCCTTCGCCAGCCGTGCCGGACCTGTCACGGCCTATCTCAAGACCCGCAAATGGGACAATGCGACGATCAACCAGGTGCTCGCCTGGCAGGACGAAAACCGCGAAAGCAACGAGGATGCCGCGATCTATTTCCTTCGCAATTACGAGAGTCTGTGGACGAAATGGGTGCCGGCCGATGTAGCCGAGAAGATCAAGGCGAGCTTATAACGGCCAAAACACGATCAAGCATGGACGATTCGATGATTCCCTTTCCCGACCGCGATACCGTTGCGGAAAAGCTCGCCGCGCTGTCGGAGACCGACAAGTCCTACCTGGCGCTGCTCATGGAAAACGCCGCCCAGGACGACAATCTGCTCGACGGCCTGCGCCGCCATCTCGATCTTGCCGCCGGATCGCGTTTCCTGAACTCGCTGAAGCTTGAAAATCTAGGAATGTGGCTCGGAGCCCACGCGCCGGATCGGCTGCAGATCCGGCTGATGGAAACCGCCCGCTCTGGTCAGCATCCAGCCTACCAAGCCTTCCGGACCGGCCTCAGCCGATCCGGCGGCCTCGAAAAGGCTTATCCCCCGGTCATCCGCTAGGATGATCAGAACCGGGTCATGATCCCTCGGTCAGTATCCGATCAGGCAATCCCCGGAAGGAATCTGAACCGTCATCACTTCTTCGCGGCGCGGTCGACTGAGCGGCCGGCATCCTGCGTGGCGTTCACGGTATTTGCCGTATCTTTTCCTATGCCGCGGATCGTGTTGCCGCAGGAAGAAAGGGCAAGAAGAACCATCAAGGCTGCGGCAATTTTGGCCATTGTCGTCATCTCGGATATCCTTGTTTGAAATCAACCCCGAACGGCGACAATTGCCGTCCGCGCCGATAACGCACGACAAACCAAAAGGTTCACTGGCTATAAGGATACCCGCTACAGCCGCGCGTCCGATAGGACGCGCCACCATTTTCGATCGGCGCAATCCTGTCCGATGCAGCTAGGCGGCGACCGCCTTTGCTCTCTCGGCAAAGGCGCCGCGAATGCTGTCAGCCACCGTCTCGATCGGCCCGGATACCTGCGAGGCGGTCAGCAGGCGGATATCGAAGGCGCCGAGCTCCGGCAATCCTTCCTGGGGGCCGAGGATCGCCATGTCCTCGTTGACATAGGACAGCGGCAACGGCGCGATGGCGAGATCGGAAAGTACGGCGGCGCGCTGCGCCATCGTGTGACCGCTGAGATAGGCGACGCGATAATGCCGCTTGTTGCGTTCGAGCTGGGAGAGTGCTTCCTGGCGCCAGATGCAGCCATCCTCCCAGATCGAGATCGGCAGCGGATCGCGCCGATGAGCCGAGCCGCACTTGGCGCCGGCCCAGACCAGCCGCTCGCGGAACACCACCTCACCGCCCGTTGGGAACGGCCGTGTCGCACAGTTGATCAAGGCCAGGTCGAGCCGCTGCTCCTCCATGCGCTTCTTCAGCCCGATGCTCATGTCGATGGTCACATCGACCATGATGCCGGGATAGCTCTCGGCGAAACTCTTCAAGATGCTCGGCAGCAGCCGTTCGCCGATATCCTCCGGCGCGCCGAGCCGCACGACGCCACTGAGTTCCGGCATGATGAAGCGCGACACTGCCTCGTTCGACAGCGCCAGGATGTTGCGGGCATAGGACAGCAACATCTCCCCGTGGCGCGTCAGCGACACCGAGCGGGCGTCGCGCAGAAACAGCGTCGCCCCCAGCTGTTCTTCAAGCTTCTTGATCTGCATCGATACCGCTGACGGCGTGCGGAAGACAGCCTCTGCGGCGGTCGAAAAATTGCCTGTTTCGGCGATCGCCACGAAGGTACGCAGCACTTCGTTGTCAAGCAGCGGAATGGGACGGCGAAAGGGAATACTCATCGTCGCATCTTTCAATTTTTCTGATTTATAACCCCATATCATTTTGTTTGATTGAATGTCAATTGACACCCATATTTCGAGCGTCGGCAGCTAAATGCAGCAAAAGGAGGCCCGACATGTCTCAAACAAGCATCTGGAATATCGTACAGGCCCTTTCCGCATTCAAGTCGCAGAGACGCAGGGATGCGAACCATGAGCATGCGCTCCGGGAACTAAGGCGTTTTCCGCCACATCTGCTGGCAGATTGTCAGCGCGAGATGGAGTTAACCGTCCCGGAGCGCCGCGATGCGATGGGACGCGGTAGAGACGCTTCATCGTTTTGAATCCGCTCAGGATCTGGACAGATCGATGGCAGTCCACTTGCAACGTCCGCTCGACCTGCGCCGCAGCGGCCGATCGACAGCCGAACGGCGGTCACAACCCGCCCAGCAGTTTGAACGCTATGATCCACATCGTGAAAGCGACGAGCGTTTCCAGCATGCGCCAGGATGAGGGTTTCGAGAAGATCGGCCGCAACTGTTTCGCGCCATATCCGAGCGAAAAGAAGAACAGGAAGGACCCCGTCACCGCCCCTGCCGCAAAAGAAGCCTGCTCTCCCGGATATCGTGTCGATATCGTGCCGAGCAGCACCACGGTGTCGAGATAGACATGCGGATTGAGCCAGGTGAGTGCGAGGCAGGTTGCCAGCGTCTGCCGAAAGCTCGATGGCTTGGCTTCCGCGGCCGTGAGAGAGGCGGACGACCGCAAGGCGGAATAGAGGCTTCTTGCCCCGTACCAGACCAGAAACATAGCTCCCCCGTAGCGCATGACGGGATCGAGCCAGGGCATGAACCTGGCGATTTGATGGAGGCTGGTTACACCAAGCACGATCAGCGCGGCATCCGATACCGCGCATGCGAGGCAGACGGCGAAGACATGTTCGTTGCGCAAGCCCTGGCGCAGGATGAAGGCGTTCTGCGCGCCGATGGCGACGATCAGGCTGAGGCCCATCATCAGGCCGGTTCCATAGATCGAAAAATTCATCTCTTCGGCCAACGCCCCTCATTTCGGTGAGGTTGCGCTATCGCTATTTCGAGATTTAGGCTAGTTAATCTAGCTTACCCAGATTAAGAGAAACTAATCCATGCTCGACTATCCCGCTCTTCGCGCCGTCGCAACTATTGTCCAGACAGGCAGCTTCGAAAGAGCTGCGACCGCCTTGAACGTGACCCCTTCGGCCATTTCGCAGCGCGTGAAGCAGCTCGAAGAGCGTCTCGGCGTCGTCCTCATCGTCAGAGGCACACCGTGCACGGCGACCGAAAAGGGAGAATGGCTCTGCCGCCATATGGAGAATGTCGGCATGCTCGAAGCAGAACTCTTCGGGCAACTGCCCGCCCTCGTCGATCCCGACGAACCACGCCAAAGGGTCACGCTTCAAATCGCGACGAACGCCGACAGCCTCGGAACATGGTTCGTCGAGGCCATGTCGAGTTTTGCCAAAAGCTCTTCCTATCTGCTGAACGTCGCCGTCGACGACCAGGACCATACCGCCGAATGGCTGCAGCGCGGACGGGTGATCGCCGCCGTCACCAGCCTGGAAAAACCGGTCCGCGGATGCCGGCGTTTTGCCCTCGGCGTTCTGCGTTACCATGCAACGGCAACCCCCGACTTCGTCACAAGCCATTTTCCGCAGGGCGTGACATCAGAGGCGATCCGCAACGCTCCGGCGCTGACCTTCAATCAAAAGGACAGGCTGCAGAGCAGTTGGATCAGGCGAACATTCGGACGCGATCTCGATTATCCCACCCACTGGCTGCCGTCGCCGCAGAGCTTCGTCGAGGCGAGCCTTTCAGGCATGGGATGGGGAATGAACCCGACCCAGCTGACCCGCGAGCACCTCGCATCCGGACGGCTGATCCAGCTGGTGCCCGACACGCCACTCGATGTCCCGCTCTACTGGCAGATAAATCGCCTCGCCGCCGACCGCCTGGCGGATCTGACACGCGAAGTCGTCACCGTGGCCAAGCGCCGCCTTTGATGCATCACTCAAAAATGCAGCATCATCCCGCTGAACGGGTCGCTTTTATCAGACGTAAGCCGTGCGGCTGCCGAACTCGCTGGTCTCGTCAAAATTCGTCGTGCCGATACACTCGCTTTCGCCGGAAAGTTCTTTCGGAGCGCCATCGGCAGGCTTCGATGCAGCAGACGCCTGAGTTTGGCTGCTCTCGCTCGCTTCGATCTTGGCAATCTTCGCTTCCAGCGTCGCGATGGATTTTTCGATCGTAGCCTTCTCTTGCTCGTCCTGCGTTTCCGACAGGGCTGCCTGCTTTTCGGCAAGCTGCGCCTCAAGAGAGGCAAGCTGATCCGACGAACTGGAAGACGAGGTTGAAGCGGCTGAACTCAAAATGGTGGCTACGCGAATAGACCACTCCTATGCGATGGCGATGATCTCCAGTTCCTGGCCGCCTGTCTCGACCATATCCCCGACAGCCTTGCCCATCAGGAGCCGCGCCACCGGGGAGACATAGGAAATGGACCCGGCCTTCGGATCGGCCTCGTCCTCTCCGACAATGCGATAGGTCTGCACACGCCCGTCGTCACGACGGAAAGTCACCGTGCTGCCGAAGGCGACGGTATCGATTGACGTAGGGGCAGGCATGAGCTGAGCGGTGCGAAGTCTTGCGGCTAAGTAGCGAAGATCACGCAAGGGATTGGCCGTCTGCCGCCGCCGTTCGTTCACGTCTTCGATGGGGCTCGCAGCATCATAAGCCTCGCGAGCCTGCAGGAAATGCAATTCCAGAGCCTTCAATCCCGCTTCCGTGACGAGGTTCGGATGCGGCGAAATCGGACGATCGGGCAGCAGGGTTTCCGAAGCGGTTTCGAAACTCTCTTCCTTGGTGAAAGCGACGGCCAATCTCGAACTCCGTTTTAGACGCCACGCGCAGGTTGGCGGGGGATTATCCCCGGTTCGGAAGCATACACCGAGCGCCGACAAACCGCCAATCTTGCCATCTGGGCAAACCTCTACGACCCCGAAGCAAAGGGAACGTCCTGGCCGACATTGCGTTTATCTCATCCGGAGGCACTGTAGCGCAGGAGGAACGAATGCCCCGCCAGCAGCGAAGGAGCGGCAACACCGTCAGGGTCAGACGATGCCTTCACTCCTGACCGACGCGATGCCGCTCACACCAAGCTGGTGGGACATCGCTGCACGGATCGTACTGACGGTGGTCGCCGGCGGCCTCATCGGTCTCGACCGCGAGCGCGGCGGTCACGCCGCAGGCTTCAGGACTACGATCCTGGTGGCGCTTGCCGCTTGCCTGGCGATGATCCAAGCCAATCTCCTTCTATCGACCTACGGAAAAACGTTCAACTTTTTCACGCAAATGGACGTGCTGCGCTTTCCCCTCGGCGTGCTCACGGGCGTCGGCTTCATCGGCGGCGGAGTGATCCTGAGGCGCGGCGACACGATGACGGGCGTCACGACGGCCGCGACCATGTGGTTCATGACCGTCGTCGGCCTCTGCTTCGGCGGCGGCCAGATCGTGACGGGGACGGTGGCCACCCTGGTAGCCTTCATCGTGTTGTCGCCGATGAAGCAACTGGACACGTGGCTGCGATCCGAACGCAAGGCAACGCTCGTGATCTACTGTCCGAACTCCGGTATTCCCGATCTGTCGGATGTGCTTAGCCCTCTCGAATGCAGCGCGCTGTTCGGATCGCTGAAACGGACCGAGGACGGCCGCATCGGGGCGGCCTTCGAATTGCGCTGGCTCACGAAAGATCCAGACGCATCCGCCCGCACAATCCTGGCCGCCGTCTCCGAGTCGCACGACGTCGCGGAATTTTCCATACAATCGACGACGACCTGAGCCGGGGACGCCATGATTTCGCCGTCTATTTCGAGGCGTGTTCCGGTTTGCCCTTTCTCTTGGTCGAGGCAAACTCTTCGAGTTGCTTTTCGCTCATGGACTCGACCATCTGCTTCGAAGCGCCCTTGAGCTCCTTCTTCGGCGTCTCGCCGCGCTTTGCCGAGAGCGCGGCACCCGCAGCTTTTTGCTGGGCTTTCGACTTGGCTGGCATATTCGATCTCCTTGTATCTGAATAAAGTGCCCGCGGTCGTCAGAGCTTCCTGAGTTCGTAGGGCTTGTGCGCGGCTCACTTTCCCGTTTTTTCGCTTTCGACGATATACTGCGCTCTGCCACCGTGGCCTTCACTGTGTGACCCTTGATCTTCGTCTGGCTGGTCTGCTTCCTAATCACGTTGCCCTTGGTCTTTCCCTGGCTGGTATTCCAGCTGACCTCATCGCCCCTCTTCAATTGCTTCGATATGGCGGGTTCCTTTAAAAGCATGATGCCGAAAAGTGTGAGCGGTTTTCGGACGACATCATGCTCTAACCATCCTGTTCAAGGAGGCTGCGGCCCATAAGCCGCAGCCGACCGGCGGTCAGTTGATGGTGGCCCACTGGCTTCGGACATCCCTGGCGTTCTTCGACAGATGGACGTGTGCGTCCACGTGATCGACCCAATCGAGCGGGATCAAGTGGTGCTTTCCATCCCCCGAGTCGGTCTTCGTCAGTTTGATGCGCGTGGGCCCGTCGAGATGATCGACTGTGCCGACATGGGTGCCGTCGGCAGCCCGAACTTCCATATGTTCACGGATCTGATCTGCAGAAATCATCGTTTCCTCCTTTGCATCATTGCCAGATACGAAGCGGCAACGAGGTGGAGCGGACTTGGTTCCAAACATCCGCGACCGTGTTCAATCGGCAGTCACGTCCCAATTGTCACCTGGGTTGAAGGTCCTGACACCGGCAGCTATCTTTTCGGTCTCCCGGCCGAGATCGGCCTGGTAGACCGTGCCGTTCGCGTTGACTGCGAATGTGTGCACGCCGGTTTCGCCATATCGGATCGGCCAGGCGATAAGGGCAAATCCCGCGATCATGTTGCCGTTGATCACATAATCGAACTTTCCACCCGCGATGTTCGGCCCCTGGCCGTCGATGATCCTGTAGCGATAGCCGTAATAGCCCTCGCCGGCCTTCGCCTTGTCAAGCGCAGCATTGTCTTCGAGGGCATTGCCCGCCGGGCTATCGCCCTCGCCGAGATCAGGCGACCAATAGAGCCCGTCGGTTTTGCCGTCGCTGCTGATCAGTTTCTGAGCATATTCCAGGACGCCGTCATCGTCGTGGTCGGCGGAAGAATATTCCTTTTGGGCGTCGACATAGGCCTTCATCGTGTCGATGGTCTGCAATTCGTTCTCGCCGACGCGACGATTGATGATCTCCTCGAACCCGGCATAGGTGTCGAAGCCCCATTTGCCATCGTCGCCCTTCACGATCGGAAATGGCAGAGGCCATAATTTGTCGCCGATCTCGATGATCTTGCGGTCATCGACGTCCTTCACGACGATCTTCTTGCTTGTGCCGTCCCGAATCTGTGCGTAGGTGTCCATCACGCCTTCGCCTGCCTTCGCTTTCGCTGCATCAATACCCAGCAGCGCCGCGAACTTGTCGAAATCATCAGACGCCAAGGCCGTTTTGAAGGCGTCAACGACCTGTTCCGGCGTCTCGAATACGGGGGGATCGCTCTGTGAAGCGAAGTCCGAGATGACGGTTGCATCGGATGGCTCTGCTGCAGATGCCGGAACTGGATTGGTGGCGAGAGCCGCTAGAGTGAACATCGAACCCAGAAGCATGTTTCTGACTGACTTGGTCATGACTTTCCTCCTTCTTTCCGTCACCGACGACCGCCGCCGCGTCCACCACCGCCGCGGCCGCCGCCACCGCCGTGCATTGCTCTACCGCCGCCACGATTGCCTCCGGCCATGGCCTGTCTGCCGCGGTTGGACTGCATCTCAGCGCGCCTGCCGCTGTCGACCTGACCGAGGGCCGACGGCTTTCTCGGCCGGCTGTCGACCCGGGCCGCAGGCTTCGGCTTTGCGACCGGACGTTTGGCGTTGACCCCGGGCCTTGCTTTTTCGGCCGCCCTGTTCGGCGTCCTTGCCTCGGGCCTGCGATTCTGCGCAGCCTGCGCTCCCTTCCCGCCACCAGGAGCCGCTCCCATATTGCCTGCCTTGTTGCGGGCAGCACTTATCCTGTCCGCATCGATCTTGCTCTTGCGGACATCGTTGACGCTGATTTTGCTTGGCTGGTCGCGGATCGTGTTCGCACGGTCGTTGCCTCTAGCTCCGACCCTGTTGCCGGCATTCGCCTCGATACTGCTCCGGAAGGAGCCGCGGTCGATATTGTTGAACTGCGCCCCGTCGAACCCGATCTTGCTGCGGTCGACATTCTTCCAGTCGACGTCGTTGATATTCATTTTGCCGTTGATGTTGTTGAGGCAATTGTTGCAGTCGATATCGACGTTGCCGTTCCAGCGACCGCCCCATACGCCCCAACGGTTCCAGTCGACGGCAGCGGCCCACACCGCTCCCGTCACCACACCCGCGAAAAATGTGGCGGTCGGATAGTAGTAGTTCGGATACGGCTCGGAATAGTAGCCGATCGGCGCGGCCACATAATTCGGTTCATACAGCATCTCCGGCGCATACTGCGGAACGTAGATCTTGTCAGGACTGGCGGAGACGATCACGACGTTGTCGTTCTCCTGGCTGACCTTGATCTTGTCGTCCGTCTTGATGATGCCGTCGGCGACCGCTTTGTCGCGCAGCTGCTGTATGGCGATCAAAACGTCCTTCTGCTGGTAGGAGAGCGCCTCTCCGAGCGACTGCGTCCAGTCCAGATCGTCGCTCATCATCGTGACGATCTGGGGATAGTTCAACAGGGATACGATGCTGCCGTCCCACGACGTCTTCGGCTTGAGCTCGGGCTGCTTCTTCAAGGTTTCGAGAAACCGGGCTGCTTCCACGACCTGCAGCGGATAGAGCGACGCCGATGTGACGAGCGCGACCAGTTCGTCCGGATAAAGCGCAATCCGCGCCACCAGGATTTCGAGTTCATCCTCGCTCAACGGCGCCGGCGCGTCGTCTTTTTCCGCGACGGGACTGGAAGGGGTCGGCTCCTGCGCGGCGGCGATCGGTGTCGGATGTGGCGAAAACGGGAAACCTGCAAAAGGCAGGAACAAGCCTGTGGCGAGTAACAATGCGTGAGGTCTAGCCATCTCAAATCCTCCTTGCGGTCAGACATGGTGTGTAGGCTGTCGACTATTGTATCTTCGCTCGTGCCGCATACTCCTCCGAGTGGAGGAGGATTGATAGCTAAACATCGGCCAAGCCGTCTTTTGCTCCAAATTTATAGCAAAGACAGCTCCAGGCGTAGTCGTGGGACTGATCTGGGACGTATGTTACAGTAACACCCTTGCAAAAGCGGAGTTCAGAGCGCAGGCTAAAATCGACCGCGGGCCGCTTGACCACGAAGTCATGGGCACGCTGAAAGCGCATTCGCGTCAACAGCATCGCCCCAGGCGCCATTCGCACGCCGATCCAGCGCGTGGCAAACCTCGGAAGCCTACGTCGAACTGATGAAGCTCATTCCATACAAGCGCATCGGCGAGACGGAGGAGATTGGCCGGATGGCGGTGCGGCTTGCGTCTGATTTCACCGACTACATCGTCTGAGCGACGATCTATGTCGACGGCGGAATGATGCTGTACCCCGGTTTCGAAACCGGTGGCTAACGTTCCATGTCGTGGCGCGGTGCCCTGCCGCCTCCGGCTCGGCACGTCAACGAGATGGAGCCGACAACACTCCTGCTTCATGCATTTCGCCCATGCCGCATATTCATCCCAGTGGGAGGGTTGACGGCTAAAATATCGGCAGCGCGGTAGGTTACCAGAACCTACAGTATCATACTGCCTAGCTTGACTTATCGATGCTGTAATTTTTGGTCTTGGCCTTGGACCAGTGGGAGGGAACGTCATGGCTGAAAGTGAAAAGTCAAATCCTCAGATGCTTAGCGCGGACGAATTGAGGCAGAAAGCTCTGGAACTGCAGCTGATAGAAATGCAGCGTGATGACAAAGTCAAAGCGCGTGAAGCAAAAAAACACGCGGAGTTCGTCGATGACTTCTTCCGCAAACACGTCGGCGACAAGGAACGTGACATTATCAGGCGCGTCGTCATGAAGGCAGCCGCCGACGGCAAATCCGAGGCCATGGTTTATAGCTTTCCCTCGAGCTTCTGCACGGATAGCGGCCGCGCGATCAACAGTGCCCGGCCAGAGTGGCCGACGACGCTTCAAGGAAAAGCCAAGGAAATATATGATCTTTTCGTCGAAGTGGCCCGGCCTCACGGCTACAAGTTGAAAGCGATGGTCATCAGTTTTCCGGGCGGTATGCCGGGCGACATCGGCTTCTTCCTGAATTGGGAGGCACCCGTCGGCTAGGCCGCTGCGCAACCATGCGGGTCGTCAGCCATGGGTTCGGCCAGCGCGTCAGCGTCCGCGGTCAACCCTTCGGCTGACGCTGGCAAGGCCATCTTCGTCAAAGCCCAATCTGCGCCCAGTCTGGAGCGATCGGAAGCCACCCCACTGGTAGCCTGAGTTCGCTTCAGCAGATGAATGAATTTCGGGGGGGAGTGGCATGCTTCAAAGTTTTCATATGCCGGTATTCAGGGGCCTGGAAGGATTTCGCGCGGACTGGCTGCGAAGCGATATTCCTGCGGGGCTGTCGATTGCGGCTGTCGGACTGCCGAGTGCGATCGCTTATCCCGCCATCGCCGGCCTCCCCCCGGAAACGGGGATATATGCGAGTATCGTCGCGCCCGTTGCCTACGCTCTGTTCGGGCCGTCGCGGCTATTGGTGGTCGGACCGGACGCCGGGACCATGGCGGTTCTCGCGGCGGTCATAGGAACTGTCATCGCCGCGCAACCTGCCGGCACATCAGCCGATCCGGTTGCGATCGCGTCTGCCCTGGCG
This sequence comes from Rhizobium sp. 10PS4, assembly GCF_032464805.1. Classification (NCBI taxonomy): domain Bacteria; kingdom Pseudomonadati; phylum Pseudomonadota; class Alphaproteobacteria; order Hyphomicrobiales; family Rhizobiaceae; genus Rhizobium; species Rhizobium sp. 10PS4. Next base: position 37,660 of record NZ_JAWDIW010000005.1, on the reverse strand, counting down.
CTCGGCGTCGGAGCCTTCTATTTTGCAGCACGGCTGCTGCGGCTAGGCGTCCTCGCAAGCTTTCTATCCCGCCCGATTCTGGTCGGCTTCTTTGCCGGCGTATCCATCTCGATCCTTGTCGGGCAGATCGGCCGCTTTACCGGGGTGCGTATCGAGTCCGACGGTCTCCTGCCGCCGATTGCCGAGATCATTCGCAAGAGTGCCTTGATCCATTGGCCGACATTGCTGTTCGGGCTCGCCATGTTCGCACTGTTGTGGATCGTGAAAGCCACGCGGCTGCCTGTACCGGGACCCGTCGTCGTTGTCGTTGTTTCCGTCATTCTCTCCGCCATCTTCAACTTTGAAGCCGCTGGCATCCGCGTCGTTGGCGATCTCCCCACCGGGCTGCCGTCATTCTCCCTCCATGCATTCTCTCAAATGCCCATGGACAGGATCGTCCTTGGGTCGGCAGCCGTCTTTCTGATCAGTTTTGGTTCGAGTATCGTCGCCGCACGAAGCTTCGGGGCGCGCTCCGGCGAGGAGGTCGACGCCAACCAGGAACTGATTGGGCTGGGCGCGGCGAACATCGCCCCTGGCCTGTTTGGTTCATTTCCCATCGCCGTGTCCGACTCGCGTACAGCGATCAATCTTGCAGTCGGCGGCAGATCGCAGGCAGCCGGTCTCGTTTCCGCCGTGACCCTGATGGCGGCGCTGCTGTTCTTGAATGGCGCCCTGCGCATCCTGCCGATCCCTGCCCTGGCGGCGATCCTGGCGGCAGCCGCAATCAGCCTGATCGACGTCAGCGAGTTGAGAAAGATATGGCACATCAGCCGCGCGGAGTTCGTCTTCGCCCTCATCGCCATGTTCGGAGCCATCAGCTTCGGAGTCCTGAACGGCGTCATCGTCGCGATCGCCGCAACCCTGATCTATCTCCTGCGCAAGACGATGTTTCCGAAAGACACGCTTCTCGGCCGCATTGCCGGACGCGATGGCTTCTACGACATGCAGCGCTTTCCGGAGGCCCGGGGCATTCCGGGCATCGCCATATGTCTCGTCCAGGGCAATCTGCTGTTTTACAACGCCGATTATGTCCGGATCCGGTTGCGCACCGTCGCTGACGGCCTGCCGGCCGAAACACGCTGGTTCGTCCTCGACGCCAGCGCCATTGCGCATATCGACAGCACCGGGGCCGCAGCACTTGATGCCGTGCAGGCAAACCTCTCCGGGCGGGGCATCGTCTTCGGCGTGGCTCATCTGAACGCCGAGGTCACGGAGCTGCTGGGCCGCGCCGGCGTCGTCGACGGCATCGGAGCCGGAAAGTTCTTTGGCGACACGGAGGACGCGCTGCGTGCCGCGCGCCTTGGGGAAGGAAGCGACCGGCCTTTGGTCGGCGATCATCAGTGAAGGGCAAGGAGGACGTGATGAACAAGCGGCAGGAAGACTACACCGAAGTGGACGAAATGAAAGGCAAGAAGTCCTGGAACTACGACAAGGAAATCGCAAAGCTTCAGGTCGAGCTCGCGCATCTGCAGGCTTGGGTGAAAAAATCGGGCGCTCGCGTCGTGATCATCTTCGAGGGCCGGGATGCTGCCGGCAAAGGCGGGATGATCAAGCGAATTACCGAGCGCGTCAGTCCACGTGTCTTTCGCGTGGTCGCGCTGCCGGCCCCGACCGATCGCGAAAAGACGCAAATGTACATGCAGCGCTACTTCGCACATATGCCCGCTGCGGGCGAAATCGTCATATTCGATCGCAGTTGGTACAATCGCCCCGGCGTCGACCGGGTGATGGGATTCTGCTCCGAGAAAAAGGCCCGGCGCTTTCTTGAATTGGCTCCCGGTTTTGAAGCCTCGATCGTCGAAAGCGGCATCACCCTGCTGAAGTACTTCCTGACGGTCGGCGAGAAGGAACAGGATCGGCGCTTCAGGCGGCGGATCGAGGATCCGCTGCGGCAGTGGAAGCTCAGCCCGATGGATATCGAGTCGTACCAACGGTGGTGGGACTACACGGTTGCTTACGACGAGATGATCCGGGCGACGGACCGCCAGCACGCCCCATGGTGGATCGTGCCGTCCGACGACAAGAAGCGCGCGCGCATCAACTGCATCTCGCACATCCTGAAGTCGATTCCGTACGAAACGATGAAGTTCAACGCACCGGACCTTGGGAAACGTCAAAAGCGACCCGCTGACTACGTCGAAGACAAAAGCATCCGGCATATTGTACCGGATGTGGTCGCCGAGCAGATGCAATAGTCGAAGCCGCGCGGGAACGACACCGCAGTTTCAGGAGGAAGGCCCGCCCGGAACAGACCAGCTGTCCGGCGCGGCGATGTTATCAATCAACAGGAGTGTGTGATGATCCATCCATCGGACCGTGTGCTGTCTGTCGCCATTGCCTGCATTCTTCCCTTGGCCGGCATATCCGTTTCGCGAGCGCAGGCGGCCGAGCCGTTCGATCAATTTCCGATCGCCGTAGCCTGCGAATATAAAGGCCTGTACCAGATCTTCTATCTCACGAGATTGGAGGCGAATGGCGTGGCCACCTATGTCAATCCGAGCAAGCTTGCCGGAACGATATCTGTCGGCGGGACCGCCAAGGCCTTGGGCGAACCGATCGGTGGAAGTTGTCTCGGTAAAACGCTGGAGCAGCTCAGGGCGTCGGGACAGATCCTCGATCTGAAGCGCTAGCAATCTTCGTCCCGGAGTTTTGTCGGCATATGGCGATCAACGGCACGATCCGGCGGAGGGAGGCTGCATCCCTGCCGACTCGATATTAAAGTTCGGACGGCGGTGCCTGGTCGGGAAGTCCGTCAAGCACCCTCATTCAGGTTCGTCGCGGTTCGGAACGACAAGGGAGGCAAGAATGACCGCAGAGATTGAGCGAAAATTTCTGGTCGCAAACGATAGTTGGCGGGACCACGCTTCCAAGGGCGCCGCATTCTGCCAGGGCTACCTGCTGGCGAAGAAGAACCGCTTCGTGCGCGTCAGGATCATCGATAAGGCACACGCCGTCCTGACCGTTAAACTCCGGACCGGGCGCCTGCGGCGCGAGGAGTTCGAATATGAGATTCCTTACGCCGATGCCCTCGAAATGATCGCCTTTGCAACGAGTGTGGTGGATAAGACCCGCTATGAGGTGAACCATCGTGGCTGCCTTTGGGAGGTGGACGTCTACAGTGGCGTCCACGACGGATTGGTTGTCGCAGAAATCGAGCTTGCCGACGAAAGCGATCAACCTCCCTGCCCGCCGTGGCTCGGCCCGGAAGTGACCGGGAATGCCGCATTTTCCAATCGTAGGCTCGCAATGCTCGTTCAACGCAACGACTACCGCAGCCGGTATGTATCAAAGGCTGCAACCTGATGGGCCGCCTTTCCACGGGAGGGAACAATGAGCGCCTCGATAACGGGCGGCAGTTCCTCTGCGCCGGGTTGCAAGCAAAGACCTGATGCTAACGCGTCGGCAGTTAGCGCTGCAGGTCGTAGCACTGCGCCCTGCGGCTCCCGGTCTGGCAGGTCGGCGAGAAATGGAGGCGATAGCGCCTTTCTTTCATGCATTCGCTGAAGCCATTGGGGTCGGGTGGATCCTTCCACAGATGGGTGAGTTCGCAATGCTTGCGGGCCTTGAGGAAGTCTTCTGTTCTCTGGGCGGCGTCTACTGAGGCCACCGAAGCGACTAACGCCAAGAACATCGCGGGACTGAAGACAGCCGACTTCTTCAAGGTAACGTGCTCTCAGAGTACGACTGAGTCATACCGATATCCTCTTCGTTTCCGCGGCCCGCGGCCACAGGATGACGGCAAACAGCAGCGCGTAGATCAAGGCTGCTGCGACATAGACGATGCGGGTGGCGAAGGATTCTGCAGCACTCCCCGGCAGAGGCGAGACCCCGAGGCCGAACAGGATCAGGAAGGTTGTCAGGGCGCCGGCAAAAACCGGGGCGTCCTTCGAGCGAGCAGCCGCGCGCCCTCCGATGAGGAGGACGACGACGAGAACGATGACGAAGATCGAGAAAAGATTGGGGCGCAGCGATAGCGCGGCATAGGCAACGGAGGCGAGCACGCCGCCGAACAGGTTGACGAGCACGAGCCCGATCGCCACTCGCGCGCTCGCGGCAACGTCGAGCTGCCCGAGCAGCGAAGCAACAGTGATCGGAATGACCGCCGCGGCGGTCAGGTTGTCGCTCGTCAGGCAGATCACGACGGAGCCCAGAAGGATGACCGTGTTTGCCAGCGCCCGACCCAAGGCCGGCGGCCGCTCGTCGATCGCCACCGCCTCAACCTCCGGGGAAAACGGCTCGGGAAAGATCGCATGGGCGAACCACATCAGAGCCGTGCCGGACAACACCCCGGCGACCAGGATGGACAGGATGGAATTGGCGAGCTCCTTGTTCAGAATGCCGAGCAGAGGCACGATGATCGAAACGACCAGCACGAGAAAGACGGCCGGTCCTCCCTTTCCCGTCGACTGTGCGGCGAAGCACGCAAAATAGGTCAGCCCCAGGATCAGCAGAAAGGGTGCCGGACGGTCGCCGAGCACGTCGGTCAGAACCATCATCGCCATTCCTGCGATCAGGATGACCATCGCCGCCCCGATAGTCTTGCCGAGCGGCATCGGCCGCGAACTTCCGAGCAGAAACTGGGCGGCAAAGAGCGGACCAAGGAACGGTACGATAGCCCCGGCATAGACTGCGAGCGTGAAGCCGATGGAGACCGCGAATGCGACCCGCAGCCCCTTGCGTTTCTGCTCCTCGACCGCGGGGCTCCTCTCAGCGGACATAGGTTAGCACCGACATGATGCGGATCCAGAGCGATCCCCAGGCATTGGTGACCGGGTTGTCGCCGGTGTAGATGACGACGGTCGCCTGTGAGCCGTAGCGTACGCCGCCCTTGGGCCGCTGCGCCTCCTCGATGATGAGGCGGACCGGAAACCGCTGCGGCTCCTGGACCCAGCCGCTATCGCTCCGGATCGTCGGCAATCCGGTGTTCGGGTCCGTGCTCCCTTGCGATACGCCGAAACCAACGCTCTCGACTTGCGCCGGAAACAACCGACCGGGAAGCGCGTCGAAAAGGACTTCCGCCCGGTTGCCAACTGCCACCTTCTCGAGGCTATTCTCCTTGAAGGCGGCGGTGATCCAGATCGTTCCGACATCGATAAAGGTCATGGCTGACTGTCCGGCCGACACGACCTTACCGGTTGTAAGTTGGAGGTTGGTCACGACCCCGGCCGAAGGTGCCTGAACGGTGGTCCGCACCAGATCGAGTCGTGCCTTTTCGAGCGCTGCCAGAGCTGCCCGGAGCTGCGGATTGTCATTTCCGCTCGGCCCGAGCTGCTCCTTGGCCTTGGCCAGCTCAGCCTCAGCACCGGTGACGGCTGCCTCTGACTGACCGAAAGCCGATTTGGTTGAATCAGCCCGCGCTTTGGAATACACGCCCCTCTTTTGCAGCTCTGCGGCGCGCGCAGCTTGTTCGCGAAGATTGTCGCGATCGACCTGGGCCGTTACGAGCTTTGCCTGCGCCGCATCGACAGCAGCCGTTGACGCGCCCATTGACTGGCCGACACTTGCAAGGTTCGCCTCGGCCTCACTGACCGCGAGTTCATAGCGCTCGGGATCGATACGAAAGAGAACCTGGTCGGCCTCGACGCGCGAGTTGTCGGTGACGCCGACTTCCACCACCCGACCGGTGACTTCGGGAGCGATGCCGACGATATAGGCTTGGACCTGAGCCTGCGAGGTCGATGGCGTGCGCCGCTCCATGAAGATGGAGAGGACGAACAGGACGAGCGCCAGGAGGAGAACGATGAGTGCTATCCTGCGGAGTGGATTCCGAGGCGTTGGGGAAATGGCAGTCTCGTCCAAGTTTTCGGAAACCACGGCAATATCCTTCGGAGGCGTTTCGTTTCGTGGAAGCGCAAAGTTTCAGCGCCGGACATTTGTCGCGATGGTCGTTACCGGGCGATGGAACGCAAGTAGGTAACCGTAACATACGCCTGGCGATGGCTTGCCGCGTGCTTAGTCTCGCCTCGTCAGAGAGCGGTTGGCGGTACCGAGGCGTCAAGCGCGCCCTCTATCTCCTTGGAGAGTTCGGCGATCAGCTCCTGGTATTCGACGACGCGCTCGTCGCGTTTCGGATCGGTTGAGACGTTCCATTTCTGCAGCGCCGATTGGGCGTCGGCAAAGTCCCTGCAGATTTCCCGAAAATCCTCACTGCGGGCAGAGAGATCGTCGATCGCCCTGATCCTCGCTGGAAACTGCCGACGGACTGCGGTCACGCCTTCGTCCATGGTCCACTCCTTACCGGCATTCGAGACGTCGCCACTGCAACGTGTGCCTGATCCCGATCTTCATGGACGGCAATAGGTTAGTGGAGTATGTTACCGTAACATACGGTCTGGCAGTGATGTGACTCCACGGGGGATTGGGGACAGACATGCAGACATCGATACCAGCAGAGGGGTCTGCTGCATCCATTTCTTCAAGGCCGGCGCCTCAAGCCGACGATATCAGCGAGCAACTGGAACGTGTCGTCTCCAGCCCTGAATTTCCAGGCGTCGGTCGCGCGGCAGCGTTTCTCCGCTATGTCGTCTCGGAAACTCTCGAGGGTCGGGGCAACCGGATCAAAGCCTATTCGATCGCGATCGAGGTGTTCGGCCGGGATCCCGGCTTCACCCAGGACGACCCGGTGGTCAGGATCGAGGCCGGACGGCTGCGGCGGTCGCTCGAGCGCTATTATCTCGTTGCCGGGCAGGATGACCCGGTCAGGATCGACATCCCCAAGGGCGGATATATCCCAACCTTCGCCTGGTCCTGCTCGGCGTCAGTCGACATTGGAGACGAAGACGCTGGCGAAACATCACCCTTTGAGGTTCGCCCCGGACGCTGGTGGCGCGCAAGGCGAGTCTTGTTGCCGGGTGCTGCCGCGCTCGCTGCAGTGGCTATTTCGCTCTATTGGATCGGGGCGCGGTCTCCCGCTCCGTCGCTCGAACGCGTTGCGAGCCTGTCGCCCGATCGGCCGGCCCTCGTCGTGGCCCCGTTTGCCAATCTCGGCGAAGGGCCGGAGGCACAGCTCTACACAGCTGGCCTGACTGAGGAGCTAATGACCATCCTGCCACGGTTCAAGGAGATCAAGGTCTTCGGCCGCGAAACGTCCAAGTCCCTCCCAGCGGATGTGGGCGCATCGGAGATCCGGGCCGAATTCGGCGCACGTTATCTCCTTGCCGGCGGGGTACGCACGTCGGGCAAGCGCCTTCGTGTAACCGCGAGGCTGCTCGATACGTCGGACGGCGAAATCCTCTGGTCGGAGAACTATGACAATGATCTCGCATCGGGAGACCTGTTTGCGATCCAGACGGATGTCGCCAGAAAGGTCGCGACCGCCATCGCCCAGCCCTACGGGGTCATGGCACAGGTCGACGCCGCCAGTCCGCCCCCGGATGACCTCGGTGCGTATGAGTGCACTTTGCGCTTCTATGCCTATCGTTCCGAACTGAGCGCCGAAGCGCACGCGCGCGTCCGGGATTGCCTCGAGGCCGCGCTCGCGCGGTTTCCGAACTACGCGACCGCTTGGGCAATGCTGTCGATCGTCTATCTCGATGAGGACCGGTACAAGTTCAATCCGACACCAGACCAGGATACAGCCATACAGCGTGCACTCGATGCCGCCAGGCGCGCAACGCAGATCGATCCGAACAATACACGCGGACTTCAAGCACTGATGACGGCGCTGTTCTTTGACAGGCAGCTCGCTGAATCACTGCGTGTGGGCGAGCAGGCGCTTGCCACCAACCCCAATGACACCGAACTGATGGGCGAGTTCGGAACTCGGCTTGCGATCGCTGGCCAGTGGCAACGTGGAGCAACCCTACTGGACCAGGCCATCGCGCTTAATCCAGGCAGCGGCGGCTTCTACCACGGAACGCGAGCCCTGGCCGCCTATATGCTCCGCGACAACCACACTGCCGTGCTGGAGATCAGACAGGCGAACATGCAGAAGTTCCCTCTCTTCCATGTTGTCGCCGCCGTCATCTACGCAGAGGCTGGCATGATGGACGACGCCCGCCGGGAAGGACAGGTGTTCGTCAGCATGCGACCCGACTTCCTGCCGAACATCGTCACCGAACTCGCAATGCGCAACATGCAGCCCGAAGATCGCGATCGTCTGATCGAAGGACTTCGCAAGGCGGGGATGACGGTGCCCGATCCCGATGCAATCGCGTCGACCGCCGCCACCTCGGACCTGCAACCCCGCTGATACTGTCTTCCCGACCGTAACATACCCGATCATACGGGCACGCCATCTCGTCTTCGCATAGTCTGGCCTCAGTGCCGACTTCGACCGCCGCGGCGTGCGGCGTCGAGGCCCGTACCAATTTGACAGGGCTATGAGGAACGCCAGTGAGCACAGCAAAATGTCGTGACGGCCGAATTCAACCAAGCCTTTCCCCGGGTTTGAAATGGATCTCGGCTCTGCTGCTGCTCTGCGCATTGGCCGGATGCGGAGGCCACCCGAAGAACGTCCTCATCCCGGTTGCCGATAGCGCGCCGAACGCCGCCAAGGTCGACATGCTCGTGACCACGACGCGCGGCCGCTCCACGATCCAAGGCGAAATGTTCACAGGCGAGCGTGCACTCGCCCCGGCCTTTGCCGACATCACCGTATCCATCCCGCCTGCGAACGTCCGCAAGATCGGCGAAGTCGCCTGGCCGAGAAGACTTCCATCCAATCCAGCAACGGATTTCGCAACCTTGAAAGCCGCGGAGATCACACGCGACGACGCCAAGAAATGGCTGAGCGCCTCTGTCAGGAAGAGCCGCGACCGCAGCGTGCTGGTGTTCATCCACGGCTTCAACAACCGTTTCGAAGATTCCGTCTATCGCTTCGCTCAGATTGTCAAGGATTCCGGCGTGCACAGCGCGCCCGTGTTAGTGACATGGCCGTCGCGCGGCAGTCTACTTGCCTATGGCTACGACAGGGAGAGCACCAACTACACGCGCAACGCATTGGAGACGCTCTTCCAGTATCTCGCGAGGGATCCAGAGGTGAAGGAAGTCTCGATCCTGGCGCATTCCATGGGGAACTGGCTGGCGTTGGAAGCGCTTCGCCAGATGGCGATCCGCAACGGCCGCCTCCCTGCCAAGTTCAAGAATGTCATGCTGGCCTCGCCCGACGTGGATGTCGATGTCTTCCGCCAGCAGATCGTCGACATGGGCAAGCAGCATCCGAATTTCACCTTGTTCGTTTCGCGAGACGATCGCGCGCTCGCGGTATCGCGCAGGGTATGGGGCGACGTCGCCAGACTCGGCGCCATCGATCCCGAGCAGGCCCCCTTCAAGAAGGAACTGGCCGACAACCAGATCACGGTCATCGACCTCACCAAGGTCAAGGCGGGCGACAGGCTGAACCACGGAAAATTCGCGGAATCGCCCGAGGTCGTTCAGCTCATAGGGGCTCGCATTTCTGACGGGCAGACGCTGACCGACAGCAAGGTTGGGCTCGGGGACAAGATCCTCGCCGCGACGACGAGCACGGCGGCCGCCGCGGGCAGCGCAGCCGGCCTGATCCTTGCCGCCCCGGTCGCCGTCGTCGATGCGGATACCAGAGATAATTACGCCGGCCAGGTCAGCGGCCTCACGGGTCCTGTGGGTACGCGACCGAAGGCGTCCGAGTGCACTGCCGCGGGCCGATCGAAGGAGTCATGTAGGCAATAGCGCTTCAGCAACCGGCAACAGCTTCATCGAGATCAGGATAGACGATGCCTTTACTTTCCAAAATCCGCATGGTCAGGCCGCTTCTCATCGGGGCCACCCTGGTATCCATTCTCCTTTGTGCCTCCATTGCCGCGGCCCAGAGCGCGACGCCTGCGAGCCCGCAGCCTGAAAGTGTCCAGCGCTTTATCGGCATGTTCTCGGATCCGGATGTCCAGCGCTTCCTGCAGCAGCAATCGGAAGCAGCCCGGGCCGTCACGGAACCGCCTGTCGCAACGCCGAATGCCGACCCTTCGTTCTCGGAATTTGCGATGCGGCTCCGTGTCCATGTTTCCAGCCTTCTCGGAGCTATCAAATCCTTTCCCTCCGAGACGATGCGTGGCGCGGCCATGCTCCAAGGCGACGTCCAGGCGAACGGCGGAACGCGGCCGATCTTCCTGGTCGCTGCCTTCGTTGCCGTCGGGCTGGCTGCGCAATGGCTGTTGTGGTGGATCAGCGCCGGCTGGCGCTCATGGATGACACGCGCGCCCTTCGCCACGGTTCGCCAGAGGGTGATCGCACTGGCTGCGAGGCTTCTGTGGGCGGCATGTTTCGTCCTGTCGTTCGGACTCGGCAGCATCGGCTTCTTCCTCTTGTTCCAATGGCCGCCGATCGTCCGGGAAATCGTCGTCGGCTACCTCTTTGCGATCGTGATCTTCCGTCTGGCAAGCGCCATTTTCGATGTGCTTCTGGCACCGCGAGCAGAGGAAGAAGGTCGGTTTCGTGTCGTACCGATCACCAAAAATGCCGCCGGCCATTGGGCGAAACGCCTCGGCTATCTCGTCGGCTGGTATGCCTTTGGCTGGGTGACCATCCGCCTGCTCGGCACACTCGGTTTTTCCGTCCCGGCCCGGCAACTCGTGGCCTATGCCCTCGGCCTCGTGCTCCTCGTCATCGGCATCGAAGCCGTCTGGAGACGTCCGTCCGGATTGACGGCCGGCCAGGCCAGCCGCATCGGCCTGCGGGCGCGGAACTGGCTCTGGACGGTCTACTTCGTTGCCGTCTGGCTGCTGTGGGTGGTGGGTGCGATGAGGCTGTTCTGGATCGCGGTGGTCTGTGCCGCACTGCCCGGCGCTATCGCCCTCACCAAGGCGTCGGTCGACAATATCCTGCGCTCTTCCGAGGACGAAGAGGACGGCCATAAGAGAGGCACCGTCGTCTCGGTGATCGTCGAGCGCGGCATCAGGGCGGCACTGATCGTCGGCGCCATTCTTCTGCTGGCGAACGCCCTGGATATCAGGCTGACGCAGATGACGATGCAGGATTCGCCGCTTCTGCGCCTTGTGCGCGGCCTCCTCAGCGCCGGCATCATTCTGCTCGTCGTCGACCTTGCCTGGAGCGTTGTCAAAGTGCTGATTGATCGCAAGCTCGGCGACACCGAAGCCGTCCTCGAAGTCGGCAGCGAACGGGAGCGGCGGCGCACACGTCTCAGAACCCTGCTGCCGATCCTTCGCAATTTCCTGATGATCCTCTTCGTTGCCGTCGCGATCATGATGGCACTATCGTCGCTCGGCGTGGAGATCGGCCCGTTGATCGCTGGCGCCGGCGTGGTCGGCGTTGCGATCGGTTTCGGCGCGCAGACGGTGGTCAAGGACGTGATCAGCGGGATGTTCTACCTGCTCGACGACGCCTTCCGGGTGGGCGAATATATCCAGAGCGGCAGCTACAAGGGCACCGTCGAATCCTTCAGCTTGCGATCGATCAAGCTCAGGCACCACCGCGGCGCGGTCTACATCGTCCCCTTCAGCGAGCTCGGAGCAGTCCAGAACATGAGCCGCGACTGGGTGATCGAGAAGATGACGATTACCATCACCTACGATTCCGACATCGAGAAGGCCCGCAAGATCATCAAGAAGATCGGCCTGGAGCTGTTCGAGGATCCGGAGTTCAAGCCGACGACGATCGAGCCGCTGAAGATGCAGGGGATCGACAGCCTGGGCGACTCCGGCCTGCTCCTGCGCATGAAGGTCATGACGCTTCCCGGCCAGCAGTTCACGCTGAAGCGTCGGGCTCTGCGGATGATCCATGAGGCGTTCAACGAAAACGGCATCAAGCTCGCTGTGCCCACAGTTCAGGTCTCCGGCGGCAAGGACGACGCTGTTGCAGCCGCTGCCCAGCAGACGCTCGCAGCACAGAACGCGGCCGCCGCCGCAAACCCGGCCTGAGGGCGGCATCTTCGAGGAAATGAACGACACACGAGAACAATGGGAGGAAATGAAATGAAGATCCTGGTCATCCTGTCGCACATGCTTGCGACACTTGCGGTCATGATGACGGTCTGCGCGCCCGTCCTCATTCCCGTAACGGCCGAAGCTGCCCGTCGTGGCGTGGCGGCATGTGGTCCGAGAGGCTGCGGCGCTGCAGCCTGCGGACCGCGGGGATGCGCCGCAGTCGGAAGCACCCGCCCCGCCGTTCGCCCGCCTGTCCGGCGCGGCGTCGTCGTCGTCACCCCTCGCCGCTACTGGCGTCCGGGCACCGCCATCGCCGCGGGTGCTGCCATCGGCTTCGTCGCCGGAGCTGCCGCCGTGTCCTTGGCAGGCACGCCGCCGCAATCTGGTCAATGCTGGTATTACACCTCGCCCGCCAAGACGACGGGCTTCTGGGACGTATGCCCGCGCTGAGTGCTCGCAGAAAAACTGACGAGTTCGTTTGGTTCTCTTCGTCTCGATTTCCGCATCACAAATTTAGAGGGCACGTTTCATGGATTTCACAGTCATCGATGCCGCACTCGTCGGAAAACTTCTCCTGCTGCTTCTGATCGGCATGGGGCCGAAGATTGCCCTGGTGCCGTTTCTGGAAAAGACCCACGCCTTCGATACCCAAACCAAGGTGCGCATCGGCCGCCAGATGGTCCAGATCGCCGTCGTCACGGCCCTGATCCTATTTGCCACCGGCGCTCTGCTGATGCGGCTTCTCCACATCACGGGCGGCGCCGTCGCCGTCGCCGGTGGCATCATCCTCGCACTGATCGCGATCAAGATGGCATCAGGACCGACAGAGAAGCCGCATGACGATATTGCGGCGCCCGTCGATCCCGACAAGCTGGCCGTATTTCCGCTTGCGGTCCCTTACCTGCTCAATCCTGTCGGCATTACGATCATCATCATCGCCTCCGGCGAAGTCGTCTCGATCGCCAGTGCGATACTTGTCATCGGCCTGATCCTGATCGTCGGCGCATTGGACTATCTGGTGTTCACCAACATCGACAAGCTCGCCAAGCGTATGAAGCCAGTCACTATGATCGTCTCGGAGGTCGTCTTCGGCATTCTGCTGACCGCCGTCGCAGTCCAGCTGATCGTCGCCGGGCTTGGCAATCTCGGGATCATCACCCCGGCCGCTGTGCATTAGATGCGGATGATTTAGGCCGCGCCGACCTAACATCTGAACCCCGGTCTAAGTCAAGAAACAGAGCGTGATGCCATCCGAAACTGCTGACACTTTCGGCATCAAGCCCGCCTGCAGATTTGTGATCCCTTGCGCGGAAAGCCTGGGGACTAAGATCTTAGCCGACTGTAATATGCAATCAATTCGAACCAACTCAGCCAACCCGTTAAAAAACAGCAATTTCGAAAATTTGGATTCAAGCGATCGTACGAAATCCCGACCTGGTCCGAGAGATCCAGCAGCTGCCATTCACCTAGGTGGGTGACCAAGCCATGAAAGACGGGAACACGATCCAAAACAGGATCAAGGCCGCAGTGGTCTGAGCTGCGAGGAGACCCACTTAGATCCATGGAGCCGACAGCCCAAATCTTGACCTCAAGCTCCGCCTCCCAATGCAGTCCCGCTGATCGCTGTTACGGTGAAAACACGCGCCAGAAGGCGCAAGCCACCGTGGCTGATGCCGACGACGCCCTCATGTACGGCGCAGTATTCCGGCCCAATGCCGATCCGACATACCAGTCGGATCGGCATTGAGGTGGACCCAGTATGCGGGCGGGCGCCTGTGGCGCGGCGATCCGTTCATCACCTAGCCTGGCGTCACTCGACCGGTTCGAACTCGCCCGGCTTCCAGGTCTTGTCGAACCACGGCTCCAGGGGGCCATAGAGGCGAAGCAGGACGTTCCAACCCTTGCCGGGCACTGTCTGGACCCAGTTGGCCTCATGGCCTTTCGGCGCCGTCGGACCGAACCAGACATCGACGGACGAGTCCGCGTTGATCACGATGTCTTTCTTGTCGCTCCCGATGCTGGGGAATTGCCGGTCCGTCTGCAGCATCGAACGCGTCTGGTTGTCATACGCCACGAACGACCAGAATTCCTTTGCAGGAATGTTTGGCGGCAGGTGAATCTTATAGGTCTTGCCGCCGTCGAATGGCTTGCCGTCCTTGTCGGTCGTGGCGCCGGCATATTGCGAACCGATGCCGACGCGCTTTATCGCCATCGCCGGCGTGATCCCCGTCGCGTAGTAGTGGAACAGGACGCGGGCATCCAGATAGCGAACGCCGGGCTGCAGAAGAAACTCGTAACTGCCGCCGACAAAGCCGGTGAACCAGGCACTGTTCGGATAATAATAGGCGTCCTTCATGCGGGTCTTGAAGGTGATCGTGCGCGCCGTCGCATTGCCGACGGCCACGGCTTCGGTGAGTATCTTCTTCATTCGTTCGTCGGGCGCGAAGGGCTTTCCCTTTACGATGCCGATGGAGGCGAGTTGTCCCAGCACTTCCGGATGATAGGCTTCGTTCGGCTCGTACTGGACGATGGCGTTCACTTCCTCGTAGAAATGAAAATTATTGGCATGGATCGTGTTGAACTCCTTGCCTGAGACGTTGACAATCTTCATCGGCGGCGGATTGCCGGCCGCCGAAAGCGGATAGATCTTCGCGAATTTCCTGGTGTTTTCGACGGCCGCCGTCGTGCTGCCGCCTTCGAGGAAGCCGCGCCAGAAGAACAGGTTCCCGTAGGTCGAGGACCGCAATACGTGATAACCCTCGGGGACCACGCCGTCGTAGTCCGGCGGCAAGAGCAGGTATTTTCCACCCTTGCCCTTGTCCGGGCCGGCATTGCCGACATCGCCGACATATTCGAACCAGTGGTTGTCGATCATGCCCAGGATGTTGGGTGGCGTCTCGATGACCAGCGGACCGGCTTTGGTATCCAGCCACATGAGATTGTAGATGCTTTCGGTGTTGCCTGTGAGGAACAGCGAATGCGAGTCCATGAGGTTTTCGAAGATCAGGATCGTCTGGTTGTTGTCGGCGCCCTGGCTGGCCAGTCCAACCCGCATAGCTTCGACGGATGCACCGGGCATCGCATTGAGAAAAGCATCCATGCCTCGCATGAAATCGAGATTGTCATAAATCTTCTCCGAAGTGGCGTCGTCCGGAAAGCCGTCAAAAAAATTCAGCTTGCCAATCCTGGTGTCGACGCTCTCCGGCGTGACGATCGAATCCGGTATTGGCGTCGCCATCTTCGTCTTCGGTACCTCGGCGTACGCGGCCCCCCAGCCCATCAGCAGCACCGCGGCAGTAGCGTAAACCCGTCTCGTCGCGCGTTTCATTGCACTCTCCTTGTCGACCGCCCGTCGGTCGTTTTTCATGAGGTCGCCAATCTGTGTGCATTCGGCGACGCGAAGGGAAGTATGTTACGGTTACACGGCCGTAGCTTGCGGCGGGCCGCAGCCGGATTCCGACTAGAACTTCACCGCCAGTCGCGTGAAGATGCCGTGCTGGGTGGCGTCGTACCGGAAGCCATCTTCCTCGTAGTCGGTGGAGAGCGCCTTGTAGCCGAAAGACGAAGCGAGAGTGTCCGTCCAGTTGTAGCCGACCGTCGCGGTTCCCTGCAAAGTGATGTCGGAAGCGACGCCGAAGCCGCCGATGTCGGCCATGACGTCGACGAACCATCTGCTGTTGACGTCATAATGCATGGTGAGCCCGACGATCGGATCGGCCCAGCTTTGCGAACCGCTGCGGTCGATCGCCGGGAAGAATACGGGGATCGATCCCGAGTTCCACCTTGTTGTGCTGGTAGCGAAGTCCGCCCGTCGCGTAGAGCTGCATGTTCGCGACGTTGACGGGCAGCTCGTAGCCGACAAGGGCCGTCGCCACGATCTGCGTCTGCTCGAAGTCGGCCGTTCCGCCGAAGGGGCCGACGTCGGCGTCGGTCGAAATCTTGGCCCACATGACATCCGTATAGAGAAGCCAGCTATCGCCTGCTGCTTGAAAGGATCCTGCAAACACGCCGTCCAAATCCTCGAGCACGTCCAGAGATGAGACGTCGACTGCCGCCGCCGGGAGGCCGCGCACGCCGATGTCGCCATTCAAACCTGCCAACCAGCCGTCGAACGTGACCTGGAACTTCCATCCGCTGTCGGCGACAACCGATCGAGGTTCCGACATGTCTGCGGCGGCCGTGGGTGCCGCCGCCAGTGCCAGAGCCAACCCGCAATAGGCGCTTTTCATTTTGATCATGCAGCAATCCCGATCTTCCATGGCTCCGGCGGATGCCGGAAATGATTCCCGGCGCAAGGATAGCCAATCACGCCGGAAGCACCCGTATGTTACGTATTCCGTTTGTCCCCGCGGACTATTGGCGTGACCACTTCTGCGACTCGCAGACGACCTTCATCACACAGCCTTTGAGAGTGACCGTGTCGCCGGAGACGCTGATGGTGCCGTTATAGGTTTTCTTCGCGTCGGGATCGGAGATCTTGCCGGAATAGCTGCCACCGCTACCTTCGAACGCGCCGATCTTCTCGCCGGTATGCTTGCCGCTTTTCAGCGTGATGCAGAAACCGCCGCCGCACGGCTCGATCGCGGCGGTGTCGCCGAGCGTCGTCTTCCAGTTTCCGACGATCGGCTCGGCTGCGCTCGCCAGTCCGGTCGACATCAGCAGCGCTGTGACGGAGATCAGGATGGGTTTCACGGTAAGGTCCTCGCATGGCTGGCCCGCCACCGGGCCGATGACCGAATGGACCACACATGCTCTGCCGACCGCAAGAAACTCACGGTGTGTTACTGTAACCTACATGGTGCCAGCCCGGTTCTGTGTCATCTTCACGACGACGACGCGATGTGCGCCCCCCGCGTCGCCTGGCGGGAGCCGATGCAATGGAATACGACACGGAGTTTGCCAAGCGCAGGTTTCCCGAGCAGACGCTGGAGATCGAAGCGCTTGCCTCCCGCAGTGAAAGCTTCCGGGAACTGTGCAACGACTTTTCCATCGCCGACCAGCTCGTGCGGGACTGGAAGTCGTCTACGGCTCCGGAGCGGGATGCACGTTATGCCGAGGCGCTGGAACTCATGGACGGCCTCGCCGCGGAAATCCACACCATGCTGGACTTTGCCAAGGTCGTTCCATTCCCAGCCGCCCGATAAAGCCGCGATCTCGCCGTCGTGGCGGCACGGGGGCTACAGAAAAGGAACAACATGCCTCGACCGATGGCGTTCGTCCTCATCCTCCCGGTCGCCGTTATCGTGACGGCTTTGACAGCCTGGAGTTCCCTCGCCCTATGGTATCGCCTACCCCTGCCTGATGGCGGGCGGGCGATCGGCACTGGCGTCTTCCTCGTCTACGGTCTCTTCACTGTGGCGGCGCTTGCCAGCCGGCAGCGCATCAGAGCCCTCCTTTCGTTCGCGATCGTCTTCGCGCTGGTTCTCTTCTGGTGGAGCTCCATCAAGCCGGAAGCCAACGCCGCATGGGCGCCGGATGTCGCCCGCCAGGTCACGGGTCGTGCCGAGGGAAATTTGCTGACCTTGACCGATGTCCGGGACTTCGAGTGGCGAAGCAATTCCGACTTTACGGAGCGCTGGACGACACGAACCTACGATGTAAGCAAGGTGAGGACGGTCGACCTGTTCATGTCATACTGGGCGGGGCCGCAAATCGCGCATGTCATCTTTAGCTTCGGCTTCGAAGGCGGCGAACAGCTCGCCTGGTCGATCGAGGTGCGTCACAAGGTCGGCGGCGGGTTTTCTCCCCTTGCCGATCTCTTCAAGAACGACCCCCTCGTGGTCGTTGCCGCGGACGAACGCGACGTCGTCGGCGTCCGCTCCAATGTGCGTGGCGAGGACGTCCAGATTTACCGGCTCAGAGCCAGTCCCGAGCAGGCGCGCAACCTGCTGCTCGAGTACGTCGCCGAGGCCAATGCGCTCGCCCGGACGCCGCAGTTCTACAACTCGATCACGACGAACTGCACGACGACCGTCGCCAAGCTGATGCGGATCGCAGGCGACAAGGTTCCGTTCGACTGGCGGCTGATCGTCAACGGTTATCTTCCCGACTACGCCTATGATCGGGGAGCCGTCGACACGTCGATGCCGCTCGACCGCCTGCGGGAGATTGCCAAGATCGACGTGCGGGCGCGGGCGGATGGATTGTCGCCCGACTTCTCGAAGGCGATCCGTCTCGGCGTGCCCCTCCCCGTCGTCGTCGCTAGGCCGTAACGTACAGTAACATACGAAGGGAATCTCGATGATTGAGGCATGGTCCGCCCTGTCAGGAATTTCCTGGGCGAAGTTTCGTCTATGCTCTTAACCAGGACCGAACTCATGAACCTCATCAAGCACATTCAAGACCTCGCGACGGCTGCGGCCATGCTGATGATGGTGGCCGCGCCAATGCTCGCTCCGACCCCGGCCGAAGCGCGCCGTGCGGTGGCCGGCTGCGGAGCCGGAGGATGTGCGGCCGTCGGCAATCGCGGCGCCGTCGTGGTCCCTCGCGCGCCCGTCAGGCGCGGCGTCGTCGTCGTGAATCCTCGCCGCTATTGGCCCGCCGGGGGTGCGATCGCGGCTGGGGCTGCCATCGGCTTTGTCGCGGGCGCCGCGGCGGCCTCGGTCGCCGGAACGCCGCCGAAGTCCGGCATGTGCTGGTACTATACCGATAGCACCAAGAAAACGGGTTTCTGGGACGTCTGCCCACGATAGCGATCGCCGTGAGCATCGAGCACGGCGAATCGATTTCAACAGAGGACTTGAGCTTGTTTGCTTCGTTGACTGCTGGTCGTATCCGGCGACTTCTTCCATGCCTCGCGCTGGTCGTGCTTGCTGGCTGCGGCGGACATCCGAAGGGCGTGCTGTCCCCCGTTGCGGACACCGCGCCGGATACCAGTCGCGTCGACATGCTCGTCGCGACCACGCGCGCCCGATCGACTGTTCCGGGCGAGATGTTTACGGGCGAGCGCGCCCGGACGCCGTCCTTTGCTCAGATGAGGGTTTCACTGCCCAAGGTTCGCAAGGAGGGCGACGTCGCTTGGCCAAGGAAGCTGCCTCCAAATCCGGAGACCGACTTCGCCACGCTTAAGGCCGACGAGCTCAGTCTCGAGGGGGCGAAAGACTGGCTGAACGCCTCGGTCAAAAGGAACCGCGACCAAAGCGTGCTGGTCTTCATCCACGGCTTCAACAACCGCTTCGAGGATAGCGTCTACCGCTTCGCTCAGATCGTCCACGATTCCAATGTCCACAGCACGCCGGTCCTTGTGACCTGGCCATCGCGCGGCAGCCTGCTCGCCTACGGCTATGATCGCGAGAGCACCAACTACACGCGCAACGCGCTCGAGACGCTGTTCCAGTATCTCGCCAAAGACGCGACCGTGAAGGAAGTCAACGTGCTGGCCCACTCGATGGGCAACTGGCTGGCGCTGGAAGCGCTCCGGCAGATGGCGATCCGCAATGACGGCCTTCCGTCGAAGTTCAAGAATGTCATGCTGGCCGCTCCGGACGTCGACGTGGACGTCTTCCGGTCTCAGATCGAGGACATGGGCGACCCTCATCCGCAGTTCACGCTCTTCGTCTCGCAAGACGACAAGGCGCTTGCCTTCTCGCGGCGGGTCTGGGGCAACATCCCGCGGCTCGGTTCGATCGATCCGGAAACCGCGCCGTACAAGACCGAACTCGCCGACTACAAGGTCTCGGTGATCGATCTGACCAAAATCAAGGTCAGCGACGACCTCAATCACAGCAAGTTCGCGGAATCGCCGCAAGTCGTACAGCTCATCGGCGCGCGGCTATCCGAAGGGCAGACGCTGACCGACAGCCGGGTCGGCCTCGGCGACACGATCCTCGCAGGGACGACGCATGTGGCGGCGGCGGCCGGAAGCGCCGCGGGCCTCGTACTGACCGCCCCCGTCGCCGTGCTCGACGCCGATACCCGCAGCAACTACGCCAATCATGTCGGCGGTCTGACCGGACAAGACGGCGGCACGCAGAAGATCGCGGTCAAGAACTGCGCTGCGACGCCGGCCGACCCGGCGTGCCGGAAGCAACGATAGCAGGAGGCGCCCGCTTGAGTTCGGCGACGCCTGGCACGCTCTTCGTCATGCCCGTTCATCGCCGTCATGGTCCCCAACCGGCTGCCAGGCCCATAGGTGACCCGCCTTGAAACTTCTTTCAGGTAGACGAAGGGCTCTTCGGGGGTTAGGTTGCATAAGGGGATTTTAATACAAGCTTTAACTGTCGCGCATCTGTGTGACGAGGGGGATGATGCAATGCAGACCTCGGTGCCTTTGCCTGACGATCAGGCCGAGCGCCCCTGTCCGACCCATGAGGAGGTCAGGGCGCAGCTTGAACGGATACTGTCGAGCCGCGAGTTTCCCAACGCCGGACGTGGCGCTGCCTTCCTGAAATATGTCACCGAGGAGACGCTTGCAGGCCGGGCACAGCGTCTCAAGGCGTATTCGATCGCCATCGAAGTGTTCAACCGAAGCGCGGGCTTCTCTCAGGAAGATCCCGTCGTTCGCATCGAGGCCGGACGTCTTCGCCGGGTCATCGAACGCTACTATCTCGTTGCAGGCCAACGCGATCCGATCCGCATCGACATCCCTAAGGGCGGCTACGTGCCGGCCTTTACGTGGAACTACGCGCCGACAAAAGCGGCCGGGGATGCGCCGATCGAAGACGTCGTCGAGCCCCGTGTTTTCGCGTGGCGGCGACGCGCCTGGCCCATGCTGGCCGCGCTCGTGGCGTTCGTCTGCGCGGGGCTTGGCTACTACGCGGGAGTTCTGACGGGGCCGGCCACCGGTCGTTCCGCCGGGCAGGTTCCGGGCGAGCCGACCCTTGTAATCGCACCTTTCGAGGACCTTGGCGACGGCCCCCAGGCTGCACGTTATGCCGCCGGGCTGACCGAGGAGCTTCTAACCGCCCTTCCCCGCTTCAAGGAGATCACCGTCTTCGGCCGCGAGACATCGAAGGCACTGCCTCCAGGCGTCGAGCCGTCGCGGGTGCGCGAGGGACTTGGCGCGCACTACCTGCTCGCGGGCGGGGTCCGCGTCGCGGGCGACAAGATCCGCGTGACCGTGCGTCTCGTCGACACCTCCGAAGGATCCATCCTGTGGTCGCAGCACTACGACGAGAACCTGGACACGCACGAGCTCTTCGTTATTCAGACGGATGTCGCGAGCAAGGTGGCGACGGCGATCGCCCAGCCTTACGGCATCATCGCGAAATCGTTGGCGGCCAACCCGCCGCCGGACGATGTCGGCGTCCATGACTGCACGCTGCGCTTCTACGCCTACCGCGAGGAGCTGAACCCGGAAACGCATCTGATCGCGCGCGACTGTCTTCAGAACGCTGTCGCGCGTTTCCCCAGCTACGCGACCGCTTGGTCGATGCTCTCGTTCATCCATCTCGACGAGGGCCGGTTCGAGTTCAATCCACAGAGTGACAAGGGTCCCGCGATGGAGCGAGCGCTGGGTTCGGCACGGCGGGCGGTCTCGCTCGAACCCGACAACACGCGCGCCCTGCAGGCGCTCATGACGGCTCTATTCTTCAACAACGAGACGAAAGAGGCCTTCGAAGTCGGCGAAGCGGCGCTCGCCGCCAACCCGAACGACACGGAGTTTCTCGGGGAACTCGGAACGCGCGTCGCGTTCTCGGGGCAATGGAAGCGCGGCGCGGAACTGCTGGATCGTGCGATCGAGCTCAATCCAGGCGGAGCCGGATATTACTTCGGTACGCGCGGCCTGATCGCCTGCATGCTCGACGATCATGAAGTGGCGGTGCGTCTGATCCGTAAAGCCGACCTGCAGAAATTTCCGCTCTTCCATGGCGTTGCGGCGGTCATCTACTCCGAGGCCGGGCTGTTAGCGGAAGCGAAGCGCGAGGGCGAGGTGTTCATGAAAATGCGCCCCGACTATCTGCCCAACATCGTGGCCGAGAACCGGAAGAGAAACCTGTCGCAGAAGGACAGCATGCGCATGATCGTAGCGCTTCGGCGGGCTGGGCTGCCAGTGCCAAGCGCGACGGATATCGAAGCCGAGTTCAGGGTCTCCGACGCCTCATACGGCCCGTGAAGGCCGTACGCTACAGTAACATACGTTTCCTCTTCCTGCTCGTTCCTTCATTCTTCCGGCGCATGACCCCAGGCTGGCTCACCGCCAGCCTGGGCATCGGATGGAGACAGAGCCCAATGGTCAAGACCGCACCGACCCGCACCCTGCCGCTGAAGAGATCCCTGACGCTCGCCGTCGCCGCGACCCTCGGCTTGGGGACGCCGGCCTACGGTCAGGATTCCAGCGCCGATCTCGCCAAGAAGCTTTCGAACCCGATCGCCTCGCTCATCAGCGTCCCCTTTCAGTTGAACTATGACCATGGCTATGGACCCCTTGATGGCGACAAGGCGACCCTGAACATGCAGCCCGTGATCCCCTTCTCGCTGAACGCCGACTGGAATCTGATCTCTCGCACGATCCTTCCCGTGACCTATCAGAACGACATCGCCGGGTCATCCGGATCGCAGTTCGGTCTCGGGGACGTCGTTCAGAGTTTCTTCCTATCGCCTGCCAAGCCGACCGATGGCGGCCTCGTCTGGGGCGCGGGACCTGTCTTCCTGATCCCGACCGCGACCGACGATCTGCTCGGCGGCGAGAAATGGGGCGCAGGGCCGACGATTGTTGCGCTGAAGCAGGACGGCCCCTGGACCTATGGCGTGCTGGCCAACCACATCTGGTCGTTCGCCGGCAATGAGGATCGCAACGACATCAGCAGCACGTTCCTGCAGCCCTTTCTCTCTTACACGACACCGACGGCATGGACGTTCGCGCTGAACACGGAATCCACATACGACTGGAAGGCGCACGATTGGTCGGTGCCGATCAATCTGACCGTCTCCAAGCTGGTCAAGGTGAACGAGCAGCCGATCAGCCTGACGGCCGGACTTCGATACTGGGCGGCGGCTCCGGACGATGGGCCCGAAGGCCTCGGCGTCCGGGTCGGGCTGACGTTCCTGTTCCCTAAATAGTCGCATAACCCCCTCATGGTCAGGAGCAAGTCGGCTCTGTTCGATTGACGTCCGCGGCCGCATGACCTTCGCCTGCCACCTTCGCGTGCCCGATCGCACGCCGCGAACCGAAAGGACGTTCAAATGCTTACCAAACGCGATCTGCTCCGCTGTGCTGCGATGGCCGCACTCGTCGCCGCAACGGCCAAGTCCACCCCGGTACTTGCGCAGAACAAGGCCGAATGGCCCAGCCTGCTGGAAGCAAAGGACATCGCCGAAGAGGGCTTCATCTACGGCCTGCCGCTGGTGATGAATTATGCGGTCATGCAGGAGTTCGCTGTCGATAGGAACTCCGGACAGTTCAAGGCGCCGTTCAACGAGATCAACAACATGCATCAGGTCGCCAGCCCGGCGGACACGGCAGTCATCACGCCGAACAGCGACACGCCCTACTCGATCCTCTGGCTGGACTTGCGTGCTGAACCGATGGTCATCTCGGTGCCGACGGTCGAGAAGGAACGCTATTACTCGGTCCAGCTCATCGACGGCAACACCTACAATTTCGGCTATATCGGCTCGCGCACCACGGGAAGCGAGCCGGGCTCCTATCTCGTTGTCGGACCCGACTGGAAAGGCGAGAAGCCCGACGGCATCAAGCAGGTCTTCACCTCGAGCACCCCGTTCGTATTCGCCAACTTCCGGACGCAGCTTATCGACGCCGAAGATATGGCGAACGTGGAAAAGGTGCAGACCGGCTACAAGGCGCAACCGCTTTCGGCCTTCCTCAAGCAACCCGCCCCGCCCGCCGCACCGACGATCGAGTTCCTTCCCGCCACCACTGCCGGCATCAAGAAGAATTTCTTCGAATATCTCGACGTGGCTCTGCAGTTCGTACCGGAGACGTCAAGGGACAAGGACATCCGTGCGAAGCTTGCAAGGATCGGCATCGGTCCTGGCAAGACCTTCGAGTTCAAGGATCTGCCGCTCGAACACAAGGCCGAAATGCTGGTCGGCATGAAGCAGGGCGACGACAAGATCGATAAGTGGCTGGCCAGCGGAAACAAGCCCATCAACGGCTGGAACGTCAGCTCGCTTCTTGGCGACGAGGCCTTCTTCAACGGCGATTGGTTGATGCGTTCAGGCGCTGCCAAGGCAGGCCTCTATGGCAACGATGCGGCAGAGGCCATGTACCCCTTCACCCGAACAGATGCGAGCGGAAAACCGCTCGACGGCAGCAAGCACAAGTACACGATCACCTTCCCGCCGGGCCAGTTGCCGCCAGTGCATTCGTTCTGGTCCGTGACCATGTACGACGGCAAGAGCCAGTTCCTCGTCAAGAACCCAATCAATCGCTACCTCATCAACTCTCCGATGTTGCCGGGGATGAAGAAGAACGAGGACGGCTCGCTCACCCTATATATCCAGAAAGACAGCCCCGGTGCGGACAAGGAAGCCAACTGGCTTCCGGCCCCGGACGGTACGATCTATCTCGTGATGCGCCTGTACTGGCCGAAGACGGAAGCGCCTTCGATCCTGCCCGCTGGGAAAGGAACGTGGCAGCCGCCCGGCGTGAAGCGGGTTTCGTAGAAGGCGCTGAACGCCGATAGCAGGGTCGACAAGGCGCTCCGCGAGCCGGAGCGCCGCAACTGGCCGGACGTCGACCTGAAGTCGGACTGGAGACCGGTCTTCGCAGCCGAAAATAGCCGTAAGGACAAGGGTATGAAATGGATCGCCGGGCTTTTTCTGGCTCTCACGATGTGCGCCGTTGCTCACGCTCAGGAGGCTCCACGATCCCAGACGGTCGACGATCTCGTGCGGCTGCTGCAGGATCCGGAGGTTCGGTCATGGTTGAAGAAAGCGCCCGGCCCGCCGTCGATAGCCGCCCAGGAAGTGGACGCCGGTCTGGCGACATGGGAGGTTGCCACGAGGAGACGGATCGATGGCGTCGTTCAGGCAATCCCAAGGATTCCCGGCGAGTTCACGGCGGCAGCTTCTGGCACGAGGGCGGACGCCTTGTCCCAGGGAAAGCTGCCGGTGTTCGTCGTCTCCCCTAGGCTGACGGCGGCCGGACTTTTCGCCGAGCGGATGTTCGCGCGGTCGAGACGACGCGCTGAAGGGCTGCAGGAACGCCTGCTGGCGATCGGCGTCTCCCGGCGGCCATGGGCGCGGTCTTCTTCGCTTTCGACTCCCAAGAAGACCGCAGTTCCGCGTATCGCTTTTAAAAGCGACTGGCGCCTCGAAGCTCCTGGTGCGCTTCGATCTGGACGTGCCGCGGGTAAGGTCGTGATCGACGTTGCATGACTGTGATGCCACGGTCTTCCGCTTGCCGGGGTCACGTTGTCCCGTCTCGCGGAAGCGTCCGCACCCAGTCGATCGCGGCGTTGCTAACTATGCCGAAGCGCTTTGCCGCCGTCCCTGGAAAAGCCTGAAGATTAAGGTTCGCTGACAACCCCAGCGGAGGCCACGATCATTCAATATCTCTGATGTTATCCATAAGTTCTATTCGTTTGAATGATGAGTTTTCAAAGCCCATATTAGGATCATGGACATGGACGAACCTCCCATTGACGACCATGCCCCTGACCCAAGAAAGGAACCGGAAAATGACCACGCTCACCTATCGCGGTGGTGGTAAGTCCCTCACCTCCAGTGAAAGCCGCTTCGACCTGGCACATTATGCCCGTAAGCTTGTGCTCGCCTGGACGCGCTGGCAGACGGCCCGCGAAATCGAAGCCATGCCCTTCGACATTCGCAAAGACATCGGCTGGCCGAGCACGGACGACAACAAACACCGGACCATGTAATGAATGCGACATTCTTCCCAAGATAAGGGCGGCGCCTGCCTCGTGCAACGCCGCCTTTTTCGTGAACTGAGCGTCCATTCCTAAGCCATTTTCAACATTGAATTTCAGTCGCCTATCAGCCTGTCTTCTCCCTGCCCGCGGCCATTCCGGCGATTTGACCGGCCAAATCGCCGGCGATGTCGCATATTTGCTCTTCCCGGCCGCATTTTTCCATGCCAGTGTCGCTTTCAGGACATCGGCGCGACGCATTCCGCGCAACGAATGTGTCATCGCCCCTCGAGCATGGATTTCGCTATGAACAGGATGCAGATCAAGAAGCGTTCGGTAGTCTTTTTTATGGTACCGCAATTCACCATGCTGCCCTTTTCGGCCGCCGTGGACACCTTGCGCATCGCCAATCGCATGCTCGGCTATCAGGCCTATACCTGGCGGCTGACCTCCGTCGACGGGGAAAAAGTCTATTCCTCCTGCGGCATCGGCGTCGAGGCAAATTCCTCGCTTGCCGAGGAGCGGCGCCATCTCGGCGGTGAAAACCGGCCGGGCATGGTGCTCGTCTGTTCCGGCATCGATGTCGAGCAGTTCAACAACAAGTCGGTCAATGCCTGGCTGCGTGAATGCTACAATCGCGGTGTCGCCGTCGGCAGCCTCTGTACGGGTGCGCATGTGCTTGCCCAGGCCGGCCTCCTGAACGGCAAGCGCTGCGCCATCCACTGGGAAAACCTGCCCGGCTTTTCGGAAGCCTTCCCGCAGGCGGAGGTCTATGCCGATCTCTACGAGATCGACGGCAATCTCTATACCTGCGCCGGCGGCACCGCCTCGCTCGACATGATGCTGAACCTCGTCGGCGAGGACTTTGGCGAAAGCCTTGTCAACCGCATCTGCGAGCAGCACCTGACCGACCGCGTGCGCAACCCACACGACCGCCAGCGTCTGCCTTTGCGCGCCCGTCTCGGCGTGCAGAATGCCAAGGTGCTGTCGATCATCGAGCTGATGGAAGGTAATCTTGCCGAGCCGCTGTCGCTGATCGAGATCGCCGACGGCGCCGGCCTCTCGCGCCGCCAGATCGAACGGCTGTTCCGCCAGGAGATGGGCCGCTCGCCGGCTCGCTACTATCTGGAAATCCGGCTCGACCGCGCACGCCACCTGCTGGTACAGTCCTCCATGCCGGTCGTGGAAGTCGCCGTCGCCTGCGGCTTCGTCTCGGCCTCGCATTTCTCCAAGTGTTATCGCGAACTCTACCACCGCTCGCCGCAGCAGGAGCGCGCCGAGCGCAAGATGACCATGGCGACGGCAAGGCAGGCGGTCGCCGCGTGAGACATTGAGAAAGGCCGTCGCAGCCGCGGCCAGATGGGCCAAGTAACGGTCCCGCGGCAAAAATCGTCACTTCGGTTGTTGCTGCCCGGGTAGATTGTCAGGCCGAATGACCGGTGTCTTCCCTTCCTCAGGCGCGGGCTGGCTGAATTCGCTATCCCCGGTCGGGGGCGGCTTCAGGACACCGTGGCAATCGTCCATCTTTTGCGACAGCGAACCGTCCGTGGCCGCCTTCCCGGCGTCCCCGGTTGCCGACTGATTGTTCTGATCTGCAGGCGATGCAGTGCAACGTTCCGAGTCGGTAGACGGTTGTTCATTTGCCTGTCCATTAGCGTTTGAACTCGAAAATGCGACCATCGCAAAGATCAATGCAGCTAGGATTCGCATTGACTTTTCCTTTCACAGTCTCGCCGCAAGCGCATCCAAACCCCACGAGAATGCGCGGAAGTTCCGCCTGTCGCTCGTTCATTTCTCGCCGTCTCGCGGCCAAGGGACACCGGCTTCATGGGATGGCGAAAATGCTGACGGCGCCGCGTTGGCTGGGCTCGACGAGCGTACAGCTACAGCCTCTCGCGCGCCTCCGTTTTTCGGTTGAATCTACTGAACCTGCGGTTCAGGCATTTGTTCCACGGCGACGCGCTGGAATCTGACTGCAACGTCTGGTTCACAACAGGGACCTGACCGATCCCCATACTGCCATCGCCATCGTCAACAGGTTTTTTGGAAACAAGGCCCAACGGAACGCCACCGGCACCGCCCACGCAGGCGCATTTCAGCTCGCGTTTTCGAGAGAAGCGAACTGAGATTAGGCGCCCGCTATTGCGCCGCCTCTTCCGTCATCCTGGCGTCGGAGTAGACCTGGTTGCGGCCCCTGTGTTTGGCCATGTAGAGAAACTGGTCGGCGGCGTTCAGGTAATTCTCGAAGGTCTCGTAACCGGCGATTTCGGCGATGCCGATCGAAATCGTGACGCCGAGTTCCTCGTCGTCGGCCGTGACCTTCAGCCGCGAAATGTCCGAGCGGATCTCGTCACAGAGCTTGGTCGCGGCTGCCGAATCCATCTGCGGGAAGAGGATGGCGAATTCCTCGCCCCCGAGCCGCGAGAGAAGATTGTCGCTGCCCTCGAAGATCGTGAACAGCCTGTTTGCGACAGCCTTCAACACCTTGTCGCCGATCTCGTGGCCATAGGTATCGTTCAACCGCTTGAAATGGTCGATATCGAGAATGGCGACGGAGCTCGGCACCTTCAGCCGCAGGCATTCGTTCACCAGCTTCGGGCCGTTGTCGTAGAAGTAGCGGCGGTTATAGAGGCCAGTCAGGTAGTCGCAGGCCGCCGCTGCCCTCAGCTGCCGCATCTGCGCCAGCGTTTCGGCATTGTTGGCGATGCGGCATTGCAGCTCCTCGGCGACGAAGGGCCGGTAGACGAAATCGCTGGCGCCGGCCTTGAGGAAGCTCGCCGAAAGCATCCGGTCGTTGGAGGAGGAAACGCCGATGACGCGCAGCCTGTCTGAACCGAAACGATGGCGGATGCGCCGCGTCAGCTCGTAGCCGCTCATATCGGGCATGTGGTGATCGGTGACGACGAGCTCGATATCGCTATAGGCCTCGAGCGCTGCCAGCGCCTCGAGCCCAGAATTTGCCTCGACGACGAGATATTGTTGTGCCTTCAGGAGGTCGACGAGCACCTGGCGCGCCGAGACGACATCGTCGACGACGAGCACCCGCGTCTTGCGGTTGGAGATCGCCCGCCGGACGGTGGCAACCAGATTGTCGAGCGCGAATTCATTGTCCTTCAACACGTAATCGATGACATTGCGCTCCATGATCTTGTTGCGCGTGTTGAGATCGAATGTCGCGGTGAAGACGATCGCCGGGATATCGTGCTCGATCGTGCAGTCGAGCGCTTCGCCATAGGGCGAATCCGGCAGGTTGAGATCGACGACGGCCATGGTGTAGCCGTGAGCGTCGTCGGCAAGTTCTTTGCGAAGAGCCTTCAGCGACGGGCAGGATTTGACGGCAAGGCCGAGCTCCGTCTGGAACCGGTGACAGAGCACGGCGGAAAACATCCGGGAATCTTCAACCAGAAGTATCTTGAGCCCGCCGGAGCGTAACCCGATGCCGTCCCGCTGAAAATCCGCTTGAAAAGCCACAGCCGCTACTCCCCCATGCGTCCGATGGGCGCGACTCGGCCCTCTCCCCGGCGGGGACGATAACCGAGAGGCCTGTGCACGTGAAGGGGACAAATAATGGCATTATTACTTGTAATTGCAAAAATTCGATGACTGTCCCCGACCGTCATTTCCACCCCCTGGCGATACCGATGCTGGAAGGGCTGTCAGGCAACCGCCCGCTCCTTGCGCATCGATTGAATTTGCAGCAGCGTATCGAGGTTCTGGTTGACGCGGCAGTAGAACTCCTCGTCGATGAAGGGACGCAGCATGAAATCATTGCCGCCGGCCTTCAGGAATCGTGCCGAAAGCAGCCGGTTCGAGGAGGAGGAAACGCCGATGATGCGCAACTCGTGCGAGCCGATATTGGCGCGGATGCGCCGCGTCAACTCGAAGCCGTCGATGTCAGGCATGTTGTAGTCGGTGATGACAAGGCCGATGTCGCGGTTGGCCTTCAGGATCTCCAGCGCCTTGCCGCCGCTCTCGGCGACGCTGACACGGAAATTGTAGCGCTTCAGCCGGCTCGACAGCAACGCGCGCGCAGTCGCACTATCGTCGACGATCAGCACGTGGTGGCGATGATTGGTGAGAAAGCGGCAGATCGATTCCGCCAGCAGATCGACGGCGAAGATATTGTCCTTGAGAATATAGTCGACGATATCCTTGGCCATCAGCTTGTCGCGCATGTTTTCATGGAAGGTGCCGGTGAAAACGATTGTGGGTATGGAGAGATCGACCAGATATTCGAGCGCTTCGCCGTTTTCGGCGCCGGGCAGGTTGATGTTCGAGATCGCCAGCGTGATCGGATCGGGAGACTTGTCGTAGGAAACCTGCAGATCTTCGAAGCTGCGGCAGATCTCGACATCGATATCGAACAGCTCTTTGAGACGTTTGCTGATCATCGAGGTGAATACGTTGGAATCTTCCGCGACAAGAATACGCGCACCCGCAAACATTTCCCCGGAATATTGCATCCCCGAAATACCTAGAAACGCCATAGCAAACCTTTGATGTAAAATCTGTCCCCGGATCAAACCGATACATCGATTGATTTGAATAATTATTAATCGGCGCGTTCCGATATATACGAAGACGCGGCCCGATGTGGCCGCCTCCGGTTTCTTTGCAGATATGATTAAGAAATCAGGCGGGAAGCGCCGCATTCTCGGCGTCGCACGGGCTTTCGCCGACAACCGTCGCATTATAGGTCGAACCGACGTTTTGATCTTCGGTTTCGTGCCTTCCCTGGCGCAATCCGGCCGCAGCATGGCAAGCGCCAGCGAGCGGTTGTTGTGGAAGCCGAAGGCGCTATCGGTGGCGCCGCCGACCAGCCCATCTGGCTGGCACCGCTCGGCCGAAGCGATTATAAACGAGCCATCGACCCGACCCGCCGACAGGTTCGCCCATGATCCAATCCGACCCGGTGATCGAATGGCTTCTCGACTCCGACCCCTCGATCCGATGGCAGGTGATGCGCGACCTGCTCAATGCTCCGGAGCGGGAATGGATGGCTGAGCGGGCCAAAGTCGAGACCGAGGGCTGGGGCGCCAGGCTGCTCTCCTGTCAGGACGAGGACGGGCAATGGGCAGGCGGCGCCTTCCTGCCCGCCGGTTTCGACCCGCACGAGTGGAAGGAGCGTGGCCAGCCGTGGACGGCCACGACCTTCTCGCTGTCGCAATTGCGCGAGTTCGGTCTCGATCCCGCCTGCGGCTGCGCCAGGCGCACCGTCAAACTGGTCGGCGCCAACGCCCGTTGGGAAGAAGGCGGCCAGCCCTATTGGGAAGGCGAAGTCGAGGAGTGCATCAACGGCCGCACCGTTGCCGACGGCGCCTATTTCGGCGTCGACGTCTCGCCCATCGTCGACAGGCTGGCCGGTGAGCGTCTCGACGACGGCGGCTGGAACTGCGAGCGGATCAACGGCTCCGTCCGCTCGTCTTTCGCCAGCACCATCAACGTGCTTGAAGGTTTGCTGGAATACGAGAGATCGACCGGCGGCACGCATCGGTCTCGAGAGGCGCGCAGAACGGGCGAGGAATTCCTACTGGCCCGCAACCTCTTCCGCCGCCTTGGCACCGGCGAGCCGGCCGACGAACGCTTCCTGCGCCTCCTGTATCCAAACCGCTGGCGCTACGACATTTTGCGCGCGCTCGACTATTTCCGCGCCAGCGCGATCCTGACCGGCGCCGACCCCGATCCGCGCCTCGGCGAGGCGATCGACCACCTTCGTTCCCGGCGCTTGCAGGACGGCCGCTGGCCACTCGACGAGATCCCTGCCGGTCGGGTGTGGTTCGAGGTCGATGACGGGCAAGGCAAGCCTTCGCGGTGGGTGACGCTCCGGGCGATGCGGGTGCTCAGATGGTGGGATGCCCAGCCCTCAGTCCGTCTCGACGCCTGCAACACATCTCCGTGAGCCTGCTTCCAATTCCGGAACCGGCATGCCAGTATTCCGCCCATGAATTTCCTGCGGGCCGTCCATCGTCTGTTGCTTGCCATCGCCATGCTCGCGATCGTCATCGGTCCGATGAGCATCGGGTTGGCGGGCAGTGCAATGGCCTCTTCTGATCCGGCGATGACCGATGGCATGAGCGCCACGATGGCCGGCATGCAGATGGCGGAGCAGATGCCGTGCTGCCCCGAACAGCAGCCCGTCAAGCCGGACTGCGCAAAGGGCTGCCCGCTGGCATTGGTCTGCACGACCTCGATCTTCGCCCACGCGCCCGACATCCAAGGCTGGTCATTTGCGATCTCCTGGCTGTCCCATCGCTATGACCTCGTTCTGGCGTCGCAACTGACGCCCGCGTATGTCGAGCCTCCGGCCCGACCTCCGAAAGCTTGATCTCAAGTCATTCCTGAAACACGTCTACGGTTCACGGCGGATGCTTTGCGCATCTTTCAGGGACCTGCGGCAATCAATTATGACTGAGGATGCGGCCTGAGCGCCTATCCCAATGAGATCAGATATTATGAACAAGACCATCTTTTCCGCGGGAGCGATGCTCCTCGCCGGCGTGCTGATTGTCGGTTCCGCCACAGCGTCCTTCGCCGCGTCACAGGACTACGAATTCCAGCCGGTTTCGACCGACGTCAAGCAGGGCCAGGGATCGCAGGTCTCCGTCCGCCTCGTTGACAAGCGCACGGGCAAGCCCGTTCCCGACGCGGTCATCTTCACCACCCGTATGGACATGGCTCCCGCGGGCATGGAAATGATGACGACACCCGTCGAGGCCGCCGCCTCCACGGAACCCGGTGTCTATGCCTTCAAGGCGGACTTTACCATGGCGGGTGGCTGGCGCTTCAAGCTTGCCGCCAAAGTCCAGGGCGAGCCGGACACTGTCGAGGGCGAACTCGTCCTCAAGGCAGCGCCGTGAACACGCCAGCGCGTGTGGCGGCCACGCTCTCCCTTGCCGTATTGGTCGGCGGGGGAGGCTATTGGGCTGGCACGAACGATCTTGGCGCACAGCTCGGCCTTTCCTTCGCCGAAACGGCGCTCGCTACGCCGGCAGCTTCCTCGGCCGTGCCAACCGGCGCGATCATTTACTATCGCCATCCTGACGGCCTCCCGCAATTCTCTGCGACGCCGAAGAATACAGAGGATGGCCGGCCATTCGTCGCCGTGCATGCGAGTCAGGATCTAAGTTTCGCCGACGCCGCAGCACCAAAACCGGTCGAAACGGAAACGACCACGACATCGTCAGCAACCGCGCCGCCGACAGGAAAACTTCTCTACTATCGAAACCCGATGGGCCTGCCCGACACGTCGAAGGTGCCGAAAAAGGACTCGATGGGCATGGACTATATCCCGGTCTACGAGGGTGATCAGGGCGACGCCTCGACCGTCAAGGTCTCGCTCGGCAAACTGCAGCGCACGGGCGTCAAGACCGCCACCGCCGAGATGGCCAGCATCGTCAGGAAGATCGAGGTGCCTGGCACCATTGTCCTCGACGAGCGGCTCGTCAGCGTCATCTCGATGCGGACGGATTCGTTCGTCGACGACGTCGCCAATGTCACCACCGGTGACCGCATAAGGAAAGGCCAGAGCCTCTTCAGCTTCTATTCGAAGGACATCGCCACTGCGGCCTCCGAATACGCGGCCGGGAGAGATGGCGGCCGCGGGAACGGAGAGGTGGGTTCCGCGCTGCGCCTGAAAAACCTCGGCGTTCCCCAGGAGGCGATCGATACGATCGCGCGGAGCCGGCAGGTGCCGGCCAGCATAGGTTATGTCGCGCCGCGCGATGGGGTGGTCCTCGAACGCATGGCGACGGCAGGCATGATGGCCAAACCCGGCGACGTGCTGTTCCGCATCGCCGATACCTCCAACGTCTGGGTGATATCAGGCGTGCCGGAATATGATCTGGCCTCTGTCCGCAGCGGAGCCGAGGTGAACGTAACGGTCAGAAGTCATCCCGGCCGGACGTTCAAGGGTGTCGTCGACCTGATCTATCCCGACGTCGACATACAGACGCGAACGACGAAGGTCCGCATCGAGCTTCCCAATCCGGACGGCGTACTGCTGGCCAACATGTATGCCAACGTCGAGATCCAGGCCGGAGCACCAAAACCTGTCATTGCCGTCCCCAACAGCGCCGTCATCGATACAGGCGATCGCCGGGTCGTGTTCATCGACAAAGGCGATGGTCAATTCGAGCCGAAGGACGTGACGCTCGGAGTCCGGGGCGAGAAGCAGACAGAAATCACCAAGGGCATTGCCGCCGGCGACAAGGTGGTCGTGGCTGCCAATTTCCTGCTCGACGCCGAAAGCAATCTCAGCTCGGCGCTCAGCGCCATGACGCAAGAGGAGGCCAAGCCGTGATCTCCCGTGTCATCTCGTGGTCCGCCCACAATCTCGTCTTGATCTTTTTCGGCACAGCACTCGCCGTCGCAGGCGGCGTCTACGCTCTGCGGTCCCTGCCGCTCGACGCCATTCCCGATCTCTCCGATATCCAGGTCATCGTCTATACCGAATATCCCGGCCAGGCCCCGCAGGTTGTCGAGGACCAGGTAACCTATCCGCTGACGACGTCGATGCTGACAGTGCCGAAGTCGAAGGTCGTCAGGGGCTTCTCCTTCTTCGGCGTTTCCTTCGTCTACGTCATCTTCGACGACGGCACCGATCCTTATTGGGCGCGCAGCCGCGTGCTGGAATATTTGAACGCCGCCCAGAGCCGTCTGCCGCAGGGCGTCGCCCCGACGCTCGGCCCAGACGCGACAGGAGTCGGCTGGGTCTACCAGTACGCCGTCGTCGCCAAGGAGCTGTCGCTCGCCGAACTGCGATCGCTGCAGGACTGGGTGGTGCGCTTCGCGGTCTCGAAATCCGAAGGCGTCTCGGAGGTCGCGAGCGTCGGCGGCTTCGTGAAGCAGTATTCGATCGTCGTCGATCCGGCCCGGCTGAAGGCGCAGGGCGTTTCGCTCGACGACATCGCCAATGCGGTGCGCGCAAGCAACACGGACGTCGGCGGCCGTACCGTCGAACTCTCCGAGTTCGAGTTTATGGTGCGCGGGCGCGGCTATCTGAAGGGCATACCCGACATCGAGAGCATCGTGCTGAAGAGCCAGAACGGCGTGCCGCTGAAGCTCAGCGACGTCGCCAGGGTGGAACTCGTTCCGGACGAACGGCGCGGCATCACCGAATTGAACGGCGAAGGCGAGGTCGCAAGCGGCATCGTCCTGCAGCGGTTCGGGGCCAACGCCTTGACGGTCATCGACAACGCCAAGAAGAGCCTGGATTCCGTCAAGGGCGGCCTTCCCGATGGCACCGAGATCGTTCCGGTCTACGACCGCTCGACCTTGATCGAGTCCGCCATCGAGACCCTGAAAGGGACGCTGATCGAGGAATCGATCGTCGTGGCACTGGTGACGATCGCCTTTCTCCTCCACGTGCGCAGTGCGCTGGTCGCTATCATCATGCTGCCCGTCGGCATCTTGATGGCCTTCATCGCCATGAAACTCCTCGGTCTCGGGGCGAACATCATGAGCCTTGGCGGCATCGCCATCGCCATCGGCGCGATGATCGATGCGGCGATCGTGATGATTGAGAACGCCCACAAGCATCTCGAACGCGCGCCGCCTGACAAGCCACGCGTGGAAATCCTCGTCGAGGCGGCGAGCGAAGTCGGTCCGGCGCTGTTCTTCAGCCTGCTGATCATCACCGTCTCGTTCCTGCCGATCTTCACACTGGAATCGCAGGAGGGACGCCTCTTCGGTCCGCTCGCCTTCACCAAAACCTTCTCGATGGCGGCCGCAGCGCTGCTTTCGGTGACGCTGGTGCCGGCACTGATGATCCTCTTCGTCCGTGGATACATCGTCCCAGAGCACAAGAACCCCCTGAACAGGTTCCTCATCTGGATCTACCGTCCGGTCATTTCAGGCGTTCTCAGGGTGAAGACGCTGACGATCCTAGTGGCGCTTGTCATCCTTGGAGTGACCGTCTGGCCCGCCCAGCACATCGGCAGCGAGTTCATGCCCAATCTCGACGAGGGCACGCTGATGTACATGCCGACCACCCTGCCCGGCATATCGGTGACCAAGGCGGCCGAATTGATGCAGACGCAGGATCGGATCATCAAGTCCTTCCCCGAAGTCCAGAGCGTCTTCGGCAAAGCGGGTCGTGCACTGACCGCAACCGACCCGGCCCCCACGGAAATGTTCGAGACGATCATCACGTTAAAGCCGAAGTCGGAATGGCGGGCGGGGGTCACCACCGAAAGCCTGAAGCAGCAGATGGACGCTGCTCTGCAATTTCCCGGCGTCTCCAATGCCTGGACGATGCCGATCCGCGCCCGCATCGACATGCTGTCTACCGGGATCAGGACGCCGGTCGGCGTCAAGGTCTACGGAACCGATCTCGGTGAAATGGAGAAGGTCGCCCGGCAGATCGAGACCGTGCTGAAAACGATCCCCGGAACGTCGAGCGCATATGCGGAGCGCGTGATCGGCGGCTACTATCTCGACATCGTCCCGGACAGAACGGCGCTCGGCCGCTACGGGCTGACCATCAACGACATTCAGGACGTCGTCGGCATGGCACTCGGCTCCGAGGTCGTCACCTCGACCGTCGAAGGCCGGGAACGCTATGGCGTGGCGATCCGGTATCCAAGGGCGTTGCGAAGCGATCCGCAATCCATCGCCAGGGGAGTGCAGATATCCCTGCCCGGTGGGGGAACCATTCCTCTCGGCGAAGTGGCGGACGTCAAGCTGACCCGTGGCGCGACGACCATTCGCACGGAGAACGGTCAGCTTGCCGTCTACATCTACGTCGACATCGCCAACCGCGATCTCGGCGGCTATGTGGCGGAGGCTCAGCAGGCCGTCACCGAGAAGGTGACGATGCCGCCCGGCTATTCGGTCGCCTGGAGCGGCCAGTTTGAGTACCTGCAACGGGCCGAGGCGCGGCTCGCCGTTGTCGTCCCGCTGACGCTGGCGCTGATCTTCCTGCTGCTCTATCTCAACTTCAAAGCGCTGACGGAGACGATGATCGTCATGCTGTCCTTGCCATTCGCGCTCGTTGGCGGCATCTGGCTGATGTGGTGGATGGGCTTCAATGCCTCGGTGGCGGTCGCCGTCGGCTTCATCGCGCTCGCGGGCGTTGCGGCTGAGACAGGCGTGATCATGCTGATCTACCTCGACCACGCCCTGAAAGAGCAGCGCGAGGCCTGCGAAAAGGAACGCCGCGCCTTCTCGAAGTTGGACCTTAACAGAGCGATCATGGTCGGCGCGGTCGAGCGCGTCCGACCGAAGATGATGACCGTCGTCGCCATCATGGCGGGTCTCGTTCCGATCCTTTGGCGAACTGGAACCGGATCGGAGATCATGCAGCGCATCGCCGTGCCGATGATCGGCGGCATGGTGTCTTCGACGCTGCTGACGCTGATCGTCATTCCGGCCGTCTACGGATTGATCAAGGGGTGGCGACTGCCAGCCGCTTCGGAAAGCGCTGCTGCCGCCGCCGATCAATCGGGTGAACTGCAGGCTGCCGAATGAGATAAGAAGGACAGGCCTGCGGGCTCATCCTCGATGCTCGCAAAGGGAGAAAACAGATGAACAGGAGAGCGTTCATAAGCGGTGCAGCCACATGCGTCGCCGTCATGATGAGTAGCACAGCGAAGGCGGCTACCGGCGTCACCGTCTACAAGGATCCGAATTGCGGATGCTGCCATGCCTGGGCCGATGCGTTAACGAAGGCCGGCTTCTCAGTCACGGTCGAGGACGCCACCGATCTGTCTGCCATCAAGGCGAGGTACAACGTGCCGGACGCCGTGCAGGGCTGCCATACCGGCGTCGTGGAAGGAAAATATCTGGAAGGGCATATTCCCTTGGAGGCAATCCATCGGATGCTCCGCGAGAAGCCTGATATCGCCGGCCTGGCAGTTCCCGGAATGCCCTCCGGCTCGCTCGGCATGGGCAACGATCCGCAGGCCTCCTATGATGTGTTCGCGGTCCCAAAGGGAGCCGGAACGCCGCAGATCTATCAATCGGTACGCCCGAAATAGACGTAGTGGAGTTGGATCC
>NZ_JAWDIW010000004.1:0-456542 GCF_032464805.1 Rhizobium sp. 10PS4 | reverse complement strand
CTCGCTGACCGAGGGCGACTGCCTGATCGAGGTGGTCGAACCGGCCGGCTCCGACACCTTCGCCGTCACCAAGCTCGGCGGCAAATCCGTCGTCGCCCGCCTGCGCGCCGATACCGGCATCGCGCCAGGACAAAACACCCGCCTCGCCTTCAATCTCGATAAGGCCGTGTTCTTCGATCCCGAAACACAGGCGCGGATCGCGTGAGGGCCAGGTGCTAACATGAGCGGTTCACCTGACATCGTCATCATCGGCTCAGGCGTCGGCGGCGCCACGGTCGCGGCCGGCCTGGCCGTGATCGGTGCGCAGATATTGATCCTCGAAGCCGGTGATCAGATCGCCGACCTTCCGGTCAACCGCGACCAGCGCGCGATCTTCCAGCGGGGACATTTTCGACCGAAGGAAACCTGGTACGAGGCAAGCGGCAAGGGGTTCAATCCCGGCAACTACTACAATGTCGGCGGGAATTCGAAGTTCTACGGCGCCGTGTTGTCACGTTATCGCAAGCAAGATTTCGACGTCATCCAGCACCGGGAGGGCGTGTCGCCGGCATGGCCGTTTCCGTATGAAGCCTTAGAGCCGTGGTACTGCCAGGCCGAACGCATGTATCAGGTCCGCGGCAGCCTTGGCGAAGACCCCACAGAACCGCACCACTCGGCTGCCTACGAGTACCCGCCCGTCCCGGACGAGGCGCCGATTGCCGATATCAGGGCGCGTCTCAAGCGGAAAGGCCTGCATCCGTTTTCTCTAC
The DNA here is from genome assembly GCF_032464805.1 of Rhizobium sp. 10PS4. NCBI lineage: Bacteria > Pseudomonadati > Pseudomonadota > Alphaproteobacteria > Hyphomicrobiales > Rhizobiaceae > Rhizobium > Rhizobium sp. 10PS4. The sequence goes on along the minus strand of NZ_JAWDIW010000004.1, from coordinate 455,793 downwards.
CGCTCGGCCTCGATCTTGACGCCTGGCTCTCCAAAGCACGCACGCCGTGGGATGCGCACCCCAACGCCCGCGACGGCAAGATGGACGCCGAGACCGCAGCCCTTTCAGTGGCGCTGAGCCACGAGAACGTCCGGCTCGAAACCAATGCGCGCGTGACGAGGCTTGACACGGGAGCGGGGAGCCGGATCGACCGGGTGACCTATGTCAAGAACGGGGAGACGCTGACTGTTTCACCTGAGATCGTGATCCTTGCTGCCGGCGCAGTGCAATCGTCCGTTCTTTTGCTGCGCTCGAAAAACGACCGCTTCCCAAAGGGTCTGGCGAATTCTTCCGACCAAGTGGGCCGCAACTTCATGAACCACAATGCCTCCGCGGTCATCGGGGTCTCGCCGCGGTTCAGGAACACCTCCATCTACCAGAAGACTTTTGCCTTCAACGATTTCTATCTCTCCGACGGGGAGGGAGGGCCGCCCCTCGGCAACGTGCAACTCCTCGGTCGCATCTCTGAAAAGGTTCTCAAGGGCTCTCTGCCCCAGGCTCCGGAATGGCTCCTGCGCTTCATCACCGGCCATGCCATCGACTTCTATGCGATGAGCGAGGACGTTCCTAATCCCGAAAGCCGGGTCATGGTGGATGGAGATCGGATTATTCTCCAATGGCAACGAACCAACTGGGACGCTCATCTCGCGCTTGTCGCCAGGCTGAAGGCAATCCTGAAGTCGATCGGGTTTCCGATCGTGCTGGCGAGGCCCTTCGACAAGCGCACGCCCTCCCATCAGTGCGGAACGATCCGCATCGGAAACGATCCCGCGGCCGCGCCGCTCGACGCCTATTGCCGGTCTTATGATCACGAAAATCTCTTCGTCCTCGACGCCAGTTTCCTCCCCACATCGGCCGCTGTGAATCCTGCGCTTACTATCGCCGCCCAGGCACTGAGAGTGGCAGATCACATCGCGTCGAAGGACTTGCAGGCACGAGACGCGCTGGCAGACCGAACGGACAAAATAGGACAGTAAGATGAGTTTCGACTATATCATCACCGGCGCCGGCCCTGCAGGATGCGTGCTTGCAAATCGGCTGAGCGAAGATCCAGATGTCAACATCCTCCTGCTCGAGGCGGGTGGAGGCGACTGGAATCCGCTTTTTCACATGCCCGCGGGCTTCGCCAAGATGACCAAAGGCGTCGCCAGCTGGGGATGGGAAACCGTTCCCCAGAAACACATGAAAGGCCGCGTGCTTCGTTATACGCAGGCGAAAGTCATTGGTGGCGGCTCGTCCATCAACGCACAGCTCTACACGCGTGGAAACGCGGTGGATTATGACCTCTGGGCTCGTGAAGACGGCTGCGAGGGCTGGGACTATCGTTCGATCCTTCCCTATTTCAAACGTGCGGAAGACAACCAGCGCTTCGCCGACGACTACCACTCCTATGGCGGTCCGCTCGGCGTCTCGATGCCGGCTGCGCCGCTGCCGATCTGCGACGCCTATATCCGTGCAGGGCAGGAGCTCGGCATTCCCTACAATCACGACTTCAACGGACGCCAACAGGCAGGCGTGGGATTTTATCAGCTGACGCAGCGCAACCGTCGCCGGTCGTCGGCATCGCTCGCGTATCTCTCGCCGATCAAGGACCGGAAGAACCTGACGGTGAGGACGGGCACGCGCGTCGCGCGTATTATCGTGGAGGGAGCCCGTGCGACAGGCGTCGAGATCGTGACCTCGCACGGCCAGGAGATCGTGCGCGCCGACCGCGAAGTATTGGTTTCCTCCGGCGCCATCGGATCACCGAAGCTGCTTTTGCAGTCCGGCATAGGACCGGCCGACTATCTCAAGTCGGTGGGCGTCAAGGTGCTCCACGATCTGCCGGGTGTCGGCGGCAACCTCCAGGATCACCTGGATCTTTTCGTCATTGCCGAATGCACGGGCGATCACACTTATGATGGCGTCGCAAAGTTCCACCGGACACTTTGGGCCGGCATCCAATATGTCCTGTTCCGCACCGGTCCTGTCGCCTCGTCGCTCTTCGAGACCGGCGGCTTCTGGTATGCCGATCCTGAAGCCCGTTCTCCTGATATCCAGTTTCACCTCGGCCTGGGTTCGGGCATCGAAGCCGGCGTCGAACGGCTCAAGAATGCGGGCGTGACGCTTAACTCCGCCTATCTGCATCCGCGCTCGCGGGGCACGGTACGTCTGTCATCCTCGGACCCAGCTGCCGCTCCATTGATCGACCCCAACTACTGGTCCGATCCCCACGACAGGACGATGTCCCTGGAAGGGCTGAAGCTCGCTCGCGAGATCATGCAGCAGGCGGCGCTGAAGCCCTATGTCATGGCCGAAAGGCTACCCGGACCGAAGATCATGACCGACGAACAGCTTTTCGACTACGGCTGCGCCAACGCAAAGACCGACCATCATCCGGTCGGCACCTGCAAGATGGGGAGAGGACCCGACGCGGTTGTCGGGCTTGATCTCAAAGTCCATGGCTTGGAAGGCCTCAGGGTCTGCGACTCATCCGTCATGCCGCGCGTGCCGTCATGCAATACCAACGCGCCGACGATCATGGTCGGCGAAAAAGGCTCGGACCTCATTCGGGGCTTGCCGGCACTTTCCCCCACCATCTTCGCCTACGAACGTAACGATGCGAGGCCTCGGGCCCGCGTCGAAATCCGGTAAGCCATATCGAGAGGAGAGACGACAATGTCTGAAGTCAGAGTTGCAGTGCTTGGCGCCTCGGGCTGGATGGGAAAGGTCCACACGATGGCCTATCAGACCTTTCCGCACTTCTTCGGAGTGTCGGACGGAACGGCACGGATCGTCGCTCTCGTCGAAGGCCCCTCGAAGGCAGGCGGGGATCTTTCCCACAGGGCGCCGGGTGCAAGAATTCTTCAGGATTGGAATCTCGCGGTCGCTGATCCGGATGTCGATCTGATCGATATCTGCCTGCCTGACCACCTTCACTATCAGGTGGCCAAGGCGGCCTTGCTGGCCGACAAACATGTCTATTGCGAGAAGCCATTGGCAAACACCGCCGCCGAGGCGCGGGAACTGGCCGACATCGCCCGGGCGAAGGGTGTCATTACCCGCGTCGGACACGCCTTTCCTCGAAATCCCGTCCATGATCTGGCGAAAGACATCATTCAATCCGGCGAAATCGGCGAGATCAAGCTGTTCCGCGGCTGCCAGCACGTCGACATGTATGGCGATCCGAGCGCGCCCTTCATGTGGCGCGCCGATGGAAAGCTTGCACCGACCGGGATCGTCGGTGATACCGGCTCGCACATCTTCAGCTTCATGGATTTCCTGGTCGGCCGCGTCAGTTCCCTGATCGCCGACAATCTCATTGTGACGCCGCGCCGGCCTGTCGTTGAGGGCCTTGCCTATGGCGAGCAGGTGAAACTGACAGGCAATGAGACCTGGGCTGATATTACCAATCCTGATGCAACCAATCTGCTGTGCCGGTTCGAGAACGGCGCCGGCGGGGTCGTCGATTTCAGCCGTGTCGCGACCGGCCGCAAGTTCATGCAGACCTACGAAATTTATGGAACGAAAGGCAGCATCGCCTATACCTATGACGAGATAAACCGGCTGCGCTTCTACTCCAACGAAGACCGGACGGGGCGGCGCGGCTTTCGCGAGATCGACGTGGGTCCTGAGAACCCCACCTTCCGGGCCTTCCTTCCTCTGCCGAATTTCGGCCTGGGCTACAATGAAAGCAAGATCATCGAGGTGGCCGAGGTGATCCGCTCGATCGTTGCAAACAGGCCGATGTGGCCGACATTCGATACAGGTCATCACATCTGCCAGATTGTCGACGCATGCATGGAGTCCTCCCGGCAAAGGCGCTGGGTCGACATCCCGCTGGGTTGAACGCCGATGACCATAGACGTTCCGCAGGAAATTCTTGACGCACTGACCGATGTCGACATGCCGCGGCTCCCAACCGAGCCCGGACCTTCGGACGTGGTCCGGCTCGCCGGCGTCGAGGCGCCGATCTATCGAGCCGGTTGCGTCGTCGTCGGATCCGGCGCGGCAGGTCTGCGTGCGGCGGTGGAAATGAAGCGGCGCGGCGACGACGTCGTCGTTGTCAGCCAAAGCGCGTGGGGTGGAACCTCGGCCTGTTCTGGATCGGACAAGCAGACCCTGCACACGGCAAATACGGCCGATCAGGGCGACAATTACAACGCAATGGCGCGCGCCATCCGCAGCGGCGGCGCCATGGACGAGGACACGGCCTATGTCGAGGCGGTAGGCTCTTCACGGATGATGGCATCGCTCCAGTTCTTAGGTCTGCCGCTGCCGCAGGATCCGCTTGGCGGGACGCTCAGATATCAGACCGACCATGACGAGGTCGGCCGCGCCACCAGTTGTGGCCCGCGCACCTCGCGCCTGATGGTTAAGGTGTTGGCCGAGGAGGCGATCCGGCTCGGAGTGCCGTTTTACAACCAGACCACCGCGGTAAAGATCCTCACCGAGGGCGCTGGCGCTGACCGCCACGTCGTCGGCATTCTCGCTATGCGCGCTACCGACCGTACGGAGGAGAACCCGCTGGGCATCGCGCTGTTCGTCACCGGCGTGATCGTGCTCGCCGCCGGCGGCCCGGGCGAACTCTATCGCGACAGCGTATATCCCAACGGTTGCTTCGGCTCTCTCGGATTGGCGCTCGAGGCAGGCGTCGAACTCGTCAACCTGACCGAAAGCCAGTTTGGCATCGGAACACGCAGAGAAGGGTTCCCCTGGAACCTGTCCGGCACCTATGTCCAGGCGATCCCGCATATCTACTCGCTCGATTCAGACGGCGCCGAACGCCATTTCCTGGCAGAATACTACCGCAGCACGCAGGAGCTGGCGTCGAACGTCTTCCGCAAGGGCTATCAATGGCCATTTCACGCGACGCGCATGCTCGACTTCGGCTCAAGCCTGGTCGACCTTGCCATCTCCCGCGAAACCGCCGCAGGGCGGCGCGTCTTCATGGACTTGAATCGCAATCCCCTATCCGTGCCGGGCGACCTGCCGTTCAGCCTGGAAAGACTGGATGAAGACGTCCGCGACTATCTCGGCAAGGCCGGCGCCGACCAGGACATGCCGATCGATCGATTGAAGCATATGAACCCGCTCGCGATCGAACTCTATCGCCGCTACAAGATCGACATTGCCGAGGAGCCGCTGGAATTCGCCGTCAGCAACCAGCACATGAACGGCGGCATCATGGTCGACACCTGGGGCCGCAGCAGTCTCGGCGGCTGTTACGCGGTCGGAGAGGCAGCGGGCACACACGGCGTGACGAGGCCGGGTGGAGCAGCGCTCAATGCCGGGCAGGTCTTCGGTACCCGCGCGGCAGAGCACATCAGCGCGACCTGCAGGGCAAAGCGGTACCCCACGGGGGACATAACCGGTACAGCAGAGGCAGGTATCGCCGACCTCCTTGCCGTCCTTCGGACCGAGAGCCCGCTCACCGTCAAATCGATCCGTTCGCAAGTGCAGGCACGAATGAGCGACAAGGCCGGCATCCTCTGCGATCAGGAAAGTGTCAGCGGTGCCCTGATTGAAGCACGCAAGCTGAATGCTGAAATTCGCGCTAACGGCGTCGCCTACGGTCGAGCAGCGGAGGCGGTTCGCGGCGTGCAATGGCGGCATATGGCGCTTGCTTCGGAAGCCGTGCTCAGCGCGCTTGATTTCTTCATTCGCAACGGCGGCGGCAGCCGTGGCGCGCGCGCGATATGCCATGCGGAGGGCGAATCTCTTCCGCTGGCGAACTCAGGGCCGTTACAGGACTATCGCTTCCGAAAGGAACGCCAAGCGCACCGGGAACAGCAGATTATCGTGCGGCTCGATGGCAATGAGATCACGCTTTCCACACGTCCGAACCGCAGCTTTGACGAGAGCGCCAGATCCTTCTTCGAGCGGGACTGGCCGGCCTGGTTGACCGGCCGTATCTACGACCGCGGCACGGATGGATAAGGCTCCGCATCGCCCTCGCGGCGTGTGTTGATCAATCGGGATTCGGCACCGGCGGCGGAACACGGATGCGTTCGGTCTCGTCAGAACCTTCGGCGACGGCTTCCTCGCTTTTGCGCACGTTCCGCGGCGGGTCCTTTCCTTCGACCGGCTTCGGCGACAACTGGTCGTCGGCCTGGATTTCGTCGGTGTTCAGGTAGTTCTTGCTTTCGCCCATAGCGGTTACTTCCGGTTGGAGAATTGCGGGGCAGGGATGCGGTCCTTCCGGTCGGCGCGGCCTGTTTCCGGATCGGTATCGGTGACACCGTCGCCCGCCTCGCGGCTGCTGCCCATGCTGATTGGCGGCTTACGCTGGTCATCGACATTGGCCTCGGGCAATTCGTCGTCCTGAGTGTCCTCATTCAGTGACTTCGGCGGAAGCTTTGCGGAATTGGGGATGGAATTCGTAGGCATTGGACAATCTCCTTTACCAGCTAACTCCGACCGACATTGCAGGTTCCCTGGTTCCTCTGAGATCGACATCGCGGCTTACAGATCTGCTCCAGCTGCGGAAAAGTCGAGCTCGATCATGACGGGCGCGTGGTCGCTCGTATGCGCCCAGCTGCGGGGCTTTCTCCTGACGGTTGCCGATCGAAGCAACGGCGCGACTGCCGGACTGAGCAGGAAGTGGTCGATCCGAAGCCCTGCATCCCGTTCGAAGCTGTTCCGCCAGTATTTCCAGAAGGTGTAGATGTGCTCTCCCGGATGCAGATGTCTGACGGCATCGGTCCAGCCCTGAGCGACGAGATGAGCATAGGCTTTGCGCACTTCCGGCCTGAAGAGGGCGTCGTCCAGCCAGCGCTCAGGCTTGTAGACGTCGATCTCCGTCGGCATGACGTTGAAATCGCCGGCCAGAATCGAAGGTACATCGAGCTCCAGGAGTTCGGCGGCGTACTCCTGCAGACGGCGGAACCAGCGCAGCTTGTAATCGAACTTTGCGCCCGGAAACGGATTGCCGTTGGGAAGATACAGGCATCCGATCAGGATGCCGTCGACGGCAGCTTCGACATACCGGCTGTGGGTATCGTCAGGATCACCAGGAAGACCGCGACGCGTCAGTATCGGTGTCTTACCCTTCGCCAGGATGGCCACCCCGTTCCAGGATCTCTGTCCGTGCCAGATGGCGCCGTAGCCGGCCTGTTCGATCTCCTTTCGCGGAAACCTGGCATCGTCTGTCTTCAGTTCCTGGAGGCAGACCACATCAGGGGCGTCCTCCTTGAGCCAGCGCAGCAGGATTTCCAGCCGCCCGTTGATGCCGTTGACATTGTAGGTTGCGATTTTCATGAGCCCCCCGGAAGCCCGGGCGATGCCGGGCAAGATCTAAAAGCGCTCCTGAGTGTCCTCCTCAGGGAGTCCCCGTCCGCAATCGGCCCATTTTAGGCGGCTCTCCACACCATAGTGTCCCGCCGGGTTGATTTTCTCCGGGCGGTCGAGCGAGCCGACGGTCACCCGGATCAGTTCGTCGCCATCGTACTGAAGATAGAGTGGTGTTCCGCACTTGCCGCAGAAGCCGCGCGTGGCGATCGGCGACGATCGGTACGATTTGGGCGTACCGGCCGTCCAGGCAAGGTCGTCGATCCTCGCCTGGACCAGGACCGCGAAAGGGCCTCCGGTCGCCTTCTTGCACATGTCACAGTGGCAGTAACCCGAATGCGGCGGATCACCGGCGAATTCGTACCGGCAGGATCCGCAAAGACAGCCGCCGGTCCATCGCGCTGCCATGGCTGGCTCCTCAACGCGTCGCGCCAAAGACGAAGGCGATACCGGCCACGATCGCCGCGGCCGTCAGCGGCTGCCGGCGTATGCGATCCTCGAGATCATGGACGAATGTGCGGGCTTCGGCCTTTGCCAGGCGAGCCGATCCGGACGCCAGTTCCGATGCGGACTCAGCGACGCGGCTTGCTTCTCTCTGAAGAGATCGCATTCCTTGGCGATCGACGCCGGAGGCGTCGGAGGAGCGGGCAGTGTCGCCCGTCGAGTTCAGAGCTTGATCGACAAATGGATATTGCTCGTCCAGTCTAGCGGGATCCGGCTCCCGCTTCACACGCTCAGCCGCTTCGACGTCGCTGCGTCCGGCGGGAATAGAAGTGTGAGTGGCAGACACCGGGTCGGACGCAGGAAAAGTATCCTCAATTGCTTTGTCGAGTTCGCCTTTTCGCGCCTGCTTCCGCTGCTCTGCCTGTTCTTTTCGCATGGACTGGACTGCGGGGGATTCGTTCGGGTTTGCCATGGAAGTTTCCTCTGTTGCACCTTGAACAAACAAAGCGGCGAAAAGCGGAGAAGTTCCATAGAATGCTTCGGCGCTTAACAGCGATGCACGAACAGCCCCTCGCAGAGGTGCGCTTGAGGTGCCACCATGCGACATTTTTCCGATAACAAGCATTACAATCGGCGAGCGGCGGACCAAAGTCTTGCCGCACCTACTACCTAGGTCGGTTGCATTCTTTACTCGGAACAGCGAAAAGTCTCATACGTCGTATTGCATGGGAAGCGGCAACGAACGGACGAATGAGGCTATGGCATGAGTATCCGGAAACGCGATTTTCTGAGGCTGGGCGGCAGTGCGGCCGTCGCTCTCATCGCTGCTGCATCACCAGTCAGTTTGAATTTCGGCGGTTCCCTTCCTGTTCTGGCGGCGGACTTTGCGCAGGCAAAGGACGGCAACAACGGTAATGGTGGAGGGAATGGCAACGGCGGCGGTAATGGCAATGGCAACGGGGGAGGGAATGGCAATGGTGGCGGCAGCGGCAACGGCAATAGCGGTTCGGGAAACGGCAATGGTGGAAATTCCGCCGGTGGTGGAAGATCGTCTTCCTCTAGCACAGGATCGTCAGCAAGATCGGGCGCGAGAGCGACAGCGGCGTCCGATGGCTCCATCGACGTCCGTCATTCGAACGGCATCACTGAAACCCTGCAACGCGGTCGCTACATTATGAAGGACTCGAAGGGCCGGACGATCATCAGTCGACAAGCAACGGCAAACGATACCCGCCGGATGAGCCGCTTTCTTCGCTGACGCATGATAGGCGGGTGATAATCCGTCTCAGCGCCGTTCGCGCCACTGTAGAGCCGCTTCGGTCCGGTTTGAGGCGCCGAGCTTGCTCAGGATTTGGGTCATATGGTGTTTCACAGTCTTTTCCTGCAGGTTGAGACGCAAGCCGATATGCTTGTTTGACAGGCCTTGAGCGACAAGATCCATCACCTCGCGTTCCCGTGGCGTCAGGCTGCTTTTGTCGGAGGTTCCGCCATTCAAGGAATTTTCCATGACTTTCGCCGACATCGTCGGCGATATATATCGCGAGCCACGCAGGACGGTTTGGATTGCTTCGGCGAGGCCACGTGAACCAACACCTTTCAGAACATAGCCCATCGCGCCCCGTTGCAGAGCTCCCAGTAAGGTGTCCACCTCCTCGGATACCGTCAACATCAGCACTTTCGTTGCGGGGCTCCGCGCAAGGACGTCACTGATCGCAGAAAGCCCGCCGCCGGGCATCGAGACATCGAGGAGCATGATGTCGGGGCGGTTGTCCGAAGCGATCATCGCCGCATCATCGCTGCTGGCCCCCTCGCCAACGACGATAAAGCCGCTGATTTCGGATAGGCTGCGCGTTACACCCTCGCGAAAAAGCGGATGATCATCCACGACGCCGATGGTGATTGATGTCATTCCTACTCTCCCACTTCCATTGGCTCAAAGATCATGGTCACGGTCGTTCCTCCTTCGCCTGTCTTGATGTCGAAGGAACCTCCCAGGCTGTCGACGCGCTCGCGCAAACCCACGAGGCCGAGGCTCGTTGGCCTCACCTCGGTCGGATCGAAGCCGTCGCCGTGATCGCTGACCTCGACACGGACATGACCCTTGTGCGAGACGGCTCTGACAGCCTGCTGAACGCCGCCGCCGTGGCGATAGGCGTTGTTCAAGGCTTCCTGAACGAAGCGATAGATACAGATCTTCACGGCTGGAGGAAGTTCCGGTCCGTCCTCGTCGATAACAGTTTCGACAGGTGTTTCGGTCTTGTGTTGATGCGCTTCGACGACCCGCGTGACGATCTCGGTGATCGAGGATTTTTCGATGTGTGGAAGCACCAGGCCTCTGCAGATATTGCGGATCTCCGTCATCGCTTCGGCAAGGCTCGAGCGTATCCAGGCAAGCTCCTTCTCACGCGCTTCGGGCTGGGTGGACGCATTGATCAACACGTCGCTGTCCAGGCGCAATGAGGCATAGGCGATGTGCTGGGCCGGACCGTCATGCAGATCGGCACCGATGCTGCGCAGATATGTTTCGTTCAGCGCCGCCGCACGCTGGGAGGCGCGCTGCAGGCGCCGCTGAAGTCCGCGGTTTTCCGCCAGCAGCGCAGAGAGTTCGGTGACCCGGTCTTTGAGATCCTTGCGCTGCGCCTCGATCGTGCGGCTACCCCGGAACACCAGAACGGAGAGAACAAGGAAAAAGGTCGCCGTGAGGGCGGCGACGGCGCCCCAGCTCCGGAGCCTTGCACGCGCCAGACTATCGCCCAGGCCTTCGGCTGTCTCGTAGAACTCAAGAACGGCGACCGCCTGTCCGGACCACGGCTGAAGCACCGGGTTATAGATCTCCATCAGCGGCTTGCCGAGTGCGCGCTCTGTGTCGCTTTCCGGATCGTTGGCGATTTCATAACGCGCGACGAGAGACCCTGCGAATGCCCTCTGCAGCTTGTCGCTGACCGCAAACTTCCTGCCCACCAGCTCCTTCTCGTTCGAATAGAGGATGGTGCCGTCGCTCCGCCACAGCTTGAACGAAACAAGGCGTTTGCCGAGTGCACCCTGACCGAGCGTCTCATCCAGAGCCTGAGCACTCGCTTCATCAAGCAATGACTCGGTTTGCATATCGGGAAGGAGCGGCGCGATCACGCTGTCCACATAAAGCGCTGTCGCCGCGCCCGAATTGTGGATGACGGTCTCCTCTATGAGGTGGCTCACGAAAAAGCCCACCACGAACATGGCGGCAATCGAAATGAGCCCACCCGCGATGAAGAACTGGGAGGCGAGTGAGCGGGCATTCCAGCGGCGAAGCCAATTCATTTTGATACCGATAATAGACTTGCCGATGAACCTACCGCGTCTTCAGAGTTTTCCAAACAGCGTCAGGGCAAATTCCTCGTGTCGAACACCTCGGCGCCTCTTATGCTCTGGGTCAACCCCACGGTATCGCCGGACATGGCTGCGCCGAAGAAGTAGAGAAGGGCGGCCAGAACGATAACAAGTGCGAAGACGGACGCGTTACAGGCGTCATTCACTCGGGATCTATGACTCTGATTCATGTTCGGATCTCCTTCGCTATCGTTCGAAACGGCGCGAGTCCGACGCGCGTTCCACTCCAGGGACTTCGGTCCGACAGGGCTGGGACCAAGGTCTGACGCCCATAGACATCAACGGATTCAGTCATATTTCACGATCGACAGACCAAGGTTTGGAGGCTTGTACGTGACGATTTCCATAGATATCGAAAGCAACGCCTATGAAGCATCTGCCTCTTCTCTCGCGCCGTTCGAGGAAGGCGTTGCCAACCTTTACGACACCCTTCTCGTCCCGATCCTCTTCGAACCCTATGCGTCGGAGCTGGCGATCGTCGCCGAACGGTTGAAACCGGGCAGCGTTCTCGAGGTTGCTGCGGGGACCGGCGCTTTGACACGCGCTTTGCGGGCGACACTCGATCATGCAACGGAACTCGTTGCCACCGACCTCAGCCAGCCGATGATCGACGTCGGCGCACCATCGTTGACGATGTCGCGGACACACTGGATGCACGCCGACGCGCAAAATCTCCCCTTCGCGCCCTCGATGTTCGATCTCGTCGTCTGCCAGTTCGGGGTGATGTTCTTTCCGGATAAGCTGAAGGCCTATGGCGAAGCTGCAAGAGTGTTGCGGAGCGGCGGTCGTTTCCTGTTTGCGACCTGGGATTCGCTTTCTGCTAACGACTTCGCGAGATATGTGGACGAATGCCTGGCAGGCCTCTTTCGGTCCGACCCGCCGGACTTTCTAAGTCGCCTGCCATATTCCTATTTCGACCCTCATACGATCAAGACACAGATGTCTTCGGCTGGATTTGATTCGGTTTCCTGCGAGCGGATCGAGTTGACCTCCGTCGCGGCCGCGCACGATGTCGCTGCAGCCTTCTGTCAAGGCTCTCCGCTCAGAGGAGAGATCGAAAAGCGGGCACCGGGGCGCATTTTGGAAATCGTCGATGAAGTGGCCGAGCAACTGGAATCGCGCCACGGAGTGCATCCGTGCGGCGGCATGAGTGCATTGGTTGTCGTCGGCCGTGTGTCATAATTCTCGTCAGCGTACGGCGGCAATCATGCGGTTCCTCCATATTTGAATGTCCAAAAGTTCCTGCCCACCGAGATATGACGGCTCACCGCGGTCAGCTTGTGCGTTGCGCGTAGGAAGGCTCGCGCATGGCTCGGATGACGTGCCGTTCTATCTCCGAGCAGGTCTCGTCATATTCCCGCACCAGGTTCGAATTGAACCGATGCCGTCGAACTGCGTCACGCGCTTCGACGGCCATCTGGTAGGCTTCGAAGAGCTCGAGCTGCCACGGGTCGCAGGTTTCCATGATCAGCTTGCGCATCTGCGGCAGGCGCATCGCCAGGCGCCTGCGTCCCGCCTCCCGACGGTTGGATCGTGCCATCTCCTTCAGTCTCCTCAATGCCCGCGACGACAGGGCCTTCGATCCGCAATTAGCGCCGGCGACCGATATTGAAATGGGTTTTAGGACCAAAGGCCGAGGCCATCGGACTGAGGTCCGGGGCGTGGAACGACCCTGCCTCCAGCTAGTTGGTTTTGCAGCGGTCACGAAGGCCGCCTCGAAACAGAAGGAGGAGAAAATGCTCTCCAAGCTTATCGTCGGTGCGGCCACTGCCGCGAGCCTCATGTCGGGCGTCGCATTCGCCCAGTCCTCGACCGTTAATGGTGCGGCGGGTGGCGCGGTTACCGGTGCGATCGTCGGTGGCCCCGTCGGTGCTGCTGTCGGTGGCGTTGCCGGGGCCGTTGTTGGCACGGCGATCGATCCGCCGCCGCAAAAGGTCGTCACCTATGTCCGCGAGGCTCCAGCACCATCGGCGCGCGTGGTCGTGAAGGAGAAGATTGTCGTCGGCCAGCCCCTGCCGGAGACGGTCGTCGTGACGCCTATTCCGGATGACCCGACCTATGCTTATGCGGTGGTCAATGATGAACGTGTCATCGTCGAACCGTCGTCCCGCAAGGTGATCCAGGTCATCAAGTGACCTGATGCGACGCAGCCACTGCCGCGTCATTGCTCCGCAAATCATCTTAAAACCTGAGAAGCGCCGCACGACAGACGGAAGCGCCGTCGTGCGGCCAAAAAAGCAGAGAGATTGTTATGAAGACCAAGACACTCGCAGCGCTGATGACGGCACTCTCGATCGGCGTTTCGCCGGTCGGTATCATGGCCGCCTCAGCGCAGGATGCACCAATCCTTCCCAAGAAGGGTGCTGCCCAAAACAACCAGTCCAGCGGTGGTGCGACCCAGCAACCGGATGCGGGGGGCGCCACCTCCTCGGGTGGCGCAGGAGCATCGAGTAGCCAGGATGCGCAGCAGCAACCTTCCGGCTCCGACGGAAACTCGTCGGGGGCGTCGACCGGAACCTCCACGGATGGCTCCTCGGGTCAGACGACAACTCAGCCCGGTGCCAAGACGCAGTCCGGAAGCTCGACCGAAACCGGCTCCGGTGCCGCAGGCACGGACACCTCCGACGGAAGCCCGGATGCTTCGAAGTCTCCCAAGTCGGGGCAGTCCTCGACGGAAAGCCAGAAGCCTGCCGGCAGCGAGAACACCGGCACATCGACCGGCTCCAGCGAGACCCAGAAGTCTGGCGACGCGAAGTCTTCCAGCGGCTCGACTGAGACCCAGTCGAACAGCAAGACCAACAACACATCCGTCGACAGCAGCACTCAGAAAACCACGAAGACCGAGACGAACAACACGACCAACGTGAACATCTCCGTCGAGCAGCAGACGGAAATCCGTACCGTTGTCAAAGAAGTTCACGTCGAGCCGGTTCGGGAGGTGGACTTCACGGTTTCGGTCGGCACGACCATTCCGAAGAAGATCAGGCTCGAGCCGCTGCCGCCGCGGATCGTGGAGATCGTACCGCAGTACAAGGCCTACCGCTTCTTCCTCCTCGCGGACGGCCGGATCGTCATCGTCGATCCCTCTGCATTCACGATCGTCTACATCATCTCGGCATAACGGCCGGTGCCCGGCGGCGACCGCCGCCGCCGGGGCCGAGGAGAGGGAACGTGATCTATTCCGAAGAGAAATCCGCAGGTTTGGCCGTGCCGCTGATCGCCATCCTGCTGGCAATCGCCGGCATTGTCGCCGTGCTTGTCGCCACCGGCGGCCGGCATGATAGCACCGCCGGCCGCGTCTGGGTTCCGCAGGCTCAACAGCAGGGGTCAGGACAATGAAAGCCATCGCATCCGTCGTCTTTGGGATCTTAAGCTCGGTCGGGGCCTGCATGGCTGCCGCATCTGTCGCGTCCTACGTCGTCGCGAACTCGGAACCTCATGCCTTTAAAGATCTGACGTCGCGCGATCTGTGGACGACGGCACCGGTGAAAGTCGATATCCGGCAGCAGCAATACGAGCGAATTCCGCCTCTCTACTCCAGCTACGTCACCGAGGCGCCTGCTATCACCACCTCCAGGGCGAAGCCGGTTTCCGATCGCCCGTCAACAGCCGAACTCCAGACACCGCAGCCAAAGCTTTCTGCCGAGCACCTTGCTTGGTGCGCGCAACGCTACCGTTCCTTCGACCCTGCGACCAATAGCTATCGATCCTATAGCGGCGGGATCCGCGAGTGCTCTTCGCCATTCCAGAAGATCGTCGCCGAAGCCGATGAGGGCGTCGCCACGAAGGTGAATGCACAGGCGGCGGCTCGGTGCGCTGCTCGCTACAGGTCGTATCGTCCGGAGGACAATACTTATCAACCATGGGAAGGACCAAGGCGCAGCTGCGGCACTTCAGATCTCGTCGCAACGAGCGACTAACCGATCGGCTGTGGTGGCGAAGAAAGTACTGAACCGCACCGATATGGTCACTCAGACCAAAGTCCATGTTGGAAACGCTGTGGTTGTGATAACTGGTTGCATTCGAACGTCGGAGATCGGGGATGGCGACGACGCTGATAACGGAAATCCAGCAGGCGCAGACAAGGCTTCCGTTCTTGAGCAGGGCGGACCGTGGCGCTCTTATCGTTCGCATCCTGCGCGAGCTGAAGACGCATAGGCAGCAGGTCCTCGGTCATGTCCCGGCCGAGCGCTGCGTTTGGATCGACACGCTGATTGAGTCCGTGTCCTCGACGATATCGGAAATCGCCGCCATGCAGGACGCCGAGTTCAATCGAGTCTTGAGCGAGTTCGAAAAGCTTATGGCGACGCTCGATGGAATTTCGCATGCGGAGAAGCGGTCAAAGATAATTCATTGAGAGGGTCACCGATGGGCGTTCAATTTAGCGCCCCACCGAAAGCGATCCCTGCGCGTCAGCGTTCCCTGCTCAAAGGGCGCCCAAGAAAAGCAAGATGGCTATCAAGCTCGATGGCGCAGGGCGTCCACGAGCGCCACGAAAGCCGGAGAGGACTGCCTTCTGCTGGGGTAGTATAGATGGTAGCCATCCCAGTGTGGGGAAAAGGCCTCCAGCACGCGTCTCAGACGGCCTTCCACAATATGAGGTAGCGCGACGTCTTCCGGTACGTATGCCAGGCCAAGTCCGTCCAGCGCCGCTTCCACACTCTGATAGGAGTTATTGAAGGCAAGCTGTCCCTCCACCCTGATCCTGATCTCTTTCCCGTTGTCTTCGAACTCCCATGCCCAGAAGCCGCCATATGTGGGCAGGCGCTCGTTGATGCAGTTATGGCGGACGAGGTCCTGCGGATGCTCCGGAACCCCATTGCCGTCGAAATATGAGGGCGTGCCGACGACGGCAAAAGGGAAATCAGGCCCGATACGTGTTGAGATCATGTCTTTCGCCACCTGCTCTCCCATCCGGACGCCGCCGTCGAAGCGCTCGGTCACGATGTCAGACAGCCCGTTCTCGCGTATCAGCTCCACCTTGATGTCAGGGTTGTTCGGTAGGAAGCGCTGGAGTTTCGGCCAGATGATCCATTTGATCGCGTGATCGGATGCCGTGATGCGAATGTTCCCCGCGGGCCTGTCCCGGAGCTCGGTGAGAGCGTCGAGTTGAGCATCGATCTCGTCGAAGTGCGGTCCCACGCCTTGGAACAACTGCTCCCCTGCGTCGGTGAGCGAAACGGCCCGCGTGGTACGGGTCAGAAGCCGGATTCCAAGCCGCGTCTCGAGCTGGCGGACAGTGTGGCTGAGCGCCGATTGAGATACGCCCAATTTCGCAGCCGCTCGCGTAAAGTTCTTCTCCCGGGCGACCGCCAGAAAGGCCATCAAGTCGTTGACGCTCTCGCGGGGCATTCACGATCTCCTTCGGATCAAAGGGCGGTTGTACTGAATTTGCAGAGACTGGACATTGAAATCATCGTGAACACCTGCCCGGCCGGTTCGCACTGGAACAAGTTGCGGCGCCGGCCATTTGTCGTCCATGAAAACAGCCCTGCCGATCTCGCTGCTCGCTCTGGCCTTCTCCGTTGGCGGTGCAGCCGCGCGGGAGCTCCGACCCGAAGACATCAATACCGCGTCGTTTGCGTCCATCGGGACTGAGAAGCTTGCGCCGGGAGATCCAGACCCTGCGATCGTCCGTCTTCAGGTCCTGCTCGACCGCGCAGGCTCGTCTCCCGGCGTGATCGATGGCCTCCCCGGCGAAAATGTCGACAAGGCCGTGGCCGGCTTCGAGGCGATGAACAATCTTCCTGTCGATGGGAGGCTGGATCCAGAGGTCGCCTCCCGCCTTGAAGGCAATGCTCCTGTCGTTGATAGCTATGTCGTCTCGCCAGAGGATGCGGCGGGTCTGGTTGAGAAGATCCCTGAAGACTATGGCGAGAAGGCAAAGATGCAGAGCTTGGGATATACGAGCGTTGCCGAGAAGTTATCAGAGCGGTTCCACATGGGTATCGATCTCGTGCATGCGCTCAACCCGGCTTCGCAGTTTGCTCCCGGCGACACTGTGTGGGTGGTGAACCCGGGTCCTCCAAGGGACGGAAAGGTCAAGAGGATCGAGGCTGACAGGAAGACGGGGCAGGTGCTCGCCTATGCGGCGGATGGATTGCTGCTTGCAGTCTATCCCGCAACAATCGGAAGCGAAGACAATCCGGCGCCGTCAGGCAAGCACAAGGTCAAGGGCGTCGCGAGGATGCCGGTCTACAGATATGACCCGAAGCGCAACTTCAAGCAGGGAAAGAACAACAAGGTCCTGACGATCCCGAAAGGGCCGAACGGTCCTGTTGGTACGGTCTGGATCGACCTGACCGAACCGACCTATGGAATACATGGGACACCTGAGCCGAAGCTCATCGACAAGGTTGGATCGCATGGTTGCGTGCGGCTGACGAACTGGGATGCCGAAGAGCTGGCTGGCATGGTCAAGCCAGGCGTCATGGTGGACTTCGTCAAAGGCAGTTCCGCCGCTCCGAAGTGAACGGAATATATTTCTATTCCGATCCCTTCTCGGGTTTGCTGCCGATAGGACGTCGGGCGCTTCCCGGCATCCCCGACCGCCTGTCAGGCTACAAACTAATGCAGGGATCCCACGCCGATATCGAGCTTCGCTGCCATGTTCACCAGATGCGGCAACGTTCGGGCGTTCATCTTCCTCATGACCTGACCGCGATGAGCCTTCACTGTGATCTCGCTAATGTTCAATTTGAACGCCACCTGCTTATTCAGTAGCCCTTCGGCGACGAACTTCATGACTTCCCGCTCTCGCGGCGTAAGCGTCCGGTAGTTTCCCTCGAGGCGACCTATCTCCACGGTGGCCAGAATGGCCGCATCAATCTTTTCCGTGAGAGCGTTCAAGTCGAAGGGCTGTGGTATGAAGCTGACATGAAATTTCGTTGCATTCACGGTCATCGCTTGACCGCCATGGCCGGTGAGGACGATCACCGGGCAACGGATAGCATGCGCGCATATTAGATGTGTCAGATCAGACGCGGTGAGATCAGGCAGCCTCGCGTCAAGAACAACGCAACCTAGAAAGTCCGCCCCTGGGCATGGCAGAAATTCCGTTCTAGATTTATAAAGGTGCGGCTGCCAACCGTTTAAGCAGATGTTTGCGTTTAAAGCCGAAGAGATAGTATCGTCGTCACTCAAGATGACGACGATTGCGTCTTCCGGTGAGAGTTTCTGCGCCTTGCGCGTTGTGGCATGCGGGTGGTTGCCGGTGTACATTGCCATTCTCCTTTAAATTGTGTCGAGAATCTGTGGGCAAAGATCTTAGAAATGAATTGTACTCGCGTCCGACTGTTGATTGTCGCGATCGCTGCTGGAATTTCTTTTAGTGGATAGCGATTCAAAATGGGACTTAAGTACTATGAGAGATTCTGAAAAAATCTGAATCGCTGCTTTGGTGCGCGGCCCGTGCCCTTGGAATAGGGGGCGTTTCTATGGTTTTATGGCCTAAATACCATTGCCTGGACGGATGAGAGAGTGCTTTGGGACAGATCGAGCTAGGCCTTTTCGAGTTCTGCGGTTGGGAGCTTGACCTCGCTAAGCGAGAGCTGCGTGCCATGGGAGCGCCAGTACCCATCGGCAGTCGGGCATTTGAAATTCTGGAAACACTCGTGGTTTCGGAAGGTGGTATTGTATCCAAAGACGACCTTATGAAGCGCGTTTGGCCCGGACTCGTCGTCGAAGACAATACAATTCAGGTTCACATATCGGCAATTCGTAAGGCGCTCGGAAAAGATAGGAATTTGCTGAAGACCATTTCTGGTCGAGGCTATCGTATCCTCGGCGCGTGGACGTGCCATCGTAAATCAGCACACGCGCCGGCGCCGACGCCTCCCATCCACCCGCGGTCAACTAGGAATTCGTTTTTTACGAATATTCCGGCCTCGATGTCTGATTTGGTGGGCCGCGAGACGACGATTACCCAAGTCCTGAACCTGACTTCTGCCTATCGAGTTGTTACGCTGACCGGCCCCGGCGGTATCGGAAAGACCGTGCTTGCGTCGGAAATCGCCCGCCGTTTGCTGCCATCGCTGGACGGCGACGCCTTCTTCGTAGAACTTGTATCCCTGTCGGATCCGAGCCTTGTTCCCACAACGCTGGCTCAAGCCCTCGATTTGCATCTTCAGGGAGACGACATTTCCGCAGAGCTGGTGGCGCGCGCCATCGGAACGAGGAAGATGTTGTTGGTGATCGACAATTGCGAACACGTCATCGACGCAGCCGCCGCAATGGTCGAGGCGATCGTGCGCGCTTGCCAAAACGTATCGGTGCTCGCGACAAGCCGAGAGCTTCTCCGTATCGAGGGCGAATTCGCTTACCGCGTGCCCCCGCTCGAGGTTCCGGCGAGCGAGGATCTCGGCAACGCTCTGGAACATAGTGCAGTCCAGCTCTTCATCGCTCGCACCCGGGCCTTGCTATGGGATTTTTCGCCAAGCGAGGAAAGGCTGTCTGCCATCGCGACGATATGTCGGCATCTCGATGGAATTCCGCTCGCCATCGAATTTGCCGCCGCCCGCGCTGCGACCCTCGGTCTCCAACAGATCGCCGGCCGACTGGACGATCGCTTTGTCCTGCTGACCGGCGGACGTAGGACGGCTCTGCCTCGCCATCAGACACTCCGCGCGGCGCTGGACTGGAGCTATGAATTGCTGCCGGAAGCCGAACGCCAGCTGCTTTGCAGTTTGGCGATCTTCCCGGCGGGCTTTACGCTGGATGCCGCCGTGGCGGTCAGTGGGGAGACCGAGGCGGAAACGGCTCTCGCTATTTCTAATCTCGTCTCGAAGTCTCTGGTGACATTCGAAGGAGCGGAAACAGGTCCTCGCTGGCGTCTCCTCGAAACCGTGCGGGTGTACGCGCGCGAAAAACTCGGCGTCCGTGATAGCTACCAACGCGCCATGCGTCGGCTGGCGAAGTACTTTCTGTCGTTCTTTCGGCCGTTTTCGGAGGAGCGCCATCTTCAGGCTGCGATCGAAGATATTGCTCGCTATCGCCGGGAGATCGACAATCTGCGTGCCGCGTTGAGATGGGCACTCTCGCCCGATGGGGACGGAATTCTGGGCGCAAGGCTCGCCGCCACCACGAGCGACTTCTGGACTGCCACGTCGCTCGTTTCCGAGGCGGGTGACTGGGCGGAAAAAGCGCTCGAACAGATCGGCGAGGAGAGCGGAAGTCGCACGGAGATGGTCTTGCGATGCGCTCTCGGATTCGCGCTGATTTACACCCAAGGCATGAGCCATCGCGGCAGGGACCTGCTGACCGGTGCCTTGTCGCTGGCAAAGGCATTCGATGACTTTGATTACCAGCAGCGCGTGACATGCGCACTTTGGCTGTTCTCCGCCCGATCGATGGAATTGGAAGACGCGCTGGTGTTTGCGCGTGAATACGAGCAAGTCGTCAAGGGACGAGACATACAGTCCCGGGCTACGGCCGCATGGCTCGTGGGAATCCCTCAAACCTATCAGGCGGAGCACCAGGAAGCTGGCGAGCGGCTTGATTGGGCGGCGAGGCATTTCCCCTTCGACAATCGGCGCAAAGATATACTGAGGCTGGGGGCCGACGTTCGGACGTCCTCCATGGCCCACAATACGGTAAACCTGATCTCACGCGGTCAGTTGGACGCGGCGGTTCGAACGGCTGAGGAGTCGATCCGGGAAGCACGCGAAACAAGGCAGCCATTCGTCTTATGTGTTGCTCTCGCATGGTCGGCTGCCTTCGTTTCACTAAGCCTTGACGAAGTGCATCGAGCCAAGGAATACGGCGAAGAGTTGCTCGACCACGCATTGCAGCATGGCCTGCGCCCTTTTCACGCGGTTGGCCTATGCGTGAAGGGAAGTCTGGCGGCTCGATCGGGCGATCCTATGAATGGAATCGACGCGCTTCAATCCGGCATTGGTGAAATGCGTGAAGCCGCGTACCTGCTTTTTTATCCTTTTTTCTTATGCGAGCTGGCGTCTGCGTTGCAGGCGGCCGGTCGTTTTAATGAGGCGCTTCAGGAAATAGGAAATGCTCTGCATTTCTCGGAGCAAAAAGGTTACCGGTGGATGGTGCCAGAGATTTTGAGAAGGAAGGGCGAGATATTAGCCATTCAGAACATCAGCGACGCCTCTGATGTCCAAAACTTGTACCAACAGGCAATGCAGCAAGCCTCCGCGCAAGGCGGAATTTACTGGCAGATTTCGGCAGGAATCAGCCTCGTCGAATTCCTTGATCGCAATGCTGGAGGCGGATCGGCTCGCAATATCCTCCTTCCGATCTACCAGCAGTTCACGGAAGGATTTTCCAGCGTCAAACTGTCACGAGCAAAGATGCTGATCGACGGTCTGGGCTGAAGCGAAGGCCGAAAATCGCTGCACGACAGTCCCTGCGTCGCAACCGAAATCAGATATGGACCCACGTCCATGTCACATGGAGCAAGGCCGCCGGAAAACCGGCGACCAGGCAGGCGGCCGAAACGCGTTTACGTTCTGACTGAACGGAACGCAGTGCGGAGCTCTTCGCAGAACACCGCCGTCTGCTCCCAAGCTGCGAAGTGCCCGCCCTTCGCGAGCCTGTTGTAGTGTATCAGGTTCGGGTAGGCCCGCTCCGTCCAGCTCCGGGGCGCCGCATAGATTTCGTCGGGAAATACGCTGACCGCCACCGGAATCTTGACATTCTTCACAGCGAAGAATTCAAGCTTGTTCTCCCAGTAAAGGCGTGCCGACGAGACGGCCGTGTTCGTGAGCCAGTAGAGGGTCACATTGTCAAGGATATCCTCTCGTGTCAGGCCTTCCGTCTCGCCGTCGAAGACGCGGGCAATCAGCTCGTAGCTCCGGATGTCGTGATCGATCATCCACGCGGCAAGGCCAACGGGTGAATCCGCAATGCCGACCAAGGTCTGCGGGCGGTTTGCCATTTCGATCGCGTAGCCGAGGCCATGCTTGTAGAAGTCATCGAGCTGGTTGTAGGCGTGTTCCTCGTCGGCCGACAGTCCTGCAGGCTTGGTGCCTCCCGGCCGCAGCGCGGCGGCGATGTCGTCCGGAACGGTGGCCGGCATATTGACGTGGATCCCGGCCAGCTCCGGCGGGGCGATCAATGCCATCTGCTCAGTCACGGCGTCGCCCCAGTCGCCGCCCTGAGCGACATATTTCGAGTAGCCGAGGCGTTTCATGAGTTCGATCCAGGCATGCGCGATCCGGATGGGATCCCAGCCTTTCTCGGTTGGCTTTCCGGAGAAGCCATAGCCAGGGATCGAAGGAATGACGACGTCGAAAGCATCTGACGCCGAGCCGCCGTGTGCAGTCGGATTGGTAAGGGGTTCGATAATCTTCATCTGCTCGATGATCGACCCCGGCCATCCATGTGTCACGATGATGGGCAGGGCGCCGTCGCGCTCAGCCTTCACATGGATGAAATGGATCTCGACGCCGTCGATTGTCGTCGTAAACTGGGGCAGGGCGTTCAGCCTCGCCTCGACCTTTCGCCAGTCATAGTCCTTTGCCCAATACCTTGCGAGCTTTTCGATGGTCGCGGATTGAACGCCCTGGGTATTGTCATCGACGATCTCGCGATCCGGAAAGCGCGTTGCTTCGATGCGGCGGCGGAGATCGTCGAGTTGGGCATCAGTCGCCTTGTATTTGAAGGGACGAATTTCCTCGCCACCGGCTTTGGACAGGGCGATCGAGGCTGGAAGGACGCTGAGCGCGCCCGCGGCCGCGACGGTTGCCAAAAGCGTGCGGCGAGTGACTGAGGATGAGATGGATGACATGGGGCTCTCCTGGGTTCAGAATTTCGACGCGCCAAAGCTCTCATGTGCGGAGACGAGGTTCTATTGCACCAAGGTGTCGCCGATACCATTGGATCGGCTCCGCATGTGGATGGCAAAAAGACCCTTAGAGCTTGTCGAGGCCGACATTGGCGGAGCAACGGGGCCGGCTCCATTGAAGCGGCAGGTTCTTTCCTGCTCAAGGTGCGAAGGTCGTGAGGGCGAGATCATTGATGTCGTGGCCAAAGCGGGGATCTCTTGCTCGTTCAGTCGGCTAAAATCCGATCGAACTGGGCGAGGCCGCGGCCGATGTTCCGTTGAAACGGGGGAGTTCGATCATGGCAAAAGAGGAGAAGGCCGCCATCATCGCAGATGGCGGCCCAATCCAGATTCGGTCGTAACACTTGCAGCGGCCTTTCCTGTGCGCAGCGCCGGAAGCTCTCTTCATGGCACATGCCGGCCGTGCAAAATGGAGCCGTCAATCGGGCAGCGGCCGTCCTGAGCGCTCGGCGATCATGTATTGCGCATACCAGTCTGGCCAGTTCTCATCATGATTGCCGCCGGTGCGTTTCTCATGTTCGCCATGGGCAGCAGCGGCGCGGCGCAAGGCGCTCGCAAGGTCGCTCTCCGATGAAAATGCCGCGCCGGTGGCGGCGATGCGGCCCGGCAGCCTGGCCGTCACCTCCTGGAAGAGCCAGCCGTTTCCATCGGGGTCGCTGAACGATGCAAAAGATGAGTAACTGCCGCGAGTTGGATGCGGTCCGGCAAGACGACCCTCGTCGTCCTGATGATGGAAAACGCCGCCGACATCATGAAAGATACCGCTCATTGCAGCGCCTCGGGCGGCCAGCGCCGCATGAGCCGTCTCAATGTCGGAAACGATGAGATGAAGGCCTTGCGCTGAACCCGGCTTGGCGGAGGTGACGCCACTGCCGAAGATGACAGAGCACGGGGAGCCAGGCGGTGTCACCTGAACCACCCGGAAACCGTTCGCGCCGGAAACGTCGGCGTCCAGCCTCCAGCCAAGCCCGGTGTAGAAGGCCTTTGCTCGATCGACGTCGGAAACCGGAATAACCACGACTTCGAGCTTCATGTCGACGTCATGCACCTTCTCTGCGGCAGTCCTATTGCGTTCCTGGATAGACATTTTCAATCTCCCGTAATGAGCGTGATGGGCATTGCCCGTGACGCTGCGGACGATGCGCCAGCCCCGTGCGGCCGTCCATTGTCCCATGGTGTCGGTTATATTGTTGCGGCGATAATCCGCGATGGTCGATGAAGACCGCGCCGGACGCCTGTGACGCCCGCACGCAAAAACGCCTCCGTTTGTCCGACAGAGCAGACCAAGACCCTTTGTTCACCCCTAAGGCGTGCGCTCGCCCCCGGCGGAATGTGTCCGCAGAGGGCCGCTTTGGCGCCTCGCAACGCGCTTGTTACGCTGCAAGCGCTTCAACAAGATCGCTCGTATTCACGATGGCGCTGGCGTAATTGGGCATGTTGATTTCCAACGCCGCATGCATCATCTCGTCCGAGTAGTCCGCAACGGCGTCCCTCACCACCGTGACGTCGTAGCCGAGTTCGGCGGCAAAGCGGACCGTGGCTTCGATGCAGGTGTGAGCAACCAGTCCGATGACGATGATCCTCTCGATCCCGTGCCGCTTCAGCTGCAAATCGAGATCGGTGTTGGCAAATCCGCTTGAGCACCAGTGTTCGGACGCAACGATCTCGCCTTTGGCCGGAACGAATTCGGCACGGAATTCTCCGCCCCAGGTCCCGGATTCGAAACTTCGGCGGTGCCACGCCGCGCGCTGGATCGGCGCCACGAATTTCCAGTTCTCATAATCGCCTTCTCGGTACCGGTGATGCATGGCGAAAAAGATGGGAAGCTTTGCAGCGCGCGCTGCGGTCAAGACCTCCTGCATATGTGGCACGCAGTTGTTCGCTTCCGCCACCTCCTTGATCCGAGGCCAGATCTTTCCGCCCTCAGAGATAAAGTCGTTATAGGGGTCGACCACCACCAGGCCGGTGTTGTTTGGATCGTATGACAGGGATTTCATGGTGCTCTCCGTGCGGCAACTAGATTTAGACGGTCAGCTATTGCGGAGCGCGGCGCGCTCGATATTCGCGGCGAAGAGCGGCGTCTCGCCCTTATTGTGAGCGATGGACATCGGCTGGCGCTGCGTCCGGAAGATGTCGAATGGAATCCCCTGGCGGTCGAGGAAGGTGAGCATCTCGTCCGTCGCATAGGACCTGACGCGGTTGGTGAACTCGCATCTCGCCTCGTCGATCCGCTTGGCGCTCAACTCCCAGGTCACGTGGATGGTCGTGCGCCCCGACGGGGTGAAAACGTCCGAGTGGGAGTCGAGGATCAGGTGATCCTTCTCACCGAGCGTCTCGACGTAATGCTGGACCATCAGGCTGCCGCCGATGGTCTCGACATTGATCGACATCCGTCTGCCGTCCGGCGCCGTGGTGAAGCCGGCGGCGATGTGGGCTGGAGAGCATTCCTGGTAGTCCTTCTCGGGCAATGTGAAGCACCAACGGGGGATGTCGATCTTCTCGATCGGCGCATTGATGATGGCGGAAAAGCTTGAATCGACGATCTGGTTCTCAACGCTGTGCATGTCATCTCTCCATTGTTCATCGTGATGGGCGGGCTGGCACGACAAGGCGTGCAATCCCGCGTAGTGGATTCTGTGTCGTCACAGGGAAACCGTTACCGAATATTGCGGTAGGCGCCGTGCGACTTGCTGGTTCACATGGGGCGCCTCTTCAGCCTACTTATCGGCCAAAGTCTGCGTGTAATGGCCGAGCCTCGACTCGATGTCTGGGTTCGTCTGCAGGCCCATCTCCATCAACCGGCCGATGTTCTTTTGCGCCACGGGACGCTGGACCGAGGAAATGAAGGCGTCCCAGCCGGCACCGATTTCCGGGTCGGTCGGCAGGCTGGCGAAATCGACCAGCCGTTTCGTATCCGCGATGGCTCCCCGGTCAAATCCGGAGATGCGCGCTGCAAGCGAGTCGACGAAGGGATCGAGCTTGTCGTCTGCGAACGAACGGTTCACGTAACCATATTGCTCGGCCAGTTCGCCGTTGATGTCGTCGGATCCGAGCAGGACTTCAAGCGCGCGCCCTCGGCCCATCAGCCTGGGAAGCCGTGCCATAGGACCGCCGCCCGGCACGAAGCCGGCGCCGACCTCCCATTGTGACAGAATGGCCTTTTCCCGGCTCGCAAAACGCATGTCGCTTGCCAGGGCGAGCTCGCTTCCGACCCCGGTGGCGCGCCCACGGATCAAGGCGATCGATACGACCGGCGCCTTGCTCAATCGCACCAGCATGTCGGGAAGCGGATGAAGACCCGTGCGCCCTGAGGGAAGGCTAGTCGACTCCTCCAGAGGCGGCGTGAAATTGTAGTGAGTCAGAAAGAAGCCCGGCACGTTGCTGTCGAACACGACGACCCTGAGGTTCGGATCAGTCTCGATGTCGGCGATAATCTTCTCGAGCTGCGGAATGGTCTCCGGACCGAAAATATTGAACGGAGGGTTGTCGAATGTCACCCGCCAATAGGCCGGCGTCCGCTTGTCCACTTTGATCTGGGATTCGTGTGCCGTTTCGGACCCGGGCTTTGATTGTACCGTGCTGTCCGGCTTGACCGGCGACTGGCCGGAGAGCGCAAGTGCTGGCAGCATCAGGACCGCAGCGGCTGTCAGAAACGTGGATGACGCGGCGACGACGGCGAGAGCAAGCCGGGACCGCAACCTTTTCGATGATGTGGGTGTCATGATTGTCTCCATGTCTGGGCTTGGTCAGCGAAATCCTTCGCTAGGGTTCGATTTCAAGAATGAGTTCGATTTCGACGGGCATTCCGAGCGGGATGCTGGTGACGCCCAGAACGATGCGCGGCGGAATCCTTTCCGCTCCGAACATGTCGAGCAGAAGCTCGGAGGCGCCGTCTGCCACCTTCGGATGTTCGCGGAACGTGTCGGATGTCGCGATATAGACGCCGAGCTTGGAAATGCGACGAACGGAGTTCAACGATCCCAGATGCGACCTCGCGGCCGCGATGCCGCTGAGGCAGGCGATGCGCGCGGCATCATAGCCTTCAAGGGTCGAAAGCTCCTCGCCGACCCGTCCGAAGTAGACGGGATCATGGCCAACCACCGGAAGCATGCCGCTCAGGAACAGCAGCGGCCCTGACTGGATCGCCTCGACATAGGCGCCGAAGGGCGTCGGCGGGGGAGGCAGCACGATCCCCAGTTCCTGCAGGCGCCCCTCGGGGTCGCGGCCTACCATTTTCCCAAATGTGCGCCGTTGTCGACGTGCAGCACCTCCCCGGTAATATTCGCTGACTCGGTCAGATACACGACGCCGTCGACGATCTCCTGGACGGCCGTGATCGTTCCCATCGGCGAAAGCGACTTGAGATAATCTTTTGGGTTCGTCGCATGTAGCGGCGTATCGACCACACCTGGCGACACCGCATTGACCCGGATGTTATCCCTGGCGAATTCCAGCGCCAGGCTCTTGGTGATGGCATTGAGGCCGCCTTTCGTGATCATCGGCACAGACGCCGTCACACCGGCGATGGGATGATCCGTCAGCGACGACGTGATGGTGACGACGCTTCCTCCCGACTTCTGACGAAGCATCTGCCTGACAACGCACTTGGTGAAGTGAAGGAAGCCTTCGACATTGGTGGCTGTGAGGCGCCGAAAGTCATCGATCGTGTAGTCGAGGAAAGGCTTGGTGACGAAGATGCCGGCGTTGTTGACCAGCGCGTCGATCGACCCGAACCGCTCGACGGCCCGCTGCGCCGCACGCTCGGCGGTCTCCGGATCGGCGACGTCGCCGTCGATCAACGCCAGCCTGTCATTGCGCTCGAACGCGGTCGTCTCGCTGATGCGTCTCGATGTCCCGACGACATTGTATCCCTTATCGAGGAAGGTCTTCACGAGGCCGGCGCCGATCCCTTGGGATGCGCCGGTGATCACCACTGTCTTGTGCAGGCTCATTTCCGCCTCCGTTATTGGTACGCACCGACCAGCCGCCCACCACCATGGCCGGGCGCTGCCTCGATCGCGAATTGTGTGTCGATCCGGCCTTCAGCCGGGAACGGCTTCGACGTCTCCGTTGCCGTTCTGTCAGGAACATCTCGCCAAAAACGGTCGCCGCCTATTGTACGAAGGTGTCGCCGATACCTTTGGGTCGGATGGCGGGACCGAGCGTTGATCACTGGAGGAAGCCGAATCCGCGCGTTGGCGACACCATCGTCTAATGGAATCCGCTTTTTCCTTTCCGCATCCTCAGCAAGCCGGCTCGAGCCGGCGCTTCTTTAAAACCAAGCGGAAAGAGGTTCTGACATGCAGACGCATCTCCGAGAGATAACGGGAAACGAGGCGAAGACCGGCGACGGTCCTCTAGACGCGCTGATCGAGTTCTACAGGGCGTTCAACGCTGCCGACATGACGGCGCTGGAAGCCGTCTGGGTCGAGGGCGACGCTCCGAGCATGGACAATCCCATCGGCGGAATCCGACGTGGCTGGGGCGCGATTGCCGAGGGGTATTCCAGGCTTTTCGAAGGTCAGGCGAAGGTGCAGGTGGTATTCCACGACTTCACCAGCCAGGGCGGAGAAGACTGGCACCTCTTTGTCGGCCGCGAAAGAGGCCGATGCGAGACACCCGAGGAGAGGCTCGATGTCGCCTTTCGTACGACACGCTGGTTCGTTCGAACGAACGACGCCTGGCGACAACTCCACCACCACGGTTCCGTCGAAGACCCCGAGATGCTTGCAGACTACCAACGTTTGATTTTTGGGGGCAGGGCGAAAGGCAGCCAATACCAAGGTATCGCCGATACCAAGGTGTAACTGTGGTGCGAGCGGAAACTTGCCATACTTCTCCTCACGCAGCCGGTTCCGACTGCAGTCGAACAAGAAGGAGCGACAGATGAAGATCCTGATGGTGTTTACGTCCCATGACATTCTTGGCAGCACCGGCCGAAAGACGGGCTTCTGGCTCGAAGAAGGAGCTGCGCCCTATTATGTCTTTCGCGATGCCGGCGTTGAACTCGTCCTCGCCTCGCCCAAGGGCGGCCAGCCGCCGGTCGACCCGAAGAGCGATCTGCCGGAAAACCAGACGGAGGCGATGACGCGCTTCAAGCAGGACGCAGCGGCGCAGAAGGATTTCGCCAGCACCTTGAAGCTGGCGGACATGCGCTCGGAGGATTTCGACGCGGTGTTCTATCCGGGCGGCCACGGACCGATGTGGGATCTGGTCGACAACCCGGATTCAATCTCCCTGATCGAATCCTTCTACAATTCCGGCAAGCCCGTTGCCGCCGTCTGCCATGCACCTGCCGTGCTGCATCGGGTGACATATAAGGGCGCGCCGATCGTCAAGGGAAAACGCGTCACAGGGTTCGCGAACAGCGAAGAGGAAGAGGTTCAACTCACCGACGTCGTGCCGTTCCTGGTCGAAGATGAATTGAAGCGTCTCGGCGGACTTTATGAAAAAGCGCCGAACTGGCAGAGCTTTACCATCACGGACGGCCGGTTGATCACCGGACAGAACCCGGCCTCTTCGACTGCCGGTGCGAAAGCCCTGGTCAAACTGCTCGCCCAGCCGTCTGCTGTCGGTTCGAGCGCCGCATAAGTCACAGCCGGGTGGCCAGCTGACAAACTCAGCATGCGTGGTCGCAAACGGGACTTCCTGCTCAGCGCCTGCGCATAGGCCGTGCCGCCTGCATGATCAGTTCACTTGAGTCTTGTATGCGGCATCTTGCCGAACTGAAGCGACTCCCTTTACCGCGCGAAGCGCATCGAGCGCGTCAGGATTGACACTGCCGTTGACAATCATGAAGCGCTCGTGGCTTTGCACCTGTTCGAGGCCTTGCGACTTCAAGTCGCCGACGACCTCTCCCAAACTGCGGGCCTCGTTTTTGTCGATCCGAATGGTAACTTCAATCTTATCGGTCGTCATACCTCGCCGCATCCTCTTGCCTGGAGCAGGCCCTTGCCAACATCCCTAGCAGGGGAAGATAGAGGCTTTGTAAGCTGAATCAAGCGCGCCCATAGCGCCCATCCGCGAAACTTCGGATCAGACTGAGCAATAAGAGCCGCGACGCCGGCGACATGTGGGGTCGCCATGCTGGTACCATCCCATCGGTCATACTTGTCATCGGGTAAGCTCGAAAATATATCGACGCCAGGAGCGGCAATGTCCACTTCCTGACCAGGATTCAAACCGCCGCACGAGAACGACGCCGGCGCGAAGGAGCGATCCACGGCGCCAACTCCGAGGATCGTGGACGCGTTCGCCGGAGAACCAACTGGGTTAATCTGTTGAGGACGGGAACTTTCGTTCCCGGCAGCGGCAACAACTAAGGTTCCTGCGTCTAAACATACCTGCCCAATTTGCTCGTAGTCGTCACTCGGCGCATCTCCAATTTGCGTTGCAGCGCCTAACGACATCGAAATAACATGGCAACCTTCATCCAGCGCCCATTCCATGCCGGCAATGATCGACCGGTCAGTGCCGAAGCCATCGTCGCCCAGCACCTTCCCAGCGTAGATTTCCGCCTCATGGGCGATGCCGTAACGTGGGCCGCTGGTCGGTCGCAACGGACCGCATGCCGTCCCAATGCAATGCGTTCCGTGACCGTGAACATCGCCATCGGAACTACGTGTCGCAAAGAGCTTCTTGGTGACCGAACGGCCGACAAAATCCTGATGAGTTTCGTCAAATCCGGTATCCAGTACTGCTACCTTGATGCCGGCCCCGCTCAGCTCACCTTCGATAGCCCTGACAGCCTGCAGTCCCCAGGTGTTGCTGGTCTCCTCAAAGGCAGCCCGGGCGACAAGCCCCTCTGCCGCCTTTTTGCCCAATAAGCGATCGACCAGTTCGTTCACAGCGTCACGATAGCCGAGCAGGTAGTCACGGTCCAAGGAGGTTGCAACGCCGCCCACCGTTGCCTGTGCGCCGTCTAGCCGCTTCGTCAGCGGGCCGCCGAGGGCACGATAGGATCGCTCCGGTCGAGCCGCGCTAACGACCTTTTGCTGCATGGCGTTTTGCAACATGGGCTTCAGTCTCTCGCCGTCCCGGCGCACAATTGCGATTCCGAAACGTTCAAAGTACTGAACATCAGCGCCATCGAAATCATTTGGCACCGCCACGGCGCTGCGAAAATCTTTGGACGACGCGACGCGGAAGCCGCCTTTTTCGAGTTGCTGTACACCCTCGTTCCTTGCTTTGGGTGTAAATCGCACCACCATGCCAAGACCCGATGTGCCGTCGCCTGGTGCGTTGACCCTGCCTCGTGTTGATTTCGCCATGATACCAACTCTCCCCCATCTTTCACGGTTTGAAAGCAATACAAAAGCCGCAAGCTCGGTGCGGCTGCCCGTTAATCGAACCGAAACTCGCGTTCGGGACAGCGGCTGAGCTGCTGGTGGATCGATGCGGATTGGCCAGATGTGTTTCCGCTGACTTGCCGCCAGAACTCAAGGCTTCGCCAACCGAAAACCGGAGCATTCGTCAAGCAAGCATAATAAATTGTACCTTGTAGGTCGATTTCGGGATGTACTTCCCCTGGCCGAAATCTCGGCGGCAAATATACATCTTATTGTTGAGTTAGCAAATGAAAATTCTAGCGGTCGTTCGCCGGCGTTTCATTGCTTTTCAGGTAGCCTATACTTCTACATCTCCTCCCCATTGTATTTCCTCGCTATTTTTGTGCCTGAGGTAGCTCTGTCCGATTATCGATACTGCCTTGCAATAACGGACTTGCGGCGAAAAGCGCCAGCGATACCGGCAATGGCACCGCTTACAACGAGGCGCCAACCGCGGGGCAGGGAATACGATGCGCACAAAACGAGTGCGCTGAATCCGCACAGACGTCGACTGAGCTTTACCGGTAATTTACCAACTTTAAGATGAATAATAGCCCAATATGATTAGTTGACTTCGCGTTCTAGGTGTATGAATTATCCCGCGGGCTGGAAAACGGAGGGTGTTGCCAATGGCAATCGTTTTTCAATCGCACGGGGGTGCGGAGAAAGAGCGCGCAGTTCCAGGGCCGAGCGTTCGGGCCGGGCGGCCAGCGACGGGTGACGTCGCGGTCGATGAAGAAGCTGACTTCGGTTATTTCGTTCCGCCATTAGATGCGCCGGAGAATTACCTTCCCAACACGGCGGAAACGCTTGGGGAGCTCGAT
Organism: Rhizobium sp. 10PS4; assembly: GCF_032464805.1. Lineage (NCBI taxonomy): Bacteria > Pseudomonadati > Pseudomonadota > Alphaproteobacteria > Hyphomicrobiales > Rhizobiaceae > Rhizobium > Rhizobium sp. 10PS4. The sequence continues at coordinate 423,718 of NZ_JAWDIW010000004.1, read as the reverse complement.
GAACTCGGCGAAATGATGATCGATGTTGTCGCGACGCCGACGAGCGAGGATCCGACGGAAGATTCCACGCTCCCGCCTGTGTTCACATATTGGGGACAATTCCTGGATCACGAGCTGACGGCCCGAACTGATCGCGAAGGGGCGATCTCGAGCATGGTCAACGCACACCCGCCTGTCGCCTCGTCGACAGTGGAGAGCCAGTTCAGGAATGCTCGCTCGCCCCGCTTCGATCTGGATAGTGTCTACGGCGGATCTGCCGTCGGTGAGGGGATCGATGCAGATGTTGTCAAAGTGATCTCCGGCCTTCGCCACCCCACGCTGAAAAACAAAATGCGTGTCGGGACAGCCGTCGATCCTGGGCCGCTTCCAGACAACCTCGACGAACATCGCGACCTTCCTCGTTATGGCCAGGTCCAGTCGTCTGTCCGGGAGGCGGCTTTACGTCTGGCTGAGGCCGCGATGACTCCCGAGGCGTTTCAGAAATTCTCTGATACCTTGCCCCAGCGGGCGATAATCGGGGACAATCGCAACGATGAAAATCTCGTCGTCGCGCAGTTCCATCTGAGCTTTCTCCGGTTTCATAACAAGGCCGTCGACTATCTCGCATCGCATGACACCGGCTGGATCGCCGATTTCAGCTCAGCGCAGGCTCTGACAAGACTTCACTATCAATGGTTGATTGTAGAAGGATACCTCAAAGGCGTTTGCGATCCGGTTGTGGTGGACCGCGTCGTCCAGGATCGGGCATCTCATTTCTTCAAATTCAGAGCCGAGTTCGATGCCCGGAGGCAGAATACCCGGCTCGGCAATGCTCTGCCGTTGGAGTTCTCCACCGCAGCCTATCGGTTCGGTCATTCCATGGTCAGAGCCTTCTATGACTACAACAAGAACTTTGGGCGGCCGGGCACCGGTTTTCTGAAGCGCGCCACCTTGCAGTTGCTATTCGAATTCACTGGCGGCGGCGGCAGGCTGGATGACGAGAAGAAGCTGCCCAAGAACTGGATAATCGACTGGACGCGCTTTACGGGAGCCGATCCCCATGATGCGAGCGATGGGGAGCCCGCCCGTCTTGCCAGGAGGATCGATACGGAACTTGCTCCGCCATTGCATACGCTGTTCAAGGAGGGGGAGGACCAGGCCGACCAACAGCTTAAGGAGTTGTTCAAGAACCTGGCAAGGCGGAACCTTCGTCGGGGCTACAATCTCAGGCTCCCGACGGGTCAGGCTTTGCACAAGCATCTCAAGCAAATTGGCGCGGTGCAGTCCTCGCCGATCCAAGATGTCTCAGCGCTGTTTGCCGCGAAGCCCGATCTGAAGAACTTCCTCGCCGGTACTGCATCGCGTTTCCACGAACGTACGCCGCTCTGGTTCTACATTCTGGCCGAAGCCGAGGCTGCAGGCGGAAATCGATTGGGCGAAGTCGGGAGCTGTCTCGTGGCGTCGACCTTCGTGGGCGTGCTGCTGGCGGATCCGGACTCGGCTCTATCGCGTGGGTTCACGCCCAGTCAGAGCCCTCTCAAGATGCCGGACAACACGCCGATCGACTCGATCGTCAAGTGGATGCGGTTCGCGGCGGTCATGCAGTAGTGCTCGCAAGACTGTTGCCTCGCCGCACCGCGGCGAGGCAAATCGCCTATCATCCGCGATTCACGAAGCTTTGGCTTCGAAAGCGGGGGCGAAATCGCCCAGCGATTTTGCCTTGAGGATCGTGGCCTCGATATCCTGCTCCACGATCGCTTCCAGATCGGCGAAGCTGTCGATGACATAGTAGATCGGCTGGAGGATATCGATCCGGTAGGGCGTCCGGAGCACGCTCAGCAGATTGAACGGCCGGAATTCGCACGCCTTGCCTTCCATTGCCGCCTTCGCTTCGCTGGGCGATGAGACGATGCCTGCGCCGAAGCAGCGGCGTCCCTGCGGCGTATTGATCAGCCCGAATTCGACGGTGAACCAGAAGATCCGGAACAGATGCCATGAATAACCCTTGCCGAGGCGGACGGCCGTTTCGCCGAAATGCCGGACGAAATTGGCATAGCTCTGGTTGGTGAGCATGGGGCAATGGCCGAAAACCTCGTGGAACAGGTCCGGTTCCTCGATATAGTCGATATGTTCGCGACGGCGCAGGAAGGTTGCGAGCGGGAATTTGCCTTGCGAGAGAAGTTCATAAAAGCGCGACGGCGGAATGAGCGCCGGCACGCCTTCGACACCGAAGCCGGTGGTCTCGTTCAGGCGTCTGTTGACGTCGAGAAGCTGAGGAACCTTATCCGGCTTCAGCCCCAGCATTTTGACGCCGTCCAGATATTCGCGGCAGGCGGTATCGGCGAGCAGTTTCATCTGACGCCGGTAGAGTTCACCCCATATCGCATCTTCATCCGGGGTGTAGTCATAGAGACCATCCGGGCCGGGCAGTTTGGCGGTGTAGCTGCTTTCCTTGGTCATAGGCTGATCCTCCCGAGAACGGCGCTTTTGCTGCCATTATGATCCGAGATTGGAGGATTTTCTTTTCTTTCATGCTGGCTATCGCCATAATGGTGGCAAATATTCCCGAAAGTGGCACCAAAAATGAAAGAACCTGGGAATTTTCGCCGCAAGCTTCTGCAACTCGTCCAGGCCGACGGCAGCCTTTCGCTGGCCGACCTGGCGGAAAAGGCCGGCATGTCGCAGAGCTCTGCATGGCGGAAGATCCAGGAGCTGGAAGCCGACGGCGTCATCCGCAAGCGTGTGACGCTGCTCGATCCTGGCAAACTCGATCTCAAGCTCTGCGTCATCGCGCATGTGACGCTGGAGGATCACCACGAAGAGGCGGTCGCTTCTTTCGCTTCGGTGGTGCTGGAGCGGCCGGAAATCATGGAATGCTACGCCCTATCAGGCGCCTTCGACTACATGCTGAAGATAAGGGCAAGCGACGTGGAAAGCTACGAAGCCTTCATGACCCGCTATCTCATGCGCAACCCCCATGTGCGCACGGTCGTCTCGAGCTTTGTGCTGCGCGAGCTGAAATTCTCAACCGAACTGCCGCTCTGACTGACGCTTACAGCCCGGATTACCGCGTGCTGTCGCCATGCCAGTGACCCGGCATCAGCACCGGAAAGCCTTCGAATGTCTTCAGCGTGTCGAGGACGATCGACGTCTTCACGTGCTGCACCGACTCGTGGGGCAACAGAACGTCGTTGACGAACTTCGAGAGGTCGGCGAGCCCGCGGGTCGCGACCGTCAGGTGATAGTCCATTTCACCGGTCAAGGCATAGGCTTCGAGAACTTCCGGCAGTCCGTTGATCAGCTGCGAAAAGCGGCGGGCATTGTCTCTGTTGTGGGTGGCAAGTGTCACGGAAATGACCACCAGCATATCGAGGCCCAGCTTCTGCCGATCGAGGTAAGCCCGGTAGCTGCGGATATATCCTTCAGCCTCCAGTCTTGTGCGCCGGCGCGAGCATTGCGACGGTGAAAGCGCAATCCGCTCGCCCAATTCGTTGTTCGTCAACCTGCCATCCTTTTGAAGTTCCTGGAGCAGGCGCAAATCCAATTTGTCGAGCGGCTCATCCATTGCACGAAATCTCCAATACACTCACGGATCGTGCATAATCTCTTCCCGGAGCATGAAGAATGCAAGAACTTTGCACGCGTTTTGGGCCACACTTTGCATATCAAATGCAATCTCCTCTGGAGGAAAGAAAATGGGTCCTTTCCCGCATGATGCGCCGCCTTCGGAAATTACCGCCGACAATCCGGCTGGCACCGACGGCTTCGAATTCGTCGAGTTCGCCCATCCTGAGCCCGAGACGCTGCGCGAACTCTTCACGCGCATGGGCTATGTTGCGGTCGCCAGGCACAAGACGAAAGACATCACCGTCTGGCGCCAAGGCGATATCAACTATGTGCTCAACGCCGAACCCGGCAGTCATGCCGCGCGTTTCGTCGCAAATCATGGTCCCTGCGCCCCATCGATGGCCTGGCGCGTCGTCGACGCCAAGCACGCGTTCGACCACGCGGTGTCAAAGGGTGCTGTTCCCTATGAAGGGGACGACAAGATGCTCGATGTCCCGGCGATTGTCGGCATCGGCGGCTCGCTGCTCTATTTCATCGAGACCTATGGTGCCAAGGGATCGGCTTACGAAGCCGAGTTCGATTGGCTCGGCGAGCGCAACCCGCATCCCCAGGGCATCGGCTTCTATTATCTCGACCACCTGACGCACAACGTCTTCCGCGGCAACATGGACAAGTGGTGGGATTTTTACCGCAACCTGTTCAATTTCAAGCAGATCCACTTCTTCGATATCGATGGGCGCATCACCGGTCTGGTGAGCCGCGCCATCACCTCGCCCTGTGGCAAAATCCGCATTCCGCTGAATGAATCGAAGGACGACACCAGCCAGATCGAGGAATATCTGAAGAAGTATAAGGGCGAGGGCATCCAGCATATCGCCGTTGGAACGGAGGATATTTACGACGCCACCGACAGGCTTGCCGATAACGGCCTGCGCTTCATGCCGGGTCCTCCGGAGACCTACTACGACATGTCCTATGAACGCGTGAACGGCCATAGTGAACCCGTCGAACGCATGAAGAAGCACGGCATCCTCATCGATGGCGAAGGTGTGGTGAATGGCGGCATGACGAAAATCCTGCTGCAGATCTTCTCCAAGACCGTCATCGGCCCGATCTTCTTCGAATTCATCCAGCGCAAGGGCGACGAAGGCTTCGGCGAAGGCAATTTCCGGGCGCTTTTCGAGTCGATCGAGGCCGATCAGATCAAGCGTGGTGTCATCGGGACTGCAGCGGAGTAAACTCTAAAGCGTCGCGCATCTGTCAGACGCGCGACGCTGGAGTTTTCGGGGAGGAGTGAGCATGGACCAGACATCGATCCAGGCGTCGGATGGTGAAGCCGCAACGGCAAACACGCTGAAATATATGCCGGGGTTCGGCAACGACTTCGAAACCGAGTCGCTTCCCGGCGCCTTGCCGCAGGGCCAGAACAGCCCGCAGAAATGCAACTATGGTCTTTATGCGGAGCAGCTTTCCGGCTCGCCGTTCACCGCGCCGCGCGGGACCAACGAAAGGTCCTGGCTTTACCGCATCCGCCCGAGCGTGCGTCACACCCGCCGCTTCTCCAACGCGTCCTATCCGCTCTGGAAAACCGCGCCGTGCCTCGACGAACATTCGCTTCCGCTCGGCCAGCTTCGCTGGGATCCGATCCCCGCACCCGCGGAGAGGCTGACATTCCTCGAAGGGGTTCGGACCGTCACCACGGCAGGCGATGCTACCACCCAGGTGGGCATGTCCGCCCATGCCTATGTCTTCAATGAGGACATGGTCGACGATTACTTCTTCAATGCCGATGGTGAACTGCTGATCGTGCCGCAGCTCGGCGCCATCAGAGTGTTCACCGAAATGGGCATCATGGACGTCGAGCCCCTGGAAATATGCCTCATCCCGCGCGGCATGATGTTCAAGATTCTAAAGGGCGGCGAGCAGACGGTCTGGCGTGGCTATATATGCGAGAACTACGGCGCGAAATTTACGCTGCCGGACCGCGGACCGATCGGCGCCAACTGCCTGGCAAACCCGCGCGATTTCAAGACACCTGTCGCCGCATTCGAGGACAAGGAAACGCCCTGCCGCGTGCATGTGAAGTGGTGCGGAAAATTCTATGTCACAGATATCGGCCATTCGCCGCTGGATGTGGTGGCCTGGCACGGCAACTACGCCCCGTTCAAATACGACTTGCGGACGTTTTCTCCCGTTGGTGCCATCCGCTTCGATCATCCCGATCCATCGATTTTTTCGGTGCTGACCGCGCCGACCGAAGATGCGGGCACGGCGAATGTCGATTTCGTGATTTTTCCGCCGCGCTGGCTGGTCGCCGAGCACACCTTCCGTCCGCCCTGGTACCATCGCAACATCATGAGCGAATTCATGGGCCTGATCCACGGCCAGTATGACGCCAAGGAGGAGGGCTTCGTGCCGGGCGGCATGAGCCTGCACAACATGATGCTTCCCCACGGGCCGGACGCGCTCGCCTTCGAAAAGGCATCCAATACCGAGCTCAAACCCGTGAAGCTCGATCACACCATGGCCTTCATGTTCGAGACCCGGTACCCGCAGCAACTGACGAAATACGCAGCCGAGCTTGAAACGCTGCAGGATGACTACCTCGAATGCTGGGACGGCCTGGAACGCAAGTTCGACGGAACCCCTGGTATCAAGTGATGCATCAAGCAAAGACATCCTCCGGCAGTGGAATTCGGACATGAAACTTGCGACGTTAAAAGACTCCACGCGGGACGGCCGGCTTGTCGTCGTTTCCCGCGACCTGACCCGCTGTTCCGAGGTCGGTCATGTCGCCCGCACATTGCAGGCAGCGCTCGACGATTGGGAGCATGTGGCTCCGAGGCTTGCACTCATCGCCGAAGGCGTCGAGACCGGCGCCCAGCCGACGATCCGGTTTCACGAACATGACGCAACGTCACCTTTGCCGCGGGCCTACCAATGGGCCGACGGTTCCGCTTACGTCAACCATGTCGAACTGGTGCGCAAGGCGCGCGGCGCCGAAATGCCGGCAAGTTTCTGGACCGATCCGCTGATCTATCAAGGCGGTTCGGACGCTTTTCTCGCGCCGCGCGATCCGATCGTGGCGGCTGACGAGGCTTATGGGATTGACATGGAGGGCGAGGTCGCCGTTATCACCGGCGACGTCGCCATGGGTTCCAGCCCGGAAGCGGCACGCGGCGCCGTCCGCCTGGTGATGCTCGTCAACGACGTGTCGCTGCGCGGTCTGATTCCGGACGAGTTGGCGAAAGGATTTGGTTTTTTCCAGTCCAAGCCGGCATCGGCATTTTCCCCGGTCGCCGTGACGCCGGACGAGCTCGGAGAGGCCTGGGATGGCGGCAAGCTGCATCTTCCGCTGCTGGTGAGCTTGAACGGCAAGCCATTCGGCAAGGCGAACGCCGGGATCGACATGACGTTCGATTTTGGCCAACTGATCGCCCATGCCGCCAAAACCCGCAATCTCGCAGCCGGAACGATCATCGGCTCGGGAACGGTTTCCAACAAGCTGGACGGCGGCCCGGGCAAGCCGGTGGAAGAGGGAGGGGACGGCTACTCCTGCATCGCCGAAATCAGGATGATCGAGACGATCGAGGCCGGCTCGCCGAGAACCCCCTTCATGAAGTTCGGGGATCAGGTCCGCATCGAGATGAAGGATAAGGCCGGCCATTCGATCTTCGGGGCGATCGAGCAGACGGTCGAAAAATACCGGGGAGCCGACCCGCGATGAACGAGGTCGTTCTTTACGACTACTGGAGATCATCGGCGAGCTATCGCGTCCGCATCGCGCTCAATCTCTTGAGCGTGGATTATCAGACAGTGTCCATCAACCTGTTGGAAGGAGCGCACAAGACCCCGGAATATCTGGCGCTCAACCCGCAGGGACTGGTGCCGACATTGGTGATCGACGGAAGAACCCTGACCCAGTCGCTGGCAATCATCGAATATCTGGCCGAGCTTCGGCCGGAATACGGATTACTGCCACCGGACATTGCCGATCGCCAGAAAGTCCGCGCCCTCGCATATGCGGTCGCCATGGACATCCATCCGATCTGCAACATGCATGTCGTGTCGCATCTGATGAGCATGACGGATAAGCCCGATGCCCGCGAGGAATGGATGAAGTATTTCATCGCAGACGGGCTGCGCAAACTGGAAGCCATGATCGGCAAAGCCGATGGCGCGTTCAGCTTTGGGGACGCGCCAACCATGGCCGACCTCTGTCTCGTTCCCCAGGTCTACAACGCCCGCCGCTGGGGCGTGGATATGACCGCTTTCAAGCGCATCGTCGATATCGACGCCAGATGCGCAGACCTGCCGGCCTTCCAGGCGGCGCATCCCGACCGCGTGAAACCCTAACGGCGGATCGGGACCCGGGACGAAATCCGAAGAAGCGTTCCCTTCTTCCTGCGGCTCTCGCATCAAATTGCCGGCACGCATCGGATCGCGTGGACTGGGATTTTCCGATCGCGGCGAGGAATGGGCGTTTACCTTGTATCAACACTTCTGATTGTGCCGCTTGCCAGAAGATTGCCCTTTGTGCATTGATTGGATGCTTGGGGTAGGTCTGAAATGTTCTCGTCAAAGCTGTTGATCGTCGGGCCCGTGATTGCCACGGGCTTGGTCGCATTGAAGGCTCACGAACTCATCGCACAGGATTCGATGATCAGCCCCCAGCAATGTGCGCAAGATATGCTGCGAGTGACGACAGGAGAAGTACACGTGCTCGAAGGCTGGAGAAGAATGCGGAAATCCGTCTCGTTCATATCGATGCTGCTGGCGTTCGTCGCCCTTGCCGCCGAGGCACATGCGGCCATTTCCTACCAACGTCTGGACGGCGCGCCGGGAGAGCGCGCCCTGGCGATAAAAGGCGTGTTCGAGAGTTCCGACGATCCGATGACGCTTGTCGACGAATATACGCAGTACCAGCCGAACTATGTCACCTTTGACTCGCCCGGCGGAAACGTGGTCGCCGCGATCAGGTTCGGCCGGGCCCTCCGCCTGCTGAATGCAAGAACGTTCCAGATCAGAGCCGCCGAGTGCGCATCGGCTTGCGCCTTCGCCTTCGTCGGTGGCGTTGAAAGGTTTGCCGAGCCGGGCTCCATCGGCGTGCATCGGGTTTCGCTATCCGACGATGCCGGCATGGACAACAAATTGGTAGTCTCGTCGGTTCAATCGCTGACCGGCGAGATCATCGGATATCTCACCGATATGGGGGTAAGCCCCAATCTGCTGCAGCTCAGCCTGTCGATCGACAGTGACGATATACGATATCTTACCTCTGCGGAAATGCGGGACTGGAACATCATCACGCCCGAGAACATGCCCTCGCCACCGGCAATCGCGCCGCCATCGCCGGACGCCGCGCCGGAGCTGAGCGCAGCACCCGCCGTCACGCCATCGGACCCAAGCGCTTCCGAGGAGGCCACCGCATCCGCACCCGGCGACCTGACCACGGAGGCGCTTGATTTCGCCAACCGATACAATGACGAATGGTCGAAAGACAGCGCTTCGGCGCTTGATTTCATGAAGAACGTCTATGCCGACCAGGTCTCCTTCTTCGGGACCTTGGTCGACAAGGACGTCATCTTAAAGGAAAAGGCAGCCTTCGCCCAACGCTGGCCGGAGCGCATCTACAGCGTCAAGCCGGGCTCCGTGACGGCCAGCTGCGCCGGAAAATGCGAAATGTCGGGAATCGTCGAGTGGTTTACCGGAAACAGGGACACAGGTAAGACGTCCGCCGGGATGGCGGAATTCTCTTTCGTGTGGAACACGGCCTCCCTGCAGATCGAGTCCGAGACCGGAAAGGTGATCGCCACGGACAAGGGGGCCAAGGCGCCGGATCGTTTGATCCATCAGTGGATAGGACTGGACGACATCTGCCGCGGCAGCACCGATCGCTACGGCATCGAGACGGAGCGGGCCTGCAAACGGCGCGATCAGATCGGTCCGCTGCTCAATCGCGTTGACTGGTGTTATGGCCATGAGGATGAAGCCGGAATGGATATGCAATGGCACAAATGCGATGCCAATTCCCGTAGATATTAGAAGTAAGGATCGCCGGTCCGCCGGCGAGGTGCGGCAATTGTTTGGGCGAGGCGGTCATCGTGGTGACCGTCGTAAAGCGACGGCGCTCTAACACTTTCAATCGACACATCCTGCTTTCCGAAAATCGATTCCGATTTGGGGTCGATGCGCTAGCAGCCGTCAAGCACCTTGATCCTCGAGACCAGGTCTTGCCAAACGCATAGGTGGTCTGGACATCGGCGCGACCTTGGCGGTCAGATTCAACGAATCCAACGAGTGTAACTGTCGGTTAGAAGGTTCGGAAAAGTCGATTGTACAACTCTAGGCAGCGCTCTCCACAGAGATATTGGGATGGATGCCTTCACAAATTCCACCGTTGCGGGCAGTCTACCTAGTAATAATTCGGTTGCACCGAGAGTCGAGAATGAAAAAAAAGTCCGATTTCGATTTGTTCTTTGATTTCAATTTCAAAGACCTGAATAAAACTGATTTCGAGAAATGGTTCGCCGCCATGGCTGAATGCGTTTTCGGGGTCGACTTTGAGTTGGTAAAGGCGGGTGGGAAGAAGGGCGATAAGAAAAGCGACGGTCGACGGATCTCAACGGAAACCGTGTATCAATGTTATGCACCTGAATCGCCCGATAAGTTCGCAAACTATGCCGCTACGAAAATTTCGGATTCCTTTCCCGCCGTCCTGGGCTTTTGGCCTCAGATGAAGGAGTGGGTATTCATCCACAACAACGAGGATGGTTTGCCAACATCTGCTAGTGATAAGCTCGAGGAGCTTCGCAAACTGTATCCTAGCCTGACCATTTCAACGGGGTCACGACGATTCTTAAAAGATCAACTGCACGATAGATTGTCTCTTCAGCAGATGGCTGATCTGTATCCTAAGGCAGCAATTGATGTCGAAGGGGTTCAGATGGAGCATGTCCGTCCGCTTCTGAAGCGGATTATCAGCGAGCGCGGAAAGCACTTTGGATCATTAGAGTTCGGCGAAATCCCTGACGAGGCAAAGGTAGAGTTCAACCATTTGAGCGAGGCTTCAAAATTCGACATAAAAAGGGCCCGGACGAACGTTGATGTCGTAAGCCGCTTCCTCGATGGCCAGAACAATCCGTCGAACGTCAGCGTTATTCAGACCGCTATGAGAGAAAAATATCTGCAGCTAGTAGGTCTTGGATACGAACCAGATGAAATTCTTGGAAAGCTTTGCGAATATGTTCGGATTGGCGCCACTTCAGCGGAAGTTGCCGCCTCGCATATCATCGTGACCTACTTCTTCGACTCATGCGATGTTTTTGAAAACGTTCCGGTGTCGTGATGCTTCTGCCAACGAAACATATCAAAACCGAGAATTCGCTGGTTGGCGTCGGAGCTGAGGTTCTTGCTGAACTCACCCGACCTAAGACAGTGTCGACCCTCTTTTATGATATTCAGTTGCGCCGGCGCGAAAATGGAGTGACCACTATCCATTTTGATTGGTTCCTTTTGGCGGTCGACTTCCTCTATTCAGTGGGCGCCCTTCGGTTCGAAGCGGGAACCCTCAGGAAGTTGAACCAATGATCACTGATATTTACAGTGACCTCAAAAGTTTCCGGGCCCTAGCGTTCAAATCCGGTCTCAATATACTGTTGGCCGAAAGACATGAAACGTCCGGTGCGCGTGACACTCGCAATGGCACCGGCAAGACCAGCATGATCGAACTCCTGCATTTTCTCGTTCAGGATAGAAAAAATCCTGATGACGATTTTCACAAGGATGTTTTGGTCGGTCGAACTTTCGGGGCAAAATTTCGTGAGGAGGGACATTCTTTCTCGATCGAGCGAAAGGCGAATGTAGGTAAGGCCCGGGACGAAGCATTTCTCGACGGTGTGGCTATCGAATTTAAGGACCTGCGGTCCAAGCTTGCCCTGCGATGGTTTGGATTAGGTGATGAGGAATCTGCTGGCACATTCGCACCGAAATTCGGAGCGTTGTTTGCCTACTTTGTGCGCAAGGCAAGAAATGGGGCATTTAACAGCCCGATTTTGAATTCCTCCGACCAAAACGCGTGGGATAGCCAGATCAACGTTGCCTACTTGCTTGGGTTCGACTGGAAGCTTGTGCAGAAATTACAGCTGCTCAAAGAGCAGAAAAAGAAGGCTGACAACCTCGTTGGGATGATCCGAGAGGGGTATTTTTCAAACGGCGCCCTGGATTTGAACAAAATGCAGTCTCGCCTCGATATCCTTGAGGTTGAGGTTGCAAGGAAGCGCCGTGAAATTGCTTCCTCGCAAGTTGTCGATGGATATCGCGAACATGAGAAGGCTGCCAACAATCTCGCTGGTGACATACGCGAGCTGAACGAAGCAAACCTTCGTGATCTTGACCTCGTTGAGAACATCAATCTGGCGTTACAAGAGGTTGAGGACGCGAACCTTGCTGATTTACGAACGATGTACGAGCAGGTCGGACTCTATTTTCCGGATCAGGTTAAGCGTCGTTTCAATGAGGTCGCAGAGTTTCATCGCAAACTCGCCGAGAATAGGCATACGCAGCTCTCTGACGAGAAGAGAAGAGCGGAGCAGCGGATCAAGGAGCGTCGGGCGGAAATCGATCGCCTACAAAAGGGGTTGAAGGAGAAGCTAGCGCTTTTGCGTTCTGGGGTCGCGATCGATCGACTGACGCGGCTCCAATCGGAATTGCATGCGTTCGAAAGCGAGATGGCAGATCTAAACCAGCAGATTCCGCGCTTACGGGATGTCGTTGAGGAACAGGCCCGCCTCAAACGGCAAATCAGCGAACAGGTCGAGCTGATCGGCCACGATGTTCGAGAGCGTGAAGATGCTAGGAAGTTCGCTGTGCAGGCTTTCGCAGAGGTGTCTAGATGGCTCTACGACGCGCCCGGCAATTTGATCCTGGGCCGCTCAAAGGGCGTTGGTGGTTTGGAGATCGACACTGATATCGTCGGGAAGAAAAGTGGCGGCAAAAGTCACATGCAGGTGTTTTGCTTCGATTGGGTGTTGCTGCAAGCCGCTAGACGCCAAGACCGCTCGCCGGGCTTTCTGGTACACGATAGCCATATCTTTGACGGGGTCGATGGACGCCAAATTGGGTTGGCACTGAGTTTCGCCCACGAAAAGGCGAAAGAGCTAGGCGTTCAGTACATTGTTGCGATGAATTCCGACGACTTGGATAAGATCAAACACGAAGAGGCTGAAGGCACAGCGCCGATCTTCGATCCGACCCCTTTCATAGTCCCGACGCGACTGACTGATGACAATGAGGGCGGTTTGTTTGGGATTAGGTTTTAGGCGAGACCTGGGGCATAGCTCACGCATTTAGTTCCGCTTCGCGTTACCCAACTGCTGGGCCATCGTTTTCTCGCTATTAAGCGTGCGTCTGGACCGAAGGCCCTTTACGGGCCCGCTGACAGGTTCGTTAACGCCTGTTCGACGGACTTAATAACAAGGACAGGGGGCCCGTCTTCGCGAAATGGAAGCCTAGCGAAGGTTGGAGGCTTGACTTAGCGGGGCTTGTTGGACTGCGCGAGGACCGATCCTGCGAGCTCTTTGGTCTCATCGCTGTATTTGGAGCTTCGCAATACTCGAGATGCCTTATCTTCCATTGCGGCTCCGGTCTGCCGACCGGTCGAAGCCTGCGCCAGCGCAGAGCCCGCGAGGCTCTTCGCAATGGCCGACGCATTCGGATCTGCGAGGGTCGAGGCGGCCTTCTTGGCGATCCCGGAGGAGGTCTGCTTCTTGTTGTTCGACATCGGATACATTCCCATTGCGATTGTTGATCGTGGCGCGGTAGGCCGCAGGGCATGCACTTAGGGACACATCTGTCGGGAAACTCGGAAGCGTCTGCCTCTACGAATGGCAGGGGGTTTGGAGCTTCAGCTTCCGGGTATGGAGACACCCGGAAGCATTGTCTGTTTGGCCGAAAACAGTATTTCCCTGGTGCGGCCGATCTACCTGTAGGAGTGCCTTGATCGGTTTGGTGTTCTCCTGGCCAAGATCACTGTGTGCATAACAGGCAGTGCTTCTGTGGATGGGATGCGAACACACCGACAACAAGCCTACTCAGCTGCACCCGCTCGTAGCACCACACGTGTCGCACTTCTCGCAGGTGCCATTCCGCACCATCGTGAAGTTCTGGCACTCCGAGCACATGTTGCCGGTATAGCCCTGCATGATCGAGCGTTGGCGGCGTTCGGCTTCGCGCTTCTTGGCTTCGGATTTTGCCGTTGCCGCGTCAGCTGCTGCCTTGTCTGAGAACAAGGCCGTTGCGTCGCTGGTGAGTTCCTCGGTCACCTCTTCGGCGATCTCTTCCGCCAGTTCCTTGGCGCGCTCCTCGTAATCGCGCTTGAAGGCGACGATTTCGGAGGTGGCTATGGCGACCGTCGGCTCCAGCTTGCGGGCAGCCGCACCGGCAAAAGCGGTCACGGTGCCGGTGGAAGCGGCGCGGGCAGGGGCGGCGGTGGCCGCACCCTTGGGTTCGCCTGCCTGGCGTTCGCCGCCGGTGCCGGGCACCAGCGTTGGCTTGTAGCCGCGGGTCCAGCCGGTGGAGAGCAGGTTGGTCTTGCCTTCCTGGATGCCCTTGCCGAGTGCCGTGTTCGAGAAATCCGACGTATCGACATGCGCGAGGTCATGGCGGCCGAGATAAGAGACGGCAAGTTCGCGGAAGACATAGTCGAGGATCGACGTGGCGTTCTTGATCGCGTCATTGCCGATGACCATGCCGGCCGGCTCGAACTTGGTGAAGGTGAAGGCCTCGACATATTCCTCGAGCGGCACGCCATATTGCAGGCCGAGCGAGATGGCGATGGCGAAATTGTTCATCATCGCACGGAAGGCAGCGCCTTCCTTGTGCATGTCGATGAAGATCTCGCCGATGCGGCCGTCGCCGAATTCGCCGGTCCGCAGATAGACCTTATGTCCGCCGACGGCGGCCTTCTGGGTATAGCCCTGGCGGCGGTTCGGCAGCTTCTCACGTTCGCGCGAAACTCGTTCGACCACCCGCTCGATGATCTTTTCGGTGATGGTGACGGCCTGGGCGGCCAGCGGCGCCTGCAGCAGTTCCTCCAGCGCATCCTCGTCGTCCTCGTCTTCGATCAGCGAGGAATTCAGCGGCTGCGACAGTTTCGAGCCGTCGCGATAAAGCGCGTTGGCCTTGAGGCCAAGCTTCCAGGAGAGCATGTAGGCGTTCTTGCAATCCTCGACGGTCGCCTCGTTCGGCATGTTGATCGTCTTGGAAATCGCGCCTGAGATGAAGGGCTGGGCAGCCGCCATCATCCGGATATGGCTTTCCACCGAGAGGTAGCGCTTGCCGATCTTGCCGCAGGGATTGGCGCAATCGAAGACCGGCAGGTGCTCATTCTTGAGGAAGGGCGCGCCTTCCAGCGTCATCGCACCGCAGACATGGATGTTGGCGGCTTCGATGTCCTTCTTCGAGAAGCCGATATGGTCGAGCAGGCTGAAGCTCATGTCGCCGAGCTGTTCGTCGGAAACCTTCAGCGTCTCCTTCAGGAAGTCGGCGCCGAGCGTCCACTGGTTGAAGACGAACTTGATGTCGAAAGCGCTCTTCAGCGCGGCGTTGACGGCTTCCACCTTCTCGTCGGTGAAGCCCTTGGTCTTCAGCGTCGATGGATTGACAGCCGGCGCCTGGTTCAGGTTGCCGTGGCCGACGGCATAGGCCTCGATCTCGGCGATCTGGCTTTCCGAATAGCCGAGCGTGCGCAGCGCGTCGGGCACGGCGCGGTTGATGATCTTGAAATAGCCGCCGCCGGCGAGCTTCTTGAACTTAACGAGGGCGAAGTCGGGCTCGATGCCTGTCGTGTCGCAATCCATGACGAGACCGATCGTGCCGGTGGGCGCGATGACCGAGACCTGGGCATTGCGATAGCCATGCTGTTCACCGAGCTCGAGCGCCTTGTCCCAGGCCGATTTGGCGTGGGCGACGAGATCCTGGTCCGGGTTTTCCGAATGGATCAGCGCGACCGGGTTGATCGACAGCGCCTCATAGCCGGAGCTTTCGCCATGCGCGGCACGGCGATGGTTGCGAATGACCTTGAGCATGCTCTCGCGGTTCGGCGCGAAGTTCGGGAAGGGCCCAAGTTCGGCAGCCATTTCGGCTGAGGTCGCATAGCAGATACCGGTCATGATCGCGGTCAGCGAGCCTGCGATGGCGCGAGCTTCAGCGGAGTCGTAGGGAATGCCCGTCGACATCAGCAGGCCGCCGATATTGGCGTAGCCGAGGCCGAGCGTGCGGTATTCGTAGGAGAGTTCGGCAATGCGCTTCGACGGGAACTGCGCCATCATCACCGAGACTTCGAGCACGACGGTCCAGAGGCGAACCGCATGTTCGTAATCGGCGATGTTGATGCGCTTGGTGGCCTTGTCCTTGAACTGCAGCAGGTTCAGCGAGGCAAGGTTACAGGCCGTGTCGTCGAGGAACATGTATTCCGAGCACGGGTTCGAGCCGCGGATCGGGCCGCCGGCCGGCGAAGTGTGCCAGTCATTCATCGTCGTGTTGAAATGGATGCCGGGATCGGCCGAGGCCCAGGCAGCGTAGGAAATGGTTTCCCAGAGATCGCGGGCCTTCAGCGTCTTCATCACCCGGCCGTCCTTGCGGGCGGTCAGGTTCCATTCGCCATCATTCTCGACGGCGCGCAGGAAGTCGTCCTTGATCGAGACGGAGTTGTTGGAGTTCTGGCCGGATACCGTGAGGTAGGCTTCCGAATCCCAATCCGTGTCGTAGGTCTTGAATTGGAGATCCTTGTAGCCCTGGCGGGCGAACTGGATGACGCGCTGGACGTAGTTCTCGGGAACCTGGTCCTTCTTGGCGGCCCGGATTTCGCGCTTCAGGGCAGGGTTCTTGTTGGGGTCGTAGCAATCGCCGTTATCGCCGCCTTCGCAGTTGAAGCAGGCCTTCATGATCGCCTTCAGATGCTTGGCGACGACCTTGGAGCCGGTGACGAGAGCTGCGACCTTCTGCTCTTCCTTGACCTTCCAGTTGATGTATTCCTCGATATCGGGATGGTCGATGTCGACGACCACCATCTTGGCGGCGCGGCGCGTCGTGCCGCCCGATTTGATGGCGCCAGCAGCGCGGTCGCCGATCTTCAGGAAGCTCATCAGGCCGGAGGAACGGCCGCCGCCGGAAAGCTTTTCGCCTTCGCCGCGCAGCATCGAGAAGTTGGAGCCGGTGCCGGAGCCGTATTTGAACAGGCGCGCTTCACGCACCCAGAGGTCCATGATGCCGCCTTCGTTGACGAGATCGTCCTCGACAGATTGGATGAAGCAGGCATGCGGCTGCGGGTGTTCGTAGGCCGACTTGGACTTGGTCAGCTTGCCGGTGAAGGGATCGACGTAGAAATGACCCTGGCCGGGACCATCGATGCCGTAGGCCCAATGCAGGCCGGTGTTGAACCATTGCGGCGAGTTCGGGGCGACGCGCTGGGTGGCGAGCATATAGGCAAGCTCGTCCTTGAAGGCCGAAGCATCTTCCTCGGAGGAGAAATAGCCGCCCTTCCAGCCCCAATAGGTCCAGGTGCCGGCAAGACGGTCGAAGACCTGGCGCGCATCGATTTCGGAGCCGGTCTGCTCGTCCTTCGGCAGGTTCTTCAGCGCAGCGTCGTCGGGAACGGAGCGCCACAGGAAGGAAGGAACATCGTTTTCCTCGACCTTCTTCAGCCGTGTGGGAACGCCGGCCTTGCGGAAATACTTCTGCGCCAGCACGTCGGTCGCGACCTGGGAGAACTGCGCCGGAACGTCGATATTCTCGAGGCGGAACACGACCGAACCATCAGGGTTCTTGATCTCGCTCGTCGCCTTGCGGAATTCGATATCCGCATAGGCGCCTTGGCCGGCCTTCGTGAAACGACGTTCGATGCGCATAGTCTTGACCTCGCGTTGGCGCCCGGTCCCCACGACCTCAGGCGCAAAATTTCTATCCGGCGGCACTTTGTCGTCGTGCAGCCAGTCTCGTTTCCGTATTGTGACAGGGGTGTCATCCGGAGATGTCCTTCCTGTATCTTGTGGTGATGGTGGCTGCAAACACTAAATATAGTATTAACAGCTTATTATCGCCAGCCCCAATGTCACTTTTTTTGGAGGCTGAAAACCGCGCAGAAATCCTGTCAGGCCTGAACCGTTGCCGGTCCATCGCCCTGATTCCGCGTCCTAATTTTCAAAAGGGAACCGGGCTCGTTACCTCCGGTCCTGTCGCCGCCGCAACATCAGAAGCAGTAAAGTTTGAAACAGCTGATTCCGTCAAGGGCTGGCTTTTAATTGATTGCTAACCACAACATGTTGTGGATGCGCCTGTGGAGATTGGGGAAAGCCGGGGAGCGCTGAAATTACAATGGCTTGCAGGCGTTGCCGGCTAAGGAAAAGCTTAGAATGGCAAAAAAGCGTCCTGCGGCAAATCTTGTGATGGCATTTCCGGCGCAAATGGGCATGCCGATTCGCCGGTGAAATCAGCGCTCCTAAAGCGCGTCGTTATCGCAAAACCGCACAGTTTTGCGCGACATGCTGTTAGAGCGCATCAATGGCGATGGTGACGATGGCGACGCCGATCGGCCTTTTCTCTTCGTCCATGACGACGAAGCTCGCCTGCGTCTCGAGATTATGGCTGGATTCATTGCGTTCCGCCCGGTCGATGAAGATCTCGCGGGAGCCGTTGGCGAAGGTTCTGAGATATTTCTCCTCGTCGCCCTGCCAATAGTCGGCGGTGATGGAGCTCTGCCCGACATTCAGCCCGTGGCTGTCGGTGATGAAAAATTCGATGATCGCGCCCTGCGAGGCGTCCTGCTTGGCTTTGAGGTAATGCGATAGGGATTTGTCGAGCAGCAGCTTGACCATCTGCAGGTGGTGCTGATTGATCTCCGACCGGTAGGTCTCATCGAGCACCCGCATATCCATTTCGCTGACATCGCCGAATTCAGCGTTCTGCTCAGCAATGGCTTTCAGCACCAATGGCGTTTCCACGATGGGCCGGATTCGCTTCTCGACATAATCGCGCACGAGAGGAATATAGGCAGGCTCGGCGCGGACGGGTGTCAGGGGAAACAGACATGCCGCCAGCCAGACGGTTACAACCGTTCCACTATGCCCCCACCGCGCCATCCTGCTTCCTTATATCACATCGTTCGTTGCACGCTGTAAGCGCAACCTGAGATGATTCGCACGTCGCCAAGTCTATTAGGACAAGATAAAATAGATGTGCAGATCCCGATAGCGGATTCAGGCAAGCTCGCTGACAAAATCTGGAACAATCTCAAATAGTAAAAGCGACGGTTGCGCGCTGCGATCGGTGGCGATCAGCCCGCGCCCTTGGCGATCGGCTCCTGATAGGTGAAGCCCATGTCCCAGGGGAAGTAGATCCAGGTATCCTGGCTGACCTCGGTGATAAAGGTGTCGACGGTCGGCACGCCTTTCGGCTTGGCGTAGACGCAGGCGAAATGTGCCCTCGGCAGCATGGTGCGCACCTGTGCGGCGGTCTTGCCGGTATCTGTCAGATCGTCGACGACCAGCACGGTTTCGCCGCCATTCTCCATAAGTTCGGGCGCTATTCCCTTGAGCAGCACCATGTCGCCCTGGTTCACATAGTCATGATAGGAAGCGACGCAGACGGTCTCGATCAGCCGGATGTTCAGTTCGCGCGAGATGATCGCGGCCGGAACGAGGCCGCCGCGGGTGATGCAGACGATCGCCTTGAACGTCTGATTCAAGCCGGCAAGCCGCCAGGCAAGAGCGCGCGCATCGCGGTGGAACTGATCCCAGGAAACGGGAAAGGCTTTATCGGGAAGGGACATCGGGCTGCTCCGCGGCATGAAAAAACGACACGCCGTTGGCCGGCGACCGGATGGGGCTTGAAGCGGCGATTGGCAAAACGCAAATCGCGCAGCCGGAACTGCGCGAGATGGGCCGAGGCTCGAAGCTGTCATCGGTCGCCGCAATTAGCGGGATTTGCCGGCAAAAGGCAAGAGCAGCCAATCAACGCGATAACAGCGTCAGCGCCGTCATCGATTGCAGCAGGGTCTTGGTCGTGCCGCCGAAGATCATCTGCCAGAGCCAGGAATGCGTATAGGCGCCCATGACGAGAAGATCGATGCTGCTGTCCGAAAGCCGGTTCTCGATGACATGCGATGCGCTCTTATCCACACTTTGGGCCGTCGAAAGCGTCGCCTTCACGCCATGACGTGCCAGCGTCGCGGCGATGTCGGCGCCGGCGGTCAGCGGCGATTGCAGCGCCGTGTCGGCCGGATCGACCGAAAAGATCTCCACCTCGTCAGCGGCTTTGAGGATCGGCAGCGCGTCGAAGGTTGCGCGCGCCACCTCTTTCGATCCGTTCCAGGCGATCAGCACGCGCTTGATCGGCTTCGGCTGGCGAATGGTATAGGGGATCATCAGCACCGGCCGGCCGGTTTCGAAAAGGAAACTGTCGACGTCGACGTGGCTGTCGGAAGGTCTGGCCGGGTCGGCCTGCGAGGCGATCAGGAGGTCGGCGCTGCGCGCACTTTCGATCAGCGGTGCGGAGCCGTATCCGGTGGAGGTGGCAAAGCTGCGCCATTCGAAGGAGGCGCCAGCCGCCTCCGCTTTCGCCCTGAAGATGCGCTCGACGGCAATCGTTTCGCTATGCGCCATGTCCTGCAGCGCCTGCACGGCAACGGGATCGGGGATTTCCATCGGCGCCACCAGCGGCACGGCGGAGATGATTTCGGCATGCAAGCCGATCACATGGGCGCCGCTTTCAGCGGCGATGGCAAAGGCGAAATCGGCAACCGCGCCGCTATTGTCCGATGTATCGAGAATGGCCAGAATGGTTTTGTAAGACATATCAATTCTCCTTGCGCTGAAATGGTTTGCGCGAGGGAAGGAATGCGCCGGACCGTTCTCCTGTTCCTTGAGCGGGATCAAGGACGGCCTTTGAGTCCCGGCGTTGCCCTCAAGCCTCGGCGGAATGGTTTTCGGCGATATACTTCCTTTGGCGGATGGCGTCGATCATCGCCTGCACCTCGGCGCCGGCAGCATCGATTGCCGCCTGCGAGCGGCCGCGTACGACGATCTCGGTCGAAAATTTCTGGCCGATATAGCGTGGGTAGGAACCGATGCTGGTTTCCGGATGTGCCTTCTGGATCGCGGTCAGCGGCGTGCCGATCTCGCCTTCGCCGTAAGGGCAGGCGATGGCGAGCGAGAGCACCGGCGTGCCGGTTCGAAGCGTTGGCAGCACATTGTCGACCATCGCCTGGAAGACCTGCGGCACGCCGGCCATGACATGGACATTGCCGATGATGAAGCCAGGCGCCGTCGAGACCGGGTTGGCGATATGCGCAGCGCCCCGCGGCATGCGCGCCATGCGCTGGCGCGCCTCGGTGAATTCCATCTCGCGGCGGCGGTACATCTCGGCAAGCAGCGTCATTGCCGCTTCGTCATATTCGCAGGGCACGCCGAAAGCCTTGGAAATGGCATCGGCGGTGATGTCGTCATGCGTCGGCCCGATGCCGCCTGAGGTGAAGACGTAATCATATTTGCCGCGAAGCGCGTTCAGCGCCTCGACGATTGCCTCCTCGTCGTCGGCGACGATGCGCACCTCCTTGAGATCGATGCCGGAAAGCGTCAGCAAATCGGCGAGATGGCCGATATTTTTATCCTTGGTGCGGCCGGAGAGAAGTTCGTCGCCGATGGCGAGCATGGCGGCGGTGACGACGATGTCTTGGCTCATGGGATGTTCCGTGATGTGAGGCTGGGGAATAGGTAGCGCCGTTCGCTCGCTTTGCAAACACCAGAGCATGATGCCGAAAAGTGCAGTCGGTTTTCGGACGACATCATGCGCTAACTCTTTAACTCGGGCGATGCGTCATTTTTGCCGAAATGAAAACCGCAAGCGAATTTTCGTCTCCGGGTGGTGAACACTGAGTCCTTGAGGGCAGGGCTGTGTTCGCCCAGGCGCGCTGATAGAAATCGCGTCGGGCACGAAATTCAACCCGATGTTTCAAGGAAGATAGAAGATGGCGAAGGTTCTCGTCCTTTATTATTCGGCTTACGGCCATATCGAAACCATGGCCTATGCGGTCGCCGAAGGCGCGAAGTCGGCCGGCGCCGAGGTCACCGTCAAGCGCGTTCCGGAACTGGTTCCGGAAGACGTCGCCAAGGATTCCTATTACAAGGTCGACCAGGCGGCTCCGATCGCCACCGTCGACGAACTGGCGGACTATGACGCGATCATTGTCGGCGCCGGCACCCGCTTCGGCACGGTCGCCTCGCAGATGCGCAATTTCTGGGATCAGACGGGCGGCCTCTGGTTCGCCGGCAAACTCGTCGGCAAGCTCGGTTCGGTCTTCACCTCTTCGGCAACTCAGCACGGCGGCCAGGAATCGACCATCCTCGGCTTCATCCCCACCTTCCTGCACCAGGGCATGGTCGTTGCCGGTCTACCTTATGCCTTCCAGGGCCAGATGGGCACCGAGGAAGTCAAGGGCGGCTCGCCCTACGGCGCCTCCACCATAACCAACGGCGACGGCTCACGCCAGCCTTCCGAGATCGAGCTGGAAGGCGCGAAATACCAAGGCGCTCACGTCGCCAAGCTTGCTGCCAAGCTCGCCTGATCTTCGATACTGAAATCATGAAGGTGCGGCGGGCATGGGCTCGCCGCGCCTTTTCTGTTTGCCGCCCGGACTGGCCGGGCGACCGGTTGCTCTCTTCGGCTCGCCGAGCCGAAGCTCACAGAGCGTAGGCTGGTGCGGACGGCGGGGGTCGAACCCGCATAGCCTAGGCCGAGGGATTTTCTTACCGCTACGGCTTTCGCCGCCGCCTTTCGGCGTTTGTGGTCTGGACTATACCTTCACCCTAGCTTTGCCTTAGGTGCTGCCCGTCTAGTCTCTACACCTTCCCTTGGCGGGGCTTGGCTCGGGATTGCCATCTGACAGGTTTCCCCGACTTTGAGCAGTTCTACAGCCGGCGTTTCCGCCGGTGCACTCAATTTTGTTTTAAGTCCCTTGTGTCTACCGATTCCACCACGTCCGCGTGGTTCCCTCTGCTAACAAAGAGAGAGGGTATTCTCAACTGCTATCCATCGGTTGTTGGAGGTATTTACAGCATGGTCAGGGAAATAAGGCCATCCAACGATCTCGGCACAGCCCATCACGCAAATTGCCGTAGATCCCGAGTATTCGTCACCATCGCTTTTAATGCGGATGGCATCGCAATTTTTCTGGTATAAAATATGATTTTATCATACTTTATAAGAAGTCAAGGAAAGTGGATGACGATGCGAAACGCGGAAAAGGTGACCATTACCCTCACGGCCGATATGTTGCGGAGCGTTCGCGATACTGTCGAGGCCGGTGAATTTGCGACCACGAGTGAGGCGATGCGTGATGCGGTACGGGTGTGGCAACGCCAGCGGCTCGAGGATGCCGAACGCCTCAACGCAATGCGAGCTCGTATTCGCCGTTCCCTTGATGATCCGCGCCCGAGTTTGACGGCAGAAGAGGCGGAAGTGGAAATGGACCGCTTCATGAAAGGTCAGGAAAAAGCGTCCCGCAATGCGGCGCGCTAAGGTCATCAATCGGCCTGAGGCACTGAGCGACCTTCGCCAAATTTATATCGACATTGCCGATATGAGTCGAAGCCACGTCATTGCCAATGGCTTCGTGAAGCGCCTCATGGCGAGGTGCCACAAAATCGGCGATGCACCGAACGGCGGTCGTCCTCGGGATGATCTGGCGCCCGGCTTGCGAACGGTACCGTTTGAGCATTGCGCCGTGATCGCCTATCACGTCACCGACGCGGTTGAGATCGTCAATGTGTTCTACGGCGGCAGAGACTATGAGGCCCTGTTTCGGGCGCGCGATGACGAGGATGAATCCTAACGGGCTTTGGAACGATCTCGGCTCGAGCCATTCTTCCAGCGCCTTGGCGTCGGTATCAGAGAAGTCGAAAGGTTGCCCCTGCACGATGCGGTAGTGGCGGTGGCTTTAAAATTTCGGCCTTGGCTGTACGGGTTCGCCCCCGGTCGCCCGCACCACTTTCATAATCCTGTTTGAATATGCCTGTATTGAATCTGCTTGTATATTGTGCACAAAAGTAAGTTATCGCTTGACAAGCGAATTTCCGGCGTAACGATGGCGCCGCGACAGTTGAGTAAGGGTTGTCTTGTGGGAGTAAGACGATGGTTTACGATTGGAGTGGGACTAAGGTTCGGCGCATCCGCATCTTCAAGACCAGTGTCGCACTTGTTCTGGGGACTGCGATAGCCGCGATACCGCTGTTCTTCTGGGCAATGCATTTGCAGGGTTTCTAGAGCGTCCTTAGCGCGTCTAAGAAGACGCGCTAAGGACGCTCTATTTACTTTCGATCTGGACAGATCCCGAATTCGATTTTTGGGATTAGTGCTGTCTGTTCCTGATAGTGATCAGCGTTCTGTGAGCGGAAGCGCATTTGGCGCTTTGGTCTCGCGCCACCTGTTGATCAGCCAGCCAGCCAGCAGCCCGAGGGCTGCGCCCGCGGCCTTGATGCCGGCATCGTGCAAGCGTGGATGGCGTGTTGGTGTGAGATACTGCAGATATTCGATGGCGACTGCACCGGCAATCAGCAGCACCGCCACCATCTTCCACTGTTTCGGATAGGCGAGCGCGAAGGCGAGGCCGACGAGAACATAGGCGCCCCCGCGGTCGGTATCGACCGTCGTGACCGTTTCCGGCCTCAGCCCGATCGGCGAAACCGTGACGAAGAGGATGAGGGCGAGCAGCAGCCAGGCGAGCGGCCTTGCAAATTTGAAGATCATCATGGCTTGATATTAGTGGCCTGCATTTTCATTGACAGTAAAATTCAGTTTATCTGCCGTCAATTTTACGATTGGCTTAAGAAAGACTTTCCCGGTCGGGAACCGGAAATGGCCGAAACGGGCTTTCTTTTGCCGGTCGGCCTATGCCATAGCGGCGATGGCTAATCATGAGAATGGACCACGCCCGTGACGAGACTTGATGTCGAAAGCGCCGAAGAGGCAATGCGCAGCCTGTTTCCGGCAACGCCGCTGCAGCTCAATGATCATCTGTCGGCGCGCTACGGGGCCGATATCTGGCTGAAGCGCGAGGATCTGTCGCCGGTGCGTTCCTACAAGATCCGCGGCGCCTTCAATTTCTTCCGCAAGGCGATCGGGCAGGGTGCTGCCGGTAAGACCTTCGTCTGCGCCTCGGCTGGCAATCACGCCCAGGGCTTTGCCTTCGTCTGCCGCCATTTCGGCGTGCCGGGCGTCGTCTTCATGCCGGTGACGACACCGCAGCAGAAGATCGACAAAACCCGCATGTTCGGCGCCGAATTCATCACCATCCGGCTGTTCGGCGACTTCTTCGACCAGTGCTACCAGGCCGCCCGCGAACATGTGGAGGCGGTCGGTGGCGTCATGGTGCCGCCCTTCGACCACGCCGACATCATCGAGGGCCAGGCAACCGTCGCCGCCGAAATCATGCAGCAGTTGCCGGAAGGAACCGTGCCCGACATGGTCGTCCTGCCGGTTGGCGGCGGCGGCCTTGCCGCCGGCATTACCGGTTATCTCGACGGCACCGTGCCGAAATCTGCTTTCGTCTTCACCGAACCAGCCGGCGCGCCGAGCCTTAAGCGCAGCCTTGAGGCGGGCAAGGTCACGACGCTTGCCAAGGTCGACAATTTCGTCGATGGCGCTGCCGTCGCCCGCATCGGCGACCTGAATTTTGCGGCTCTTCGCGATTTCCCGGCAAGCCAAGTGCAACTGATGCCGGAGAACGCCATCTGCGTCACCATTCAGGAGATGCTGAATGTCGAGGGCGTCGTGCTGGAGCCGGCGGGTGCCTTGTCGTTGACGGCGATCGCCGCGATGGACGGCCAGGCGATCCGCGGCAAGACTATCGTCGCCGTCGTCTCCGGCGGCAATTTCGATTTCGAGCGTCTGCCTGACGTAAAGGAAAGAGCCATGCGTTACGCAGGGCTGAAGAAATACTTCATCCTGCGGCTCGCCCAGCGCCCGGGCGCGCTTCGGGATTTCCTCAATCTGCTCGGCCCCGACGACGATATCGCCCGTTTCGAATATCTGAAGAAATCGGCGCGTAACTTCGGCTCGATCCTGATTGGCATCGAAACCAAGGCGCCGGAGAATTTCGCCCGGCTGATCGGAAATTTCGAAGCAGCCGGCATGGGTTACGAGGATATCACCGAAAACGAGATCCTCGCCAATCTGATCATTTGACTTGGCGACAGCGATATCGCCGTGCTAAAGGCGGAGCATGGCTTCGTTCATTTCAAATATCTTTTCGATGTTCTCTGGCGGCGGCAAACCGGCTGCGGAGGCGGCAGGCCCTTCCGGCGAGCCGCAGCTTTACGGCGATTGCACGATCTATGCCGAGCCGCGCAAGGAAGGCGGTCAGTATCGTCTTGCCGGCCGGATCGAAAAGAAGATTGGCGACGAGGTGCTGGTGCGCAATTTCATCCGCGCCGATCTGTTTTCCTCCTCCGATGACGCGATCGAATGCACCGTGCGCAAAGCGCAGCAGATTATCGATCAGCATGGTTCGTCGCTCTTTGGCGACGGCGAGAAGCTTCGTCAGGTCTGAATCGGGATCGGGGCATAGGTCCTTGATACCGGCTGCAACTATTCCTGTGTGTGACCCGTGTGCCCTCCGGTGCGAGCCTTCTCACTCACGCAATCTTAAAGGATTGCGGTGAAAGGTATCGCCTGCAGGATTTGCAGGACACCCCCGTGTTTGACTGTTTCGGACGATTGACCAAAGGATTCGCTGTCGCGATCGCCGCGCCAGCAGGAGGCCGAACGTCCGGAGCCGAGGTCTCATAATGGAGACACTCAACCTCGCTCTCTTCGTCGTCGAAGCCATCGCCTATTTCGTGCTGATGGTGACGCTTCTGCATTTCCGTCACCGGCTTGGTCTCGGGGTTTTCCTGACGGCGCTCGGCGTCATGCATTTCATGGAGACCTATCTGGCGGCGGTCTTCTATGTCTCGCTGCCGTTCGGGGATGTGTCGCCGGGCTCATCCGTCTTCTTCTCCGGCAAGCTGATGATGATCCTGATGCTTTACCTGCAGGAGGATGCCGCGACAGTGCGCCAGCCGATCTACGGCCTGTTTCTCGGCAACCTGCTCACCGTCGGCATCGCCTGGGTGCTGCAGCTGCACCAGCCGCTGCAGATGTCGACGAACCACACGCCCGACGTCGATTTCCTCAAGGAGATGGGCTGGCTGATGGTCTGGGGCACGGCGCTGCTCTATGTCGATTCGCTCGGCATCATCCTGCTTTACGAAAAACTCGGCGATTTCTCCCGCCGCCGCGTCGTCCTGCGTTTCCTGATTTCGGGCTTCGTGCTGCTGACCTTCGACCAGATCGGCTTCTTCGCCGCGCTGCATTATTTTCTGGATGTGCCGATCGCCGCATTCTGGGGCGGGTGGAAGGCGAAAATGCTTGCCGTCTGCCTCTACGCGGCGATGTTCGCATTCTATGAATATCGAATTCGCCGCGGCGGAGCAGCCGGGTCCGCACGTTCGATCAGCGACGTGTTCGGCGACCTGACGTTCCGCGAGCGCTACAACGATCTTCTGGAACGCACCGGCCGCGATATGCTCACCGGCGTCTATGATCGGACGCGCATGGAGGTTGAAGCGCCGCTGATGCTGCGTGAGGCGCTGAAGCAGGGGCTATACGCCACCGTTCTCATTCTCGACGCCGATCACTTCAAGGATGTCAACGACGGCTACGGCCATCTCCAGGGCGACGAGGTGCTGAAGGCGATCGCCGCCCGATTGGGCACGACGTTGCGTTCGAGCGATCGCGTCTTCCGCTTCGGCGGCGAGGAATTCGTTGCCGTCTGTCCAGGTACCGACCATGAGGAAGGTCTGCTGCTTGCCGAGCGCCTGCGCTGGACGATCGCAACCAGCGTCAAGACGCCGGATGACAGGCCGATCACGGTCAGCATCGGCGTTGCGACTGCCGACGAGGACGGCGTTGATTTCACCGCCGTGCTGACGGCTGCCGACGGCAGGCTCTACGCAGCCAAGAAGAGCGGCCGCAACTGCGTCGTCGGCCGCTCCGGCGTGGTCAAGCTCAGCTGAAACTCATTCAGGCGGCGCGGAAGATCTTGGCACCGGAGGGGGCGCTCGTCATGCCGCCGTCGACAGTGATCTCGATGCCAGTGACATTGGCCGAATCATCCGAGGCCAGATAGAGCGCTGCCTTGGCGATTTCGTCGGCCTCGCTCATGCGGCCGAGCGGGCTCATGCCGCCGATGCGGGCCTCGAGCGCCGACATGGCGTCTTCCGTCTGGGCCATCGGCGACCAGATCGGCGTCTTGGTGCCGCCGGGCGTTACCTGATTGACGCGGATGCCGCGCGGCGCGAGCTCGGATGCCATATTGCGCGTCATCGCCCGGACTGCCGCCTTGGTCGCCGCATAGGCCGACCAGCCGGGAGCGCCGAGCACGGCATGCACAGAACCGTTGAGGATCACCGAAGCGCCGTCATTGAGATGCGGCAGGGCCGATTGCACCGTGAAGAAAACTGCCGTGAGATTGGTGCTGATGATCTGGTTGAACTGCGCTAGTGATGTCTCGCCGAGCGGCGTCGCGCCGCCGATGCCGGCATTGGCGAAGACGATGTCGAACTTGCCGACCTTTCCGGCGGCTTCCGCAAAGGCCCTCTCGGTTGCGGCGGCATCGGTGACATCGACCTTCAGCGCCAGCACGCCGGCACCGAGCGCCTTTTCGGCAGCCGCCAGCGTGTCCGGGTTGCGGCCGGTGATCACCACCTTGGCACCCTCGTCGATGAAGACCTTGGCGGTGGCAAGACCGATGCCGCTGTTTCCGCCGGTGATCAGGGCGACCTTGTTTCTTAGACGCATGATTCATGCTCCTCTTGGAATTGGCAACGATCTGGATTATGATCGTTATCTATAAGGATTATGATGATAATCCATTTAAGTCAAGAGAAGCATGATTCCGAAAAGTGTAAGCGGTTGGCCGACATCATGCTCATTCGATTGGTGCCGGGGAGATGTCCGATGGGTCGTTCGCAATTGGAAAAGCAGAAGACGCACGAGAAGATTGTCGAGATTGCGTCGAAGCGGCTGCGCGAGGAGGGGCTCGAAGGTATTGGCGTCGCCGACCTGATGAAGGAGGCCGGACTGACCGTCGGCGGCTTCTACAAACATTTCGCCTCCCGTGACGATCTGGTCGCCGAGGCGATCCAGTCCGCTTTCGATTCATGGGGACGCAAGCTGGAAGCCGAGGGGGTGAATCCGGCGGAGATGACGGCTGCCGATGTCGCCGATCGCTATGTCAGCGCCTATCATCGCGACAATCCCGGCGAGGGCTGCCCTTTTGCCGCGCTGACCTCCGATATATCCCGCAGCGGCGAGAAGGCGCGGGGGATCGCGACGGACGGGCTCAAGCGTAATTTCGCGTCATTGGCGATCAAGGCTGCGGGAGCGGACGAAGGGGAAAGGCGGCGCAAGGCGATTATGGCCTTCGCGATGATGGCCGGCGGCGTCGGCCTTGCCAGGATTTCGTCCGATGAGGAGCTCTCGGCCGAAATCCTGGCGACGGTCCGGGATTTTGTCGCCGATATCGACAAATGAAAAACGGCCAGCAAAAGCCGGCCGTTCCATGGAGCGTTGAAGAGCTGATCAGGCCGCCAGTGCGATTTCCTGGACGCGCGACTTGGCGGCGTCGATCGCCTTTTCGGCAGCTTCCGGACCAAAGGCCAGGCCTTCGACATAGATGGTCTCGATATCGCTGATGCCGAGGAAACCGAGAACCGACTTCAGGTACGGCACGGCATGGTTCAAAGCGGCGGCCGGTCCCTGCGAGTAGACACCACCCGAGGCGAGCACCACATAAACCTTCTTGCCGGTTGCGAGGCCAACCGGGCCGCTTTCCGTGTATTTGAAGGTCAGGCCGGCGCGGGCGACGTTGTCGATCCAGGTCTTCAGCGACGAATAGATGTTGAAGTTGATGAGGCCGGTGCTGATGACGATCGTGTCGGCGGCGAGCAGCTCGTTGACGAGTTCGTCGGAAGTCTCGACGGCTGCGGCTTCTTCAGCGGTGCGGGCCTCGGCCGGCTTGCGGATTGCGCCGGTGAAGAGGTCATCGATGTGCGGCAGCGGGTTGGCAGCAAGGTCGCGGCGAACGACGACGCTGCCCGGGTTCTGGCTCTTCAGCTTTTCGGCGAGATCGACGGCGATCGGCGTCGAGAGCGATTCGGCACGCGGGCTGGACGTCAGAAGAAGGATGGACGACATGGTGCATTTCCTTTCGAATGGGATTTGACGGCCCGTTGCTGGGAGGTGAGCCGCAGTCTCGATGAGGAAAATAGGTCTGGCCTGCTATCGAAAAAACGGTGATAATGTAGATCGAAACTATCGATGGAATGGATAGAAGATGCTGCCCAACCCCACTCTGGACCAATTGCAGGTGTTTCTGACCGTTGCCGAGACCGGCAGCTTCTCGGCCGCTTCGCGGGCGCTGAACCGTGCGCAGTCGGTCGTCAGCTATACGATCGCCAATCTGGAAGCACAGCTCGAAGTGCCGCTTTTCGAGCGCTCCGGCGCGCGTCAGCCGAAGCTGACGGAGGCGGGCAAGGCGATGCTGGAGGATGCGCGGCGCATTCTGGGCGATCTGCAAGTCATGCGGGCGCGCGTCAAGAGCCTGAGGGAAGGGCTCGAAGCGGAGGTTTCCGTCGCCATCAGTGTCATGGTGCCTTCGCGAGCCCTGGTGGACGTGCTCCGCGAATTCCGGGAGACGTTTCCATCCGTTTCGTTAAGCCTCAATGTCGGTGAGCTCGGAATGGTCATGGATCTCGTCCTCAGCGGCAAGGCGACGATCGGGATTGGCGGCGCGGTCGTCAAGCAGGACGATTCGATCGTCACGGAGCGGATCGGTCATTCCTTCATGTTGCCGGTTGCAGCGCATAACCACCCGCTTTCCGGAATCGGCCGGCCGCTGACGCTCGGCGACGTGCGCGAGGAAGTGCAACTCGTCGTCACCGATGCGTCGGGACGGACGAAGGGGCGCGATTTTAACGTTCTCTCCTATAAGACATGGCGCGTCAGCGATATTGCGACGAAGCACCAGCTCATCAGGGCCGGCCTTGGCTGGGGCGGCCTTCCGGCTTCCGTGATTCATGACGATCTGACGAGCGGCAGGCTCGTCCATCTCGATCTGGATGCCTACGAACAGGGAGAGTATCCGATATATTCGGTCCGTCAGCTCGCCAACCCGCCCGGACCTGCCGCCACCTGGATGATCGACGCGTTCCGCACGCGGCTTTCCGCCTGCCCGAGCCAAGCCGATTTCCATGCTCAGATAGCGGAACTGCAGGAAGCTGGTACGCCGCTCGCGGCCGAATGACGAAGGCGCGGGGTGCCGCGCCTTCGCTGATATTGTCTTCTGCCTAAAGAACCAGCCTGAACTTCGAGAAACCGTCGGCCCCTTCGCCGGCATCCTCGATCTTGACGCTCTTGACCTCGGCAAGGAACTGCTTCGCCTTCGGGCCGCTTTCGAAGGTCGCTGTCGTGCCAGGCAGCGGCTTGAAAGTCCAGTTCGCGTCGGCGGATGGGTTGATCGTGCCCTGATCGTGGATGTAACGGACGATGACGTCGCGGTTGGTGTCCGGCGCCTGGAAGATCACCTTGTCCGCCTTGATGTCCGGGAAATTGCCGCCGCCGCCGGCGCGGTAGTTGTTCGAGACAACGACAAACTTCTGGGCCGGATCGATCGGCTTGCCGCCGAAGGCGAGATTCTGGATGCGGTTTGCGTCCGGATTGATCGCCTTGCCTGACGAATCATATTTCGGCGGCTGCGACAGGTCGATCTGGTACGTCACCCCGTCGATCACGTCGAAATTGTAGGATGGGAAGTCGTTGTTGAGCAGCGCCGCATCCTTCGAGCCGGCCTCGATGTGATTGAACATGCCGGCCGACATTTCGAGCCAGTTCTTCACTTGTGCGCCGGTGATGGCAACGGCCTGCACCGTGTTCGGGTAGAGATAGAGGTCGGCGACGTTCTTGATGGCGATATCGCCGGCCGGAACGTCGGTGTAGTAGTCGGCGCCGCCGCGACCGCCGGCCTTGAAGGGGGCCGCCGCCGAAAGCACCGGCAGGTCCTTGAACTCGGTGTCGGCGAGCATCTGCTTGATGTACCAGGTCTGGGCTTGGCTGACGACCTGCACCGAGGGATCGTCGGCAACCAGTGCGAAGTAGGAATAGAGCGGTGCGGAGGTCTTGCCCACCGGGGTGCGGACATAGGCAAGCGTCGCCTCATGCTCGGCCTTGGCGGCCTCGACCACATCCTTCTTGTCGGCGTAGTCGGCAACCACTTTCTTCTTGTCGTCGCGATGGAAGATCGGCCGTGCTTCCGAGGTGAAATCGACGATCTTCCAGCTATTGCCGTCCTTTTCGAGCAGCAGGTCGATAAGGCCGAGATGTGAGCCCCAGAATCCGGCCATCACGGTGGGCTTGCCGTGCAGTGTGCCCTTGACGGGGTCGGCATTGGCCACACCGTCCCAGCTCTTCGGGCCAGGGAAGACGAGATGCTGGTGGCCGGTGAAGATCGCGTCGATCCCGTCGACGGCGGCGAGATGCAGCGAGGCGTTTTCCATCTTTTCGGACGGTGCGCTGCCGTCGATGCCGGAATGCGAGAGCGCAATGACGATATCGGCGCCGGCTTCCTTCATGGCGGGAACCCAGGCCTTGGCGGCCTCGACGATGTCGCGCGTCTGTGCCTTGCCTTCGAGGTTCTTGATGTCCCAGAGCATGATCTGCGGCGGTACGAAGCCGATGAAGCCGATCTTGACAGGGCTCTCATTGCCGGCGCCATCCTTGATCTGCTTTTCGACGATGATGTAGGGCTTGAAGAAGAGAGCGTCCTGCTTCGGGTCCGAGGCGAGCTGGCCCTTGGTCAGGTTGGCGCAGACGAAGGGGAAGTTTGCGCCTGCCAGGACCTTGAACATGAAGTCGAGGCCGTAGTTGAACTCGTGATTGCCGAGCGTGCCCACAGTATAGTCGAGCGTGTTCATCGCCTTGATCACCGGATGGACGTCGCCGTCCTTCATGCCGTGCTGATAGGCCATATAATCGCCCATCGGATTGCCCTGCAGCACGTCGCCATTGTCGATCAGCAGCGAGTTGACGGCCTCTGCGCGGATCGCGTCGATGATCGTCCCGGTGCGCGACAGGCCCATCGTGTCGTTCGGCTTGTCGGCATAATAGTCGTAGGGGAAGACGTTGACGTGGATGTCAGTCGTTTCCATCAGTCTGAGATGGGCCTGGTTGGCGTTGGCGCGCGCGCTGAAAGGATGCAGCAGCACCAGGGCGGAAGTGGCGGCGAGGCCGCCAAGCAGGGAACGGCGGCTCATCACGCCAACATCAAGAATGGAAGACATGGAAATTCTCCTAATAGGGATCATGCATCGTCCGGCCCGTCAGAATTAGGACGATTTGCCGAGGAGTACACCGTGAAAATGACAGAACGGCAAAACAATCCGACGGAAAAGCGGCGTGGTCGTGAAATGCAATTTATGGTACAGTGGTAACAGCTGGAACCATTGGGGGAGATGGGATTATGAACAAGGTCGTTATCGCTTTGGTCGGAGGTTTCGGAGGCATCGCACCCAGTCTGGTCGACAAGGCGCAGGCGCTCTACAGCGGCGATGTGGAGAAATGGCTGACGACGACGGCAAACCCTTGGATCTCAGTTGCCTGCGCGCTTGCCGCCATCGTCGTCTTCTTCATTATCGGCGGCGCTATCGCCCTGATCTATCGCGAACAGCAGTTGCAGAAGGCGCTTCTTCTTGGCATCGGCGCACCGGCCCTCATCATGGCCGCCGCACAGGGGAGTGCAGCCAACCCGAGGCCGATCGAGGTCAGCTCGGCCGCCAGCCTGTTCGGCATCGTCGGCGTCGCCCATGCTCAGGATGGCACTCGCTCGCTGCCACCGCGGGTCGAGTTGAAGGTCAATCCCGGCTGGACGCAGGGCGAATGCCAGACCTGCGATATCAAGTTCCTGGGTGGAGACGGCCAGATCATATCAAGCGAGCCGCTCTCCAGCAGCCAGGCGCCCGGCGCAGTTAACGTGCCGCTTGGCACGGAAACGATCCTGCTGTCCGGCGCCAACGCCAATACCGCCACGGTCAACGTCAGGGACCTCGGCGCCAGGCTGCCGCAGACGCAAGGCTCGGTCACCCTCGACGTCAACGTCAACCGCAGCTACTGGAACGATCTCAGCCGGTCATTCGGCGCAAAGGCCGTGCAGCCTTACGATTTCAGCGTCGACGTTGCCAAATGAGGCATCCGGTCGCTATTGGCGCCGGCTTTGGCCAGTTGGCGTACCGCCAGCACCGGTCGCATCTCCTTATGGAAAAAGCGGAAATAGGAGGAAATCTGCGCCCGCGCATTCGAATTCACGTCGAACTGGATGCCGACGCGGCCATTATGCTTCCAGCGGATGATGCCTTCGAGCAGCCCGAGGTTTTCGGCCTCGATGCGCACCTGGCTGCCGGAGGCGGCATGGAGCGGCCCCTTCATCTCCAGGGCGGCACCGGTCAGCGATAGGTCGAGGATGCGGGCATCCACCTGGCTGTTCAGATATTTGACATGGCCGAAAATGCGGCAGTTTTTCCGATCATACTTCCGGGCGGTTATTTTCAAGTTGCGGGTCATACTGTCTCCCTTGATATAGCGGGGGAGCATAGCGTCGGAAAATTGAAATGGTTTTAGGGGCTTGGCTAAAATTGCAGTGAAACAATCAATTGGCCGCAGTGGCCCTGCTTCCGACCACATGCTCGCGCCAGACCGTAAAAATCCCGGCGGCAACCACGATGATCGAACCGATGATCGTGTTGAGACTGAGCGTTTCGTCATAGACCGCCATGCCGATGACCGAGGCGTAGACAAGTGACAGATAGGTCAGCGGCTGGACGGCGGCGGCATCGAGAACATCATAGGCGCGGATCAGGAAATAATGGCTGGAAATGCTGGTGACGCAGACGAGCGCCATCCAGCCCCAGTCGCCCGACGACATCCAGCTCCAGTAGAACGGTCCGACCAGCGTCATCGTGACGCCGCCGACGACGCCGGTATAGAAGAAGCTGGTCATCGATGAATCGTCGCGGCTGACCAGACGGGTGGCGATGACGTAGAAGGCGAAGTTGAAGCAGGAAATGACGGCGAGAAGCAGCTTCACGTCGAAAAATTCGCCTTCCGGCTTCAGGATCAGCAGCACCCCGAAAAGTCCGGCGCCGATCGCTGCCCACCGCCGCCACCCGACCCGCTCGCCGAGGATCGGCATCGCCAGCAGCGCGATCAGGATCGGCGTCGCGGAAAAGATCGCCTGTGAACGGGCAAGGCCGATCATCGCAAAGCAGGTGATGGCCAGAACCACCTGGACGGCAAGCAGCACGCCGCGGGTCACCTGCAGGAGAGGGCGTTTGGTGCGGGCCGTCGCCTTGATGCCGCCGCGCATCTTCGAGGCGAGGATGATCGTGAAAAGCGCAAAGGCCCAGTAGCGGATCATCGTCACGAAGATTGGCGGATAGGCCGTCGCCAGATGTTTCGAGATGGCATCTTGCAGGGAGAAGATGGTGATCGCCAGCAGCGCGAAAATATAGCCTTGGGTCTTCGATGTCATGATTTGCCATTACTGTGTAATTTCACCCTTAAATCGAAATCGATTTAAGGGTGAAATTACACAGAAGTCTAAGGTGTTACAGCGTCCTCTGCGCGTCTGAAAAGACGCGCGGCGCTGTAGTGGGGAAACGCGTGCGCGCGACGAAAGTCTGGGCAGGCTTTCGGCAAAGATGCAAGGCCTCAAAGGCCGACATTCGGCTTGTCGATGATTTCTCTGAGCGCGAAGCTGGAATTGATCTTGACGACGTGGGGCAGGGCCGACAGCCAGTCGCGGTGGATCCGCTCATAGTCCTCGAGGTCGCGGGCGGCGACGCGCAAGATATAGTCGTATTCGCCCGACATCAGGTAACAGACGAGCACGTTCGGGCAGAGCTTCACTGCGGCCTCGAATTCCGCCAGCGTCTTGGCGAACTGGCCGGAGAGCGAGATATGCACGATGGCGATCATCTTGTAGTCGAGCGCCTTGTGTGAAAGCCGCGCATGGTAGCCGCCGATGACGCCGCTTCTTTCCAAGATGTCGAGCCGGCGCGAACAGGCCGAAGGCGACAATCCGATCCTTTCGGCAAGCCCGGCATTGGTGATGCGAGCATTGGCCTGCAATGCCCGGAGAATCGCAAGATCGATGGTATCGAGATCGGCCATTCGAAGAACCTTCGAAGAAAAATAGGAGCAGCGCAATAATCGCCGAAAAATCGCGTCTTCGCAAATCGTCTTTGCAAGGACATTTCACTGTCTTGATGGTTGGATTCCTCATCTGAAAAAATCCGCGGCCGCGGAGATAAAATGAGAGGAACGCGCATGCGTGTCGGTTGCCCGAAGGAAATCAAGAATCATGAATATCGCGTCGGCCTGACGCCGGCTTCGGTGCGCGAATACGTTGCCCACGGCCACGAGGTCTGGGTGGAGACCAAAGCGGGCATCGGTATCGGCGCTGATGATGCCGCCTATGCCGCGGCTGGCGCCAGGATCGCCGCCTCCGCCAAGGATATCTTCGAAAAGTGCGACATGATCGTCAAGGTGAAGGAGCCGCAGCCCGCCGAATGGGCGCAGCTCCGTGACGGCCAGCTTCTCTACACCTATCTGCACCTGGCGCCGGATCCCGAACAGACCAAAGGCCTCATCGCCTCCGGCGTCACCGCGATCGCCTATGAGACGGTGACCGACGAACGCGGTGGCCTGCCGTTGCTGGCGCCGATGTCGGAGGTCGCCGGACGCCTGTCGATCCAGGCAGGAGCGACCGCCCTGCAGAAGGCCAATGGCGGCCTCGGCGTCCTGCTCGGCGGCGTGCCCGGCGTGCTGCCGGCCAAGGTCGCGGTCATCGGCGGCGGCGTCGTCGGCCTGCATGCGGCCAGGATGGCTGCCGGCCTTGGCGCCGATGTCAGCATCCTCGACAAGTCGCTGCCGCGCCTGCGCCAGCTCGACGATATCTTCGCAGGCCGCATCCACACGCGTTATTCCAGCATCCAGGCGCTGGAGGAGGAAGTCTTCTCGGCCGATCTCATTATCGGCGCCGTACTGATCCCCGGCGCTGCCGCTCCGAAGCTCGTCACCCGCGAAATGCTGTCCGGCATGAAGAAGGGCTCCGTCATCGTCGACGTCGCCATCGACCAGGGCGGCTGCTTCGAGACCTCGCATGCGACGACCCATTCCGATCCGACCTATGAAGTCGACGGCGTCGTGCATTATTGCGTCGCCAACATGCCGGGCGCCGTGCCGGTCACCTCGGCGCACGCGCTGAACAATGCCACCTTGGTTCATGGACTGGCGCTTGCCGATCGCGGCCTGCGCGCTATTGCCGAAGACAAGCATCTGAGGAACGGCCTCAACGTCCACAAGGGCCGCATCACCAGCAAACCGGTCGCCGACGCGCTGGGCTACGAGGCCTTCGCGCCTGAAAGCGTGCTGAACGTAGCGTGAGTTACCTGACTATAGGTCAGATAGAGGCGCCGGTCTCCGCAAGGCCCGGCGCCT
Organism: Rhizobium sp. 10PS4; assembly: GCF_032464805.1. Lineage (NCBI taxonomy): Bacteria > Pseudomonadati > Pseudomonadota > Alphaproteobacteria > Hyphomicrobiales > Rhizobiaceae > Rhizobium > Rhizobium sp. 10PS4. The sequence continues at coordinate 386,530 of NZ_JAWDIW010000004.1, read as the reverse complement.
TTACCTTGTCGATCCGGCATTGGAAGCAGTTGTTGCGCGCGGAACGCACATGCACATAGGCGATATCAGATCGTCCCAGCAGCTCCTCGCCATAGGCTGGAATGTCGCCAATAGCAGTCACCGCGCCGGTGCCGTAGACGATGCGGTCATTTTCGTTATAGCCGCGGACGATGAAGTCACGGCTCGTCGTCAGCACCGGCGGCATGATCTCCTCGGCGGCATAGCGTGCACAAGGCTGCTTGTGCAGGAAGACCGGGCCGGTTTCGGCATAGGGCTGCAACTCGGGGAAGGGCCGGTAGGCGAAGACCAGCAACTCCTCGCCCGCATCGATATTTTCGAGGCAATGGCGGCAGGGATGACCGGGACCATCGGAAACGATCGTCTCGGGCAGCCTGTCATAGGCGTCGCGGCCGCCGTTCCAGAGGTATTCGGCGTCGGTCGTCGGCATGGCGACAAAACGAATGGCGGTCATGGCAAATCTCCTTTGTGATTGCCATGATTTGCACCTGGACGAACGCGCAAGCCACCCGTTTCTTGCCTGCATCTGGATATGAGATCGCCGAAAAGCGAAAAGCGGCGTATCTTCTGTCCGTACTTTGTAAGGCGAAAGGAGAAACCCTTGGCCGATGTCGATCTCGCGCTGCTGGCGCAACAGAATGTGGAAATACTGGAAGAGCTTAAGGCTCTGCGCAAGGAAGTGGCGGAACTGAAGGAACAGTCGGGCCGAACGCTCGATTTCGAGCGCCGCAACGACCCGCGCCGTCCGAACAGCCTGACGCGACGTTAACCAGCTCTGCCCACGTCAGGAAGGCATCCGTCAGCTTTTCCGTGCAATCTCCAGAAGCTCCTTGTCGCTGAGCGGCCGCACGATGCCGGTGCCGGTCGAAACCGGGGAGAAGCCGTACATCTGGTAGAGCTGCAGCGCACGCGGATGGTCGAGATTGTTGGTGGTGGTGGTAACTCGTTTGGGATTGAGCGACCAGATAGCATAGAGCGCCTGCAGCAGGAACCATTTGCCGATGCCGAGACCGAGCGCATGTTCGATCAGGCCGAAATGGCTGAGCTCGATCATATCCTCGTCTTCGCAGAAATATTCGTAGAAGCCGGCGGGCGCGCCGTTAACATAGAGAACGCTGATATTGTTGCGCTTGTCGTTCAGCGTCTCGGCAAGCTGCTCGTCGCTCATGCGTAACCGGTCCACCCATTGCCAGCGCGCGCCCACCTGCCGGTAGAGATAGCGGTAGAAGGGCAATGGGATCTCGGGAGCGCGCATGATCGCCGTCTGGATGTTGACGGGCACCGGCATGCTCGCCTTCGGCGGCGCCGTCATTTCGAGCCGGGTGATGTGAGCTTTCAGCGAAGCGGGTGCCTTTCCCATGGCGATCAGACTTTGGCCTGCGTCGGCGGACCGGTGACGATGGGCGTATCGTCACGGCTGCCCCATTCGCTCCACGACCCGTCATAAAGCTTATTGTCGTTGTGGCCGAGCGATTCCAGCGCCAGCGTGATGATCGCGGCGGTGATTCCCGAGCCGCAGGAGGTGACGACAGGCTTTGAAAGATCGATACCGGCATCCTCGATCGTCTGCCTGAGTTCCGGCAGCGACTTGAAACGGCCCTGGCTGGCGAAGACGCCGGAGGGCAGGTTGCGGGCGCCAGGCATATGGCCGGAGCGCATGCCGGCACGCGGCTCGGGTTCGACGGCGGCGAAGCGGCCGGCGCTGCGGGCATCGGCGATCTGCATCGCGCCACTGGAGACGATATCGCGCATCGTATCGAACGTCACCACGCGGCTCTCGTCGAAGTCAGGCGTGAAGGTCGCCGGCGCAGGATTGGGCGCTTCGGTTTCAAGCGGACGGCCCTCGGCCTTCCAGCCGTCGAGACCGCCATCGAGCACGAAGACATTTTTCGCGCCCATCACCCGGAACAGCCACCAGACGCGCGGCGAGGCGAACAGGCCCATGCCGTCATAGACGACGATCCGATCATTCTCGCTGATGCCGAGCCGGCCGACTTCGGCGGCGAAATAATCGGGCGAGGGGATCGTGTGCGGCAGCGACGTTGAATGGTCGGCGATCTTGTCTTGGTCGAAGCGGATAGCGCCGGGAATATGGCCGGCTGCATATTCGGCATCGGCATCGCGCTTCTGCGCCGGCAGATAGAAGGAAGCGTCCAGCACGCGCAGGTCAGCTTTGCCGAGCTCGGACTGCAGCCAGTCGGCCGAAACGACGAAACGGCTCTTGGTCTCACTCATTATGGTCTCCCTTGATGGTCAGGCTTCGTCGCCGGGCGTGCCGAAGCGGATGCGGAAGCGCCGGTTCTCTTTGCCCTTCTTCTCGATTTTGGCGATATGGATCCGGCCGACTTCCTGAGTCTCGGAGACATGTGTGCCGCCGCAGGGTTGGCTGTCAATCGAGGAGTTCTTGCCGATGCAGACGAGGCTGACGCGCCCGAGCCCCATCGGCGGGCGCACGTTCTTCGATTTGACGATATCGGGGTTGGCCACAAGCTCTTCGTCGGTGATCCATTGCAGAGTGACCGGATGGTTCTGCTCGACCAGTTCCATCAGCTTGGCCGTCACCTCGTCCTTGTCGATCGTCTCGATCATGTCGAAGTCGACGCGGCTTTCCTCCTCGCCGACCGCAGCCCCGGTGATCGGATAGGAGCAGACGACGGAAAGCAGGTGGCAGGCCGTGTGCATGCGCATCAGCCTGTAGCGGCGCGGCCAGTCGACATGCAGCACCAGCGTCTCTCCGACCACAGGCCGTGGCTCACCTTCGAGTGGCACATGGATGATGACATCCTTGCTTGGACCATGCTTCGTCTGGCCGAGCGCGATCTTGGTGCCGTCGGCGCGTTCGAGCAGCCCGGTGTCACCAGGCTGGCCACCTGATGTCGCATAGAAGCAGGTCTGGTCCAGTTCGATGCCCCCGTCTTCGTGAACGGCGGTGACGACCGCCTCGCATGTCGAGAGATAGAAGTCGTCACGATAGAGGGCATTGACGGGCATGGGGTCTCACACGGGCTCGTAGGGAACGTGGATATCGGGCGACTTGGCCATCCAGCCCGGAACGGGCAGTCCCTTCGACGTCAGGAAATCCGGGTTGAAGAGTTTTGACTGATAGCGGTTGCCGTAATCGCAGAGGATCGTCACCACCGTGTGACCAGGTCCGAGATCCCGGGCGAGGTTGACCGCGCCGGCAATGTTGATCGCCGTCGATCCGCCGAGGCAGAGGCCCTCGTTCTCGACGAGGTCGAAGAGATAAGGAAGCGCTTCGGCATCGGGGATCCGATAGGCATAGTCAGGCGTGAAGCCCTCGAGATTAGCGGTGATGCGGCCCTGGCCAATGCCCTCGGTGATCGAGGATCCCTCGGATTTCAGCGCGCCGTTCTGGTAGAATTCATAGAGTGCGGCGCCGTCGGGATCGGCGATGCCGATCTTGACGTCTGCCTTGAAAGCCTTGAGGCCGGCAGCGACACCTGCGAGCGTGCCGCCGGAGCCGACCGAGCAGATGAAGCCGTCGACTTTGCCGTCGGTGTCTTGCCATATTTCTTTTGCCGTCGTTTCGACATGCGCCTGGCGGTTGGCGACGTTGTCGAACTGGTTTGCCCAGATCGCCCCGTTCGGCTCGGTCTTCGCCAGCTGTTCTGCCAGCCGCCCGGACACCTTCACGTAGTTGTTCGGGTTCTTGTAGGGAACGGCGGGCACTTCGACGAGTTCGGCTCCCAGCAGCTTCAGCGCGTCTTTCTTTTCCTGGCTCTGCGTTTCCGGAATGACGATGACGGTGCGATAACCGAGCGCCTTGGCGACCAGCGTCAATCCGATGCCGGTATTGCCGGCCGTGCCCTCGACGATGACGCCGCCCGGACGAAGCAACCCCTTCCGCTCTGCGTCGCGGATGATGTAGAGCGCGGCGCGATCCTTGACCGACTGGCCGGGGTTCAGGAACTCCGCCTTGCCGAGAATGGTGCAGCCGGTCGCCTCTGAGGCGCCCTTGAGTTTGATCAGGGGCGTGTTGCCGATGGCGTCGAGGACGGAGGGGTGGAAGGTCATGGAATCTGCCTCTATTCGAACTCTTACTTTAGGAACGGTCTTTTCCCTTCACAAGGCTGAGTTGGCAAGAAATGCTATTCCACGCCTCTGTCGGACACGATAAAATTTGCTTTCCTTTCCCTGAAATGACGCATGGCCCGCAATCCCGCCGTGTGAGGGGTGATCCGAAGATTGACTTTCCCCGTACGGATGACGACAAAGCGAAAACGGAACGCGGCAACAGGGCGTGACCGAAACCGACATGGTTCACGAGCAGATCGACACGATCGATGCATTGATGGCGCATTATGTTGCCGGCTCCTTGCCCGAGCCGGCGCGTGTGCTGGTTCAGTCTCATCTCGAAATGAAACCGGACAATCGCAGCCTGGTGAACAGCCTCGAGCTGCTGGCAGGCGAAGCTCTGGAAAACGCGCCTGAAGCCGCCATTGCCGATCGCGACGGGCGGCTTGCGGCAATCTTTTCCTCTGCCTCTCCCATCCCGGCGCCACGGACGGTCACGCGACCGGAAAACGCGCTGTTTCCGCAAGCGTTGCGCGCCCTCTTGGGTTTCGAGGCCGAGGATGTGCCCTGGCGCCGGCGGTTGCCCGGTTTTAAGGAATATTCGCTCGACATGGACGGCTGCGAGGTCAGCCTGATGTGGATCCGGCCTGGCCGCGCCTTGCCGGCGCACACCCATAAAGGCATGGAACTGATCCTCATTCTCGACGGCGCCTTCAACGATGAACGCGGCCGTTTCGGCCCCGGCGACATCTCCATTGCCGACGAGACGGTCGACCACCGGCCGGTCGCCGAAAAGGACAGGCCTTGCATCGCCTTTGCCGTCTCGGACGGACCGGTCAAGCTCACCGGATCCTTCCGCCAGATGATCGGCGACCTGATCGGCTGAAAGCAGCCACAATAGTGTGATAGAGCCGTAAATCCGGAGGGGTTGAGGAACTTCCGGACCTGTTTTCGCATTTGATCAGGCAGCCCGGAGGAACATGTCATGCGTGATTTCATTGCCCATCCCGAACATGGAATCGTCTGGATTTCGGGTGCGAGCTCGGGCATCGGCCGGGCGCTTGCACTGAGGCTCGCCGGCGAAGGATACAAGGTCGCCGTCACGGCCAGAAGCCACGAAAAGCTGGTCGAACTGCAAGCCGAAGCCAATGGCCTCTCGGGCGGTATCATTGTGCTCGACGGCGACGTCACCGATGCCGAGGACATGGAACATGTCATGGCCTCCATCGAATATGAGCACGGCACGCTCGCCATGGCGATCCTCAATGCCGGCGTCTACCTGCCCGTCCATGCCGAGGATTTGAACCGCACCGATTTCGAGAAGAGCTTTGCCGTCAACCTCTCCGGCGTCGTCAACTGTCTGCTGCCGGCGATCCGCCATATGAAGGCGAAGGGGCAGGGACAGATCGCCATCGTTTCCTCCGTCACCGGCTATGGCGGCCTGCCGACGGGAGCTGCCTATGGCGCCACCAAGGCGGCGCTGATCAATATGGCCGAAAGCCTGAAATTCGATCTCGATAAGATGGGCATCCGCATCCAGCTCGTCTGCCCGGGCTTTGTCGATACGCCGGCAACGAGGAAGAATGCCTTTCCGATGCCGTCGCTGGTATCCGTCGAGGAGGCCGCCCGGGAGATTGTCGCCGGGTTGAAATCGCAGGCCTTCGAGATCACGTTTCCGAAGCGCTTCACCACCATGCTGAAGCTCGCGCGCCTGCTCCCCTATAGCGTTTATTTCACGCTGGTGAACCGCGTGACCGGCTGGCGGGAGCGGCCGCCGTCGGCTGGTCGCCACCCGGTGACACCGCATGCGGCGGAATGATCAACGGTGCGAGAACACGACCTGGCGCACATCGATATTGCGGGCACGGAAGCCGGCCTCGCAATAGAACAGATAGAATTCCCAGAGCCGCTTGAAGCGCTCGTCGAAGCCCATCGGGCGGATGCGTTCCCAGACCGACCAGAAACGCTCGCGCCATTCGGCGAGCGTGCGGGCGTAGTCGAGCCCGAAGCCGAAATCCTTGACCAGCGACAGATCGACCTTGCCGGCAAGTTCGGCGAGATGATTGCGCGTCGGCAGCATGCCGCCGGGAAAGACGTATTTCTGGATGAAGTCGGGGTTGCTGCGATACTGGTCGAAGGATTCCGGCCGGATGGTGATGATCTGCAGCCCAGCCTTGCCGCCCGGCTTCAGACATTGCCGGAGCTTGGAGAAATAGGACGGCCAGTATTTTTCGCCGACCGCTTCGAACATCTCGATCGAGACGATTCGGTCGTAGAGCCCTGCTTCATCGCGGTAATCCTGGAAACGGAATTCCACGCGGTCATCGAGGCCGGCCTTGTGAATGCGCGCCTCGGCAAAGGCGAGCTGCTCACGGCTGATCGTCAGCCCCGTCACCTTGCAGTTCAGCTCGCTTGCGGCAAATTCGGCAAAACCGCCCCAGCCGCAGCCGATCTCCAGCACATGATCGCCAGCCCCGATGCCGGTCGCCTCGGCAAGCGCCCGGTATTTGGCGTTCTGGGCCGATTGCAGATCGTTGGCGCCGGTCGAATAAAGTGCTGAGGAATAGGTCATGCTCGGATCGAGCCATTCCCTGTAGAAATCGTTGCCAAGATCGTAATGGGCGGAAATGTTGCGCTTCGAGCCCGTTTTGGTATTGGCGTTCATCCAATGGCGGACGCGCTCGAAGAGACGGCTGACGCCGCCCTTGCCATGCGCATAGCTGTGCGCGGCCTCGCCGTTGACGAGGAAGAGTTCAAGGAAGGCGGTGATGTCGGGGCTGTCCCAATCGCCGTCCATATAGGTTTCGGCGACCCCGATCGTGCCGCTCGTCAGCGCCCGGTAGGCAAGGTTCCAATTGTTGAGGCTGAGCGCCGCCTTCGGCCCGGGCTGCTTGCCCTCGATCAGCAGCCTGCGGCCGTCGGGGAGGGTGACGGCAAGCGAACCGTGCTGCATGCGCAGAAGTCCGCGCAGCGCCAGCTTCGCCTTGAAGGGCAGCCCCTTTGCCAGACGGGATATGTTTTCCCCCGTCAGCGTCACCGCGTCACGGGCCAGCAGATTCCAGTCCTGCGCCTTGCTCATCTCTCCTCCTCCAGCATTTTTTGCCGGTTCGGGACGACGATACATCCGCGACGATGTACTCGGGCGGCCTCCGGCCATTGCATGAAAGGCTACCGCATAATTCCTGAAATCGGAACCGATTTGAGGATAAGATTTTGCAGCAGTTGAAAGTGCTGCAACATCGCTTTGCGCGTGTGAAAAACGCGCGTGCTGATATGTCATTCCGCCACGTGTGCAAGCGGGCGGGGCGGCCGGACGCCGACTTCAGGCAGAGGCGCCGGACGCCTGACGTGGCGTGAGCTTTCAGCCGCAATTCACGGGTTGATCGGCCGCCTGGAGCGATGGGCTGCGTTGAGAGCCTCGTTGTCGTCAAGGCGCAAATCCTTGCGAAACCAAAGGATAACCGGTTTTGCCGCGTCCCTTGCCAATGAAGCGTTCCCTGACTGTGTTCTTCAACCTGCTACGGATGTACGGAACGCCCGGATCAAAAATTTCATTGCAAAGGAAAAGCGTTCATCGCTGCCACGACATGGATAAGGCCGGCGTGAACCGGCCTTTTCCGGGAGCGGGGAACCGCCTGCTTAGTTGTCGTACTCGCGGCAGGCTTCGCTGATCGATGCGCCGCTCTGACCGCCGCGCGTGTCGACGCCGGACATCTGCCGAGGCATGCCGGGGCATTCCATCGTCTGCGGTCGGCCGATGCTCTGTGTCGTCGTCGGATCGACCGGCGAGACAGGTACCGGACGAATGCCGTTGTCACTATTGGTGTAATCGGACGAATAATTGCCGGAACTCGGGTCGGTCGAACCGCCATTCGTTGGCCCGATCGGATCGGGGTTCGATTGGGCAAAGGCCGACGACGCCATGCCGATGGCAAGCAGTGAAGCGGCAATGAGGGATTTAGTCATAGGATATCCTCCTTTGATTTTCATCTTGGATGACCCTCGAGTAACCGCCTGGTGGAATCATTGTTCCGAAATTTGCAAAAAAACTTAGCGGGCCCCTGCGGCTGTCCCGCGTGGTTATGCATAAACCTTAACGGTCGAAGCCGCTGGATCGACGCGCTCACCTGCCGTAGTTGCATGATGAAACGCTAAAAGCCCGCAGCATGAGGCCGCTATGTTCGTTTCCCCTCGCGAGGCCGCAGATCTCGGTCTTCAGATTGCGCTCTCACTCGCCTTGACGGCAAGCGGGATGGCGATCGCGTCCTCTGCACTGAGCGGCGAGAAGGGCCGTATCTCCGCGATTGACGTCAGCCGCCCCTCGCTCTGGACCGCCGCTCCCGTGCGCGTCGAGGTCACCACGCAGACCTACCTGCGTGCCGACGCTCCGGACGGGCTGGAACTCGCCGGCACCGAGGATGATCTGTGCCACGATCCGATCGGTCTCCGGCTCTCCTGCGACCAGATCACCACCACTGCCAGCACAGCCTTCTAGCCGGTGGCCTGTCTGGAGGCCGCAGACGGAGGGAAAGGGGCAGGCGGTTACTTCAGCGCGAAAGGCTGGCGGCCGATGCCTGAACAGGCAGGATCGTCGATGCTTTGATGTCCTTCAGCACAAACATCGTATGCATCTCTTTGATGCCGGGCAGACGGCGGATTACCGTCATGGCGAATTCGGCGTAGCTGTCGAGATCAGCCGCGACCACCTGCAGCAGGAAATCAGCCTCGCCGGCGATGGAATAGCAGGCGATGACCGCCTCCAGGTCACCAACCTCGCGCTCGAACCGCTCGGCTTCGTCATGCGAATGCGTGTCGATCTGGACACGCACGAAAGCCAGGACGCCGAGGCCGACGGCGCGGCGATCGACGACAGCCTGATAGCCGCGGATGACGCCTGCCTCTTCCAGCTTTTTTACCCTGCGCCAGCAAGGCGATGTCGACATTCCCACGCGTTCGGCAAGCTCCTGATTGGTGAGCCGCCCATCGCCCTGCAGCGCCTTCAATATGCGGATATCTCCCGGCTCGAATTCCATCATAGGTATGTCCTTTCGAGTTTTATCGATTAACGGGAAGATCTTACCTGATTTTGAAGCGAGACGTCAGGAATAGGCAGGACATTTCCCTGCCTTTCGATAGGTTGAGGACTTCGAACAGAGAAGGAGCGGACGGATGATGGTTGAGGATTGGCGTGTCGCGGTGATTGTCGAACCGGGGCTGCCAGTTGGCGAACTCGCCAATACTGTTGCGGTGCTGTCGATCGGCCTTGGTGCTGCGGCACCCGCGCTTGCCGGTGCGCGGCTGACCGATCGTGCCGGTCGGGCATTTCATGTCAGTGCCAATAAGCCGGTCCCGGTGCTGCAGGCCGCGGCGACCGATTTGAGATCACTTTTGCTGAAGGCACTGCCGGCCCCCGAAGGTGCGCTGGTCGTGCCATTCCCGCGTTTTGCCCGCGCGCTGCACTTTTATGCCGATTACGAGGCTTCGATGCCCGAACGCGACCTCTCTTCGGAAATTATCGACGGCGTCGGGCTCGCCGGCCCGGCGAAATGGATCCGCTCGCTGACCGGCTCGCTAAAGCTGCTTCGGTGATCCGTTTGGCCGGGCGTGCGGATAGGCTCGTCCTGGGAAAGCTTGCAAAAGGCCATGATTTGCCGTTTGATCGAACGATACGACGACCATCCGACACTCCTCCTTAAAAGGATCAGCCTTTGTCCCTGCCGATGCCCCGCGGCTTCGAGAAGCCCTATGCCGCTTTCCTGTTCGATATGGACGGCACCATCCTCAATTCGATCCGTGCGGCCGAGCGTGTATGGAGCGACTGGGCGAGGCGTCAGGGGCTCGATGTCGCCACCTTTTTACCGAAGATGCATGGATCGCGCGGCATTGACACGATCACCCGGCTGAACCTGCCTGGAGTCGATCCCGAACATGAATCGAAGCTGGTGACCGAGGCCGAGATCGCCGATGTCAGCGACGTTGTGGCCATTCCCGGCGCCGCGACCTTTCTGAGTTCACTGCCCCCGGATCGCTGGGCGATCGTCACCTCCTCGCATTACGCCTTGCTCACCGGCGGCTGGAGGCAGCAGGCTTGCCGGTGCCGAGATTCATGGTGACGGCGGAGGACGTGAAGGTCGGAAAACCCGACCCGCAATGTTATATTCTCGGCGCCGAGCGCCTCGGCGTCAGCACGCAGGATTGCCTGGTGTTCGAGGATGTCGCAGCCGGCATTACCGCCGGCGAGGCGGCGGGTGCCGATGTCATGGTCATCACGGCAACACATCACCAAAAGATGGAGACGCCGCACCCGACGCTTTCATCCTATGATGAGATCTCGGTCCGCATCTCCTCCGATCACCGGATGCTGATCGTCCCGAACGCGGCCTGACAGTGCTCCGGCTGCGTCCTGCTTGCTTTTGCGCGGTTCACTCGGCAGCTGCGGCAAGACAGCGATCGATGATGCTGCCGATTTCGCTGCGGCAGGAGCCGCAATTGGTTCCAGCGCTGGTTTCCTTGCCGACCGCCTCGACGCTGTGACATCCGCCGCGCACGGCAGCGGCGATCTGGTTGACCCCGACACTGAAGCAGGAGCAGACGGTAGCGCCTGGATCCGGCCTGCCGGCGCCGGGACGACCCGCAACGAGCGCAAAGCGTTTCCTGAGGTCGCCATGCGAGGCGGAGAGCTGCGAGATCGCCCAGTTGCGCGCGACAGCGACGGGCTCGCGTGCCAAAAACAGCGCGGCAAGCAGGACCTCGCCATCGAAGAAGGCGAGCCTGAGGTCGCCGGATTGCCGATCGGCATAACCAAGCGGTTCGATCTCGGCCGGAATGGCGAAAACCGCGCGGCACCAGGCCGTCCAGTCTTCGACGGTTTCCGCGAAGGCAAGCTCCAGCCGCCAGCCGCCGGCGGCTTTCGCCAGCGCCCAATAGGCAGCGTCGGGCGTAGCGGGTTTTGTGGCGGAGACGGCGAAACCGTAATGGGTGGCGCGGAAGGGTCGGACGGCGACGGCAACGTTCTTCGACGCCGGTTGACCGGAAATGGGATCGGTTACCGGCGCGACCACGGCGTCGATTCGCGCTCTTGCGGCGAACTGGTCGTTCCAGTGCATCGGCGCAAAGATGCCGCCGCGCGCCTGGCGATCGGTCACCAGCGCCCTGACGATTGCCTTGCCGTGCGGGCTGTCGATCTCGACGAGGCCGGCGCTTGATATACCGGTCTCGATCGCGTCGCGCGGATGGATTTCGGCAAAGGGTTCGGCGATATGGGCGGAAAGCCGAGCGCTCTTTCCTGTTCGCGTCATCGTGTGCCACTGGTCGCGGATGCGCCCGGTATTCAGCGTGAAGGGGTATTCGGCATTGGCGCGATCGGTTGCGGGCGGTTTGACCGCGACGAAGCGCGCCTTGCGATCGGGATGGAAGAAACCGCCCTCGGCGAAGAAGCGGGTGATGCTCGGTTCTGTCCCCGCCGCCTGCGGCCACTGGAAGGGCGACAGTTCGTCATAGGCCCCGCCGCTCATGCCGGCGCGCGCGCCGATGTCGAAATCGCGGCTGCCGTTATTTTCGAAGGCGGAAAGCGCGGCGTGTTCGGCGAAAATTGCGGCCGGAGCGTCAAAATCGAAGGCGGCGGCAAATCCCATGCGGCGTCCGATCTCCGCAAGCTGCCACCAGTCGGCCCTTGCATCGCCGGGGATATCAAGAAACGATCGTTGCCTTGAAATGCGCCGTTCGGAATTGGTGACGGTGCCATCCTTCTCGCCCCAGCCGAGCGAGGGCAGAAGCACATTTGCGTGCCGGGTCGTATCCGTCTCTTTCAGGATGTCCGACACGACGACGAAGGGACAGGCGGCGATCGCGTTTTCGACACTGTCGGCATCCGGCATCGAGACGACGGGATTGGTCGCCATGATCCAGAGCGCCTTGATGCGTCCGTCGGCCACGGCTTGGAACATGTCGACCGCCTTTAGGCCGGGTTTTGCGGCGATGACGGGCGAATTCCAGAAGCGCTGCACGCGGTCCCGGTCTTCGGTGTTCTCGATCGCCATATGGGCGGCAAGCATATTGGCGAGACCGCCGACCTCGCGTCCGCCCATGGCATTCGGCTGGCCGGTCAGCGAAAACGGTCCCATGCCGGGACGGCCGATGCGGCCGGTCGCCAGGTGGCAGTTGAGAATGGCATTGACCTTGTCGGTGCCGGAGGAGGATTGGTTGACGCCCTGGCTGTAGCAGGTCACGACCTTCGGCGTCGTCTCGAACAGCCGGAAGAACTCCCTGATCTGCATGGTGGGCAGGCCGGTCCGTTCCAGGAGATCGTTGATATCGAGCGCGGCGGCCGCCGCAAAAGCGTCGCCGAAACCTTCTGTATGGGCGCCGATATAATTCTGGTCGATTGCCGGACTGGTCGCGAGATGGGCAAGCAGTCCCATGAACAGCGCAACGTCGCCATCAGGACGGATGGCCAGATGCAGGTCGGCGATGTCGCAGGTCATCGTCCGGCGCGGATCGATGACGACGATCCGCATGTTTGGCCGCGCCGTCTTTGCGGCGGCAAGGCGTTGGTAGATGACGGGATGACACCAGGCGAGGTTGGAGCCGGTCAGGACCACCAGATCCGCAAGTTCGATATCTTCATAGGTACCGGGCACCGTATCGGCGCCGAAGGCGCGGCGATGCCCCGCCACCGAAGAGGACATGCAGAGCCTTGAATTGGTGTCGATATTGCCGGAGCCGATGAAGCCCTTCATCAGCTTGTTGGCGACATAGTAATCCTCGGTCAGCAACTGGCCCGAGACGTAGAAGGCAACGGCGTCAGGCCCGTGTTCGGCGATCGTTTCAGAAAAACGGCGGGCGACAAGGTCAAGCGCCTCGTCCCAGCCGCTCTGTTTGTCTTCGATCTCGGGATAGAGAAGCCGGCCATCGAGATCGATGGTTTCGGCAAGGGCTGAACCCTTCGAGCAGAGCCGGCCGAAATTCGACGGATGCTCGGGATCTCCTTTGACGCTGACTGCGCCTGCCTCGTCCACCGTGGCGATAACGCCGCAGCCGACACCGCAATAGGGACAGGTGGTCTTGACCTCAGCCGCCATCTATTCCGCCGCCATCATCAGGCTTTCCAGAGCGATGAACAGCCTGCCGTCTTCGTTCAGCACCTGTATCGTCCGGACCTCGCCTTCGTCGGCGCCGAGCGCCTTGCCTGTTTCCAGCGAGATCACCCAGTTGTGCAGCGGGCAGGTGACTGATTTGGCGTGGACGATGCCTTGGGAGAGCGGGCCGCCCTTATGCGGGCAGTGATCCTCGATGGCGAAGACCTCGTTTTCGGCCGTGCGGAAGACAGCGATCTTGCCTTGTGGCGTCTTCACGCAGCGCGCGCCGCGCAGCGGGATGTCGGAGATGTCACCGATTGCGATCCAGTTCATGTCCATCTCCTTATTCTGCAGCCTGCGGATAGCCGATCGTCGCCATCGGCTTGAACTCATGCTTGTCCTTGCCGGAAACACGCTCCGACCAGGGATCGACCTGGGCAAATTTCTGCGAGAAGACGAAGCGCTCGTAATAGGCTTTGCGCTTTTCGGCATCACCCATGATCTGGCGGCGGATTTCCTCCAGGCCGACGCGCTTTGCCCATTTGTAGATGCGCTCGAGGTAGCGGGCCTGCTCGCGGTACATCTGCGTCAGGGCTACGATATGCTCCAGTGCCTCGTCCTCGGTCCGGACAAGCCCGAGGACCTCCGTGCCCTTGATGTCGAGACCGGCTGCACCGGCGAAATGGATCTCGAAACCGGAATCCACGCAGATTACGCCGATGTCCTTGCAGGTTGCTTCCGCGCAGTTGCGCGGGCAGCCGGAGACAGCCATCTTCAGCTTGGCCGGCGTCCAGGAGCCCCACATGAACCTTTCGATCCGGATACCGAGGCCGGTGGAATCCTGCGTGCCGAAGCGACACCAGTCGGAGCCGACGCAGGTCTTCACGGTGCGCAGACCCTTGGCATAAGCCTGGCCAGAGACGAAGCCGGCCTTGCCGAGATCGGCCCAGACGGCGGGCAGGTCTTCCTTCTCGATGCCGAGAAGGTCGATGCGCTGGCCGCCGGTCACCTTCACCATCGGGATCTCGAACTTGTCGACGACATCGGCGATGGCGCGCAGCTCGTTCGAATTGGTGACGCCGCCCCACATACGCGGAACGACGGAGTAGGTGCCGTCCTTCTGGATGTTGGCATGCACGCGTTCATTGATGAAACGCGACTGGTAGTCGTCGGCATATTCGTCCGGCCAATCGCAGACCAGGTAATAGTTGAGCGCCGGCCGACATTTGGCGCAGCCGCAGGAAGTCTTCCACTCGAGCTCCTGCATGACGGCAGGGATGCTCTTCAGGCCCTTGGCCTTGATCAGCCGGCGAACGTCGTCATGGCCGAGTTCGGTGCAGGTGCACATCGGCTGGACCGCAGTCGGATTGTAGCTGTCGCCGAGCGTCAGCGCCATGAGTTGTTCGACGAGGCCGGTGCAGGAACCGCACGAGGCGGATGCCTTCGTGTGGGCGCGTACGTCGTCGAGCGACGTCAGCCCCTTGCCTGAAATCGTCGAAGTGATCTTGCCCTTGCATACGCCGTTGCAGCCACAAATCTCCGCGTCATCCGGCAAGGCTGCAACGGCCGCCATAGGGTCCAGCGGCGACCCTCCCTGATAGGCCTGTCCGAAGATCAGCGTCTCGCGCATCTCCGAAATATCGGTTGCCTTCTTCTTCAGGTCATTGAACCAGGCACCATCGGCGGTTTCGCCGTAAAGCACGGTGCCGATAATCTTGTTGTCCTTGAGCACCAGACGCTTGTAGACGCCGGCGCTGGCATCGCGCAGCACGATCTCCTCGCGGTCGTCCCCGTCGGCGAAATCGCCGAGCGAATAAAGCTCGATGCCGGTGACCTTGAGCTTGGTCGGCGTATCCGCATGAACGAAGGCGGGCGAGCGATCGCCGGAAAGATGCGAGGCGGCGATACGGGCCATTTCATAGAGCGGGGCAACGAGGCCATAGACCATGCCGCCCACCTCGGCGCATTCGCCGAGCGCGAGAATATCGCCATCCGAGGTCTGCATGCCGGCATCGACGACGATGCCGCGATTGACCGCAATGCCGGCGTCCTTCGCCAGGCCCACACTCGGACGGATGCCGACGGCCATCACGACCAACGTTGCCGGGATGATACGGCCGTCGTCAAGCTCGATGCCCTCGACCTTGCCGTTGCCGACGATCGCCTTGGTATTGGCCTTGCAGATGACCTTGATGCCGCGTTCCTCGACTGCCTTCTGCAGCAGATAGCCGGCGGCGGGGTCGAGCTGGCGTTCCATCAGCGTCGGCATGACGTGCAGTACGGTGACGTCCATGCCGCGCTGGGCAAGACCGGCCGCCGCTTCGAGGCCAAGCAGTCCGCCGCCGATGACGACAGCCTTTTCGCGCGACTGGGCGGCAAGCAGCATCGCCTGCACGTCGTCGAGATCGCGATAGGTGATGACGCCGGGCAGATCCTTGCCGGGAACGGGGATGATGAAGGGCACGGACCCAGTTGCGATCACCAGCTTGTCGTAGCTTTCGGTGACGCCGTGGTCGGAGGTGACGGTCTTGGCGGCGCGATCGATATTGACGATCTTGTGGCCCTTGTAGAGCATGATGCCGTGCTTGATATACCAGCCATCGCCGTGAATGATGATCTGCTCGTAGTCCTTTTCTCCGGAGAGAACCGGCGACAGCATGATGCGGTCGTAATTGACGCGCGGCTCGGCATTGAAGATCGTAACTTCATAGCGTCCGGGCGCCTGCTCGAAGAGGTGCTCCAGCATGCGCCCGGGCGCCATGCCATTGCCGATGATGACAAGTTTTTCGGTCATATTTCCAGGTCCTTAGATCAGGTTGCAGCCACGGGCGCCGAGTGCCCTTGGCGCGACAGTTGCTTCACGGACAGGTGCATCCAGATGAGAGAGATCACGACGATTGCAAAGAGCAGCAGGAAACAGCTGGACCAAAGGCCGGTCACGTCCTTGAGGAGGCCAAAGGCAATCGGAAGGATGAAGCCGCCAAGGCCGCCCATCATCCCGACGACGCCGCCGACGGCGCCGACATTTTCGGGGTAGTAGGCCGGGATGTGCTTGTAGACGGCAGCTTTGCCGAGGCTCATGAAGAAGCCGAGCACGAAGATGACGACGATGAAGATGAAGGGGGTGATACCGAACGCCGGACCCGTCCCGGACGCGTCGGCGGCCGGCAGCGAGAGGATGAGGGTGGCGACGGCGGACACGGCAAACATCGTATACATCACGCTGCGCGCGCCCTTCTTGTCCGACAGCACGCCGCCGAAGGCGCGGAAGATGCTGCCCGGGATGGAGTAAGCGGCTGCGATCATGCCGGCGGTTTCCAGGTTGAAGCCGTAGACGCCGACCAGGTAGCGCGGCAGCCACAGCGACAGGGCGACGAAGCCTCCGAAGGCGAAGAAATAGTAAAGCGAGAAGCGCCAGACCTGAACGTTCTGGAGTGGCGCGAATTCCTCGACGAAACTCTTGGTGGCAACGCGGCGTTCGCGGCGGAGACGGTAGGCCGGATCATCGGTCGTGGTGAACCAGAAGACGATTGCCATCAGCGCCAGGCCGACGGCCCAGATCTCAGCAACCGCCTGCCAGCCCCATGCGATCAGCACGAAGGGGGCTGCGAATTTGGTTACGGCCGCGCCGACATTGCCGGCACCGAAGATGCCGAGCGCGGTTCCCTGCTTCTCCGCCGGGAAGAAAGGCGAGACATAGGCGACACCGACTGCGAAGGAGCCGCCGGCGAGGCCGACGCCGAGGCCGGCGATCAACATCTGCGTATAGGTCTGGGCGTAAGAGAGCAGAAAGGTCGCCAATGCAGCGGCCAGCATGGTGAGGGTGTAAACGAGACGGCCGCCGTAACGCCCCGTCCAGATACCAAGAACGATGCGCACAAGCGAACCGGTGAGCACGGGGGTGCCGACCAGCAATCCGAACTCGGCCTCGTTCAGGCCGAGATCCTGCTTGATGCGAATGCCGATGATCGCGAAGATCGTCCACACCGCAAAACAGAGGGTGAAGGCTACAGTGGAGATCCACAATGCCTTGGCTGGTTCGCCGGCGGACATGGGCAGTGATTTCTCGATGACAGACATAACTTCTCCGAGGCCCGACAAGGTCGTGCCGATCCATCGCTGAGGGTTAAAACAAAAAGCCGCTGGTCAGGACGCGCATACACGAGGTGCGCGAAATATCCTGATCAGCGGCTTTGCTGGTGGCGCCCGCCGTTGGACGCCGAATTCTTGGGCCTTCTGGCCCACTTGCCTGGAGGCAATCCGTTGGCCAGATTGCTCAAGCTAAAACCTACCTCTTCAATCTGAAGAGCAATCTCTGTGTCTTCCATGAGCGTCTATCGCGCGCTCATTCTGCGCTGATCGTCGTTGACCGGTGCCATTAAAGATCATGCAAACTGCGTGCCAGTTTTGAGATTTACCTTCAAGTCACTGAATACAAATGATATTTTGCAAAACGAGCCGCCTGCTTGTTTTTCGGGCCGGCACCCGCTCATGCAAATATTTTGTGCGCTTGTCGTGAGGTGGGCAGATGCTTGCTGGCGTTTTGTGCAGGCCGGCATCGGTTAGACCTCGTCGTCGCAAACGAAGGCGAGGGCGCTTTTGACTGCAAAACCTGCGACATAGTCCGGCAGCCTCGCCGGGTCGAAGACGTGGCCGTCCATGAAACGGTCGCCCTCGTTACTGCCTTCGATCCGGATATCGGCATCTTCGGGTGCGTTGTCGTCACCGAGAGCAGCGCGATAGAGATCCGGGCGGTAGGCGGATGCTGCGGCCCTTGCCATGTTAAGGCTGATCTCGGCCTGTCCCCAGCGGATCATCTGGCTGTAGATCCACAGCGCCTGGCTTGGCCGGGGATAATTGGCGAAGCCGGAATGGAACATGAAATAATCGGCGATGATGCGGCGGTTACCCTTTGCGTCGAGGCTGAATTCGCCGGCGAGCACACGGCGAATGATTTCGACGGGGGCAGCGATATAGCGCGGGTCGGCAAGAGCCGCCGCCAGCGCGTCGTGATTTTCCGGCCGGTCGCACCACTGGGCTGCCGCATCGAGCGCCACGATCAGCCTGGAAACGGTTTCCGGATGGCTTTCCGCCCAGTCCGGCCGCATACCGATCACCTTTTCCGGTGCCGACGGCCAGATATCCTGTTTGGCGGCGACGATGCGGCCGACGCCGCGCTCTGAAGCAACCATGTTCCACGGCGCGCCGACGCAGAAACCGTCGATCGCACCGGCTGCCAGCGCATCCGACGTCATGGGCGGCGGCACGACGATGAGCTTGACATCCCTGTCGGGATCGATGCCGCCAGCTGCCAGCCAGTAGCGGAATTCGTAATTATGCGAGGAGAAGGGGTAGGTGACCCCGAAAGTCGGCAGCGGCTCGCCGCGGGACTTCATTACCGCCAATGTTTTTGCCAGGGCGCGGGCATTGTCGAGCGCGCTTGCCGTTTCCGGCAATCCCACGTCATTCCGCATCCTGTCGAAGAGCCGCACCGACAGCGTGATCGCGTTGCCGCCGCGCCCCAGCGAAAACGGCGTGATCGTCGGTGAGGGGTTGGAGCCGAGACCGAGCATGGAGGCGACGGGCATCGGCGACAGCATATGGGCGATGTCGAACTGGCGGAATGCCAGGCGGTCGCGCACATTCGCCCAGGAGACGTCCTTGACGAGATCGAGCGTCAGGCCTTCCTTCCGCGCGAAGCCAAATTCTGCCGCCACAATCAGCACCGATGCATCGACGAGCGGAATGAAACCGGCCCGCAGCACTTTCGGTCCTTCGTTGTTCACCCGCACGGGCGAGGGCAGCTCACCGCCGGAATTGGAGGTCGTTGTCATCATATCCACTCCGGTTTCCTCCGGAAATTCATCAGCTCGGCCATTACATCAACAGCCCCGCGGCAGTGACGACGCTCTGGGCGATTTCCGACATCTTCTTCTTTTCGTTCATCGCTGTCTGGCGCAGCAGGGCGAAAGCCTCTTCCTCCGACAGGCCGCGCATCTTCATCAATATGCCCTTGGCGCGCTCGACCAGCTTGCGTTCCTCAAGCGCGGAGCGGGCATCGGCAAGCTCCCGCCGTAGCCGGTTGAAGGCATTGAAGCGGCTGACAGCCATGTCGAGGATCGGTTTGACGCGTTCCTTCTTCAATCCGTCGACGATATAGGCCGAGACGCCGGCATCGACGGCTGCCTCGATCGAGGCCGTGTCGGACCGGTCGACGAACATGGCGATCGGGCGGCTGACGGTGCGCGTCAGCTGGAACAGATGCTCCATCATGTCGCGGTTGGGATTCTCGATATCGATGATGATCACGTCGGGCATCAGCGTTTCGATGATTCGCGCGATGCCGTTGACCTCGTGCACCACGGTGACGCGCACATGCCCTGCCTCGCGCAGGCCTTCTTCGATGATGGAGGCGCGAATGGCATTTTCGTCGATCACCAGAATTGTCAGATCGAGATGCGTCATGGCTATATTCATGACGCAGTGCAGCAAATTTGGCAAGCGCGCCAGCCTGAAAAGTGTGCAAAAACTAAGTATGCATAATATATGATCAGATTGCCGTGCTTTCGCGCGGAATCAAGGCAAAGCCGAGGTCGATCTGCTCGGCCCTCGATACCACGGAGGAATTCAACGCGGCAAGCACCCTTTCGGCCGCGAGTTTTCCGGTTTCGAAACGCCGGGTCGCGATCGAGGAGAGGGAGGGTGCGGCGCAGGCGGCGAATTCCAGGTCGTGAAATCCGATGATCGAGATGTCATCGGGCACACGGATGCCGCGTTTGCGGCATTCCTGCATGGCGCCGAGCGCCAGATTGTCGTCAGTGCAGAAGATCGCCTCGGGCACGTCGCCACGTTTATGCGTCATGGCGAAGAGGTCGGAGCCGAGTGCCACGGAGCTATGGCGTGGCCTCTCGGCGATGATCTCCAGATTCGGCAGCCCCGCCTCCTGCATCGCCAGCCGGTAGCCGTCGAAACGCGACTGGGCGCGGTGGTCGAGATTGCCGGTCAGGAAGGCGATCTGGCGGAAACCCCGTTCGATCAGGTGCTGCGTCGCCGTCTGCCCGGCATGCTCCTGCGACATGCCGATGTTGAGGTCGATCGGGTTTGGAGAAAGCTCGAAGGTCTCGACAACGGGCAGACGAGCCTGGGCGAGAAGCTGACGCGAGAGCGGCGTGTGATGAATGCCGGCGATGATGATCGCCTCCACCCTTTGCCCGAGTAACGCCTTGATGGCGTTTTCCTCCTCGATCTCGGAATAACGGCTGTTGACAACGATCACCTGGAAGCCGGCGGCGACCAGCACCTCGTGAAGCGCAAACAGATATTCCGCGAAGATGACGTTGTAGAGGGTCGGAACGATGACGCCGATCGCATGCGTGCGCGAGGAGGCGAGGCGGCTCGCGGCAATATTCGGCACATAGCCGAGTTCCTTGACGGCGGCATCGACGCGCAGCCGCAGGCCTGGCGAGACCGCATCGGGCTTGCGCAGCACCCTCGAAACCGTGATCGGGCTGACGCCGGCAAGATTTGCCACGTCATCAAGTGTTATCCGCCGCATGCAAGTCTCGCCATTCGTCCCATAATATTGATTCTCATATTCTTTAAAATTAGAGAATATTTGCTCATCGCTGTAGTTGACAGCGCTAGCAGATACGATTTGACAGCGCTGTCAACTATGTTAACCTAAAATTGTACCGGAAAGGGAGGGGTGGAGCCTTCCGGGACCAAGTATGCAAATCAAAGCATAGGAGAGGCGGCTCGGTCCGCCTGAGGAGGAGAACATTCATGTTTAAGGTGAAAGAAGCCAAAATGGCTCGCATTGCCGCGTTTTCCGTATCCGCGCTTGCCCTGCTCTGCGGCGCGGCCAGTGCGGAACCGAAGGTCGTGTCCGGTCCGGCCGCCGAGCCCGGCTGCATGGTGCCGTGGGCAGCCGACACACAGTTCCTGCAATATCCGAAGAAGGACGGCCCCTATCGCATCGCGCTCGCCAACGGCTATATCGCCAACACCTGGCGTATCCAGATGGTGCAGACGGCCAAGGCCTACGCCGCCCAGCCCGATGTCGCAGCCAAGCTGAAGGAGTTCAAGGTCGTTTCCACAGGCGAGGATGTGCCGGCGCAGATTTCCGCCATCAACAACTTCATCGATGCCGGTTATGATGCCATCGTCGTCAACGCGCAGAACCCGACCGCCTTCGGGCCGGTGATCAAGCGCGCCAAAGAGGCCGGGGTCGTCCTCGTCGCTTTCGACAATATCCTGGACACCAAGGACGCTATCAATGTCAACGTCGACCAGAAGGGGCTCGGCGTCCTCTGGGCCGACTGGCTGGTGAAGCATCTGCCGAACGGCGGCAAGGTGCTGGAAGTGCGTGGCGTCGCCGGCACCTCGGTCGATACGGATCGCCACAACGGCATCCACGAAACCCTGGACGCTTCGGGCAAGAAGTTCACGGTAACCGAGGTCGTCGGAAAATGGGATGACGGCGTTGCACAGAAGGCAACCGCTGACGCGATCGCCACCAACGGCCCGTTCGACGGCATCACTGCCCAGGGCGGCGATACCGGCGTCGTTCAGGCGATGATCGATGCCAAACATCCCTTCGTGCCCTTCGGCGGTGAGACGGAAAATGGCTTCCGCAAATTCTGCGCTGCCCATGCCGCCGACGGCCTGAAGTGCTCGTCCGCCGGCACCGGCCCGGCCCAGGTCGCCGTCGCCATCAAGACGGCGATTGCAGCCCTTGAGGGTCAGGTCGTGCCGCAGGCCGTCAAGCTGCCGACCGCGGTTGTTTCGGATCCTGATTTCAAGGAAGGCGAGGATTATTATCCCACCCAGTCCGACAACTTCTTCGTCGGCAATTCCTTCCCCACCTGCGGCATTAATTTCAGCGCTCAGGAAATCATGGGGCAGTCCAAAGAGAACCAATAGCAGCCGTCCTCCGGATCTGATTGCGGGTGTTCGCACCCGCAATCTCGAAGGTGATAGACCGAATGGAGGCTGGATGCATGACCTTGCCCGAACCGCTTTTCCGCATGGAAGGCATATCGAAACGCTATGGCGGTGCCGTCGCGCTTAAGGATGCCGATATCGCCATCCGGCCGGGCGCGATCCATGCCGTCCTCGGCGAGAACGGCGCCGGCAAATCAACGCTGATCAAGATCATGGCGGGCGTCGTGGCGCCTGATGAAGGACGCATGCTGCTCGACGGTAAGGAGATCGCCTTTGCCTCGCCGGCCGCCGCCAATGCGGCGGGCATCGTCTGCGTTTTCCAGGAGCTTTCGCTGATCCCCGACCTCTCGGTCGCCGACAACATCGTCATCAGCAATCCACCGCTGAAATTCGGCATGATAGACCGGCGCAGGCAGCGGCGGATCGCCGAGGAAGCGTTAGCGCGCGCCGGCGCCTCCGACATTCATCCGTCCGCCTTGGTCAAGGATCTAC
Organism: Rhizobium sp. 10PS4; assembly: GCF_032464805.1. Taxonomy (NCBI): domain Bacteria; kingdom Pseudomonadati; phylum Pseudomonadota; class Alphaproteobacteria; order Hyphomicrobiales; family Rhizobiaceae; genus Rhizobium; species Rhizobium sp. 10PS4. The sequence continues at coordinate 363,965 of NZ_JAWDIW010000004.1, read as the reverse complement.
CCCTGTCCCGGCGGCAAATGGTCGAGATCGCCAAGGCGCTTGCCCGCAAGCCGCGGCTGATGATCCTCGACGAGGCGACCTCGGCGCTGACGCAGTCGGATGTCGAAAAGGTCTTTGCCGTGCTGAAGCGCCTGCGCGCCGAGGGAATGGCGCTGATCTACATCTCCCACCGCATGCACGAGATCGCCCAGCTGGCGGATGAGTGCACGGTCTTCCGCAACGGCCGCAGCATCGAATCCTATCCGGCCGGCACGAAGACCGACCAGCAAGTGGTGGAGCTGATGATTGGCCGCGAATACAGCAATGTCTTTCCGCCGAAACCGGCGCATCGCGGAGACGTAAAGCCGGTCCTTTCCTGCCGCAACCTTTCCTGGGGCGATAGGCTTTCCGGCATCACTTTCGACATCAGGCCCGGCGAGATCATCGGCGTCGGCGGCCTGGACGGGCAGGGACAGCGCGAATTGCTGCTTGCCCTCTTCGGCGTGCTGCGCGATGTGAAGGGTGAAGTCGTAATCGACGGCAGGCCGGTGACGCTGAAAAGCCCCCGTGATGCCAAGTCCGGCGGCATATCCATGGCGCTGATCCCCGAGGATCGGAAGACCGAAGGGCTGATGCTGCCGATGACCGTGCGCGAGAACCTGTCGATTGCAGCCCTCGACCGCGTCTCGCGCAACGGCGTCATCGACCGGGTGGCCGAGCGTCGCGAGATCGACGACCTGTTCAAGCTGTTGGCGATCAAGGCCGCGACGATCGACATGCCCGTCGCCGCCCTGTCCGGCGGCAACCAGCAGAAGGTGGTCATCGCTAAATGGCTGATGAACCGGCCGCGCATCATCCTGCTCAACGATCCGACACGCGGCATCGATGTCGGCACCAAGCAGGAAATCTATCTGTTGCTGCGCAAGCTTGCCGATGCGGGAGCGGCGATCATCTTCTATTCGACTGACTACGACGAACTGATCGGCTGCTGCGACCGCGTGCTCGTCATGTATGACGGCAGCATCATCCGCGAGCTCGAAGGCGCCGAGATCAACGAGCACGAGCTGATCGGCGCCGCTCTCAACATCGCCGGCGACCACGCAGCGCAAAGGATTGCCCTATGAACAAGCATGCTTCCGGCGACCGGCGGTTCTGGTATGCGCAGCAGAAGGGAACGCTGTTTGCCGCACTCCTCTTCGTCGCCATGTTCGCCCTCTACGTCTCGAACCACCCGGCGGGCTTCACGCCCAACGTCGTGCAGACGGCTTCGAACAAGGCGACGCTGCTTGCCTTCGTCGCCATGGCGCAATGCCTGGTCGTCATCACCGCCGGCATCGATCTCTCGGCCGGCATGGTTCTGGTCCTCTGCAATTGCCTCGCCTCCTGGCTGGTCGTCGGCACGCCGCTGCAGACGGGAACTGGCATCGTCGTGGTGCTGCTCGCCGGGCTGGGCTGCGGCATGCTGAACGGGCTCATCATCATCTTCGGCCGGCTGCAGCCTATCGTGGCGACGATCGCGACCAGCGCGATCTTCTATGGGCTGGCGCTGTTGCTGCGACCGACGCCCGGCGGCTCGGTCAACGAGGATTTGGCCGATGCCTTCACCTCGAAGCTCTTTGGGATCGTTCCGGCAAGCCTCGTGGTTCTCCTCGCCGTCATTGTCGTCATCTGGGTTCCGTTCAGCCGCTCGGCGATCGGCAGGGCGGCCTATGCGGTGGGTTCGGCCGAGAACGCCGCCTATATGTCGGCAATGCCGGTCAAGCGGGCGAAATTCACCGCCTATGCATTGGCGGGACTGCTTTCGGCGATCGGCGGGCTCTATCTCACCTTTTTCTCCTATACCGGCGAAGCGGCGTTTGCGAGCGGCAACGCCTACACGCTCTATTCGATCGCGGCGGTGGTGCTCGGCGGCGTTTCCCTTGCGGGGGGCAAGGGAAGCGCCGTCGGCGCTGTCTTCGGAGCCCTGGCCTTTCGCACGATCGGCGACCTGCTCTTCGTCTTCGATTTCGATCCGCTTTGGCAGCCGCTGTTCCAGGGCGTGGTGTTGATGCTGGCGATCAGTATCGGCTGCATCGGGCTTGCCAGGGTCCGCAATCGGCTGGAGTGGTTTCAATGAGCGAGGAAGCGTCTCTCATGCGGCAGCTTCGAGTGCCCACACGCCTGCGCGGCGTCGATCCGGCGGTGGCGACCGCCTTCGGATGCATCATCCTGCTTCTGCTCGCCGGATCGATCTATTCGCCGAATTTCCTGTCGCCGGATTATCTGCTGCAGCAGCTGAAGGTGGCCTCGTTCCTTGGCGTCATCGCCACCGGCATGATGGCGGTCATCCTGCTCGGCCAGATCGACCTTTCGGTGCCATGGGTTGTGACGACAGGTGCGATGATGGCCTGCGCCGCGACCGCTTACGGTACGACCGGCTCGGTTCTGGCGATCCCCTTCGGCATTTTCTGCGGCGCTGCGATCGGTCTCGTCAACGGCCTGGCGGTCGCCTATCTCCGCATTCCCTCGATGATCATCACGCTGGCGACCAATGCCGTCGCGCAAGGGCTGATGGTCGTCTACACCGGCGGCTTCTCCCCGCAGGATTCGGCCACGCCGGCCATGCGGTTCCTGGCAACCGGCTACACAATCCCGGGCCTCCCTAACGGGGTTCTCGTCTGGCTATGCGTGGGTTTGGCCGCGGTTTTCATGCTGACGCGGACGACCTTCGGCCGGTCGCTCTACGCCATCGGAAACCGGGAGCGCGCCGCCTACATGTCCGGCATCAATACTCGTCGCATTACGCTTCTGGCTTTTGTTATTTCGGGAGGGCTCAGCGCGCTCGGCGGCGTTCTGCTGGCGGGTTACGCGTCAAAGGCGTCGCAATCCATGGGCGACGCCTATCTGCTGCCGTCGATCGCGGCCGTCGTTCTCGGCGGCACGCATGTGCTCGGCGGCAAAGGTTCCTACCTCGGAACGGTGGCGGGCGTCATCCTGATCACGCTGCTGCAATCCATCCTCTCGGTGATGCAGATCGAGGAGGCCGGCCGCCAGCTCATCTACGGCGCCGTCATCATCGGCATGCTCCTGCTCTATGGCCGCCAGAAGCCGGCCTGATCGGCCGTTGTCGATACTTTCATGTTTTCCAGCATCCGCTGCTTGAGGAAACCTATCGTTTCGGCGAAAAGGAGCTGCCGCGGCTCGATGTCACCAGGGAAGTCAGAAGGTACGTTTTGTGGCCACCAGCGAATTTCATCCGATCGAACGGACTGCTCTGGATGACGGACCTGCCGCGCGCGCCTTGAGGGCGGTCGAAGCGGTTCTCGGCATTGCCGCGGCAGTCGTTCTCGCGGTGCTGCTCTTCATGGTGCTGGTCACAGTCTGCCTGCGTTATTTCTTCAGCGCCGGCTTCATCGGCGCCGAGGATCTCGGCATCTGGCTGCATGTGGGCCTGATCGCGCTCGGCGCGCCGCTCAGTCTCAACAGCGCGCTTGCCATGCGCCTCGACGTCTTCGTCAAGATGCTGCCGGAAAGCCTGCAGAAGGTCACGCCGATCGGCGCCGATGTCTTCACCGTGCTTTCGGCACTGATTCTGAGCTTCGGCGGCAGCGAGATCATGACGATGCTTGGCGGCGTCTCGCCGACGCTCGGCGTGCCGGAATGGATCCGCTTCGGCTTCCTCGGCACCAGTGGCGCGCTGATCCTCGTCGTGCTGCTTCTACAGCGCGTCGCCGAAGGCAGGATCCTGCCGGTTTTGCTCTCGCTTGCCGTCGGTGTCGCGCTCTATGCCGGCATTCCGCATGTCTCGCTCGATCTCGACTGGCCGCCGAGCATCTTTCTCGGACTGATCGCCGCGGTCGGCCTCGTGCTTGCTGCGCCTCTGCCGCACGCCTTTCTTGCCGCAGCCTATGTCGCCATCGCCTTCGGCAGCAGCCTGCCGGAGCCCGCGATCGTTTCCGCGACCGTCACCGGCATCTCGAAATTCCTGCTGCTCGCCATTCCCTTCTTCCTGCTCGCCGGCGGTCTTCTCACTGTCTCCGGCGTCGCCAATCAGCTCGTGCGCTTCGCCGCCGCCATAGTCGGTCATCGCCGGGCCGGGCTGGCGCAGACGACGCTGTTGACCAGCGTCCTCTTTTCCGGCGCCTCCGGCTCGTCGGTCGCAAATGCCGCCTTCGGCGCATCGACCTTCCAGCCCGAGCTGGTCAAACACGGCTACCCTCCGGCGCAGGCGACGGCGATCATCGCCTCGACATCGGTTCTCGACAATGTCATCCCGCCGTCGATCGCATTTCTCATCCTTGCAACCGCGACCAATCTCTCCGTCGGCTCGCTGCTCGTCGGCGGCTTCTTTGCCGGCGGGTTGATGGCCATATGCCTGGCGGTCGCAATCCATCTGACGGTCAGCGAACAGGTGCCGTTGCCACGCGCAAACGCGAGGCAGCGCTGGCAATCGGCGGTCCAGGCAATCCCGGCCTTCGGACTCGGCGTCATCGTCGTCGTCGGCATCCGCATCGGCATCGTCACGACCACGGAAGCCGCCGCTCTTGCTGCTTTCTACACGCTGCTGCTCGGCATCGGCGCGCGCCTCGGCGTTCTCTCGCTCTATGCCGCCTTTCGCCAGGCAGCAGTCGAAGCGGCGGCGATCGGCCTTCTGATCGGCACGGCCGGCCCCTTTGCCTTTTTGCTGGCGGTCGACGACGTGTCCGGACTGATCTCGCACCTGACGACGGCGCTCGGCGGCAGCGCGCTTGCGGTCATCCTGCTGTCGAACGTCATCCTGCTGGTGATCGGCCTCGTTCTGGATATCGGCGCTGCGATCCTGCTCTTCGGCCCGATCCTGCTGCCGGCAGCGGTCGCCGCCGGCATCGATCCCATTCAGTTCGGGGTGATCATCGTCGTCAACCTGATGATCCATGGACTGACACCGCCGCTCGGCATGCTGATCTTCGTCGTCAGCGGCGTCACGCGCATTCCCGCCTCAGAGCTCTTTCGGGCGGTGGTTCCCTATCTGCTCGCTCTCCTGGTCTCGCTCGCAATCCTCTGCGCCTGGGCCATCATCTTCTCGTAAACAGGACAACCCCATGGACAATTTCAACCGACGCAATTTCCTGAAGACCGCAGCTCTCGCTGGAACGGCGCTTGCAGCGCCCGCCATCGTCCGCACCGCCGCCGCCCGCACGACGACGATCACGATCGCCTCGCTGCTCGGCGACGACAAGCCGGAAACGAAGATCTGGGTGAAGATCGGCGAATTGGTCGAAGCGAAGCTTCCCGGCCAGTTCAAGTTCAATATCGTCAGGAACGGCGCGCTCGGCGGCGAGAAGGAAGTGGCCGAAGGCGTGCGCCTCGGCTCCATCCAGGCCAGTCTTTCCACGGTCTCGTCGCTCTCCGGATGGGCGCCGGAACTGCAGATCCTCGATCTGCCCTTCCTCTTCCGCGATGCCGACCATGTCCGCAGGACCGTCGCCGGCGATGTCGGCGCCGATCTCAAACAGAAACTGCAGGCGCAGAATTTCGTCGTCGGTGATTTCATCAACTACGGCGCCCGCCATCTCCTGACCAAGGAACCGGTGACGCGGCCGGAGCAGCTCAAGGGCAAGCGCATTCGCGTCATCCAGAGCCCGCTGCACACCAAGCTCTGGAGCGCATTCGGCACGACGCCGATCGGCATTCCGATCACCGAGACCTATAATGCGCTCGCAACCGGCGTCGCCGACGCGATGGATCTGACCAAGTCGGCCTATGCCGGCTTCAAGCTCTATGAGGTCGTGCCCGATATGACCGAGACCGGGCACATCTGGGCATCCGGCGTCGTCTATTATGCCTCGACCTTCTGGGCCGGCCTCAGCGACGAGCAGAAGGCGGTGTTCCAGCAGGCTTCCAGCGAGGGGGCTGCCTATTTCAACCAGCTGATCGTCGACGACGAATCCAAATCCGTCGAGACCGCACTTGCCAACGGCGGAAAGCTCTTGAAGCCGGAAGCCTTCGACGAATGGCAGAAGGGCGCAAAGGGTGTGTGGGACGATTTCGCGCCTATTGTCGGCGGCATCGACAGGATCAAATCGATCCAGGCCGCCTGAGCAAGCGGCGGGCGGTTCTCCTGCAGCTTTGAACGGGGACCGATGGAAAAGCCATCGGTCTCTTCATCGCGCGCACTTGCCGGAAAAATAATGCCGAAGCAGGCCGGAAATCGAAAGAGCATGCCTTCGGTGATCGTGGTATATGACTTACTGAAAATCCTGGGATGGGAAGTTTTTTACCTTCAGCCGGCGCGATCCTGATGACCGCAATCTTGCGACCGCTTCCGGCGGACGGATCCCATGGCCTCGATTTGGGATGAACAACATTTAACACAAGGCTTTGGAGGGCCGACCATGAGCTTACGCATCAACGACATTGCCCCCGATTTTACCGCCGACACCACACAGGGACCGATCAGCTTTCACGATTGGATCGGCAACGGCTGGGCCGTCCTGTTCTCGCATCCGAAGAATTTCACGCCGGTTTGCACGACCGAGCTCGGCGCCATGGCTGGCCTGGCCGGGGAATTTTCCAAGCGTGGCGCCAAGATCATCGGCATCTCCGTCGATCCTGTGGAAAGCCATGCCAAGTGGAAGAACGACATCAAGACCGCCACCGGCTTCGACGTCGAATATCCGCTGATCGGTGACAAGGACCTCAAGGTCGCCAAGCTCTACGACATGCTGCCGGCCGGCGCCGGCGAGAGCTCGGAAGGCCGCACGCCTGCCGACAATGCGACGGTGCGTTCGGTCTTCATCATCGGTCCCGATAAGAAGATCAAGCTGATCCTGACCTATCCGATGACGACGGGCCGCAATTTCAATGAGATCCTGCGCGCCATCGATTCCATCCAGCTGACGGCCAAGCACCAGGTGGCCACACCGGCGAACTGGAACCAGGGCGAGGACGTTATCATCACCGCCGCGGTTTCCAACGAAGACGCGATCACGCGTTTCGGCTCCTTCGATACGGTTCTGCCCTATCTCAGGAAGACCAAGCAGCCAACGGCTTGATTGCTGCTTTCAAGCCACTCCCAAGCCGCCGCGGCCATATGGCCCGGCGGCTTTTTCCTGCAGGCATTCTGGAAGAATGTCGCCCCGCTGCGCCTTGTTTTTGCGCAATTCCGGACGCAAACCGCCGCGCACTTTTGCTGGAATTGCTTAGGCTCAATCCGGAACGGGAAGGGCGCGCTGGTTGTAGAGGATCTTGCGGATGCGTGCCTGTTCCTCTTCGGAGAGCTTGCTGTTGTCGGTGCCAAGATCGGCGCCAACCGCAAGGCCGCGCTGAACGCCGGGCCTTGCGCCGACCTCCTCGAACCATCGCTTGAAATGTTTGAACTCGTTGATGTCCTGACCCTGTGCCTGCCAGTTGACGGTCCAGGGATAGCTGACGATGTCGGCGATGGTGAATTCGTCGCCGGCAAGATAGCGCCGGTCGCGTAGCCGCATGTTGAGAACGCCGTAAAGGCGGTTGGCTTCGTCGGTGAAGCGCCGCACCGCATAGGACTGGTCGCCTTCGCGATCGCCAAGGCGACGGAAATGACCGGCTTCGCCGAGTTTCGGCCCCTGGTTCGCCATCTGCCAGATCACCCATTGCGTGACCTCGTATTTGCCGCGCAGATCCTGCGGCCAGAATTTGCCGGTCTTCTCGGCGAGGTAGAAGAGGATCGCGCCGGATTCGAAGACGCTCAACGGACCGCCGCCATCGGCAGGTTCGTGGTCGACGATGGCAGGCATGCGGTGATTGGGATTGAGTCTGAGGTAATCAGGCTTGAACTGGTCGCCCCGGCCGATATTGACCGGCACCAGCTGATAGGGCGTGCCCGTTTCCTCCAGGAAGATCGAAACCTTCTTGCCGTTCGGCGTCGGCCAGTAGTGGAGATCAATCATCTGCTTATCCTCATTCGCTTAAGCATTCCTGATGAGCAGAATAGCGCTGCGACCATGGCAGGCCGAATATGTTTGTTCCAAAATCGATGGCGAAATTAAAAACCTGTGAGCGTTCCTGGCGCCAATTCGGGTGCAGATATGGAATGGGGAAGCGTCGCGCTTTGATCGATGGTATCTAGAATCGAGCGTCGAGATGGAAGTTCGAACCTGCTGAGATCCGATGATAGGCCGGAAGCGTCAGTCCGACATGGGGAGGAGATCGGTGAAGGCCATGCTTTCGCTCGGTCTTCTGTTTCCCGCCGTGGATACAGTAAAGGCCCAGCCTGAGGGGAGCGCCGGGCCGCCGGCCTGCTTGTATTCGGGACCTTCGGCGGCGGGATCGGGTGAGACGCTCTGCATCCGGAAAGACAGTTTCAACTACGACCTTTGCGTCGCGATCGAGCATTTCGCCAGCGCCAATCAATTGCCAGCGGATTATTTCGCCCGTCTCATCTGGCGAGAGAGCACCTTTCGCCCTGATGCAGTCAGCTTCAAGGGAGCGCAGGGGATTGCGCAGTTCATGCCCGGAACGGCGAAACTGCGCGGTCTCGAAGACAGCTACCAGGTGTTGGAAGCGCTGCGGAAATCGGCGCAGTATCTCGACGAATTGCGCAATCGTTTCGGCAATCTCGGCCTTGCCGCCGCCGCCTATAATGCCGGTGAAAACGGCCTTGCGACTTACCTTGCGTCAGGAAGATTACTTTACGAGACACGTAGCTACGTCATGGCGATCACCGCGCATACAGTCGAGGAATGGAAGGATAACCCACCGGAAGATGCGGCCGCCCCGCTCGACAAGGACAAGTCCTTCCTCGATGGTTGCGTGGCGCTTGCGGAGAGACGGACGTTGAAGGACACGCCCTGGCGTCAGGAGGGTGAATGGGCGCCCTGGGGCGTCCAGCTTGCGGCGAATGCGAATGTCGCGGTCGCCCGGCGCATGTTTCTCGATGCTATGCAGGATCTGCCCGCGCCCCTGAATGCGGAGCAGCCGCTGATCCTGCGCCAGCGCGATCGCAGCTTCGGTTTTCGGCCGCGTTATGCTGTCCGCATCGGCCGGCAGACGCGCATGGAAGCCAACGACCTCTGCAACCAGATCCGCAAACACGGCGGCACCTGTCTTGTTTTCAAGAATCGATAGCGGGCCTGGTTGAGCCGACTTGATCACGAAAAGTCTGCTTGCAGGATCACCTGAGCGCGGCATATTCAACACGGAAATGCCAAGGGAGGAACGACGATGCGGGTTTTGGTAATCGGAGCAACGGGCCATGTCGGAACCTATCTCGTTCCCCGTCTGGTGGAAGCCGGTCACGACGTCGTCACGATCAGCCGCGGCACGGCAAAGCCCTATACGGCAAACCACGCCTGGGCTGCCGTCGATCAGCGTCAGATGGATCGGGCAGCCATGGAACTGACGGGTGATTTCGGCCCGGCCGTACGTGCATTGAAAGCCGACATCGTCATCGACATGATCTGCTTCACGCTGGAAAGTGCCGAGCATCTGGTGACGGCGCTGTCAGGGCATGTCGGTCACTTCCTGCATACCGGCACGATCTGGACGCATGGCCATTCGACGGTCGTACCCACGCTGGAGGAGACGCCGAAATTTCCCTTCGGCGACTATGGCACGCAGAAGGCGGCGATCGAAACCTATCTGCAGCAGCAGGCAAGGCTTCGCGGATTTCCGGCAACCATCATCCATCCCGGGCACATTGTCGGTCCCGGCTGGACGCCGCTCAATCCGGCCGGCAATTTCAACCTGCAGGTCTTTTCAACCCTTGCCCGCGGAGAGACCCTGGCGCTGCCCCATTTCGGCTTGGAGACCGTTCATCACGTCCATGCCGATGACGTGGCGGCGATGTTCATGGATGTGATCGCCAACCGGAATGCGTCTACCGGTGAAAGTTTCCACGCGGTTTCGGAGCAGGCATTGACCCTTCGCGGTTATGCCGAATCCATGTCTCGCTGGTTCGGGCACGAGCCGAAGCTCAGCTTCGCCCCATTCGACGCCTGGGCCGAAAGTCAGACGGCTGACGATGCGAAGGCGACCTGGGAACATATTGCCCGCAGCCCGAATTGTTCGATCGCAAAAGCCGGACGCCTGCTGGGTTACACTCCGAGATACACCTCCCTGCAGGCGGTGCAGGAATCGGTGGGTTGGCTGGTCGAGCAGGGGCGGATCGAGACCTGATCCGCCAGCGCCGCCGGCGGCCGGCTGCTTTTGTTTTACGCAATTCCGGACGGAAAACCGCTTCGCACTTTTCCTGAAATTGCTCTAACGGATCAGGATCGCCCTGAAATCATTGACGTTGGTTCCGGTCGGGCCGGTTTCGAAGAGATCGCTGGTGGCCGCAAAGCCCGAATAGCTGTTATTGCCGTCGAGCAGCCGGCGCGGATCGAGCCCGGCGGCGTGCAGGCGCCTCACCGTGCCGCCATCGGCAAAGGCGCCGGCATTATCCTCCGAACCGTCGATCCCGTCGGTGTCGGCGGCGAGGACATGAATGCCCTCCTGTCCGTCGATCGCAAGCGCCATGGCGAGCGCGAATTCGCCATTGCGTCCGCCCTTGCCACCCTTGGCTCTCAGCGTCACCGTCGTCTCGCCGCCGGAAAGGATGACGACCGGCTTGGAAAACGGCCTGTTCCGGCCCAACACCTCGCGGGCGATCGCCGCATGCACCAGCGCCACGTCACGCGATTCCCCCTCGATCGCATCTGAAAGGATAGCCGGCTCGATCCCCTGCGATTTTGCCAGGGCGGCAGCTGCCTCCAGCGAAACGCCGGCGGAGGCGATGATGTGATGCGCGTGCCGCAAAAACACCGGATCGTCCGGCCGCGGTGCATCGGCTTTCGGCGAGTTCAGATGGTCGAGTGCTGCCTGCGGCAGCTGCAATCCGTATTGCCTGATGATGTCGAGCGCATCGTGCCGTGTCGAACCATCAGGCACCGTCGGTCCGGAGGCGACATGAGCCGGGTTGTCGCCGGGAATGTCGGAGACGATCAGGCTGATGACCCTCGCTTTGGTCGCTGCTGCAAGTCTGCCGCCCTTGATGGTGGAGAGATGCTTGCGCACGACATTCATCGCCGAAATCGGCGCGCCCGAGGCAAGCAGCATTTCGTTGAGCGCAATCTCGTCTTCGAGGGTCAGCCCGTCCGGCGGGGCGGGCAGCAGCGCCGAGCCGCCGCCGCAGATCAGCGCGATCACCAGATCGTCTTCCGTCAGCCCGTTCACCGTCTCCGTCAGCCGCTTTGCGGCGGCAAGGCCAGCCACATCCGGCACCGGATGCGCTGCCTCGAGGATTTCGATGCCGCGTGTCTCGCAGCCATAGCCGTAACGGGTGACCACCACACCTTCGAGCGGTCTGTCCCAGACGCTTTCGAGCGCCCGCGCCATCTGCGCCGCGCCCTTGCCGGCGCCGATCACCACGGTCCTTCCCTTCGGCCTTTCAGGCAGACGCGCCTTGATGCCGGTCAGCGGATCGGCGGCGCGAACCGCCGCGTCAAACAGGCCTTTCAGGAAATCGCGGGGAGCGGTTATCGTCATCGGTGGTCTCTGCTGCCTCGGTGTCGATGGTGATGTGGGGCGCTTTGCGCTTGCTGCACCATAGCCTACTGCATAATGCAGCAATTCAAAGTGTTACAGCGTCCTTTGCTGCTCCCGAAAAGCTACGCGGCGCGGTACATTCGCGTCAGTCGGCGAGGGCGGCCAGGATGCGGACCCAGGATCGTATGCCTTTATGAAAGCTGGAGAGATCGTATTTTTCGTTCGGGCTGTGGACGCGGTTGTCAAAGCGGGCGAAGCCGACCAGGAGGGCATCGCATCCGAGCCGGCGTTTGAATTCGCCGATGATGGGGATCGAGCCTCCCGTGCCGGCAAGGGCCGCTTCGCATTGCCATTCCGTCGAAAGCGCCTGAAGCGTTCTGGTGAGAAACGGACTGTCGATCGGCATGACGGTTGCCGGCGAAAGCCCGTAATCCTTGAAGCTAACCGAACAATCCTGAGGGATACGTGCGCGCACGTGCCGCTGGAAGGCATCGCGGATCGCCTGAGGATCCTGTCCTTCAACCAGGCGAAAGGAAATCTTGGCGCTTGCATTCGCCGGAATGACCGTCTTGAAGCCTTCGCCTGTATAACCGCCGCTCATGCCGTTGATCTCGCAGCTCGGCCGCGCCCAGATCTGTTCGAGGACGGAACGGCCTGCCTCGCCGGCCGGATCTCTGAGGCCGATATCACCGAGAAAGGCCTCCTCGTCGAAGGGCAGCCTTTTCCACAGCGCCTTGATGGCGTCCGGCAGCTCTTTCACGCCATCATAAAAACCCTCGACCGCGACGCCGCCATCGGCTCGCCGCAGGCTCGAAACGACGTCTGACAGCACCTGCAGCGGATTGCGCGCGGCATTGCCAAACATGCCGGAATGCAGGTCTTGATCGGCGCAGGTGACTTCGATTTCCGTACTGAAGATACCGCGCAGCATCGTCGTGACGGCAGGCGTTTCGCGATCCCACATATCCGTGTCGCAGACGAAAACCGCATCGGCCTTCAACTCGTCCGCCGTGGCATCCAGAAAGGGTGCGAGGCTCGGGCTGCCGGCCTCTTCCTCGCCCTCGAACAGCACGCTCACCTGCACCGGCAGTTTACCCGTGACGCTCTTCCAGGCGCGGCAGGCTTCGACGAAGGTCATCAATTGCCCCTTGTCGTCGGAAGCGCCGCGCGCGACGATCGCGGTATCGCCATTCGGCAAGGCTTCCATGCGCGGCTCGAACGGATCGCTCGTCCACAGCGCCAGCGGATCGACCGGCTGGACATCGTAATGGCCGTAAAACAGCAGATGCGGTCCGGACGCCGCCTTTTCATGGGCGACGACCATCGGATGGCCGGTCGTTTTGCGCACCGATGCTTCGAAGCCGATGGCAGCCAGATCCCGGCTCAGCCATTCGCCAGCAGCCCGGCAGTGATCACGATAGGCCGGGTCGGTCGAGACGCTCGGAATGCGGATCAGCTCGAAAAGCCGCGCCAGACTGTCATCAAGGCTCCGGTCCACGTAGGCAAGAACGGCATCGATGTCGTGATGGATGATACTGGTCATCGTCTCTCCTCAGCGTTTCAATCTTCCGGATCGAGAATGCAGCATTGCTCTGCTACAGGCGTCAACACGGCGGACGCCCCTGTTTCCAGCGGATCGGACAACGCCCCATTGGCGGTGATCTCTCCAGCTGATGTCATGCATTTGTACTGATAGGCCCGGCCGAGATAGGTGCGCGTGCCGAGCACGGCCGCGATGCCATCGCCATCACGGCTGACAGAAAGACCGTCTGCGCGGCAGGCCAGGACAAAGTCGTCCTTGATCGGCCCGAATGTTTCCTGCGACAGCTGCAGCCGCGCTCCACCGGTCGTCTCGGCCACCACAAGCGCGCCGTTGCGCTCAGCCACCTTCATACGGATCAGGTTCTCGAAGCCCACAAAACGGGCGACGAAGGCATTGGCCGGCTGGCGATACAGCACCTCAGGCGCGTCGAGCTGCATGATGCGCCCCGCATTCATGATCGCCACCCTGTCGGAGATCGAGAATGCCTCCTCCTGGTCATGGGTGACGTAAAGTGACGTCGTGCCGTTGGCGCGCTGGAGCTGTCTGATTTCGACGCGCATGTCGATCCTGAGCTTTGCATCCAGGTTGGAAAGCGGCTCGTCGAACATCAGAAGCGGCGGCTCAATGACCAGTGCCCGGGCGAGCGCCACGCGCTGTTTCTGGCCGCCCGACAGGGCCGACGGCAGGCGGTCGGCGAAGGCCGAAAGGCCGACGCGGTCCAGCATGGCCATCGTTCTTTTCGCCCGTTCCTGCTGGGGAACGCGACGCTGCCTCAGGCCGAAGGCAACATTGTCCTGGACGCTCAGATGCGGAAAAAGCGCGTAGTTCTGAAAAACCAGGCCGATGTCGCGCGCATGCGCGGGAAGTCCGGTCAGGTCGCGCTCGCCGAGCTTGATGCTGCCGCTGCTCGGCTGCAAAAAGCCGGCCACGAGGCGCAATGTCGTCGTCTTGCCGCAGCCGCTGGAGCCGAGCAGGGACACCAGCTCTCCGGCCATGACTGAGATCGACAGGTCCTTCAGCACCTGGGTGCTGCCGTAATGGGCGGAGATCGAATCGATGGTGAGGGATACGGTCAAGAGCTTCTACTTTGTCAGGAAGGTGAGGCCGAGCGTGGCCTCGACGACGGCCATGACGCCGACTGTCACGAACATCAGCAGCACCGAGACCGATGCGATCGTCGGATCGAAGAACTGTTCCATATGCGCAAGGATCTGGATCGGCAGCGTCGAGATACCCGGCCCGGTCAGAAAGACCGAAACCGACACGTCGTTGATCGAGGTGATGAAGGCGAGGATGAAGGCGGCAATGACGCCGGCGCGGATATTCGGCAGGACCACGGTCAGGAAGGTCTTCAATGGCGGGCAGCCGAGGCTGATCGCCGCCTCTTCGACGGAAAAATCGAAGGCCGCCAGGCTGGCGCCGACGACACGCACCGAATAGGGCAGGATCAGCAGTGCATGGCCGACCAGCAGGCTGATGAAGATCGGCAGCCCGAGGCCGATCGTGACGGATTTCATCAGCGAAAATCCGAAGACGATCTCCGGCACCAGGATCGGCAGCACGAAAATGGTGGAAAGCCAGCGCGGCAATTCCACCCGGTAGCGGTTGATCGCATAGGCGGCCGGGACGCCGATCAGCAGCGACAGCGCCGTGCCGAGAAAAGCGACCTGCAGGCTGGTGATCGCGGTCGTGCGGAAGGCCTCGATTTCGAAGATATTGACGAACCACCGCAATGTCAGGCCCTGCGGCGGGAAGGTCAGATAGGTCGTGTCGCTGACGGCCGCACCGATGATGATGACGAGCGGTGCGAGCAGGAAGAAGAAAACGCAGGCCGCGAAGGCGGCGAGGATCGGGTGAACGCGCCTGTCCATCACACCGCCATCGGATTGAGCCGGCGTGCGATGCGGCTCATGATCAGGACGACACTGAGCGTCAGCACCACCATGATGGCGGCGATCGTCGATGCGCCGACCCAGTCGAAAGTCACCATGGCGCGCTGATAGAGGAAGGTCCCCATCATCATCTGCTTTTCTCCGCCGAGCAGTTGCGGTGTCGCATAGGAAGTGAAGCTGCCGGTGAAGACCAGGACCGCGCCGACGATGAGGCCGGGTGTCGCGAGCGGCAGGATCACCTGAAAGAATGTCATCAGCGGCCTTGCGCCGAGCGAGGCGGAGGCATCGATCAGATCGCGCGGGATGCCTTCAAGCACGCCGACGAGTGTCAGGATCATCAGGGGAACGAAGAGATAGACCATGGCGACGATCACCGAGCCTTCGGTATAGAGCATCGAAAGCGGCTCACTGAGGATGCCGGTCGAGATCAGCATGGCGTTCAGGATACCGTTCTTCCCGAGAATGATCAGCCATGCGAAGGATCGGACGACGACACCCGTCAGCAGCGGAAAGACCGCTGCGACGATCATGATGCTCTTTGCGCGACCGGGCATCTGCGCGATCACATAGGCGGTGATGAAACCGACGGTGAGTGAAATCGCTGTCGTAATCAGGGCGATTTCCAGCGTCCGATAAAGAACCGCCCGCCGAAAGCCGCTGCTGAAGAATGTCACATAGGGCGCAAACACGCCCTTCGGCTCGGTAAACGTCGCAGCGATGGTGATGGCGACGGGAACGATGAGAAGCACAACGACGGCAATCGTCGCCGGCATCGTCAATCCCCATCTGGCAAAATGCTTCATCTTAAAACTCGTGACATGTCCGGATATCAGGAGCGCCGCATCTCGGATTCGGATGTGCGGCGCTTCCAGGTCTGGCCCAGGTCTAGCCCAGGACTGGCAATGAACCGGTCTCAGGCCAGGATATCGCGCAGCTTACTGACCGAAGACTTCGTTCCAGCGATCGATCCAGTCGGCCTTGGCAGCGTTCATCTTGGCATAGTCGATGCGGGTGAGGCCTGCCACCATATCCGCGCCATAGGTCCAGATCTTCGCCTGGTCCGGCGTCAGGCTGACCTTTGTCGAGATCGGCGCATCGACGCCTTGTTCGGCTTCAGCCTGCTGGACTTCTTTGGACAGGATGAAGTTGATGAACTGATGGGCGAGTTCGACATTTTCCGAACCCTTCGGGATGTTCACGGTGTTCAGCGTGGCGATATCGCCGTCCTTGAGCTTGGCCCATGTCATCGTCGGAACGGCCGCCTGCATCGATGCCAAGGTAAAGTCCTGGGCCAGCGCAACACGCACTTCGCCTGTTGATATCAGGTTCACCAGCTCCGAGCCGGTGTTGTAGTTCTTGACGACATTGGGCTTCAGCGCCTCGATTTCCGAGAAGGCCTTGTCGGTGTCCTCATAGGCATCTGCGCCGCCATGCTTGCCGGCTTCCAGAACGACCAGCGGGCCGGCAGTGGTGGTGATGCCGGGCAGGGAGACGGAGCTTTTCAGATCGTCGCGCCACAGGTCGCCCCAGGCAGTGATCGGCGGATTGACCTTGGCGGAATCATAGACGATGCCGACGCGACCGATCGTATAGGCGGGGCCGTATTTGCCTTGAGGCGCCTTGCCCAGCTCGTAGATATCCGCGAGGTTGGGGATCTTCGACGCATCGATCTCCTGGAACAATCCCTGTTCAATGCCGAGCTGCGAGAAGCTGTCGGTGAGATAGATGACATCGACGCCCTTGCCATCGCGCAGTTTCAGCTTGTTGAGCCGGTCGGCATTGTTGCCGGTCTCGAACACGATCTCGCAGCCGCAGATCTTCTTGAAAGGCGTGATGATGTTCGCATTCATCTTCTCGCCGTTATAGCCCCACCAGGAGATAGTCAGCGTCTTTGATTGCGCATGGGCCGCAGCGGTGCTGCCGACGGCGGCAAGCAGCGCGAGAGACAGGATTCGGGCAAAACGTCTGGCCTTCATGAGCAATGTCCTTCTGTGAAAAACGGCGTTGGCAATCGAGATGATACCCCCAGGATTTGAGGGATACTATTTTTTGATCGATCGGGCCGCAAGCTCAATAATTGAGCAAATACGCTCTTGTGCGAGGAATTTTCCAAGACCGGAGCATCGCTTTACACATCGGCGTGTGGTCTTTACGGTCCGGCGGTTCCAGCTTCTCACGGGCATTCCATTCATGGCCACTTCGCGCACTACCCTTCCCGACGATCTGCTGATCAACGCCTCCGACGAGGTGCTGACGCGCCAGGATCTCGTGCTGACGGCGCTCGGACGACGGCCCGCCGACAGGCTGTTGCGGGTCGGCAGGTTGCTCGATGTCCATTCGAGGACATGGCTCGACGATCAGGAGATCGTCATCAAGGGCCGCCGCATCGCCTATGTCGGCCCCGCCGGCAGTTACGCAGGCGAGGTGAACGAGCGGTTCTCCGAGCCGGATCTTGCGGCCGTGCCGGGCTTCGGGGAGGCACACAAACATATCGAAAGCTCCCATCTGACGCCGGAATGGGAGGCGGCTTTGGTGATGCCGCATGGCGTGACCTGGACATGCGAGGCGAGCCACGAATTTTCCAACGTCAACGGCGCCCGCAATCTGGAATTCTGGCTGGAAGCGCGCCGGCGCGGATCGCCGATGAAAATCTTTCCGCTGCCTGGCTCCGCCGTCCCGCCGACCGCCTATGAATGGGGTGGCGGCTGGTTCGGCTACGATGAGCAGAAGGCCTTCCTTTCCGAAAGCCTGATGGTCGCCGGGCTCGACGAGGTCATGGACTGGCCGTCCATATCCGATCCCGGCAATCCTTCCTACGATCGGCTGTGGGGCATGATCGGCGCGACCTTCGAGCAGCGCGGCGTGGTCGAAGGCCACGGTGCCGGACTGCGCGACATAGCCTCGATCAATGCCTTTGCCGCGGCAGGCCTCGCCTCCGATCACGAAGGCTGGTTTCTCGATGAGATCTGGCAGAAGCTCCTCCACGGCCTTTTCATCGAGCTCAGGCCGCATTCCCTGCCGGAGGTCATCCGCGGACTGATCGACAAGGGACTGACGGACTGGTCGCAGATCGCTCTGGTGACCGACGACCGCAGCGCCTCGGACACACTGAAAATCGGCGCGACCGACCACAATGTCCGGCTCGCCATTGAAAACGGCCTTGCGCCGGAGATCGCCATCCAGTGCGTCACCCTCAATCCGGCACGCCATATGCGGCTGACGCCCTGGGTCGGATCGATCGCGCCGGGCCGCTTCGCCGATATTGTTCTTCTCAGCGACGTCGACAGCCTGTCGATCGAAAAAGTGTGGGCGGACGGGCGTCCCGTGTCCGAGGGTGCGACCTTCATTGGAGTCCGTCCTGAAATCGACTGGCCGCAATGGGCGACGCGCACCGTGAAAATTGACAGGACGGTCACGGCTGACGATTTCCGCATCGAGGCGCCACCGAACCGGACGACCGTCAACGCTGCACTTTTGCGGCCGTTTCACTGGCACGACGACTTCATCACCATGGAATTGCCGGTGGAAGAGGGCGCCGTGCAGCGGGATCCCGCGCGCAATGTCACCAAATTCTCGATTGTCGACCGGTTCTCCGGGGAGGCCAAGGTCTCCAGGATGTTCTGGCTGGGCACCGGGCCGCGCACGCCGGAGACGGCGCTCGCCTCCACGCTCGGGCACGACAAGCACAATATCTGGACGGTCGGCTCATCGGATGAGGCGATGGCGATATCAGTCAATGCCTTGAACGAGCAGCAGGGCGGCTGGGTGCTGGTATCCGCCGGCAAGATTCTCGCCCGCGTCCACTACGAGGTCGGCGGCCTGATGACGGCGCGTTCGGCCGAAGTGCTCGATGCAGAGATGCAGGCTCTTTATGCCGCCGGCGCCGGGATCGACTGGATGTACGAGCCGACTTTTTCGCCTCGATGGTGGCCGGGATTTCCCGAACGCCTGTCGTTTGCGACGCTGACCTGCTCGCCTTGGCGCTGGGTCCTGGTCGCGCCCTCGGAGCTGGCGCCGGAGGGGTTCGTGAACGTGCTCACCGGCAAAACCCATCCGATTGTCTGGTGACATTGCGGCCCGCTAAATTTCCACCTGATTGATCTTCTTACCGCAGCAATAGAAAGCATTAACCATAGTCCCGTAGACAACGAACAGGATCAAAGGAACCTGTGTTCGATGGCTACTGAAATGACCCGCCGGCCTGCCGGCGCCAATGAAGGCAAGATTATTGCCTTTCCCGCTGGAATCGGAACTGCCAATGTCGAGCGCTGCGCTCGCGAACTCGGCCGGCGGCACGGCGCAGATGCGATAGAATTCTGGAAGGCCGAATGCCGCAGGCTTGCCGATCAGCTTCTGGCCGCAGGGATGCCGGAGAGCGATGTCGGTCAGCGGGTGCTGCAGTTTCAGCAAGATGTCCAGAGCGAACTCGTCTTCAGCCACCAAAACGGACCACTGCCCAAGTCTCAAAACCGATAGCGCCGATCTCGCGGGTTCTGACGGCCGTCGTATGCCTTGCGACTATCGCAGCAGTCCGGCGGACCGAAGGGCGTCTTCAATGATTTTCTGAATGCTGCCACGGTCGCTGTCCGCGCCGAATGGGCCTGCGACGTTTTCCGGTTGCGAAGCAAAGGCTTTTGCATCGCGCCGTTTTTCAAATGAGGGGACCAGACCCCAGGACCTGGCAATTTCGACGGTCGATGAAATTCCGACGTCAAGCATGAAGGGGCCGCTTGCTCCGTAGCCGGTGCCGACATCGAGCGGCGTGCCGTGATCCATCCCGGCAATCGTATAGAGCTCGATCACGTCGACACCGTGAGCATCGGTCCAGACCTTTCGCTGGTGTCTTCCGATATCTTCGACGCGGCCCGGCGATGCGTCGACACCGTGGATATTTTTCCATTGCTCCACGATCGCATTCGCATTGGATGGCACGACGGTTCTGTCTGCGGTTCCCTGCCAGAGTGATAATGTCGGCCACGGGCCTTTGTGCCCTGAGGCGTTTCTCAATCGCAGTTCAAGCTCTTTGCCAGTCGGACTGCCATGGCCGCGCATTCGGTCGAACGCCTCGGGAATGGTTGCTGCACTTGCATATGGCAGGCCTGCGATGATTGCGCCGCCTGCAAAAACCTCAGGATAGGTGGCGAGCATGGCTGCGGCCATGGCGCCGCCGGCCGAAAGCCCGGTCACGAACACGCGCCTGCCGTCGATACCGTGTTCCGCAACGACCTTTGCGATCATCCGGCGAATGGAAAAGACCTCGCCGTGATCCCGGCTTATGTCCTCTGGGTTAAACCAATTGAAGCAGAGGTTTGGATTGTTTGCCCGTCGTTGCTCGGGAAGCAGCAGCGCGAAGCCATAGTCCTCGGCCAATCGCGACCACCCGGACCCAATATCATATCCGGCGGCGGTCTGGGTGCAGCCGTGCAGGACAACGACAAGGGCCATGTCTTTCCCGCGCTTCGACGGCAAATAGATGTAGCCCCCCAAAGCGCCCGGGTTTGAGCCAAATGCGTCCAAGGCGACGAGATCGGGATTGTCCTGCGAGGGTCGGGCGCGAAGGGTTCCTCGCAGCGCAGCAAGGCGTGCGAGGGTGTCTGACATAGATCTCATTGAAAGTCTCCGCCAATCAGCAGCCGGGACGGCGGTGATGCTGAACTAAACGCGTCAGTCTACGAAAAGGTTGCTGCGCTGCACAATGTTTTCTGGCGCGTTTTTGGTTGGGCGGGCCACTTCTCCTGAGTGAACCAGCTAAGCTATTCAGATATCTTATTTCTTTTGCCCGGCAGGGGGAACATCCGTGAAGGTACGGGTTATCAGCGACAATCTTCTCCGCGGGCAGCGAAGGAAGAGCGTCGGACCTCTTGATTGACCTCGGCGGCGCGAGGAACTTCGGCCCGTATGTAGAGTTGATGTTGTCGATTGACAGCATTGCGACCCAACGAGGCTTTACAGATGTCGAACAAATCCAACTTCTTCTCTTCCTTTGCGACCACCGTCGCCGATCTCTCGGGAAAGCCGTTCACCTTTGTCGCGGCTTTGGCGC
Source organism: Rhizobium sp. 10PS4 (assembly GCF_032464805.1). NCBI lineage: Bacteria > Pseudomonadati > Pseudomonadota > Alphaproteobacteria > Hyphomicrobiales > Rhizobiaceae > Rhizobium > Rhizobium sp. 10PS4. The sequence goes on along the minus strand of NZ_JAWDIW010000004.1, from coordinate 343,042 downwards.
TGGTGCTTGTCTGGGCGGTTTCCGGCCCTTTTTTCGGCTATTCAGAGACCTGGCAACTTGTGATCAACACCACTACCACCATCATTACCTTCTTGATGGTATTTGTGTTGCAGAACAGTCAGAACCGTGACGGAAAGGCTCTGCAGGCCAAACTTGACGAACTCATCCTGACGAGCCAGGCGGCCAATAAGTTTGTCGGCATCGAAAAGTTGGATGAGGGCGAACTCAGGGAAATGAGCAAGACCCTTGCCGAGAAAGCAGAATGCGTCGAGGACAAAGCGGATGAGAAATCTGCCGCAGAGGCAGCGTCCGTCTAGGACATGTCGCGCAAAACTGTGCAGCAGTTTTGCGATAACGACACGCGTAACAGTAAAGATCTGAAGCGCGGGGAGCGAATCTGAAAGATTGCGACGCGCTTTAGGTCGAGGTCTCTGAGGTTTGGCCGTGGTGTAGCTGGCGCATTCCCTCTATCGCGTCGGCATCTTTCTTCTCAGCCGCAATCCAGTGGTTTCCTGCTTCGCTCGATCGGATCAGTTCGTCGAGTTTGGCATGGAGCGCCGTCATGTCCCGGTTTTGGGAGTGCTGCACCAGCAGCAAGATAAAAAATATGATGAGGGTACCCACCATATTGGTCAGCAAAAACCACTGCCTTGGGAAGGAAAAGCTGAGACCCACTGCCGCCCAAATGGCTGCGAACGCGATCAGCGTGACAGGAACCACACGATGGCCTGCCCACAAGACGGCCAAATCAGAGATCTGTCGAAAGTGCGAGCGCATACGGCTCTCCACAGCGCGGAAAACTGGAGATGGAGCAGCTTCCATCACCTCAGCTCAATAAATAGGGCACCGCAAACGACATAAAACCCGCGTTTCCGCGGGTTTTATTCGACGACTGGCCCCTCGTGTCGTCATGGCGACGAGACGTCAATTCAATTTGACCGATGGCTCCCGGCCCCAGACACGCAGTTTGCCAAGCGCCTTGATAAAAGCCGGAACGTCTTTCGCCGCTGCGAGCGCCATCACGCCCTCATCCAGTGAATCGGCAATTCCGGCCTTCTGCATCAGTGGCAGCGCTGTTTCCACGTAACCGATGTACTTGCAGTGTACGAAGGCGTCCGCCACGAAATCGCGGGCCGTTGCCTCCTTCAGCAGATCGCCGGTTCCCTCGGCTGAGGGGAGGAGGGCGACGGCGTCGTAAAGTACCGAAGGTCCGCCGTCGATCATCTGATGCGCCTCGATCCAATTGCCGTCCGAGAGCGTCACGCCGCCGATCTTCGGTGCGATCACTTCGAAGGCCGCCTTCTGCTCGGTGATCTCGGCAAGCAGCGCCTTGAAGATAGCGGCATCGGTGCCATCGCTGACAAGAATGCCGAGCTTGCGTCCTTCGAACCGCTTCGGACCGCGCTCGACAATGCTGAGCGCCGGCGACGGCTCGAGATCCTGCCGCGTCGGCATGGCGGCATCGGCAGGCTTCGGCATCGATTTGAAGCCGAGTGCGTGGCCGACCTTGCTGGCAAGGGTCTCATCGATATTCATCAGATGCGAGACCATACGCTCACGAATGACCGGCGTTTCGACCTTGCTCAGTTCGAAGATGAGCGCAGCAGCGATATGGCGTTGTTCCGGTGGAGTCTGGCTGATGTAGAATTGCCGGGCCTGGCTGTAATGATCGGCAAAGCTTTCCGGCCGCAGCCGAACCTTGGCACCCTGTTCTTCGGCAGGGAAGTGGCGGTAGCCTTGAACCGGCGATTCCCGCGGCCCCTGATTCCACGAGTTCGGTTGATAATTGACGCGGCCGACAGGATTGCGCATCGCCATATGACCATCCTGCTGAAAATTGTGGAAGGGACACTTCGGCGCGTTGATCGGCAGATGCGTGAAATTCGGACCGCCCAGACGTTTCAGCTGTGTGTCGAGATAGGAGAAGTTTCGTCCCTGCAGAAGGGGATCGTTGCTGAAATCGATGCCGGGGGGCACGTTTTGCGTCATGAACGCGACCTGCTCGGTCTCTGCAAAAAAGTTGTCGGGCATTCGGTCGAGCACAAGACGGCCGATCGGTTTGACCGGAAGGATCTCCTCGGGAATGATCTTCGTCGGATCGAGGATGTCGAAGTCGAACGTGTCGGCGAAGTCCTGATCGAAAAGCTGCACGCAGAGTTCCCATTCCGGAAAGTTTCCCGACTGTATCGCCTGCCAGAGGTCGCGGCGATGGAAATCCGGATCCGCACCATTGATCTTGACCGCCTCGTTCCAGGCGACGGATTGCAGGCCGAGTTTCGGCTTCCAATGGAATTTGACGAAGGTCGATTCATCCGCTGCGTTGACAAAGCGGAAGGTGTGAACGCCGAAACCCTCCATGAAACGGAACGATCGCGGGATAGCGCGGTCCGACATCACCCACATGATCATGTGCATGCTTTCGGGCGTGAGGCTGATGAAGTCCCAGAAATTGTCATGCGCCGACTGCGCCTGCGGAAATTCCTTGTCGGGCTCCGGCTTTACGGAATGGATGACGTCGGGAAACTTGATCGCGTCCTGAATGAAGAAGACCGGAATATTATTGCCGACGAGGTCCCAATTCCCCTGCTGCGTATAGATCTTGACCGCGAAACCACGCACGTCGCGCGCCAGATCGAAGGAACCCTTGCTACCTGCGACGGTCGAAAATCGGACGAAGGCCGGCGTCTTTTCGCCTGGCCGCTGGAAAAGATCGGCCCGGGTATAGGCGGCCAGCGATTCATATGTTTCGAAATAGCCATGCGCGCCGTAACCGCGTGCATGGACGACCCGCTCGGGGATGCGCTCGTGATCGAAATGAAAGATCTTCTCGCGAAAATGGAAATCATCGATGAGGGCAGGGCCGCGGGCACCGAGACGAAGCGTATTCTGATCATCTGAGACGGGTCCGCCCTGCGCTGTAGTCAGCATCAGTTTGCCGTCTTCGGCAAACTGATGAAGCTCACCGCCTACACCTCGGTGCAGTTTCTGATCGTGGATCGTTGCGTCGTCCGAGGGCGAGGTTTGGGAGGTCTTCTTGGCCATCTACATTCTCCGGAAAAGGTTTGACCTAACCGAAGCTCCCCAACGGCGACATGTTCCGCCCGACGCGAAATAAACCGCCATGGAGAAAAACGCTTGCAGCGGACGATCATCCAACCGCAGCAGAGCCTGGCATGGCCCCCGCATAAATGGTGCGCGGGGCCTTTCGACCCGCGCCCCGATTTCCGTTGATCCTGAGCCCCGGGCCTTAGATCCGGGGCGTGACGAGGAGGTCTTCCTCTTCGTCGCGTTGCGACCCGCCAAAGGCTGCGGCGGCAGCAGCGATGAAAGCCCCGATCAGAAGTGACAACGCGCCGAGCAATGCCGTGGTGGAGGCAGCCTTGCGTGCCTCGTCGGCGGCTTTCTGGGCGGCGACCTTGGCGTCGTCGATGCGCTTCAGCACGGTGTCGACGCGGGTGCGTGCATCGGCTTCGGAAAGACCGGTGCGAGCAGAGACGATGGTGGCCAGATAGGCCTTGTCGTCATCCGGGATCTGGCCGGCGGCAGCACCGTTGAGGAGGATGCGAGAAACCTCAGCCGTTGCAGCAGTATCATCGGATGTTGCTCCTGCACGGGCCTGTTCCGGACGCAGCAAAGCGTCAGTAAAATAGGCGGTAGGCAGATCCGCGGCCGATGCCGTCGACGACGCTGCTGCCGTACCTGCGGCGCTGGCCGCTGAACCCACGGCTTGTGCGCCCGCACCGGCAAGCGAAGTCAGCGACGAGGCTAGAAATCCGGCAACGAAGATCGTCGCCAGCGCCCAGCTGATGAAGCCATGCGCGGTATCGCGGAAGAACACCTCGTCGGTGTGCACGGCTGCCCACTTCGTGCGCAGCCGGCCGGTGATATAGCCTCCGAGCCCGGAGGACAGCCATTGCACGACAACGAGCCAGATCGCCGCCGTCACCCCGACCGTGCCGAGCGAACTACTTTGCCCCGACCAGGGCGACACCATCGTCAACCCGACCCCGGATCCAAGCAGCAAAAGAATGAGGGTCACGCCGATGGCCGCAGCGGCGCCCCCGAAGATTGGCCCCCATGTCATGGCGGAATTGGAGGATTCGACTGGGGTAGCAATCTCCCCGGAACCTGTCATTGAAACCGACATGATCTCTTCCTATCGCATAAACAGAGCAAGAAGGATGATGATCGGCAGTGGAACACCAAGCAGCCAAAGCAGAATACCGCGACCCATGAGAGACCTCCTGTCAGAAACTGACGTTACGTGGTTGATGCCACTCAACTTTTATCCACGGCGTTTGTTCCCGAACGGGTTCTATCTGGGATGATGCGCCTAAGACGGGCCGTTTCATCAGCGGGACCGAGCCGCTCGCGCGGTTCAGCCGAAAGCCAACACGATCTGGTGCGCAATCTCCTTCAATCGCGCGGCAGCTTCTGAAGTAACAGCACATTGTCGGACCGGTTGCCGCATCCTTGACATTTGAGGCACCTGGCGAGCTTGGCGAGAGACAGGTCATCGCCGCAGCGCCGGGCAATTTCCTGCCGGTCGATAGATGTTTCGTGAAGGCATCTGCGGCAACGAGCATGGATGATATACCACCGCGGCAGGGTCGACAGCGTTTCCTTTTCGATTTCGACTGCATGGCTATCAGGGGGTGCGAGCTCAATACTGCGGCGATGTTTCATGCCCGTTCGACAGTCGGTGTCCACCTACGTGTCATGCCGCAGTTCATCCCTCTTTCCGCAAGAGCAAGCTGAAGCCGCAGGTGACGGCAATCCAGCAGCAATGTCGTAATGGCGGCGCGGATGTCCCCATCGTGAAAGGCGACAACTGCGTCGACTTCTCCTCTTAGCGCTTCTTCTGCCAGTTTTTCAGCTATCTGCGGACGCACGACCTCGCTCTCCTTCAGAGTTTCCACCGCAAGTTTTCAGATTGGCGGCCACTAAGCCGATGTTCCTATTATGTTCCGCTCGGCTCGCGAGTCAAGAGTGGCCGAAGCGGAGTTTCCGTCGCTTTTAAATGGAAACAGTTCGAGAGCCCCGGTTGCCGTTGCAGAGCCTATGAAGGTCGAAGAGAATCTTGCACGTTCGGAGCTAACGCCAACCGAGGAGCGCGCCTATATGTTGAGGCTCAAGATATCTGGGAGCAGATGAGTTCTGGGAAAATTTCTCCCGGCATTCCGAAGGGGAGAGGCTCTCATCGCGTCGAAAACTGGAGAAGCATAGATGAACAGATTTCAGGCATTTGTAGCAGCCGCGGCAATCAGCCTTGCCGCCATGACCTCGGCCTGCTCGACACCACCAAATTCATATGGCTCAGCATCAGGATATCATCCGGGCGATTCAATGAACCCAGCCTGTGCGGATGGATTCCGACCCGGCGACGGCCGTTCATGCAGCTACTAGAGGCCGGCGTCTGTTTGTCGGTACAAGCATGCGCTGTCCGGACGCTTCAGCGCTCAGGTTCCTGAAGCGTGAAATCGGCGTGGCACCGGCGGGCTATTTCGCCGGTTGGCGACCCGCAACATAAGCGCGCCAGCCGGTGATTTTATCGAGCATGCCTGCTCTCGTGGTTGTTCAGTGCGCGATGGCGGAATCGTCCGTCATGGATCTTTTCTACTTGTTTGCGCGACCGCGCTGTTTGGGGTTTATGCCGCCAAATCGGTTGGTGTCGTTGGCCACATCGCCTTCTTCAGTGTTCTGCCCGGCAATATCGTCCGCGCCCGTGTCACGATGCAGCCCCTTCGATTGTCCGATACCCGGATCTCGCTCGAGATCTGCATCGGTAGGGCGAGTTGACTTGGGATGTTTGGAAGTCATGATTTTCCTCCGTTTCGTTGCCTGGATGCAAAACAGCTGCCGGCTGCGAGAGTTCCGGTGAAAACGGAATTAAGCGGGTATATTGCGTGTCTTAATCAGAACACCCAGGGGCGGTTGATCGCCTCCAGACCAGCCTGTCGTTGTCGCAATACCTTGCGCACCGTTGTACGATCTGTTTAGGCCGCAGCCTGCACCGGCTCGAAATCGATGTCGAGGACCGCGTCGAGTTGGCGATCCATGAAGCGCTCCGGGATACTCTTCACCACGCGATTGCGAAGTGGAACAACGAGTGGATTTTGCCACTGGGCCACCTTTGCGTAGAGGCGGGACCCGGAGGCGAGGCGATGCGCGCGACCGACGCGCCGGGCATCGTATTCGTGCAGGGTCTCATCGATCGGAAGGCGGCCGAGAAGCGATGCGAGTACCGCTGCATCCTCTATCGACAAGCCCGCGCCCTGTCCGAGATCGGGCGTCACGGCATGAGCAGCATCGCCAAGCAGGACAATTCTGCCATGCGTGAAGGACGGCATGGGGTCGAGATCCTCGATGTCAGTCCAGATCACGGCGTCTGAAGAGGTGCTGGCGAGCACCTCCGGAACAGGATCGTGGAATTCGGCAAACATGGCCTGGAGTTCGGTGAGCCCAATCTTGGCCAAGTCAGGATCCTTGATTCTGCGGGCGCCGCAGCACGCGAACCAGTAGATCCGTTCGCCCGGAATGGCGGCTAGGCCGATACGTTTGCCGGCAGCACCCCAACTCTCCGAGAGGCGGGTCGGATCAAATCCCGCCGGTATTCCAGGCGAGATTGCGCGCCAGCACGTATAGCGCGCGAAACGCTCACGCGCTTCGCGGAATACCGCCTTGCGTATGACGGAATGGACGCCATCGCAGGCAAGCACGAGGTCGGCTTCGACGGTATGGCCATTTGCAAACCTCAGTACGGCACCGGCCTCATGCGTTCGTGCGCCCACGCATTCCATGCCGAGGCGAATGGCTGATTGAGGCACCGCCGATAACAGAGCGTGGTGCAAGCCGCCGCGATGAAGCACCACCATACTGAGATGGCCATAGCGCTGGCTGAAGTCCGCCAGGTCCGTCGTCTGCAGCACGTCACCGCTGTGATCCAACAAAGCGATGCAGTCAATATGCTGCGCCTCGGCCAGCACGGCATTACAGAGACCGAGCGTGCGCAAGGCGCGCAACGCATTGGCACTGAGGCTCAGGCCCGCGCCGATCGGCTTTAACTCCGTCGCCTGTTCATAGATTTCGACCTCGTGGCCGATGAGGCTAAGACCCCTTGCCATAGCCAAACCTGCAATGCCAGCGCCGACGATGACGATGCGCATGATGTCGCTCCCCATGCCGTGAGTTGCTGTTGAGACCGAACGCCTAACGTTCCTGGAGCGTTCCACCGACCTGAGAAATCGATCAAGTAACTCAACGGCGGAGGGCGAGCGAACCGGCTGCCGATACCGTGAACGACCTCGGCTACACGGCGCGAATTTCCAGTTGAAGCGTTTGACTTGACGGCGTCGCCCTTGCCGGCGGCGGCGCCCGCTCCAAATCAAGTGCCAATGTTATCAAAGGCGGAACGATGCTCATTCAGCCAGTTGATTACTTTCTGCTTGTTTGGTTTGCACTTGCCCTTGCGTCCACCTTGTACGTTGCCTGGGACCAGTACGCCAACAATCCCGAACCGGTGGTGATGAAGTGGGGCTTCATCCTCGTCACGCTCTACCTCGGTCCTTTCGGGTTGCTGATCTATGTGCTCGCCGACAAGGAGCCACGGCCGGGCACGCACGAGGAGTTCGTCAAACCGTTGTGGAAGCAGGGCATCGGCTCCACGATCCACTGCGTGGCGGGAGATGCCACCGGTATCATCATCGCCGCGGTGATCGTCGCGCTACTGGGTCTGCCAATGTGGCTCGACCTGATCGTCGAGTACATCGCCGGGTTCGCGGTCGGCCTTTTCATCTTCCAGGCCCTCTTCATGAAGAACATGATGGGCGGCACCTACTGGGAAAACGTACGAAAGTCCTTCCTGCCTGAGTTCATCTCCATGAATTTCATGATGGCCGGCATGGCGCCCGTCATGAGCTTCCTGATGATGGGCCGCGATATGCGCGCCATGGAACCGACCGAACTCCTATTCTGGGGCGTCATGTCGTTGGGCGTCATGGCCGGGTTCGCCTTCGCCTACCCATCCAATGTCTGGATGGTCGCCCGTGGTCTCAAGCACGGTCTGATGACCGATCGCGGCGATTCGGATGATGCCGAGCATGCGCGCGAAAACCGTTCGGAGCCCGCCGTACCAGCGCATGAGCCCAAGGAAAACCATCAACACGCGGCGATGGAAGCTCCGCGGTCGCCGCGCCGCGGCACCGCTCCCCATCACAATGGCCACGGTTCCGACCACGACATGGTCCCGGATGCGCCTGTGCCACAACTCGCCGCCGTTGGCGGCGTTTCGCTGATGTTGTTGCTGATCGGGATGGTCGCCCCTGCCAACTGGGTCAATATGACTTTGAGTGCGCGCGATGTCGGGGGCGCCATCATGCCGCCGGGCATGATCATGGATCGCGACACGCCGGCCGAGGCAATGCTGGATATGGCGGCGATCCATCCGCGCTATATCACTGCCACCTATGGCCTCGAAACGCGCGGCGACCGTGCGCTCGAACCGCGCATCGAGGATGGCGTCAAGGTCTTCGACATGGAGACTAAGGTCGTTCGCTGGACGATTCTGCCCGGGATCACCGTCGATGCCTACACCTTCAATGGCCAGCTACCCGGTCCGCAGCTTCAGATCCATGAGGGTGATCGCGTCCGCATCAACGTGAAAAACAGCTTGCCCGAAAGCACGTCAGTGCATTGGCACGGCTTGGTCCTTCCCAATGAGATGGACGGACCGGCAGAAATCACCCAACCGCCGATCGATCCGGGCGAGACCTACGTCTACGAATTTACTGCCGGGCAGTCGGGTTCATATTTCTATCACTCGCACGACCACGTCGACCGGCAGCAGGCTCTGGGCCTCTATGGCGCGCTGATGATCGATCCGGCGCAAGCCGATCCGACCACGATGGCAGACCGCGAATATGTCATTCTCTTGCAGGAATGGCTGAAGCGCGAGGGCCTCACCTATCCAGCCATGCCGATGGATGGCGGGCAGCCCAACTACTTTACCATCAACGGCCGTGCCTATCCCGAAACCGACATCATCAAAATAAAGGTCGGCGCAACCCTGAAGGTGCGCTTTGTCGGGTCGAACAATGGCTTCATCCATCCGATGCATATTCATGGTGGACCATTTACCGTCGTTGCCCGTGACGGCATCAACCTCTCGCCAATGGCGCGCTTTCAGGCGGACACCGTCAATGTCGGCCCAGGACAGCGCTACGACGTTATCTGGACGGCGCTCAATCCCGGCAAATGGCTCATTCACTGCCACATCGGGCACCACACGACCAACAACAATACCGAAAGCGAAGGGGGCGGCGGCCTGATGATGGTCATCGAGGTCGAGGCCTGACAAACACCGCCGCAGCACCGACCCGCCACGTGCTGCAGCGGTCAGGCACGTCTCTGCGCACTGCTGCGGTCAACCTTCCCCTTTCGCCGCGATGCGGCGGGCGCCGGAAGACCGATCTCGCTCGTCCTCCCGTGGCCAACACCAGCGGCGAGCCGGCCGGTCGTTATTTGAATGCCAATCCACCGCTACCGTTTTTTCCGGAGGTCAGCTGGCAAAGCGTCGATGAGTTGATGCACTTTCCCGGTGGCGAACGCGATGTCCTCGCGCGGCAGATGGACTGTGATCTCAATCTCTTCCCACCTGCCGCCATGGTCTTTTGCGAACCTGACCGCGGCTTCCAAAGAGGTGAATTGCACGGCCGGTGCCTTGGCGGTCCAGAACTGCACGCTGCAGTCTGCCGCACTGTAATCTAAAAATGCTTTTTCGGGATCGAGAGCCATGGTCTTTGCTGTACACCTCCGGCGGTTGGTTGGCCAGCGAATGCCTAGCTGTCGTAGATGCTGCAGCCGTTCATCGGAGGTTAATCCTCATTAACCCAAATCGCAGCCTGAAAGGATGCGCCGATGAAAATGCTTTTTTCCTCACTTGCAGCCATGGTCTTGTCTGCATCTTTCGCCCTGCCGCTAAACGCCACGCCGATCGTTGTGCCGAATGCAGTACATATGCACACCCTCGACGTCGAGCAGGTCAAACACCGTCGCCACGGTAATGGACATGCGTATGGCCACTGGAAGAAACACCGGTACGCTTACCGCGACTGCCGGTATTACGGCTCGCGCTATCGTCCGCGGTATTACGGCAGTCGCGACTATTACGGCTATCGCGACCATTACCCGTATCGTCGTCGGTCAGGTGTGACCGTGTATTTCGATTTTTAGCCGGTAGTAGCGACAGAACGGTCTTGGAGAGCAAGAAAGGTCGGGCGAATGCTCGCGCCGACCCTTCTTTGATTGCGTCAGCACAGTGCCAGTACATCCGTGGTCACCAGCAAAAGCCATCTGATAGATTGAATTTATGCGCCTCGTGAATTTTCGCAAGGATTAGGGGGTGCTGATTTAGGGCTAGGTGAGGGAGGCGCAATAACCACGGTGCGACGAGAAGTACGACACGCGCTCTGAGGGCGATAGTTGCTTGGCCGACCCGTCCAGTCGATCATCGGGGCGACCGCAAAACCTTAGTGTCATATTTTCCTATATCGACTGCTTTCTCAAATGTGGTTCGATGCACCAACGGGAATGTTCCGCCGACCGCTTCGGTCCCGTCCTTACCCAAAAAACGAAACGCTGACGTCCGCTGCCATCAGTTTTGACGCATATGCTTTGCGCTCCGGGCGCATTTCAAAAGCGGGAGGGAAAGTGGGGAAAAAAGCGCCTGCATTCGGAGTTCTCAACGAAACAGGCGCTTAACTTGAAAAATGGCTCCCCGGGCCGGATTCGAACCGGCGACCTGTCGATTAACAGTCGAATGCTCTACCGCTGAGCTACCAGGGATCACTGCTTGGCGCGGTGTGAGTGGGCTAATACAAACGCTTTCCCGATTTGCCAAGCGGTTTTTTCAAAAAAATGAAATGAACTTGTATTTGGGATGCCTGCGCCCATCTCTGGGAAATGGCAAATGTGAATGATCGTGAGGAGACGAGAGGCGGTGAGAAGCGCAAGCCACGGGCAGTGCGCTTCGGCATCGATCATGCAAACGGCAGGCTTGTGCTCGGCTCTTTCAGCATCGGCATGCCGCGCTCGCGCATCGCGCGGATGGCGCTCGGCATGGCCCTCATTTTCTGCGGCGTGTTGGGTTTCCTGCCCATCCTAGGTTTCTGGATGCTGCCGCTCGGTTTCCTCGTGCTCTCGCACGATTTGCCGTTCGCGCGCCGGCTCCGGCGGCGGCTTGCGGTCTGGTGGCACAGGCGGCGGAAACCGGCTGACTGATCGGCAAGGAGGGCGTGGAACCGTGGATCGCTTTTCGCATTCGTGGTTTATTGAATGTAAAACGCAAAAAATTGCGTCACAATGGTCCAGGTGAGGAAATGAAGGTATCCTTTGTTGTCGTCCTGTCGGCAGCGGCGCTTCTCTCAGGCATTTCCGCCGAGGCCCAAGCCATCGACAGCCGCGGTTTCGACGCTCGCGGCATCTGTCGCCGTCCCGAAGGCTGCGTGGTCGACCACGGTCAGGGCGGCAGCTACAACGGGCCTCGCAACTATCGCAATTTCAACGGCCGGAATGACCGCGACGACAGGAACGACCGCGGCCGAGACGGTCGCCGCTTTCGTCATCAGAACAGGAGCGACAATCTCGATGACACCACCAGCCGCCTGGTCGCAGCCACGATCGTCGAAGGATCGTTGCGTTCAATGTCGTCAACGCGTAGCGCGCCCATGACGGGAATGCAGTGTGCGCTTCAGACCTAATTCGCTCTCAGCTCGCTTTCCTCGTAAATTCCGCCACGGTCCTGATCGAGACCTGTCGCCATCAACAGGCTGCAGGCGGCAAGGAGCAGCACAAGCTTCACTGCGTAGGACGCCGCGGAGACCGGCTGTCGATGGCCCGGTGATACGCGACACGGCGCTATATAATATTTGTAGTAGAAGTGCGGATCATTCGTTTCCAGCAGGTTCTGGTAGACATGCGGCGGAATATCCGCATGTTTCACCGGCGCAGAACCGGGAAATTTTACATAAAGATCCCGGGTTTCAGCATCGTATGCCGCGTGCACGTGCTTCGATTTGAGGGCAGCCCAATCCATCGCAAGCTCCTATACCCTCCCGAGGATAATTGAGGCCCGGACGAGGATCGAAGTCAAGTCAAGAATTTGTTTCAATTGCAATCATTGGCAGGAAATGGGGCATCGTCATGGCCACGGAAATTCCTGTCTGCGCGGGTGCCGTTATGGGATGGAAAAATGGTCGTTTCGGCAGCTGCAGAATAGCGTTTTTCCGAAATGCCCTCTTGCGATTTCCTTACGATCATTCTAAACGCTCGCCACGGCTCAGATAACGAGCGCGTGAGGCCTCGTGGCGGAGTGGTGACGCAGAGGACTGCAAATCCTTGTACCCCGGTTCAATTCCGGGCGAGGCCTCCAAACATCTTTTCACCGCATCGATAAGTATTGCAAAACCTCGGTAATTTTCGAGGTGTAGCAGTTCGAACTTGAACCGTCCCGCCACACCAAAAGCCAGGTGTGGCAGTGTGTTCCCGGTTTATCCGTTCGCCACGTCGCTTTCGTCGGTCAGCGCCAGCAGTTTCGTACCGAAGCTATCCCAGTTGATTCGTGCGACCGTCTGCCAGCCAGGCGGGCGCGATCGGCATTTTACGTATAAATTTTTGAGGTCTTTCCATCGCGCCAGGCGAACATCGCCTCGATCATGCTGTCGGTCGCCTTGTGGGCAACGTCGGTCGCCAGTCCCTTGCGGACGGAATGGGCGCTGAGGTGGCCGAGGCCGGCCTGACGGAACCAATCCGAGATCCTGTTTCCGAGACCCTGATGGAGAACGGTTTGCCGAATTCGGTGGCGATGTAGGTGAGGTCCGTCACCATGTGCATGGCGAGCACCGCCTCGAGGATGGGGTGGATGGCGATCTCGATGTCGTAGGGATTGAGGTTGCAGTTCTTGAACAGGCGACGCTTGAACATGTCCCTGCGGCGATGCTGCGGGCCGAGCCGCGAGACATCGGACACTCGGAAGCCAGTGAACATCATGATAGCGACACACAGGACGGCCTTGGAGCGCATTCCATGGTGTTCGATGAACTTCGGCCAGCTCCTCGGGCGTCGCCGTCGCGTGGCCGTCTGTATGGGCGGCCAAGGGCTAGACGAGGTGGGCGACGTTCGGAACGATCGCCTTGCCGTCCTTCCTGGTGTCGAACGACTGCCGCAGCGCCTTCAGGCGTTCGTCGGCCCCGAAGGGCGTTTCCTTCTTGCTATCGCGCAGGACCTCGAGTGTGGTCGACGTGGGCGAGGGGCATATCGCCAAACAGGCGGTTGTCTTTCGGTTTCACGGGCTCAAGCCGCATCGCCTCGCGTCTTGCGTCGCCATGTCGACGGCCGGCAGGGCGGCGTTGCGGGCCTTCCAGGAGGCTTTGGAGAATCCTTCGCTGTCGATGTCCTCGGGAAGGCGGCAGAATAGCGCACCGTGACGTGACGGCTCTTGTTCTTCTCGACACAGGGCAGATCTTCGCGACCATGACTCAACTGTATTTGCACTGACGCCGAAGCTGCGGCATTCGTCTTATAAAGGCCTCGGCGAAGGCAGGACAATGCGGCGGTTTATGAGGTCGAATAGCGGGTGAAGACTGCGAGAAGCCGCGATAGGATGCCAAGCTTGACCGGGATTCCTATTGTTTCTTTGCCGAGCTTTGTGAGCCGCCAGCCGGTGACGTAACTCCATCCGCCACCAGGACTATGAATGGTGATGAGGCCAAGATCGCATGCGCGATTTACAACCGTTTTGTCGTAATCTTCCCATTCCCCATCAGTCATGAGACAGCAGAGATCGACTTCCTTCGCTGTCATATACAGAAGCTGAATAACATCTTCGTCCAGTGACGCTATGGCAGCCGCAGAGGACATGCCTGCGTGATTAATTATGTTCATTGATTCTCCCCACCCAAGTAATTAGCTACAGCTCACGCGAGTAATTTGCACAAGCACTATTTCTGGACTTTTGTGACATGGTTACCAACTGCACGGTTATTCAACAGGGGTTTGAGAGATGATGCGCACCGGCGGGGACGGTGCTGCCTTCGGACGGCATCTTGGCGAGCTTTGCATTCCTCTGAGGTGTGGCAGAGTGTGGCAGCCGCCTTTGATTTCTCAAGGGAAATATTTCAGCTAAGGTGTGGCTAAAAACTCGCTAACCATTTGACGCCGCCCGCTTGCGAATTCTGGGCGAGACCTCCAACATCTTCCACATGACAGAATCTATGTGAAACGCTGCTGGCTCAGCGGTGCAGCATCGCCGTTTGCTAAGCTACCAAACCCGCTGGCTCGGCGAAAAATCGAACTGTGACGGATTAAATTCCCGTGAGGCGGTAGAGCGCTCTCAGGCCGCGTTTGCGGGTTTCCGCCTGATAATCCAGATCGCTCAATTCGGGTCCGTCGTCGAATTCGGGGCCGGAGCCAAGCAGCCGTCGCATGCCTTGCGGCGAAATGCGGGTGAAGCTGCGAATCTCGCCGCTGCTGTATTTGATCAGCAGCAGTCGGGCATCGGCATTGTAGTGAAGCGCTTCCTGCCGCGCGATTGGATCATGAAGGTTTGCATGTGCACACCCATAGCGGACGGCGAGGGCGCCGCAACAAAATGGTTGACGTAACGTTGATGCGCGTGCGGCTGTCGAGGGCTGAATTTCAAAGGAAACGAACGCATGTCAGAGCTGCGTCCGCCGATATGCATTGCCGCAGACGCGATGCGTGGATATTTCCGAGTGCGCTTCGGCGCCCTATCGCTTCCAGGTCGTTTCGCCGTCCAGCAGCCCGCAACAGAAGATCCCGATGAGCGCCGCGACGATGAAGAAATCGAACAGCGTGAAATATTCGATAATCGCAGACATGGCATGCTCCTCCTATTTCCTCCGTCACAAATCATAACATGAAGGGGCAAAAGATTCCACGCCGGAGTTGCAGCGTCCGTCCTGCCCCTGTAGCGCGGAAGAGGCGCCTGCCGGATTCTTTTCGCCGGCGCCTGGCAAGCCTTGAAAGCATCCGTGGCGGGGATTAAGAGACGGGGGACAGGAACCGCTTTTCAAGAGCCAGAGGACATGATGGATTTCGAAGCAGCGCGCGCAAAGATGGTCGATACCCAGGTTCGCACGACGGACGTTACCTCGCATTCCGTGCTGACGGCGTTTCTCACGGTGCCGCGTGAGGCTTTCGTGCCGGAGAAGGCGAAGCTGCTGGCTTATATCGACAATGACGTCGAGATCTCCGCAGCCGCTCCGGGAAAGCCTGCCCGCTTCCTGATGGAAGCGTCGCCGCTTGCCAAGCTGCTGCAGTTGGCAGCGATCACCAAAGACGACTTCGTGCTCGAGGTTGGCTGCGGTACGGGTTATACATCGGCGCTCTTGTCGATCATTGCCGGCTCCGTCATCGCGCTCGAATGCGACGAGACGCTGGCCATTGAAGCGAAGGCGCAGCTTGCCGGCTACGCCAAGGTCGAGGTGGTGACCGGCCCGCTGGAACAGGGTTACGCTGCCGGCGCTCCCTATGATCTGATCTTCATCAACGGCGCAGTCGAAGAGGTTCCAGCTGCCCTTCTCGGTCAATTGCGCGATGGTGGCCGTCTGATCACCGTTGAAGGTTACGGCAATGCCGCCCGTGCCAAGGTCTTCGTCGCCGAGCGCGGCGCCATTTCGGAAAACGTCTTCTTCAACGCCTCGGTCAAGCCGCTGCCGGGTTTCGCCAAGGCGCGCGAATTCGTTTTCTGACATCGTTCTTGTCGATGACATTCAGCGACGGGCGTCATCGGCGCCCGTTTTTTTGTCAACGCCGCTGGAAAGTCTTCACAAACATCATCTACCCTGACGCCGCCACGGCGGATCGGACGGATGTTATGCGCTTCAACCTCGGTTTTATGGGATGTTCCGCCGCAAAATCGCGACAGGCTTTGCGGGTGGCAAACATCAGGTAACAAAACTGTGCATGGCCGCATTCATTTGATTCGCGATGATTTTTTTCACGTCTGGGGTATTCTAAGGTCGTGGTGATTCGGATGAATGCTCCACACCATCCGGTCGTTGTTTTGGAATAACGGGGATAGAAATGGCTCAGCCAAGTGTAGCGCGTGAACCGTCCATGGAAGAAATTCTGGCGTCCATCCGCCAGATCATCGAAAGCAATGAGCCCGGCGCCGGCAAGGCGATTTCCGCATCCCTGCCGCCGGTCTACGGTGCCGACGAGGATGATAACGGCTCCGAAATTCACCTGACGGTCGACGATGCCTATGCCGGCGTGGAATTCCCCGAACCGGTCATGCGCTCCTCCGATCCGCGTTTCGTCGCCGCCAATTCGGCCGGCACCGCCCCCGAAGCAGAAGTGCCGGCCCGCGCTCTGTCGCTTGCCGATGTCGCCGCCCGCGTCCGCGCCGCCTCCGAGCGCAGCGCTGTGCAGGCCGGTCAGGCCCTGCGTGAAATTCCGAGCGGCTTCCGTCAGCCCGAACCGCAGTCGGCTGTGATGCCGGAACCGCCGCGCGCCGCGGCACCGCAGCCGCAGCCGCCACAGCCTGTTTTCCCGGATGCCGCGGCGTCCATTCAGCATGTTGCGATCCAGCAGCCGGCCGAGCCGGCGTTTACGGAAACGCAAAGGGTTGCCGTCGCCGAGCCTGCGCCTGCCGTCGAAACAGCGCTGCCGGCCATGGATCCTGCTCAGTCGTCGACCGAGCGTTTCCTGCCGAGTGTTATAGATGAGGTCCAGCCGACGCTGCTTTCGGAGGATGCCGGCCTGCAGATCAGCCGCTCCTTCGAGGAGCTCGCCGCTGCGATCGACGGTGCCGAGCGCCGCTCACTGGACGAGATCGCAGAAGACATGCTGCGCCCGATGCTGCGTGAGTGGCTCGATGATAATCTGCCGACACTGGTCGAGCGATTGGTGCGCGAAGAAATCGAGCGCGTGGCACGCGGCCCGCGCCGCTGATCGGATTGCTTTTTCCTGAAAAGCCGCTCCGGTCTCCGGGGCGGCTTTTTTATTGACTTGGCCGTGACCATCCTATTTACAAACGCCACCCTCGAACCTCGAAATTGGTCAGAAAATGCTCGACAAGACCTATGATTCCGCTGCCGTCGAACCGAAAATCGCCGCGATATGGGATGAGGCGGACGCTTTCCGCGCCGGCGCGAACGCCAGGCCCGGAGCCGAGACCTTCACCATCGTGATCCCGCCGCCGAATGTCACGGGTTCGCTGCACATGGGCCACGCGCTGAACAACACGCTGCAGGACATACTGGTGCGCTTCGAGCGCATGCGCGGCAAGGACGTGCTCTGGCAGCCGGGCATGGACCACGCCGGCATCGCCACGCAGATGGTCGTCGAGCGCAAGCTGATGGAACAGCAGCTGCCGGGCCGCCGCGACATGGGCCGCGAAGCCTTCATCGACAAGATTTGGGAGTGGAAGGCGGAATCGGGCGGCCTGATCTTCAACCAGCTGAAGCGCCTGGGTGCGTCATGCGACTGGTCGCGTGAGCGGTTCACCATGGACGAAGGCCTGTCGAAGGCGGTTCTCGAGGTTTTCGTCACCCTTTACAAGGAAGGCCTGATCTACAAGGACAAGCGCCTGGTCAATTGGGATCCGAAGCTGCTGACGGCGATTTCCGATATCGAAGTCGAGCAGCACGAGGTGAAGGGCAATCTCTGGCACCTGCGCTATCCGCTGGAAAAGGGCGTAACCTACCAATACCCGATTGCATTCGATGAGGAAGGCAAGCCGGCCGAATTCGAGACGCGCGATTATGTTGTCGTCGCAACGACACGACCGGAGACCATGCTGGGCGATACCGGTGTTGCCGTCAATCCGAAGGACGAACGCTATCAGGGCATTGTCGGCAAGCATGTCATTCTGCCGATCGTTGGCCGCAGAATTCCGATCGTTGCTGACGATTATGCCGATCCGGCTGCCGGCACCGGCGCGGTGAAGATAACGCCCGCGCACGATTTCAACGACTTCGACGTCGGCAAGCGCGCAGGTCTTCGCGTCATCAATATCATGAACGGCGACGGCACGATCACCATCAAGGACAATGAGGACTTTCTTGAAGGTCTCGACAATCCGGCGGCGCTGCACGGCGCCTGGGACCGCCTGGAAGGGCAGGACCGCTTCTATGCGCGCAAGGTCATCGTCGAGATTTTCGAAGAGGCAGGCCTCGTCGACAAGATTGAGCCGCACAAGCACATGGTCCCGCACGGCGACCGCGGCGGCGTGCCGATCGAACCGCGGCTGACCGAACAATGGTATGTCGATGCAAAAACGCTCGCCGAACCGGCGATCGCATCGGTCCGCGAAGGTCGCACCAGGATGGTGCCGAAGAGCTGGGACAAGACCTATTACGAATGGATGGAAAACATCCAGCCCTGGTGTGTCTCCCGTCAGCTCTGGTGGGGTCACCAGATCCCCGCCTGGTACGGCCCGGACGGCCAGGTCTTCGTCGAAAAGACCGAGGAAGAGGCGCTGCAGGCGGCGATCCAGCATTACCTTTCGCACGAGGGGCCGATGAAGGCCTATGTCGAGGACCTGCTTGAAAACTTCAAGCCGGGCGAGATACTGACGCGTGACGAGGACGTGCTCGACACGTGGTTCTCCTCAGCACTCTGGCCTTTCTCGACGCTCGGCTGGCCGGACGAGACGCCCGAACTGGCGCGTTATTATCCGACCAACGTTCTCGTCACCGGCTTCGATATCATCTTCTTCTGGGTTGCCCGCATGATGATGATGGGCCTGCACTTCATGAAGGATGAGGACGGCGAACCCGTCGAGCCCTTCCAGACCGTCTATGTCCACGCGCTGGTGCGCGACAAGAATGGGCAGAAGATGTCGAAATCGAAGGGCAACGTCATCGATCCCCTCGAACTGATCGACGAATACGGTGCCGACGCGCTGCGGTTTACCCTGGCGATCATGGCGGCGCAGGGCCGCGACGTGAAGCTCGATCCGGCCCGCATCGCCGGCTACCGCAATTTTGGCACTAAGCTCTGGAACGCCACGCGCTTCGCCGAAATGAACGGCGCAAAAAGCGACCCGCATTTCGTGCCCGAAGCCGCCGAGCTCACCATCAATCGCTGGATCCTGACGGAACTTGCCCGCACGGAACGTGACGTTACGGAAGCACTCGAAGCCTTCCGCTTCAACGATGCCGCCGGCGCGCTCTACCGCTTCGTCTGGAACGAGGTCTGCGACTGGTATCTCGAACTGTTGAAGCCGGTCTTCAATGGTGAGGACGAGGGCGCCAAGGCGGAAGCGCAGGCCTGCAGCGCCTATATTCTCGAAGAGATCTACAAGCTGCTGCATCCCTTCATGCCCTTCATGACCGAAGAGCTTTGGGCCCATACCGCAGGCGAAGGCAAAGTGCGCGACACATTGGTTTGCCACGCCGAATGGCCGGCGCCGTCCTATGCCGATGACGGGGCCGCCGACGAAATCAACTGGCTGATCGACCTCGTCTCCGGCATCCGCTCGGTGCGGGCCGAAATGAATGTGCCGCCATCGGCGACAGCCCCGCTTGTCGTCGTCAAGGCCAACAACCTGACACGTGAACGGCTGTTCCGCCACGACGCCGCCATCAAGCGCCTTGCGCGCGTCGAAGCGATATCGCTGGCTGACGATGCGCCCAAGGGTGCCGCTCAGATCGTCATCGCCGAGGCCACCATCTGCCTGCCGCTCGGCAATCTGATCGACCTTTCCGCCGAAAAGGCTCGTCTGGAAAAAGCGATTGCCAAGATGGAGAGCGAGATCTCCCGCATCGACGACAAGCTCTCCAACGAGAAGTTCGTCGCCAACGCCAATCCCGAAGTCGTCGATGCCGAGCGCGATCGTCTCGAGGAACTGAAAGGTCAGATTGCGAGCTTGAGGATCGCTCTCTCCAGGGTGAGCGAAGCCGGGTAAATTTCACCGGCCCATTTGGTAAGTTATTTCAAAGACGCGCCTCTGCCGGCGCGTCTTTTTGTCGTTCTGGGCGCATGCGATTCGGCCCTGAAAGCGGCTGGTTCCAGGCGCGGAGCCTGTGGATTGTGGTTGAACGGGCATCCAGTGGGCGAAAACCGCCACTGTTGTCGGATTGATACAGCTTCTACAATGTTGGAATGAAAACCCAAAAGACCAGCTGAAATTCGATAAGTCTGGAATAAAATTTTATTAACCAGGTTTTTTGACGTGTCCGTCAATCTCTTTACGTAAGTTGGCCGCTGCAATGCCTGGGAGCGCTGCCGTGGCGCGCGTTGCCATGTCACGCGAACACTTACTAGAGTGGGGTCACATCAATTGCTGGAGTGGGGGAGACACAATGGCATCTCGTAGGTTTTCCAAGGGCATAACATCGGTCGTTCTTCTTTCGTCGCTTGCATCGCCGTCCTTCGCCGGCGGTCTGGAGCGCGGCGGATATAATATCGACCTTCTCTTCGACAATTCGAGGTTTGCCGTCCAGTCCGGCGCGACCTATGTCATGCCGCAGCGCAAGCTGAAGAACGTCAGGGACACTGATCCCACCGATGGTCTCGGCACCAACGGCATCGGCGGCGGTTCGACCACGGCGGATGATACCGAGGATTACTGGATCCCCTATCTCGGGGTGAAGGTCGGTTTCGGCGATGCCATCGACTGTATGGGCGATTTTTCGACACCCTTTGGTGCACACACCAATCCCGGTGCTGATTGGCTGGGCGTCAACGACAACATCGAAACCAAGATCAGCACCCGCAACTACGGCGCCACCTGCTCCTATCGTTTCGATATGGGCCCCGGCCAACTTCGCCTGATCGGCGGCGGCTTCTATCAGACGGTCGATGGTTTCAAGACACGCCTCGTCGCGCCGATCACAGGGGCGGCCGCGTTGGTCTATGACGGCACCGGTCGTCTGGACCTTGCCGATCAGGCCATGGGATGGCGGGCGGGCATCGCCTACGAGATCGAGGAATATGCCTTCCGCGCCAGCCTAGTCTACAACAGCAAGGTCAAGTACGACGACCTCAGCGGCACGGTTGACCTGACCGAGGTGCCGACGGTCGTCAGTCCCGGCAATCCCTATCTCGGCGTCGTGACGCCGGTCTACGGCTCGGCTGAGGCGCCCGATTCCGTCGAGCTCAAGCTGCAGAGCGGCATTGCGCCCGACTGGCTTGCCTTCGGTTCGGTCAAGTGGACGAACTGGAGCGTGCTGCAGTCGATCGCCTTCTGCGCGAAGGCCACCAGGGGCACCGTCGCCTGCACCGCCAACAACCAAGTCACGTCGCTCGATCTCTTCTACCGCGACGGTTGGACGATCAGCGGCGGCGTTGGCCACAAGTTCAACGAACAATGGGCCGGCGCCCTCAGCCTGACCTGGGATCGAGGTACGAGCCAGGGCTACGGCGCCCAGACCGACACATGGACGCTCGGCGCGGGTGTCTCCTATACGCCGGTGGAGAATGTCGAGTGGCGTCTGGCCGGAGCGCTCGGCATCATGACCGGCGGGGAATCCGGCACCTACGTCTATAATGGCCGGACCTACGGCAACGACGTCTCCTATTCCTTCGACGACGATCTGGTGGCGGCTCTTTCCACCAGCGTAAAGGTCAAGTTCTGATCTTGCAGCCCAAGTAGAAGTCTTAGAGCCCGGCAGGTTGCCGGGTTTTTCTTTGGGCGTCGCAAGACAAATCGACGTTCCAATTTGTGACGATTCAGCAACACATTTTTACGACGTTTGGCTTATGGTGGCGGTAGGGCGAATTTGTCCATTTCCCGCCACAAAGAGGGCGCAGCGATATTTGCGGGCGAGGTGACGGCAGGCATACGGTGCGTGTAAATAGTAGTATGGGTCGATTTTTTTCCGGGTACATCAGATCGTACGGCGCGATTGGCGACAATCGTTTGATTGCGGTCGTTTCGCTTTCCGAACAAGGCTGTTCCGGTCGCCGATCCGACCTCGCGATGAGGTCGTCGGTTCATGCATTGTGGTTATTTTCGACCCGCTCAGCTGAGCAGCCCGGCTTTGCCGGAAATGTCGATACCGCTTTCGTCACATTTGCCGTTTACGAATGCGATAAAGGCGGGAAGGCGGATGCCGCACCTGCCGGAAGAGTGCCACAGAGATTGCAGTCGAGCCATGCCGGGAGCCGGGTGGTTCTGAAGGATGGGCTGAGAATATCGCCTTTGAGAAAAGGCCAGTGGGCTGAATGCGACGCGGGTAAAGGAGCCATGGAGCTCGCCGCGGGATCGCTCGCCTCGAAGAAATACATCCGCGGGATGCACGGCATGAGCGCCGTTGCCGCCTGCCTGGGATGAGCGAAAGAAATCGGTTGAAATGGTGACGTCCGAGTTCAAACTGTTCAAATTCATGCTGGTGGGCATGTCTATAGCGCTGGCGCTGTCCGGTCCGTGCCGCGCATTCGACATCAAAGGTGGCGTCAGCAAGGAATCCGGACCCTTCGATCTCTTCAAGTTCGGCTTCAAGGCCTATAAGAACGGCCAGAAGGAAGAGGCGGTCGAAGCCTATAAATACGCCGCCGAAAAGGGACACACCGGCTCGCGCTGGGCGCTCGCCAACATGTATGCCGATGGCGACGGTGTCACGCAGGACGATTTCGAAGCCTTCAAGATCTACAGCGAGATCGCCCAGCAGGGCGTCGAACCCGGCTCGGAAGATACCGGCTTCTTCGTCAACGCGCTGCTCTCCCTCGCCAACTATTACAAGCACGGCATCGCCGGCAGTCCGGTCAGGACCGACCTCAGCCAGGCGCGCCAGCTCTATTTTCAGGTGGCCTCCACCTTTGGCGTGCCCGAGGCGCAGTTCCAGCTGGCTCAGATGATGCTGGCCGGCGAGGGCGGCAAGTCCAGCCCGCAGCAGGCGAAGAAATGGCTGAACCAGGCCCGCAAGAGCGGCCATCCTGGCGCCATGGCGGTCTTCGGCAATATTCTTTTCGATGAGGGCCAGACGGCCCGTGGTCTGGCGCTGATGACGGCAGCACTCGACCGCTGCAAGCCCAAGGACTGCGGCTGGATGGAAGCGCTGCAGGAGCAGGCCTTCTCGGTTGCAAACGAGTCCGACCGCCGCACAGCGGTATCGCTGTCGCACACGATCGCGAGCGGTTCCGACGACTGAGGCTGGGCGGAAGGCCTCAGCCCGCGAAATCGAAATAGGCGATGACAGGCACGTGGTCGGACGGTTTTTCCCAAGCCCGCACATGTTTTTCGATCGCAGCCGACGTCATCCGGTCGGCAGCTTCCGGCGACAGCAGCAGATGGTCGATGCGGATGCCGTTGTTCTTCGGCCAGGCGCCGGCCTGATAATCCCAGAAGGAATAGAACTGCGTCGCGTCCGTCGTGGCGCGCACCGCATCCGTCAGCCCGAGATTTTCAAGCCGGCGGAAAGCCTCCCGCGTCTGCGGCAGAAACAGCGCGTCGTTTTCCCAGACCTTGGGGTCGAAGCAGTCGTGCGGTTCCGGGATGACGTTGTAATCGCCGGCAAGGACCAGCATTTCCTCATAGGCCAGCCGTTCGGCGGCGAACGTCCGTAGGCGCTCCATCCAGGCGAGCTTGTAGGGATATTTCTCCGTTTCGACGGGATTGCCGTTCGGCAGGTAGATGCAGCAGACGCGCAGGATGCGCGTGTCGGACAGCGTGAACGCCGCTTCGAGGAAACGCGCCTGTTCGTCCAGGGGATCGCCGGGCAGGCCGCGGTTCACTTCGAAAGGTGAACTCTTGGAGAGGATCGCGACGCCGTTGAAGCCCTTCTGGCCGTGCGTCTCGACGTGATAGCCGAGCGCCTCGATCTCCAGCCGCGGAAAACCCTCGTCGACCGTCTTGATCTCCTGCAGGCAGACGATATCCGGATCGGAATCCTTCAGCCATTGCGTGAGATTGTCGATGCGCGCCTTGACGCCGTTAATGTTCCAAGTCGCGATCTTCATCTCTTCGCCCTGTTCGCTGCGTGCGCTTCTTTTATCGCGGTCTTTCATCCCCGGACAAGACGATAAACCGGCCGGAAGCAATTCTTCGGCCGGTTTGATGGGACGTATGTGCGTTTAGACGCTCAGATCGAGAAACTGGTGCCGCAGCCGCAGCTTGCCACCGCGTTCGGGTTCTTGATCTGGAAGGATTGGCCAAGCAGATTGTCGACGAAGTCGATCTCCGAGCCCGCCATATAAACCAGCGAAAGGCTGTCGATCAGTACCTTGGCATCGTTCTTTTCGACGATGATGTCGTCGTCGGCGGCGCTGTCGGCAAGATCGAATTTGTAGGAAAAGCCCGAACAGCCGCCGCCTTCGACGGAAACGCGCAAGGCGCTCTTGCCGGCTTCGGCGCCGACGATCGCAGCGATACGCTTTGCCGCCGCATCTGAAAGGGTTACACTCGTATCCGTCATGTTTCCTCCTGCCGGGGTCAAGATCCGGAGAGAATGGGTTTTGGCACTTGAATGTTCAAATGCCTGATATCAAAGAAACTTACCATGATATTCGCGAAAAGGCGATGATGCGCCGAAGCGATTAAGAAAGCGCCTCTTTGCCGTTTCATCGGGCTATAGGTATGAAGAGCGTTAGGCGGCGTCAATGGGCAGATGCGGCAACATGCGGGATGACGGTGAAGAATGAAGATCGATACGCGTGCTTTGGGTTTCGGCAGCAGTGAGAGGGCGGTCTATGCGGCCGACCCCTGGACGACGCGCGGGCGGCTCTATCAGGAGGATGGAAGCCCGACGCGCTCCGATTTCCAGCGCGACCGCGACCGCATCGTCCACACCACCGCCTTCCGCCGGCTGAAGCACAAGACCCAGGTCTTTATCGCCCAGGACGGCGATCATTACCGCACCCGGCTGACGCATACGATCGAGGTGGCCCAGATCGCCCGCGCACTTGCCCGCGCCCTGAAGCTCGACGAGGATTTGGCCGAAGGCGTGGCGCTCGTGCACGATTTCGGCCATACGCCGTTCGGTCATACCGGCGAGGACGCGCTGCACGAGGTGCTGCTGCCCTATGGCGGCTTCGATCACAATGCCCAATCGCTGCGCATCGTGACCAAACTGGAGAGGCGTTATGCCGAATTTGACGGCATCAACCTGACCTGGGAAAGCCTCGAAGGTCTCGTCAAGCACAATGGCCCACTTCTGACGGCTGATGGTGTCGGTACCCGCGGTCCCGTTCCGCAGCCGATCCTTGATTATTGCGAGCTGCACGATCTCGAGCTTGCAACCTATGCCAGCCTCGAGGCCCAGGTCGCGGCGATTGCCGACGACATCGCCTATAATACCCACGATATCGACGACGGCCTGCGCTCCGGCTACCTGACTTTCGACATGCTGGAGGAAATCCCGTTTCTTGCCGGGCTGATGGCCGAGGTGAGGGCGCGATATCCGCATCTGGAGCCGAGCCGTTTCACCCATGAGATCATGCGCCGCCAGATTACCCGCATGGTCGAAGACGTGATTGGCGTGGCACAGCAGCGCCTGTCGCTCCTCCGCCCCGAGAATGCGGCCGACATCCGCGCTGCCGACCAGGTTATCGCCACCTTTTCCAAGGGGATGGCCGAGACCGACAAGCAGATCAAGGCCATGCTCTTCAAACGCATCTACCGCAATCCCGATATCATGCGCATCCGTGCCGGTGCAGCCCAGATCGTCACCGATCTCTTTGACGCCTACATGGCCAATCCCAAGGAGATGCAGAGCCATTACTGGGTCGATCATATCGCCGGCCTGTCCGATGCGCCGAAGGCCCGTCATGTCGGCGATTATCTCGCCGGCATGACCGACACCTATGCCATCAGCGCCCACAGGCGGTTGTTTGACCACACTCCGGATTTGCGATAGGCAGCGGTCGCCCACGCTGAGGGCCGATTTGAGCCTTTGGCACAGCCTATGCATGGAAGAGTGCGATGAACCTTTTTACCGACTTCGAAGCCAGGATCAAAACCGCCCTTGAACAGATCGATCTGGTCAGGGAAAAGCGATCCGAGCTCGATTTCGGCCGCATCACCGTCGAGCCGCCGCGTGACGCGAGCCATGGCGATGTCGCGACCAATGCCGCAATGGTGCTGGCAAAACCGCTCGGGACCAATCCGCGCGCGCTGGCCGACGTCATCATCGCCAAGCTCAAGGAGGATGCTGACGTCGCCGATGTCTCGGTCGCGGGTCCCGGCTTCATCAACATCCGTCTCGCGGTCGGCTATTGGCAGCGGTTGCTCGCCTCGATGATCGGCGCCGGCACCGATTACGGCCGCTCGACGCTCGGCGAGGGCAAGAAGGTCAATGTCGAATATGTCTCGGCCAATCCGACCGGCCCTATGCATGTCGGCCATTGCCGGGGCGCCGTCGTGGGCGACGCGCTCGCCAACCTGCTCGCTTTTGCCGGTTACGGCGTCGAGAAGGAATATTACATCAACGATGCCGGCTCGCAGATTGACGTGCTCGCCCGTTCCGTCTTCCTGCGCTATCGCGAAGCGCTCGGCGAAAAGATCGGCGAAATCCCCTCGGGTCTCTATCCCGGCGACTATCTCGTGCCTGTCGGCCAGTCGCTTGCCGCCGATTACGGCGTGCGGCTGCACAACATGCCGGAAGACCAATGGATGCCGATCGTCAAGGATCGCACCATCGATGCGATGATGGTGATGATCCGTGAGGATCTGGCGGCTCTGAACGTCCATCACGACGTCTTCTTCTCCGAACGCACCCTGCATGCCAATGTTGCAGCTGCGATCCGCACGGCGATCAACGACCTGACCTTCAAGGGCTATGTCTACAAGGGCACGCTGCCGCCGCCGAAGGGCCAGCTTCCCGAGGACTGGGAAGATCGCGAACAGACATTGTTCCGTTCGACCGAGGTGGGCGACGATATCGACCGACCGCTGATCAAGTCGGACGGTTCCTACACCTATTTCGCCGCCGACGTCGCTTACTTCAAGAACAAGTTCGACCGCGGTTTCGACGAGATGATCTATGTGCTTGGCGCCGACCACGGCGGCTACGTCAAGCGCCTGGAAGCGGTTGCACGCGGTGTTTCGGATGGTAAGGCGAAGCTGACGGTACTGCTCTGCCAGCTCGTCAAGCTCTATCGCAACGGCGAGCCGGTGAAGATGTCGAAACGCTCGGGCGATTTCGTCACGCTTCGGGACGTCGTCGAAGAAGTCGGCCGTGATTCGGTCCGGTTTATGATGCTTTATCGCAAGAATTCCGAGCCGCTCGACTTCGATTTCGCCAAAGTGACGGAACAGTCGAAAGATAATCCTGTTTTTTATGTGCAGTATGCGCATGCTCGCTGCATGTCGGTCTTCCGGCAGGCGAGGGAGGCTTTTCCCGACCTCGACCTCTCCCACGAGAAACTGGCGAAAACCGTTGCAGGCATTGGCGATCCCGCCGAATTGCAGCTCGTCGCCAAGCTCGCTGAATTCCCGCGTATCGTCGAGGCGGCGGCCCAGTCGCAGGAGCCGCATCGTATCGCTTTTTACCTCTACGACCTCGCCAGTTCCTTCCACGCGCACTGGAACAAAGGTAAAGATCAGCCGGAATTACGATTTGTTAATGATAAAAACCGAGAATCAAGTATTGCCAGACTTGGGCTGGTGTACGCCGTCGCGTCGGTTTTGAAGTCGGGACTTGCCATTACAGGCACTGCCGCACCGGACGAAATGCGATAACGTCACCATTTCCCCACAATGCGCTGGCATTTGAGCGTTGGCGTTTGCGAGTGGGAATAGGCATGGCTGATAAACAACTTGCGTATGATACGCGCGGAAAAGGCGATCTGTTTGCCGACGATGATCCGTTGGCTGAACTGGCCCGTATCGTCGGCTTCGAGCCGCGTGTTGCAGCGAATACGGTGACGGAGACCGCACGCCGCGAGCCTGCCCTCGATCTCGAGGACGAGCTTGGGCGCGAGTTCGACCGCTACGATTCGCCACGTCCGCTTGCAGAGCTCGACCGGCCCGCCGAGCCGATCTCTGACGACCTCACGCCTGAAGATTACGTCGAGCCCGTTCTCGATGCTTCTTCCGCTGCCGAACATGCGCAGGCTCCTGAGCCGGTTTCGGTTTCCGTCGCCGCTGTTGAGGCCGAAGAAGCTTTGCCCGCCGCAGGGAATGAGGACGCATCTGCCGCCGACTGGGCGGAGCAGTCTTCCCCCGAGCCCGAGGCATCGGTGCAATCGGCCTTCGGCGGGGCGCGCGACCTGATCGAGGAGCTTGAGCTGTCGATCGGCGCAGCACCGGTCTCTTCGCTGGCGCAGCCCGCCAAGGCGCCGCAATGGTCGGCTGCCAGCATCAGGCTGCCGCTTGCCAATTTCCATGCCCCGAGGCGCGAGGAGCCGGTTGTTTTGCCGGAGCCTGTGGCCGAAACGGTCGCCGCACCGGTTGCTGAAGCGCTATCCGCTGATCTTCCTGTGGTCGAGCCTCAACCTGTCGTCGAACCGCCGGCGCTTGTCGCCGCTGTCGAGCCTTCCGAGGAATTCGAATCCGCTTCTCCGTCACTTGGCTTTCCCGCCGAGCTCGATCGCCATGATGAGGTGATCGCGCCGGAAGAGACCGCCGAGGCCGAAGAATTCGTCGAAGTCGAGGAAGAGCTGGAGGATTTCGGGTCCGAGGCCGGTTTCGATCTCATCGCCGCCGCCGTCGAAGGCGAGATCCAGGCCGATGCTGCGCTGACCGAGGTCGTGCCTGAAGTTCCGCACACCGCCGGCACTTTCGATCTCGACGATCTGCTCGCCGACATCTCGCGTTATCCGGTGCCGCAACGTGCCAATCCGGCGCCCGTCTCGCCACAGCCCGCATCGATCGAGGCAGCGGCCGCTCCCGCCGCCGCACCTGTTCAGTCCGAGGTGATCGCGCCCGCACCGCTCGCCGTAGCACCCGTCCGGTCTGCCCCGGTTGAGCCGGCTCCGGTCTATGCGGCCGAAGCCGCAAGACCGATCGCGCCGCATACCGAGGTCGGTACGCCTCAGCCTGCCGCAGCGGCATATTCGCCGGAGCCGCAGCCGGCACCGGAAGCCGACGACCCCTTCGCCGGCCATGATTTCGAGCTGGATCTTGCCGGCATCGAGCTGGAATTGACCGATCTCGATTTCTCCGAGCCGTCCGAGCCAGCACCGCAGCCTGAGCCGCCAGCCCCTGCTCCCCAGCAGGCCGCTGCCGTCGCTCCTCGGCCCGCTCCGGTTTTTGCTCCTGAGCCGCCGGCTCCTCCTGCTTTTGAGCAGGCTGCTGCCGCTCCTGCACGGTCCGCTCCGGCCTTCGTTCCCGAGCCGCAGGCTCAAGCTCAAGCTCCGGCTCCGGCTTTCAACTGGACGCCTGTCTCCGAATCGACCGAAGATCTGCCATTCGATCCGGCGATGATCTCCGATCCGGAGGATCGTCCCGAGGCCGTCGACGACATGCACGTGCCGGCGCTGCCGCCGGTCGAGCAGCCCGCGCCGGTCGCGAAATCTGCGGATTTCGATTTCGATCTCGACGCCGAGATTGCCAGCTTCTTTGAACCGGCCAAACCGCGGCAAACGCCGACGCCGGTCCGGGATACGGCCGCCGCCGCTGCAAAGCCGGTCAAGCCCACCATCGCCGATGGCCTCGATGATTTCGAACGGGCGCTGGAGGAAGATTTCCGCCGCAGCGTGCGCGAGCCTGTCGAGCGCCGCGAGACCTCCGAGGTCCGCATTGAATCGGCAAGCCAGGCCGCTGATTTCAGCCGCGCTCGGTCGATGCGCCAACTGCTTGCCGGGGCCGTCGTGCTCGTGGTCTTTGCCGGCGTCGGTTATGGCGTCTATTCCTCCGTCTGGAACGGCGAAGGGCTCGGCATTGTAGCAATCGGCGAGCCGCGCGTGATCACCGCCGACAAGGAGCCTGTCAAGGTCGTTCCGGAAAATCCTGGCGGCAAGACCGTGCCGAACCAGGATAAGGCGGTCTACGACCGCGTTGCGGGTTCTGCCGAAGAGCCGAAGCAGAAGGCGCTCGTTTCTTCCGATGAGGCGCCCGTCGATGTCGTCCAGCGCACGCTGACACCGGAAGCGCTGCCCGAGGACGACGAGAACGCCAGCGTCGACGATCAGGTCACGCCGACTGCGGTCGGTGAGACGGAGGATCCGCGTCTGCTGCCAACCCAGGACAACGTCGACAACGCTTCGGCAACCAACACTGACAAGACGCCATCCGTTTCGCCGCGCAAGGTCCGCACGATGATCGTCAAGCCTGACGGTACGTTGGTCGCCCGCGAGGAACCGGCACCCGTCGACGAGCCGACACAGTCTGCCCAGGCGACGCAGTCTGCTCAGGCGACGCCGTCTGCCCAGCCGATGACGCCGGCTCAGCCGGCATTGACGGCTCCGTCGACCCCGTCCGCGCAATCGACCCCGGCTGTACCTCCCGTCGGTGGAACGGCCGCAAGCTTCCCGGCAAGCGCCGAGGTTGCTTCCGCCGATGCGCGTTCTGCAGCCCCCGTCGAAACCGCGCCGGTACAGCCGCCGCTCGCCGGCAGTGCCGACGCGCAGGCCGCAAACCCGGCTCCGGTCGCTTCGCCGGTGCGCCCTGTCAAGACTTCGGGGATTGCCGATACCGCTCCCATTCCGACAGCGCGTCCGGCCGACCAGCCCGTCAACGTCGTCGGCACAGTGACCGAGAAGGGCAATGTCCGCCCGCCCGCCCAGCAACCGAAGACGACGGAGGTCGCGGCCGCAGCACCAGTCGCCGCAAAGCCGCAGCAGGCCGCATCCGCCGGCGGCTACGGCATCCAGATCGCCTCCCTGCCTTCGGAAGACGAGGCGACCAAATCCTATGCCAACCTGTCGAAGAAATTCGCCAGCGTGCTTGGCGGCCGCAGTCATGAGATCCGCAGGGCCGATATCGCCGGCAAGGGTACTTTCTACCGTGTCCGCATTCCGGCCGGTTCCAAGGATGAGGCCGCAGCACTCTGCGAACAGTATCGCGCGGCGGGTGGAAGCTGCCTGATCTCCAGGTAGGATCGCGTCTGAATATAAGAGCGGCGGGCCGGATCGGCCCGCCGCTCTTTTTTGTGCATCGAGCCCGACCTTGCTCGCATTTGGCCGGGCGCCGTCTATGATTCTTGCATGACCGAATCAAAAGCGATGATCCTTGGCTGTAGCGGCCTTGCCCTCACATCCGAAGAGAAAGCCTTTTACCGGAGCGAACGACCCTGGGGCTTCATCCTCTTCGGGCGCAACATCTCCGAAGCACGGCAGATCGCCGATCTCGTCGCCGAATTGCGCGACAGCGTCGGCTGGCATGCGCCGGTGCTGATCGACCAGGAGGGTGGCCGTGTCCAGCGCATCCGTCCACCCGTTCTGGCGCGTTATCCTTCCGGTCAGGCGCTCGGCGATCTCTATCGCCGCGATCCCGCACTCGGCCTGCGCGCCGCCTGGCTGATGTCGCGGCTGCACGCCTTCGACCTTTCGAGCCTCGGCATCGATGTCGATTGCCTGCCGGTGCTCGATGTGCCGGTCGCGGGCAGCAGCAACGTCATCGGCGACCGCGCCTATGGCGGCGATCCGCAGACCGTCATCGCGATGGGCCGGGCGGCTGCCGAGGGGCTGAGGGCCGGCGGCCTGTTGCCTGTCATGAAGCATATGCCAGGCCATGGTCGCGGCTTTGCGGATTCACATCTGGAACTGCCCGTCGTCGCCGTTTCGCGCGATGAGCTGGAGCTCCATGATTTCCCGCCCTTTGTCGCGATGAAGGACGAGTTGATGGCCATGACCTGCCACGTCGTTTTCGCCGCGATCGACCCGGACAATCCGGCGACGACCTCGCGCAAGGTGATCGACGACATCATCCGCGAGCACATCGGCTTTAACGGTCTGCTGCTCTCCGACGACAGCTCGATGAACGCTCTTTCCGGCACGATCGGTGAACGTGCAGCGAATATCATTGCAGGCGGATGCGATATCGTGCTGCATTGCAATGGCAATATGGACGAGATGCGGGAGGTTGTGGCAAATGTTCCGCCGCTCGCCGGCATATCGCTTGCCCGCGCAAAAGCGGTGGAAGCGGGCTTCGCGGCGCCGGATACCGCCGATGAAGCGGAATTGAGGGCGGAATTCGAGGCGATGTTTGCGACGGTCTGATCGTAAGGGAGCAGTTAGGTGAACACGGTCAAGGGCACGGAACGTCCGCAGGCGGCAACGCCGATGGACAAGCTGTGGCAGGATAACGGTGCCGAGCGCGCCAGCCACGAGCCGGCGCTGGTGATCGACGTCGCCGGCTTCGAAGGCCCGCTCGACCTGTTGCTCTATCTCGCCCGCAACCAGAAGGTCGATCTGTCGCGCATTTCGGTGCTGGCGCTCGCCGAGCAATATCTGTTGTTCATCGAAAGCGCCCGGCGTATCCGCATTGAGCTTGCCGCGGATTACCTCGTCATGGCGGCCTGGCTTGCCTATCTCAAATCGAAGCTGCTCATTCCCCAGCAGGTCAAGGATGACGGCCCTTCCGGCGAGGAACTGGCGGCAACGCTCGCCTTCCGCCTGAAACGCCTCGAAGCCATGCGCCAGGCGGCAGACGGCCTCGTCAACCGCAATCGCCTCGGCCGCGATATCTTTGTGCGCGGCGCGCCCGAGCATATTCCCGACCGGCAGCAATCCGCTTATGCGGCGAGCCTTTATGATCTCCTGACCGCCTATGCGGCGCTGCGCCAGCGCCATGCCGTCACCCAGGTGACGATCGAGCGGCGCACCGTCTGGTCGCTGACCGATGCCCGCGAACTGCTGACCAAGATGATCGGTGAGGTCGCCGACTGGACGGCGATGGAACATTATCTGCTGCGGTATCTCGCAGCGCCCGAAGAGCGCGTCACGGCAATCGCCAGCGCCTTTGCCGCCTCGCTGGAGCTGGTGCGCGAGGGCAAGCTCGAAATCCGCCAGGACGGCGCCTTTCAGCCGATATACATGCGCCGCGGTCCGAAACATGCCACGCTGCAGGTGGTCGAACAGGAGCGGCCGGCTTGATCGATCTGAAGGGCGAAGAGGATTTCGAAGGCGATTTCGAAGACAGGGGCCGCGACCTGCAGGCCGAGATCGAGGCCGAGCGCATTGCCGAGGCGCTGGTCTTCGCCTCCTCGCAACCGGTCTCCGAAGGCTTCCTCGCCGAGCGCCTGCCTGAGAAGACCGACGTGCACGCGATCATGCTGCGCCTGAAGGAGCAATATGCGCCGCGCGGCGTCAATCTCGTGCAGGTCGAAGGCGCCTGGGCCTTCCGCACCGCCGCCGACCTGTCCTTCGTCATCCGCCGTGATGACAATGAGGTGAAGAAGCTTTCGCGCGCCGCACTGGAAGTGCTCGCGATCATCGCCTATCACCAGCCGGTGACGCGTGCCGAAATCGAGGATATCCGCGGCGTCCAGACCTCGCGCGGCACGCTTGACGTGCTGATGGAAGCTGGCTGGGTGCGGTTCCGTGGCCGCCGGCGCACACCGGGCAGGCCGGTGACATTGGGCACGACGCGCGATTTCCTCGACCATTTCGGGCTCGAAGAGCTGCGTGACCTGCCCGGTCTCGAAGAGTTGAAGGGAGCGGGCTTGCTGTCGGGCCGCATTCCGGCGAACTTCAACATTCCCTCGCCGTTGATGAACGACGAACTGACCGAGGACGAAGACCCGATCACCCAGATGGACCTCGAGGAATTGGGGTTGCTGGCACCGCGCGGCACCCCTGAAGATTGAGGGGTCTGCGTCTTGCTTTCGCCATGCATGGCGAAAACAATGGCGGCCACCACTTTTCGATGGGTCAACGGCTTGTCACAAAGGGCGATACCGTGACATTAAGCTCAATCCAAAGGGCTTGATGTTGGAAACGGTGTCGGAAATCCTTACATCGTGAGAACATAGAAACAGGGAGTTAGCGTAATGGGTGGTTTTAGCATGTGGCACTGGTTGATCGTTCTGGTCATCGTGCTGTTGTTGTTCGGTCGCGGTAAGATCCCGGAACTGATGGGCGACGTTGCCAAGGGCATCAAGAGCTTCAAGAAGGGCATGACGGACGAAGACGCGCCGGACACGGCAAAGACCGTCGATCACAAGGCCGACGAAACGAAGTAACCAAGTCCGGGAAAAAGCGCAGCCCCCGCGCTTCCCGTCCAGGAGCCTTGCATGTTCGATATTGGCTGGACCGAGCTTTTGGTCATCGCGGTCGTACTGATCGTGGTCGTCGGTCCCAAGGATTTGCCGCCGATGCTGCGCGCTTTCGGCAAGATGACGCAGCGCGCCCGCAAGGTGGCGGGTGATTTCCGTGCGCAGTTCGATGAAGCGTTGCGCGAAGCCGAGCTTGACGATGTCCGCCAGACGATCAGCGACGCCCAGAAGCTCAACCCGGTCAACAGTCTGCGCGAGGCGATGAATCCGCTTCGGCAGATGGGCAACGAGATCAAGGCCGACCTGCAGAAGGCGACCACGGTCACGGAAAACAAGACCGAGGTGCCGCCCGATGCCGTCGCAGCCCCGACGCCTTCGATGAGCTTGCCAGAAACGCCGCCATTGGTAGCGACACCTGCGCCGTCGGAACCCGTCGCCGCAGCGATTGTGCAAGCTGATACGGTTGTCGCGAAGCCGAAGGCCGTGCGCAAGCCGCGCGTCAAGCCTGCCGACCAGGTCGATGCTGCGGCCGCCGTTGCCGTGCCTATGGAAAAGCCGAAACGCATGACGGCAGTCAGGAAGCCTCCAACGCCGAAGAAGCCTGCGCAGACAAAGAAGGACGAGGCATGAGCGGTGATATCGAAGACAAGCCGCAGCCGTTGATCGAGCACCTGATGGAGCTGCGCACGCGGCTGATGTGGTCGATCGGCGCATTTTTCGTCGCCTTCATCGCATGCTTCTTTTTCGCCAAGGATCTCTTCAATTATCTGGTCATCCCATACAAGACAGCGGTCCAGTGGGCTAATCTCGACGTCGAGAAGGCCCAGCTCATCTACACCGCGCCGCAGGAATTCTTCTTCACCCAGGTCAAGGTGGCGATGTTCGGCGGCCTTGTGGTCGCTTTCCCGATCATCGCTGCCCAGGTCTACAAGTTCGTGGCGCCCGGCCTCTACAAGAACGAGCGTCAGGCTTTCCTGCCGTTCCTAGTCGCCTCTCCGGTTCTGTTCCTGATGGGCGGTGCGCTCGTCTATTTCTTCTTCACGCCGATGGTCATGTGGTTCTTCCTGTCGATGCAGCAGGCGCCGGGTCATGACGAGATAGCGATCTCGCTGATGCCGAAGGTCTCGGAATATCTGAGCCTGATTATGACGCTGGTCTTCTCCTTCGGCCTCGTCTTCCAGCTGCCGGTCATCACCACGCTGCTCGCCCGTGTCGGTCTTCTGACGTCGCAATGGCTCGCCGAAAAGCGCAAGTTTGCCATCGTCCTCGCCTTTGTCGTCGCCGCCGTGCTGACGCCGCCGGACCCGATGTCCCAGATCGGCCTTGCGATACCGACGATCCTTCTCTACGAGATTTCCATCTATGCGGCGCGACTCGTGGAGCGCCAGCGTGCCCGGCG
Organism: Rhizobium sp. 10PS4; assembly: GCF_032464805.1. Classification (NCBI taxonomy): domain Bacteria; kingdom Pseudomonadati; phylum Pseudomonadota; class Alphaproteobacteria; order Hyphomicrobiales; family Rhizobiaceae; genus Rhizobium; species Rhizobium sp. 10PS4. The sequence goes on along the minus strand of NZ_JAWDIW010000004.1, from coordinate 307,582 downwards.
GGCGGTCGAAAAGGAAACCGGATCCGCAGACGTTGCCAAGACGGACAGCGTCTGAGCGGCGATCCCGGAAATCCCTTCATGAACGCCGTCGACTGCGTATTCCTTAAATCGGAATCGGTTTAAGGATTTAGGCAGCAATTCAAAGTGTTGCGGTGTCCTTTGCGCGTCTGAAAAGACAGGGCGGCGCTGTAACATCCGGTCGAGGCCATATCAGGCTTTGGCCGGGCCACCTCTGTTGCAACGACCTGGAACGACGATGCTCGATATCAAATGGATCCGTGAGAATCCCGAAGCGCTCGATGCCGCCCTAGCCAAGCGCGGCGCGGAACCTCTTGCCCAAAGCCTTGTCGCTCTCGATGAAAAGCGGCGTTCCGCCGTGCAGAAGGCGCAGGACTTGCTGTCCCGCCGCAACCTCGCCTCCAAGGAAATTGGTGCGGCGATGGCCCAAAAGAATAGCGAGCTTGCCGATAAGCTGAAGGCGGAGGTCGCCGAATTCAAAACTCTGCTGCCGGCGATCGAGGAGGAGGATCGGCAACTAACGGCCGAACTCAATGACGCGCTCTCGCGCATCCCGAACATACCTTTCGACGATGTCCCGGTCGGCAAGGACGAGCATGACAATGTCGTCACTCGCACCGTCGGCGAAAAGCCGCGCTGGAACCACACGCCGAAGGAGCACTTCGAAATCGGCGAGGCGCTCGGTTATATGGATTTCGAGCGCGCCGCCAAGCTCTCCGGCTCGCGCTTCACGGTTCTGACCGGACCGCTCGCCAAGCTCGAGCGCGCGCTCGGCCAGTTCATGATCGATCTCCACACCAGCGAGCACGGTTATACCGAAGTCAGCTCGCCGCTGATGGTGCGCGCTGAAGCGGTGTTCGGCACCGGCAGCCTGCCGAAGTTCGAAGAGGATCTCTTCAAGACCACGGATGGCCGCTATCTGATCCCGACGGCCGAAGTGACGCTCACCAATCTGGTGCGCGAGGAAATCCTCGATCAGGAAAATCTGCCGTTGCGCTTCACCGCGCTGACGCCGTCCTTCCGTTCGGAAGCAGGCTCCGCCGGCCGCGATACGCGCGGCATGCTGCGCCAGCATCAGTTCTGGAAATGCGAGCTCGTCTCGATCACCGATGCCGAGAGCGCCGTTGCCGAGCATGAGCGCATGACCGCCTGCGCCGAGGAAGTGCTGAAGCGCCTCGGCCTGCATTTCCGCACGATGACGCTTTGCACCGGCGATATGGGCTTCGGCGCGCGCAAGACCTACGATCTCGAAGTCTGGCTGCCGGGACAGAATGCCTTCCGTGAAATCTCCTCCTGCTCGGTCTGCGGCGATTTTCAGGGCCGCCGAATGAATGCGCGCTACCGCGGCAAGGAAGACAAGAGCAACAGGTTCGTCCACACGCTGAACGGTTCCGGCACCGCCGTCGGCCGCTGCCTGATCGCCGTCCTTGAAAATTATCTGAACGAGGACGGTTCGGTCACGATTCCGGACGTTTTGCTGCCTTATATGGGCGGATTGACCAAGATCGAACGGGCGGCCTGAGGCGATGCGCATCCTGCTTACGAATGACGACGGCATTCACGCCGAAGGTCTTGCCGCGCTGGAGCGGATCGCGCGCACGCTGTCCGACGATGTCTGGATCGTGGCGCCCGAGACCGACCAGAGCGGCCTGGCCCATTCGCTGAGCCTTTCAGAACCTTTGCGGCTGCGCAAGATTTCCGACAAGCATTTCGCCCTGCGCGGCACGCCGACCGATTGCGTCATCATGGGCATCAGGCAGGTGATGGACATCAAGCCGGATCTCGTCCTGTCAGGCGTCAATTCAGGCTCGAACGTCGCCGACGACGTGACCTATTCCGGCACGATCGCCGGCGCCATCGAAGGAACCATGCAGGGCGTGCGCTCCTTCGCGCTGAGCCAGGCCTATCTCTATGAGGACGGCGCACGCATCGTACCCTGGGAGGTCTGCGAGACGCATGCGCCGGCTCTTCTGGAAAAGCTGATGGTTCTGGACCTGCCGGAGGGCACGTTCCTCAATCTCAATTTCCCGAACTGCCGTCCCGACGAGGTCGACGGCGCCGAGGTGACCATGCAGGGCAAGCTCGCCTTCAATCTGCAGGTCGACGCCCGCTCCGACGGCCGGGGCTTTCCTTACTACTGGCTGAAGTTTGGCGAACGCGCCGGCGCCTTCGTTGAAGGCACCGATATTCACGCCCTGAAGCATAATAAGATTTCGGTAACGCCTTTGAAACTGGATCTGACCGATTATTCCGTGACGGACCGCGTGGCGCGGGCCTTGGGATACGGAGCACAAGTTTGACGGCAAGACTGGCGGAGAAGGAGGGCTTTGCGGCGCTCGTCCTCAGATTGCGTGCCGAAGGCATCTCGGACCTCGATCTGCTGACGGCGGTCGAGCAGACGCAGCGTTCGTTGTTCGTGCCGCCGCAATTCGCCGACGACGCCTATTCGAGCCGGACGATCCCGATCGAATGCGGTTCCTTCCTCGAAGGCATCGATTTTGCCGTCCGCATCCTGCATCACCTGAAGCTCAAGCCCGGCCAGCGCGTCCTGGAGATCGGCACTGGAAGCGGCTTTACCGCCGCCGTGATGGGCCGCCTGGCCGAGCGTGTTCTGTCCATCGACCGCTACAAGACGCTGACATCAGCCGCGCAGCGGCGCATGGAATCGCTTGGTCTGCGCAGCGTCGTCATCCGCCAGGCCGACGGCAGCGCCGGCATGCAGGGTGAGGGCACCTTCGACCGCATCCTGGTGACGGCCGCCTTCAACGCGATGCCGCGCTTTTATACCGACCAGCTCGTTTCCGGCGGCTCGATGATCGCGCCGCTGATGATTTCCGAGAACGAGTGTCGCATGGTGCGACTGACGAAAACCGGCAGCCGCTTCGAACGCGAGGAGTTATTCGAGGCGCCCTATCTGCCGATCGTTCCGCGGCTTGCCTCGCTGCTTTAGGCACTGCGATTTTTCACCTGTAAGCTATGGTTATCAACTTCTCAAAAAAATCGCACTGATTCCAGCATCTTAACCGCGTGGTAATACTAACGCGTTTTAATAGACTCACAAATGGTTGCGTTCTCAGTGGGTCGAGTCATGCGTTTCAGTCTTTCGCCAAAGTTCGGGAAGTCGGCCGGTAATCTTCTGGTTGTTAGCCTGCTGGCAAGTGCCGCAACAGGCTGCAGTTCCGATGTGACACGGTTTGGCGGCTTGTTTTCCTCCTCCGGGCAGGACCAGATCACCACAAGTTCCATTCCGCGTAGGAATATGAACGGTTCTCAGGGCGATCCGGTGCCGCGCGCCGATCTTAGCAGTTCGGCCGTTGCCGGCCAGTCAGGCTACGGCGGCGGCAATGACGCACTGAACCAGCCTTATCCCGCCCGCCAGGGTTACGATCCGACCCGCACGTCGAGCTCGAGCGCACGTCTCGCTTCCGCGCCGGTCTCAGTGCAGCGTTCAGATCTGGCCGCGCCGACCGCGGCGGCACCATCCCGGCAGCGGGAAAAGGAAGTTGCGCTCGCCCAGCCTTTCCCAGCTGCGCCGCAGGTCGAAAGGCCCCGATTGGTGGCGCCGGCGGCACCCAAGGTGATGCCTGATGCGCTGACGACCGGCACGACGCCGAAGGTTTCCGGCTGGTCCGCGACCAACGCTCCATCGGTGACGCTGCGTCCGGGTGAAAGCATCGCCACGCTCTCGAGGCGCTTTGGCGTACCCGAAAAAGAAATTCTGCGCGTCAACAACCTGAAGACGGCATCTGCCGCCCAGCCTGGCCAGGCGGTCCTCATCCCGACCCTCAACGGCGGCAATGCCGCCAAGGCGGCGTCGCAGGCGGCTGATCTTTCCAAGCCCGGCAAGATCCCGGCGCCGAAGGCACCTGAGCAGAACGTCGCCGTCGTTCCAAACGCCAATTCCGCCCGCGACAAGACGCTGGCGAGTGGCGATGTCACCGGCAAACTTCCCGCCGGCGCCGGCAAGGATCCGAAGGCGCCTGCCGGCACCTATGTCGTCAAGCAAGGCGATTCCCTGGCAAAGATTGCCAAGGCGACCGGTAGCAATGTCGACGACCTCAAGGCCGCCAACAATCTTTCGGCCAGCTCGCTCCGCATCGGTCAGGCTCTGAAGATCCCGAACGGCACCGCCGACAATATCAAGACCGCCTCGATCCCGGCTGAGAAGGTCGATCCGAAGCCGACCCAGCCGGCGGCTGCCCAGCAGACGGCTTCCGTTCAGCCCGCGCCCTATAAGGCACCGGCCGCCACTCAGACCGTCGACGATGTCGAGAAGAAGTCTGACGTCAGCTCCGCCGCGCCGGAATCGACCGGCATCGGCAAATATCGCTGGCCGGTACGCGGCCAGGTCATTGCTTCATATGGCGCCAACGTCAACGGCAACCGCAATGACGGCATCGACATCTCGGTCCCGCAGGGCACGCCGATCAAAGCCGCCGAAAACGGCGTCGTCATCTATGCCGGCAACGGCCTGAAGGAACTCGGCAACACGGTTCTCGTCCGTCACGACGACGGCACCGTCACCGTCTACGGCAACGCCGATACGCTGAGCGTCACCCGCGGCCAGAAGATCCAGCGCGGCCAGACCGTCGCCGTCTCCGGCATGAGCGGCGACGTCAAGCAGCCGCAGGTCCATTTCGAGGTGCGCAAGGACGCGTCTCCGGTCAATCCGATGACTTTCCTGGAATAGGTACAGCGTGCCAGGAATCGCAAAAGCCCGGCCATCAGCCGGGCTTTTGTCTTTTGGATGCCGATCAAATCGTGCAGCGGTTTTGGGATAACGACATGTGTCGCCTGAATTTGAATTGGCGCGACGCGCTTCAGTCCCGGTCTATGTGAACCCGCATGCGTCCGGCCAAGTCCTGAATATACTGCCAGGCGACGCGGCCGGAGCGTGCGCCGCGCGTCGTTGCCCATTCCAGCGCTTCGGCATGCATCTTGTCGCGTTCGAGCCCGAGTTTGAAGTGATCGGCATAGCCGTCGATCATGCCGAGATAATCCTCCTGGCTGCATTTGTGGAAGCCGAGCCAGAGGCCGAAGCGGTCGGAAAGCGAAACCTTCTCCTCGACCGCTTCCGACGGATTGATCGCCGTCGACTGCTCGTTTTCCATCATGTGGCGCGGCAGGAGATGGCGCCGGTTGGAGGTGGCGTAGAAGAGCACATTGTCCGGCCGCCCTTCGACGCCGCCGTCGAGCGCCGCCTTCAGCGACTTGTAGGCGGTATCGTCGTGATCGAAGGAGAGATCGTCGCAGAAGACGATCACGCGGTACGGCGTGTCCTTCAGGAGGTCGAGCAGATTGGGAAGGCTGGCGATATCTTCACGATGGACTTCGACCAGTTTCAGCGAGGCGCTGTTTTCGCGCCTGACATCCTCGTGCACGGCCTTGACCAGTGAGGATTTGCCCATGCCACGCGCGCCCCAGAGCAGCACATTGTTGGCGGCATAGCCCTCGGCGAAACGCACCGTATTCTCATGCAGGATGTCGCGCACGTGATCGACGCCGCGGATGAGCGTCAACGCCACCCGGTTCGGCCTTTTGACCGGCTGCAGATGCTGGCGCAGTGGCGCCCAGACGAAACAGTCGGCAGCATCCCAGTCGTTGAGGGTGGGTGCCGGTCCGGCAAGACGCTCGACGGCGTCTGCGAGCCGTTTCAGCTCGGCAAGCAGGGCTGTGTTGATTTCCTCGGTCATCGGTGGCCTCCTGATGTCTCACTGCGGCAATCCGCTTTGATCTTTCGATGCCGCTAATGTATGTCGCCCGGAAGTGTGGAACGGTTCCGGGATAACGACATGCTTGAAAACAAAAGAGCTAAAGCGCGTCGCATCGATCAAGTTCGATGCGACGCGCTTTAGCATGGCGTTTTGGCGGCGGAAAGGTTATGAGGCAGCGGAATCGGTACTGTTTCCGGCTGTTTCTGTTGCATTCATCGAAGCCGTAACTATAGTCCGGCAACCTGAAAAGAGAGGCGGAGTTCCGCCGCCCAAGCCTGAGGAGTTTAGCATGTTCATCACCCCGGCATTCGCCCAGAGCGCGACCGATACCGCAACGGGATTCGGCGGCTCCGGTTTCGAAATGATCATCCTGTTCGTGCCGCTGATGGTCGTCTGGTACTTCCTGCTGATCCGTCCGCAGCGCGCACAGGCAAAAAAGCGTGAGGAAACCCTGAAGGCGATCCGTCGCGGCGACCAGGTCGTCACCGGTGGCGGCCTCGTCGGCAAGGTCACCAAGGTGATCGACGAAAAGGAAGTCGAAGTCGAGATCGCTGACGGCGTGCGCGTGCGCATCGTCCGCAGCGGCATCTCCGAAATTCGCGTCAAGGGTGAACCGGTCAAGGCCGACGCGGCGTAACAAGCGATAACGGCAGGATCGCCGGATCGGAAGATCGTCGAGAGAATGTTGCATTTTTCCCGCTGGAAAACACTTCTGATTTGGCTGGCCGCGTTTGCGGCCATCGTCATCGCTGCGCCCAATCTGTTGACCGAGGCGCAGCGATCCTCCCTGCCGGACTGGTTGCGGCACGACCGCGTCGTGCTTGGTCTCGACCTGCAGGGCGGCTCGCATATCGTTCTGAAGGTCGAGCGTTCCGATATCGTCAGGGACCGCCTGGAAGAGGTGGTCGCGAATGTGCGCAACGCGCTGCGCGGCGCCGGCATCCGCTATACCGGGCTCACCGGCAATGACCAGACCGTTACCGTGCGGATCACCGATGCGGCCCAGACACAGGCGGCGGTCGATCTCCTGAAGCCTTTGACGATGGCTGGTGGACATTCGGGACCTGAGGTCGCTCTGCAGCAGGGTGATCAGGGGCAGCTCTCGCTGCAGATTTCCGACGCCGGCATTACTGCTGACGTCGCTTCCGCCCGGACCCGCTCGCTCGATATCGTTGGCCGCCGCATCGCCGGATTGGGCAATGATAATTTCCTCGTTCGCCCCGATGGCGCCGACCGCATCGTCGTGCAGGTGCTGGGATCGATCGATGCGGAGCGGCTGAAGAACATCCTCAACCAGCCGGCCAAACTTTCCTTTCATCTGATCGACGAAAGCATGTCCGGGCAGGAGGCGCTGAACGGCCGCTGGCCGGCGACATCGCAGGTGCTCTATTCGCTTGACGATCCGCCGGTGCCGTACCTTGTCGACCGCACAGCGTTCATCACCGGCAGCAACATGGTCGATATAGAGCCTGTCGTCGATCCACAGACACAGGACACCTCGATCGCCTACCGTCTCGATGCCGAAGGCAAAGAGCGGCTGGCGCAGGCGACGGGGCAGAATATCGGCAAGCACCTTGCCATCGTCTTTGACGACCAGGTGATGTCGTCACCGGTCATCGATGCGGCGATCACCGGCGGCGAGGGCCGGATTTCGGCAAACTTCTCCGAGGGTGGCGTCCGCGACCTTGCGATCATGCTGCGCGCCGGCGCCTTGCCGGCGACGCTGACCAGCGTCGAGGAACGCAGCGTCAGTCAGAGATTCGGCGCCGATTCCATCTTCAACGGTCTCGTTGCCGGCCTCGTCGCCGTCGTATTGGTCGCGGCATTGATGATCGCGCTCTATCGCATCCTCGGCCTCATCGCCGTCGCCTCGCTCTTCCTCAACCTGATCCTCATCGTCACAGTGCTCAGCCTTGCCGGCGCGACGCTCACCTTGCCGGGGATTGCCGGAATCGTGCTGATCGTCGGCATGGCGGTCGACTCGAATGTTCTGATCTATGAGCGAATTCGCGAAGAGGAAAAAACCACCCATTCCTTTGCGGAGGCCGTCGGACGCGGTTTCTCGCGCGCATTCGCAACCATCGTCGACGCGAACGTCACGATCTTCATTGCCGCCATCATCCTCTTCTTCCTCGGCAGCGAATCCATCCGCGGTTTCGCCGTGACGCTCGCGATCGGCATCCTGACGACCGTTTTCACGGCTTTCACGCTGACACGCTCGATCGTTGCCGTCTGGTTGAGAAGGCGCCATCCCCGGCATCTGCCGAAGAGCGTTCTGACGCACCTTTTCGAACACGCCAATATCCGCTTCATGGGGATCCGCCGTTATGTCTTTACGGCGTCGGCGGTCATCTCGCTGATCGCCATGGCCGCCTTTGCCACCGTCGGCCTGCATCTCGGCATTGATTTCACCGGCGGTTCGCTCATCGAGGTGACGGCGAAGCAAGGCAATGCCGACATCGCCGATCTCAACGCGCGCCTTAATGATCTCAATCTCGGTGAGATCAATGTCGAGCCCACGGGCGGGCCGGCGAACGCGCGGATCCGCATCGCTTCCCAGGGCGGCGGCGAAAATGCCGAGCAGTCGGCGGCGACGCTGGTGCGCGGCGAGTTCCAGGAAGATTATGATTTTCGCCGCGTCGAGGTCGTCGGCCCTGCCATCTCGGGCGAATTGACGATGATGGCGACGCTCGGCGTGCTTGCAGCACTTGCGGCGATCCTGATCTACATCTGGATCCGCTTCGAATGGCAGTTCGCGGTCGGCGCCATCGTCGCAACGCTGCACGATGTCATCATCATGCTCGGCCTCTTCGTCCTCACCGGCATCGAGTTCAACCTGACGAGCGTCGCCGCCGTGCTGACCATCGTCGGTTACTCCCTGAACGATACGGTCGTGGTCTACGACCGAATGCGCGAGAATCTGAAGCGATACAAGAAGATGCCGCTGTCGATCCTGATCGATGCTTCGATCAATCAGACGCTGTCGCGCACCGTTCTGACCGCGGCGACGACGCTGATCGCCTTGCTGGCGCTCCTTCTCTTCGGCGGTGAAGTCATCCGTTCCTTCACCTTTGCGATGCTCTTCGGCGTTGCTCTCGGCACCTTCTCTTCGATCTATATCGCCGCTCCTGTCTTGATCGTCTTCCGGCTGCGGCCAGAGGCTCCCGACGGGGAAGAGAGCAACAAGACGGATGCTGGTGTAAAATCCGGCACGGTGGTTTGAAAACATGGCAAAAGGCATAGAAATCCGCGCCGCGCATTTCCCCGGGCGCGCTCCGATCGATGCTTACGGCAATGGCGGCTTTCGTTTTGCCGACATGTCGCATCGCGGCTCGATCCTTTGCCTGCCCTCCGGCATTCATGGCTGGGATATGGACATGTCGAAACCGCTGTCGCCTGAAAATTTTCGTCGGGTGCTGGATGAGGCCGCCGATATCGAGGTTCTGCTCGTCGGTACTGGAACCGAGCTTCGCCGTCTGCCCGAAGAATTGAGGCTGGCGCTGAAGTCGCGCGGCATCTCCTCCGATCCGATGAGCACCGGGGCTGCAGTGCGCACCTTCAACATCATGCTCGCAGAGCAGCGTGCCGTCGCCGCGGCGTTGATTGCGGTCTGACGATGACTGATGCGCATATTGCGACCAACCAGGAGATCTGCCTGGCGATGCTGCGTGACAGCGATCGCGACCGCTATCTCGCCTGTCTGCTGTCGCCGGAGGAAAAGCGCGGCGCGCTCGCAGCTCTTTACGCCTTCAACGCCGAGCTTGCCCGCATCCGCGATCTCGTCCACGAGCCCTTGCCCGGTCAGGTGCGGCTGCAATATTGGCACGATCTTCTGGAAGGCAGCGCGCACGGCTCGACGGCGGCCAATCCCGTCGCCGCAGCACTTCTCACCGCAATCGAAACGCATCGCCTGCCGCGCACGACGCTGATCGACATGATCGAGGCCCGGACCTTCGATCTCTATGACGATCCGATGGAGACACGTCTGTCGCTTGAAGGCTATGCCGGCGAAACGGCATCGGCGCTGATTCAGCTCGCAAGCCTGGTGCTTTCGCCGGAGGAGGCCGCACGCTCGGCCGACGCCGCCGGCCATGCCGGCGTCGCCCAGGCGGTCGCCGGGCTGTTGCTGCTGATGCCGCTGCATCGCCGCCGCGGCCAGATCTATATTCCGCTGCAGATCCTTTCCGCCACCGGTCTCGACCGCGATGCCTTCCTCGCCGGCGAAGACAGGCCGCGCATCTCTGCCGCCATCGAGGCCTTCGCCGGCCTCGGTCGCGAACATCTGGCAAAGGCGAGGGCGGCGGGGCCGATTGCGCCGGCCGTCTTTCCAGCCTTCCTGCCGGCGACGCTTGCCGAACCGGTGCTCGTCATGGCGCAGAAACGCGGGGCCTTGGTGTTCGACCGGTCGCTGCAGCCGCCGCAATGGCGCCGCCAGCTGCGGATGGGGCTGGCTGCCGCACGCCGAAAAATCTGATATCGGTCAAATTCGCGCAAGTCTCGCGCGTTACAAGGCTTCCACCGCTACCCTTTGAACGGAGACTCGGCGTGGGCATTATCGTCTGGTGCGTCCTTTTCGTCATCGTCATTTTTTTTGCTTTCGTGGCAACGCGCATGGCCTCGCAGAACAAGGAAGATGGCCTGCATGACACGGGCCTCGCCATCATCGAGTTCGGCCGTGCCTTTCCGAACGAGGCGATCCGTCAGCTGCAGGCGACGGAAAACGGCCAGGCCGTCTTTGTGCGCCTGCACGACAACAAGGCCGGCTTCATGCGCAATATGTCGCGCCATTTCTCCTGCCACGTGATCGAGCCGGGCCGGGTGCGCGTCATCGGCTCGGAAACGGGCAGGGGACTGGTGATCGACTTCCTCGATGCACCCCATCACAACGGCAATTTCGAATTCGCTACCGCCAAGGAAGCCTCGGAGGTTTCGCTCTGGCTGCTCGGCAATTATATCGCCGAGCCCGATAAGGACCTGCCGCCCGGCAATATTTCGGCGGCGAACCAGCAGTAGAAGTGGCTGCTCACGCGCTTTCGGCAAACGTCGAATTTTGGCCGAGCCAGGCGGCGCAGTCCGCGAGCGCGCGGCGTGCGATCAGCTGCCGCTTCATGATCGTCTTGTCCTTGCCGCGGAAGCGCTTGACGCCTTCGGGTTTGACGATCGAACCCGGCTGAAGCTCCGGAAACAGCCCGAAATTGATGTTCATCGGCTGGAACGATCGTTTGCCCGGCTCCTCGTCGGTGACGAGATGCCCGCCGGTGATATGACCGAGCAGCGAGCCGAGCGCCGTCGTCGCCGGCGGTAGCGAGATCGCCTCGCCCTTGCGTTCCGCGGCAGCGAAACGCCCGGCCATCAGCCCGACGCTGGCGCTTTCCACATAACCCTCACAGCCGGTGATCTGGCCGGCGAAGCGCAGGCCGGGCCGCGATTTCAGCGTCAGCGACGGATCGAGCAGGGTGGGGGAGTTGATATAGGTGTTGCGGTGCAGACCGCCGAGACGGGCAAATTCGGCATTTTCCAGACCTGGGATCATCCGGAAGATATCTGCCTGCGCGCCATATTTCAGCTTCGTCTGGAAGCCGACCATATTGTAGAGCGTGCCGAGCGCATTGTCCTGCCGCAGCTGCACGACGGCATAGGCCTTGACCGTCGGATTATGCGCGTTCGTCAGCCCCATCGGCTTCATCGGTCCGTGGCGCAGCGTCTCGCGGCCGCGTTCGGCCATTACCTCGATCGGCAGGCAACCGTCGAAATAAGGCGTGCCCTCCCATTCCTTGAAACCGACCGTGTCGCCTGATATCAGCGCGTCGACGAAGGCATTGTACTGCGCCTCGTCCATCGGGCAGTTGATGTAATCCTTGCCGGTGCCGCCGGGTCCGACCTTGTCGTAGCGCGACTGATACCAGCAGATATCCATGTCGATGCTCTCGCGATAGACGATCGGCGCGATGGCGTCGAAGAAGGCAAGCGAATCTTCGCCGGTTTCCGTCTGGATGGCGCTTGCAAGCGACGGCGCCGTCAACGGTCCGGTGGCGACGATGGTTAGATCCCAGTCCTTCGGTGGTAGGCCGGTGATCTCTTCACGCACGACGGTGATGAGCGGGTGGTCATGGACCGCTTTGGTCACCGCCTCGGAGAAGCCATCGCGATCGACGGCGAGCGCACCACCGGCCGGTACCTGGCACCGGTCGGCAGCGGCCATGATCAGCGAGCCCGCCATACGCATCTCGGCATGGATGACGCCGACGGCATTGCTGGTCGCATCGTCGGACCGGAAAGAGTTGGAGCAGACGAGTTCGGCAAGACCGTCGGTCTTGTGCGCATCCGTGCCGCGCACCCCGCGCATTTCATGCAGGATGACCGGAACGCCGGAATTGGCGATCTGCCAGGCGGCTTCCGAGCCGGCAAGCCCACCGCCGACGACATGGATAGGGGAATAGGAGGAGATCGTGTTCATTCACGGCTGATATCATGTCGGCAGGTGCGATCCAACACCCCGGAATCAAAAACGGCGCCCTTGGGCGCCGTCTTGGAAGCATCGTACTCGCTATTAGCGGAACGAGCGGGATGCGATATTCCGGATGTCGTAGCGGCTGACGCCGATATCGGACAGGGTCTGGTTCGAAAGGCCGCCGAGTTCATTGAGCGTACGACGGTAGCTGAGCCAGCTTCTTGCAATGCGGATCGGGTTCATTGTCTTCTTCCTATGTCCGCGGGACGGCGGGATCGCCTGTCTCTCTGCGGTTGACGTTTATATAGGCGAGAACCGTCCGATTGTGCAGTGCAAATAAAAGGCGTCTGCCATGCAATTGTGCACTATGATGCTCTTCAATTAAGCAGAGGATATTTTTTGAGCGGGCTAAGGAGTGGGAAAAACCTGCAACCGCCGCGACAGCCCCATGCAGGCAAAAGAAAACGCCCGCTGCGGGTACAGCGGGCGTTTAAATCGAGAACAATCCTGCTTGGGAGGAGCAGCGGATCGCCTGGAATTAGCGGTGAGAAGCCTCACGGGCAACGCGATGGATGTCCGAACGGTCGATGCCGAGATCGTGCAATTCGCGGTTGGTCATGCGGCCGAGTTCGGTGACGGTCTGACGATACTTGCGCCAGTTATTGAAAGAGCGAGAGAAGTTCATGTTAAGCCCCTTTCCGAGGGTTTCATCCGCCAGCAGCTACCGATCGGCGCTGACCTCTATTTGATGACTGGAATATATGTTGCGACGCGAAAGACTAAAATAGACAAGTTTTCAGATCACCTATGCCATGCATGCATTGCTCAAAGGGTATTTGACGCAGACTTACCATTTTTTGGTCAACGAATAGGCAGAATGACTTTTGAAAAGCAGTTCGATTGAGAGAGGCGAATGGGGTGCCATAACAGAAAACGCTCCTTCCCCCGGCGATTCCGCCTGTGCGTCCGCTGCAAAGAGCCGTTCCGCTTCGGATCGGAAGTCGCCCATCCCCTCGCGGAGTTGGTGGGGCGGCGTGACGACAATGTGGCATGACGGCGCCATGCGACCAAAATCCTCTCGCCGCCAAGGCTTTAATGAAGCTCTGGCTAAACAAAAACGCCCGCCGGGGGAGGATCCGGCGGGCGCGTTATGGTGACTGACAACTGGGAGGAGGAGTGTTGCCAGTCTATCGCAGCGCGCTGGGAGGAGGAGTGCGCGGCTGCGAATCTCGTCACGGACAATGCATCCGCGGGCGTCCGGCTGATGCCGGGCCGGGGCGCCATCCCCGTGCTTCGATGCGCTGATCAATAGTATGACTAATGAGTATTGTGCAGTGCAATAAATTCATGGGGGATATGCATGGATCGCATGCCTCTCCGTCCATATGCCTATATTGGCGCTTCTGACGTTAGCGGCCGGTTAACACTCGATACTATTTAGACCAGTGAGGAACTTGTATAATTGTCGCAAGAGCGTTTGCGAACATCCGTGCTGCGTCTATAACGGCGTGAGCTGCAGCGCCGCAGTCGACGTTGCGGAATTCGAGGGGTTGAGCATGTATCGCGGCAGATTGGAGCGGGATCTTTCGCTCTGGGTGGGCAAGGGCCTGCTCGGGCAGGAAACGGCAGGTGCGCTTCTCGCCGAATATGACAGCCGCCCGGCAAGCTTCAGCCTCGGCCGGGTGCTGATGGCGCTGGCAGCGGTGCTGCTTGCAGCTGCCATCCTGCTGGTCGTCGCCTCCAACTGGGAGGCCATCCCGCGCCTGGTGCGCGTGGTGGGCATCCTTGTCCTGATATGGGTGGTGCATATCGCCGCCGCCCGAATGCTTGCCCGCGGTGCGACAGCCGCCGCAGGCGGCTTGCTGGTCATCGGCGCGATGAGTTTCGGCGGGGCCATCTCGCTGGTCGGGCAGATGTATCATCTCTCCGGCGACGAGCAGACGGTGATGTATCTGTGGTTCGCGATTGCGACGATCTCGGCGATCCTGTTCCGTTCGGGCGCCGTGACCGTCGTCGCCGGCTTCCTCTCCTGGGCGTCCTTCGCCGTCTATCTTGAGAATAACGAGACGCATTGGATCGGTCTCGATCCCTGGATGGCGCCCATCATGGCGGTGATCGTCATCGGACTGGTGCGGTATACCGGCGCCGAGCGAGCCCGCCACCTGGCTTATCTGCTGCTGATCGGCTGGCTCGCCTGGCTCTATACTCTTTATGAGGAGATCGCCGTCGCGCTTGCCTTCGCGATCGGCGGCATGGCGGCCTTCGTCCTTACGGCGTTGCCGCTCCGGCCCATTGCCTCCTTGGTCAGAAGCGCTGGTGCGGCTCCAGCCTTCTACAGCTTCCTCGTCGCCGTAATCGGCTTCCTGCTGCTGCATTTCGAGATCGAGGACGGCTGGGGGCTGGTGGTGCTCGGAGTGGCGACGCTTGCCGCTTCCGTGCTGGCGATCGTCTTGCGCGGCAGGGATAATGGCGCGGTGCGATATCTCGCCTATACGACCTTTGCCGCGGAGATGCTCTACCTCGCCTCCGTCACCGTCGGCTCGATCCTCGGCACGTCGAGCCTCTTCCTCTTCTCCGGTCTCGTGGTCGCGCTGGTCGCCTGGATGGTCATCCGTCTCGAACGGCGTTTTTCGGCGAATGCACAGGGGGAGCGGGCATGAACTCGTTCATCGCAAGGCTGCAATCCGGCAAGGGCTATCTGCTTTCGGCCATCATCGTCGCCGGTCTGCAGACCCTTATCCTCGGCACGATCATCCAGAGCCGGGCATCGATCCTCAGCGACGGCGCCGAGGTGCTGCTGAAGACGGCGCCCGTCGATCCGCGCGATTTCCTGCGCGGCGACTATGTCGTCTTGAATTACGACATTTCCTCGGTGCCGGTGCAGACGGTGTCCGGCGGTATTCCAGCCGAGGCCGGCGAACGGATGTTATGGGTCCGGTTGAAGAAGCAGGAGGACGGTTTCTGGACGGTGACCGAATCGTCCTTTCACGACCTGCCTCCGCAGCCGGAAACCGTAATCCTGCGCAGCCAGCCATTTTATAGTGGCGGCCTTGCCGCCGGCGACAGCATGCGTGTCGAATACGGCATCGAGCGCTACTACGTTCCCGAAGGCGAGGGCAAGCCGCTCGAGCAGGCCCGCAATGACGGCAACGTCGCCATCGCAGTGCGTGTCTCGCCTGATGGAAGCGCACAGATTCGCAGCCTTCTCGTTGACGGCAAGCCGGTTTACGACGAGCCGCTTTACTGATCTCGTCACACTTCGGGGCAGGGCGGCTCCAGGGCCGCAAATCCCCTGTCATTTCCCGTTCATTTTTCCTTTGCCTCGACCAAATCGGGTGATATAGAGACGCCGCGCTCCGGAAGGCCTCATGTGCAGGCATAGGCATGCGGTTTTGTGAACGCGGGTATGGTGAAATTGGTAGACACGCCAGATTTAGGTTCTGGTGCCGCAAGGCGTGGGAGTTCAAGTCTCTCTACCCGCACCAAGCTGTTTGCAGGCGGGAGACTAGGAATCGGTTGTTCCAGAACAATTGAGAGTTGTCCCGAATAGCCCGCGAGTGCCATTCCGCTTTGGGCGGAATGATATGGAATTGGGAAAAGCCACGCGCGGCAGGATCGCCGGCGTCGTGCTCATCGAAACGAACGGCGTCTGGGCACGGCCGCCACGAAATGAAGGTAGGAAGACATGCAGGTTATCGAAACGCTCGCTGAAGGGCTGAAGCGCGAAATCAAGGTCGTTATCCCGGCCAAGGACATGCAAGACAAGATGAATGAGCGTCTTGCCGATGTGAAGGACAAGGTTCGCATCAACGGCTTCCGTCCGGGCAAGGTCCCCGCCGCTCACCTGAAGAAGGTCTACGGCAAGTCGATCATGGCTGACCTCGTCAACGAGATCGTCCGCGAGCAGCCGGCGGCCATCCTGTCCAGCCGCGGCGAGAAGTCGGCCACGCAGCCGGAAATCGCCATGACGGAAGACAAGGACGAAGCCGACAAGATCCTCGCCGCCGAGCAGGATTTCGAATTCACGCTCTCCTATGAAGTGCTGCCGCCGATCGAACTGAAGTCGGTCAAGGGCATCAAGGTCACGCGCGAAGTCATCGACATCTCGGACGACGAAGTCAACGAGCAGGTCCTGAAGGTCGCCGAAAGCGCCCGCGCCTACGAAACCAAGACCGGCAAGGCCGCGAACGGCGACCGCATCACCATGGATTATGTCGGCAAGGTCGATGGCGAAGCCTTCGAAGGTGGCACCGACCAGGGCGCTGAGCTGGTGCTCGGCTCCGGCCGCTTCATTCCGGGCTTCGAAGACCAGCTCATCGGCGTCAAGGCCGGCGACGAGAAGACCATCACTGTGACCTTCCCGGCCGACTATCCGGCCAAGAACCTTGCCGGCAAGGAAGCGACCTTCGACGTGTCAGTCAAGGAAGTCGCCGCACCTGCCGATGTCGAGATCAACGACGAACTCGCCTCCAAGCTCGGTATCGAATCCGCCGACCGCCTGAAGGAAATCGTCCGTGGCCAGATCGAATCGCAGTACGGCTCGCTGACCCGCCAGAAGCTGAAGCGTCAGATCCTCGACCAGCTCGACGAGATGTACAAGTTCGAGACCCCGAACTCGCTCGTCGACGCCGAATATAACGGCATCTGGAGCCAGGTGAACAACGACCTCGCCCAGTCCGGCAAGACCTTCGAGGACGAAGACACGACCGAGGAGAAGGCTCGCGAGGAATACAAGACGCTCGCCGAGCGCCGCGTTCGCCTCGGCCTCGTTCTCTCCGAAATCGGCGAAAAGGCCGGCGTCGAAGTCAGCGAAGACGAGATGCAGCGCGCCATCTACGATCAGCTGCGCCAGTATCCGGGCCAGGAAAAGCAGATCCTCGAATTCTTCCGCAGCCAGCCGGGTGCCGCCGCTTCGATCCGCGCCCCGATCTTCGAAGAGAAGGTCATCGATCACCTGCTGACCGAAATCGACGTCACCGACAAGAAGGTGACCAAGGAAGAGCTGCTCGCCGAGGAAGAAGGCGAAGCGAAGGCCGAAACCAAGAAGGCAGCACCGAAGAAGAAGGCTGCCGCCAAGGCCGAAGCAGCTGACGCCGGTGAAGGCGAAGAGGCCGCGCCGAAGAAGAAGGCTGCTCCGAAGAAGAAGGCGGCTGACGAAAGCGCCGAATAATCGCTTTTCAGTTCAGAAGTTTGGAAGGCCTCGCCGTCGTGCGGGGCCTTTTTCTATTGTCCAGGTCAGTTTCATTCTCGCCGCCTACTCCATTGTGTTTATTCATTAGGAACAACAAAGAGTTGCATGGAAGTATAATTAGATGCAAATTTCGCTAATGGTGGAGGGACCTGAAAATGACCGCAAAGCAAGACATGAAGAAGCTCGTGGAGGAAATCTATGCTGTGCGTGACCGTGGCGATGTCGAAGCTACCCTTGCGCTGATCGGCGAGAATTGCACCTTTCGCATGGTCGGCAATACACGGCTGGCGCCTTTTTCGACTGAATCAAGCGGGCATGCTTTTCGCCAGGCGATAACGCAGCTTATCACTGTATGGGATCTATCGAATATCAGGACAGCCGGTATCTATGTGGACGAGGATGAGCATATGGTCTTTGCCCACCGCGAAGGCGAGGTCAGGCACATCCCATCGGGCGTGAGCTTCCATACGGAATTCGTCGACAAGATCCATTTCCGAGATGGGAAACCGGTCAAGATCGTCGAATTCGTCGACACGCTGCAAGTGGCCGAGACCACAAAGATGATCCAAGTCGCTTAAACGGCAAGTCGGAGCTTTCAAAGCGCGTTGTCAAACTTGATTGATGCGACGCGCTTTAGCGACATGTATCGGCTTGCCGCCCATGTGTTCGGGCGTCAGCCGCCGTTCAAGAATTGCCACTCAATGCGCGGTCAGTTGCGCGACCTTCCTGACGTGGTTGACGGCTGCGGCGCCGCCGGCGGTCTGTGTGAAGAGGTGGAGCGTTTCCTCTTCGTCGTCGGCGACCGGCGTCAGGGCCTGATCCATGTAGGTCTTCGACTTCGCGTCCCTTGAAATCAAGAACGCCGAAATCGTCAGGCCAATGATCGTGCCGGCGAGCGAAGCATGTTTGCGGAAGGTTTCCCAGGCAAAGCGCGGCCAGAAGACGAGCGGATTCTCGCGCGGCAGGTCCGGGCGCCGCTCCGACGGCGTCTTCAGGCGCAGCAGGCCGCTTTGCAGCGGGTGCACATTTTCCAGCGGCACGGTGGTCGCGAAGGAGACCAGAACCTTGACGAGCCTTGCGAGCGGTACGCCGGTCGCCACGGCGCGGCGCAGCAGCGTCTTCATATGTTCAGGCGAATAATAGAGCGCCCAGGCCTCGTGGTAGATGTCCTCCCATTCCTGCTTGCTCATCTTCGGATGGGCGGTGCAGACGTGCTCGACATCGTAGATGTTGAGATCGGCATCCATCTCGACGCCCTTCTTCCACAGGACCTGATGGTCCTCGGAGCCGGGCAGCGGCGTCAGGATGAAGAATTCGATGACGTCGAGCGGCAACTCTTCCTGGATGATCGTGATGTCGCGGCGGATCGATTCCGGCGTGTCGGCGGGGAAGCCCAGGATATAACCGGCGAGCGTCATGATGCCCTGCGCCTTCCAGGCGAGCAGCATTTTGCGGTATTCGGTGATCTTGTTCTGGTTCTTCTTGGCGGCGGTCAGATTGTCCGGATTGACGTTTTCGAGGCCGATGAAGACGCGGGTGACACCGGCGCGCCTGGATTTCTCGATGAAATTGGGGATCTTGTGGCAGAGCGTGTCGACCTGGATCATCAGGCCGAGCGGAATGCCGTCCCGTTCCTTAAGTTCGATCAACCGGTCGAAGATCGCTTCCCAATCCTTGTTGCGGGCGAAATTGTCGTCGGTGATGAAGAATTTGTGGATGCCCTGCGCCCAGTTCATCCGCACCAGCTTTTCGACGTCGTCGGCCGAGCGGAAGCGCGACTTGCGTCCCTGTACGTTGATGATGGTGCAGAACGAGCACTGATAGGGACAGCCACGTCCGGCATCAAAGCTGGTGCTGAGCCCGAGCGTGCGTTGGATATTGTCCTTCGGCAGGAAGGGAACCGGCGTGCCGCCGATGCCGGGAAGGTCGTTCATGAAATTATAGAGCGGCTTCAGCTCACCGGCGGCGGCATCGCGCAGCACCATGTCGAGCCGGCCCTCGGCTTCGCCGGCAAACATCGAGATGCCCATGTCGCGGCAGGCGTCGAGCCCGACCGCCTTGCCATCCAGCATCGACAGGCAGCCGGAAACATGGAAGCCGCCGATCGAAACCGGCAGGCCGGCATCGCGGAAGGGACGGGCGATATCGAGAGCGCGCGGATATTGGTTGGTCTGGACGCCGACGAGCGCTATCATGCCGAAATTGTCGTGACGCTTGAACTGCGCCAGCAGTCCGGCGATATCGATCCGCGTATTGGTCTCGTCGATCACGGTGATATCGATCGCCGTATCGTCTCCGAGCACCTTGCGTTCGGCGCATTCGGCGGCAATGCCGTAGAGCGCCGCCAGCGAATTGGAGGGGATCATCGCCCGCCACCAGCGGATGACGTAGCCGTCGTCGTCATAATGCGACGGCTTGATCAGGATCAGCTGAAAACGTCTGCGCGCAGCTTCCAAGACATGGGACAAGAGTATCTATCTTTCTTTAGAAGCTTTTGCCCGAAGGCAAAAAATGGCGTTGAAGGCATAGACAGGCACGACATACCAATGCGATTTAGTAGGTCAAACTAAGGCGTAAAAAAACGGTACGGCGCGCAAACGCTTCGCGAGGTGTATCATTCCTCAATATACTACCCGATATCGAGCAGCAATGCGCGATGGTCGGAGACTTCGGGCGCCTCGACCACCTCGAATTTGGCAACCTTCACCTCCGGCGTCACCAGCATGTAGTCGGCAAAGCGGCCATGCTTCAGATAGTAGGAGGTTCGCGTGTCTACAAGGCCGCTTCCGGTGACCAGGTCGGAAAGCCCGAGTCTGGCGAGCATCTCAAAGGTCGCGCTATCAGGCAGTACGTTGAAATCGCCGCAGACGATGAGCCCTTCGTCGCCGGACCAGACGCCCTCGATGAGCTTGACCAGCGCTGCGGCCTGCTCTTCGCGCGCCGGTGTGTCGCCCTTGCCTGCGGGATCGCGCAGGCCATGCATGTGGGCGATGGTCACGGTAGAAGCGTGCTCATGGCTGAAGAGACGGATGCAATGGGCGTTTCGCGGCCGTGGATGCTCGCCCCAGCCATCGGCGGAAAAACGGCCATGCACGAAATCCAACCCTTGGGCGATGACGGAATGCGTTTTGCGCACGAAGGTCGCCAGCCCGAATTCGGCGACAATGGCGGTATCGCCGTCGAAGAGTTCGCCTCTCGATGTCGGGCAGAAGAAGCCGTCGTGGCCGGGCAGGGCGGTGCTGATCTCGGTAAAGAGATTGAAGCGCTGCGGCAGCTCGACATCGCCGTCCCGATAGACCGACCAGCCCGAGCGGGTGCCGGGTGCGCGCAAAACCTCCTGCAGGCATAGCACGTCGGGATCGACCGCCGTCATATATTCAATCAGCGCCTCATGAAGCCTGCCGCCCCATGCGTTCAGCGAGATGATGCGCAATGTCATTCGCCTCCATTTTGGCGGCCGGACTGAGACGGCAGTTCCCTTGACGACGCGACGGACTTTAGAGCTCCGACTTGATGTCGCCCATCCTGTTCCAGGCATCGAGGCCGGCGATCTTGTAGGCTTCGGCGAGCGTTGGATAGTTGAAGGTGTTCTCGACGAAATATTCGACGGTCCCTTTGAGATTGAGCACCGCCTGGCCGATATGCACCAGCTCGGTGGCGCCTTCGCCGACGATATGCACGCCGAGCAGGCGGCGGGTCTTCAGCGAGAAGATCAGCTTCAAAAGCCCCGTGTCGAGGCCCATGATATGACCGCGCGACGTCTCACGGAAGCGGGCGATGCCGCATTCATAGGGAATGCCGCGCTCCTTCATCTCTTCTTCGGTCAGGCCGCAGGTCGAGATCTCCGGCACGGCATAGATGCCGTAGGGGAAATATTTCGGCGGCTCCTTGGCAACTGCGCCGACCGCGACGCGGGCGGCGATGCGGCCCTGTTCCATCGAGGTCGAGGCAAGGCTCGGAAAGCCGACGACGTCGCCGGCGGCGTAGACGTTGGCAACCGATGTCTGGAACGTTTCCGGATTGACCTTGAGACGGCCGCGGCTGTCGGCTTCGAGGCCGATGGCCTGAAGATTCAGCGCATCAGTCGCCCCCATGCGCCCGGCGGCGAAAAGCACCATGTCGGTCGTCAGGCGTCGGCCGCTGTCGAGCGTCAGTCCGACCTTGCCGTTTTCGAGCCTCTCCACCTTGTCGGCCTTCTGGCCGAGCAGCAGCTTCATGTTGCGGTCGCGCAGCTGGTAGGTGAAATCCTCGATGATTTCCTTGTCGATAAAGTCGAGCATTGTCGCCTTCGGGTCGATGACGGTGACGGCGGTGTCGAGCGCGCTGAAGATTGTCGCATATTCGATTCCGATGACGCCGGCGCCGATAACCACCATCGATCGCGGCAGGTCCTGGATGTCGAGCAGTTCGTCGCTGTCGAGAACGGTCTTGCCGTCGAAGGGCATGTAATCGGGGCGGAACGGCTTTGTGCCGACGGCGAGCAGCACGCTGGCGGCGGTGACCTGCGTGGTCTCGCCGTCATCCTTGATTACCTGCAGCGTCGACGCATCGATGAAGCTCGCCTTGCCGCGAATATGCTGCACGCGGTTGCGGGCGAACTGGTGTTCCAGCACCTCGACCTCGTGATTGAGCGTAATCAGCAGGCGGCGGCGCAGGTCATCTGCACTGATCTCTTCCTTGACGCGGTATGACCGGCCGTAGAAGCCGCGTTCGCGCCAGCCGGAAAGATTAAGCGCAGTCTCGCGCAGCGTTTTGGAAGGGATGGTGCCGGTATGCACGGACACGCCGCCGACGCGTTTGCCCTGCTCGATGACAAGCACTTTCTTGCCGAGTTTTGCCGCCTGGATCGCGCCGCGGCGCCCTGCGGGACCGCTGCCCACCACAACGAGATCGTACTGAAGCATCATCAAGCCCCGGATTGGAAAGGAATCATATTGCGACGCAAAATGTCGCCCGTCCATCGTTAGCCGGTCAACGTTACAGATTGTTTTACGGCCACCTGATTGGTCCTGACGGGTACTTTTTCGGGCAAGTGAGCCCTGCGAGAAACAGCTTTACGTCTTGGGCCGTAGCCGACGAATACCGGCAGGGTCGCTTGCCATGCTCGGTGGCTCGACGGCTTTTCATGCACGGGTGATGTAGTCCGCGGAAATATCGCCCACCTTGTTGACGCCGAGCAACGCCATATTGCTATGCAATTCCGTCTTCAGGATATCGGCCGCCTTGAGCACGCCTGGTAGGCCCGCGACGGCTGCGGCATAAAGGAACGGCCTGCCCACGAACACGAAACAGGCCCCGAGCGCGAGGGCCTTCATGATGTCCGTTCCACGCCTGAAACCGCCATCGACCATGACGGCAACGCGGTCGCCAACACGGGACGCAATCTCCGGAAGGGCCTGAAGGGGAGACGCGGTGCCGTCGAGCTGGCGGCCGCCATGGTTGGAGACGATCACGCCATCAGCCCCGGTGTCGACAGCCCGGGCCGCGTCATCAGGATGCATGATCCCCTTGACCACAAGTTTGCCGGACCACCTGTTGCGTATCCGCTCCAGATGGTTCCAGTTGAGATGGTCGCGCCTGCCGAAATCGCGCGCGACATTCGAGGAGATGATCGGCGCGCCTCTTGTGGCATAGGAATTTTCAAAATGCGGAATGCCGTGCCGGACGATCGTGCGCAGGAATGTGCCGGTGGTCCAGCGCGGGTGCGAGATGCCCTGCCATGCCAGGCGGAGACCGGGACGCAGAGGCGTCGAGAATCCTGCCCTTACATTGTTTTCTCGGTTTGGCAGCGTGGCTGTATCCACGGTCAGCAGAAGCGTGCGCAAGCCGGCCGCGCCGACGCGATCGATGAGAGCGTCGATACGGTCGGGCTCGCCGGGGAGATAGGCCTGAAACCATGCTTGCGGCGAAACTGCAGCTATCTCTTCCAAGGGGATAAGTGATGAACCGCTTATGATCATCGGGATTCCCGATTGATCCGCTCCTTGCGCAAGCACGATGTCACCTCGATAGGCCATCAGCGCGCTGATACCCATCGGCGCGATGCCGAACGGCGCGGCATGGGTCTTGCCGAACAGGCTAGTCTCGGTGCTGCGTTTCGAGACGTCCCGAAGGACACGAGGCCGGAAGGCATAGGCCTGGAAAGCTTCTGCATTATGCCGCAGCGACGCATTGGTCTCGGTCGCGCCGGCGATATAACCGAACAACGGCTTTGGCAGATGTCGTCGCGCCTTTATTTCAAAATCGTCGAGGCAGAGCACGTCGCGGCAGAGCCGGGTCGATCGATCGGTGTTGCCGCTGCGGATCGTCATGGAGCTTCATCTTCTCGGTATTTCGGGTGGGCATTGTCCAGGCTGTGGTGGTGCAGGACTGCATACAATCGCGCACTACCGACTGCTGTCAACTCCAGCATTCCGCAGTCTTCTCGCGGAGATGGACCGGGATCAGCGTGTTCGTGGAGAACTCCAGCGCGCGCTTGGCCGCGATTTTTCCGAGCAGGAATGTCGCTAGTTGTCCGTCAATAGAGCAAACCGACGTCTGTCGATCCGCTCGCGCGCCAACTGCCCCGCTGCTGCGCAAAGATCGGGCGCATAGAGCTGGCAAGTTCCTCGCTTTTCGATTCCCCTGTCGATCAGATCCAGAAGTCGTGCAGGTGCGATGTCGGGCGGCGCCGCAATGCGACCGGTGACGACGTGTTTTTCCATTTTCTCATGATCTACGTGATCAGTATCGGGGTTGCGCCAGCAATTTGCGCACATGATCTTAAGGCTCTCGGTGTGCGAATAGATAACGGCGTCCCCATCCAATTCCTCACTCAGATCGACCAATTGCCGCGCTGTCTCTTGCGTGCCCGCGAAAGCAAAGAACTGGTAGTTCCGGCGCAGAAGCGTTGCCAAATGCGGGAAGACCGGTATCTGCTGTTCACCGTAGGTGTGGTGCGTAATCGGGGCGCCGTCCATGAGGACGACATCGCCATAGTCGACGCTGAGATTGCCGTACAACACGCTGCGAATAATGCCATGACACGGACTTAAACGTTCGATCCATACTGTCTCCTCTTCCCCTGGATCATCAGATTCCGCCGTCCGCTCAGCAAGGGGCCGCTGGGCAAGCCTCACCTTGCAGGCCGGATACCCACCTTCCGGTAGCCCGAACCGTCCAAGCTCGATCTTCTGTCCCATCCGCTTCCACACGTTCAAAGCGGTATCGGTGTCCCTTGCGCCGGTGGCGCAGATTCCAAGGTTCCACTCGGAGCTGTCAATAACCTCCTGCTGCAGGCTTGCAGCAGCCCGGCCTGCCGCTGCGCCTTCTGCGAATCTGCCCCGCGTCTTGTAGAAAAGGCCCAAATTGTATTGATACGCGCTATTCCGTGGATCGATTTCGGTGAGTTTCCAGAGACTGTTCTCGGCGATTGCATCCATCTGGCGCGCCATCATTCGCGCCGACGTGGCGAGCCCACGCAGTATCTGCTCCTGTTCAGGCCGCCCCTCATGGAGCTTGGCTAAGCGGTCCAGCTTCGCGACCATCGTCTGAAATATCGGGTGTTCCGGCGGTGGCGCGTTCAGATCATCGATGTCGCGGACGGCTTCTAGGCATAGCCCAAGCGCCGAAAGGATATCGATGTTGTCAGCGTGGGCATCTGCGATCTCGGAAAGAACGTCTGTCGCCTCTTCCCTTGCGAGGCTTTGTTCCTCGACTATCCATAACAATGCCATCGCGGCCTCAGTCTGGTGGCGCTGGGCCTTTCGAAATGGTTGGATCTTCTGCCATGCCGCCTGCCTGCGGCCCGCCTGTCCTTCTGCAACGACGTCACGTGCAATCGCGTCGATCTCATCGGAAGTGAGAACCGCGCTGGGACCATTCGACATGATCGTCTCCGTGGAGGGCTTTGGTATAGGCAAGGATAGGCGGTGGTTGTGTAGCGGGATTACATCAGCTTCAGCCCCTTCAGGCTGACATGGCCATCCTTGCCGATGATGACGTGGTCGTGGACAGTGATATCGAGCGCCTTGGCCGCATCAATGATCACCTTTGTCATGTCGATGTCGGCGCGCGATGGCGTCGGATCGCCGGAGGGGTGGTTGTGGACGAGGATCATCGCCGTGGCCGAAAGCTCGAGCGCGCGTTTGACCACCTCGCGCGGATAGACCGGCGTATGGTCGACCGTGCCGCGGCCCTGCACCTCATCGGCGATCAGCACATTGCGCTTGTCGAGGAAGAGGATGCGGAACTGTTCGCGCGTCTCGTGCGCCATGGCGGCATGGCAATACTGGATGACAGAAGACCACGAGGACAGGACCTGTTTGCTCCTGAGCTCGCTCTTCAACGTCCGGTGGGCGACAGTCGAGATCAGCTTCAGGTCGAGCGCCACGGCCTCGCCGACGCCCTTGACCTCCATCAGCAGCGCCTGAGGCGCACCGAAGACGCCGGAGAGCGAGCCGAACCGCTCGATCAGTGCCTTGGCGATCGGCTTGGTGTCGCGCCGCGGGATCATGCGGAAAAGCAGCAGTTCGAGGATTTCGTAGTCGGCCAGCGCGGTGTCGCCGAGCTCCCGAAAGCGGTCACGCAATCGCTCGCGATGGCCGTGATAATGCTCTTGGCCGGCGAGCGAGGCGGGCAGGGCGGTCCTGGCATTCGGCGCGGACGGCTTTTGCGGCCGTCCGCCAAAGAACGAGCGTTCGTCGGCGGCAAGGGACTCTTGCGTTAGGAAAGGCAGCTCGTCGTCGGAAGATGTCGAAACGGGGCCTTTCGCCATCGGCCCGTCACCCGTTGTGCGACGGCAGGCCGGGGCGGTCGAGCCCACCCGGCGACAACGTGAAGATCTCGCAGCCATCGGAGGTGACGCCGACGGTATGTTCGTACTGCGCCGACAGTGAGCGGTCGCGGGTGACTGCCGTCCAGCCGTCGGCCAGCACCTTCACATGCGGGCGGCCGAGGTTGATCATCGGCTCGATGGTGAAGATCATGCCTTCGCGCAGCTCCGGCCCCTCGTTGGCGCGGCCGTAATGCAGGATATTCGGCGAATCGTGGAACAGCCGGCCGACACCGTGGCCGCAGAAATCGCGCACCACCGAACAGCGCTCGGCCTCTGCATAGGTCTGGATCGCCTCGCCGATCGCGCCGGTGCGGGCGCCGGGCCTGACGGCGGCAATGCCGCGCATCAGCGATTCATAAGTGACCTCGAGCAGCCGCTCGGCGGCACGCTTGACGACGCCGACCGGATACATCCGGCTGGAATCGCCATGCCAGCCGTCGACCACGAAGGTAACGTCGATATTGACGATATCGCCGTCACGCAGCGGCTTGTCGTTCGGAATGCCATGGCAGACGACGTGGTTGATCGAAGTGCAGGTCGATTTGGTGTAGCCGCGATAGTTCAGCGTCGCCGGATAGGCGCCGTGATCCATGCCGAAATCGAAGACGAACCTGTCGATCTCATCGGTCAGCAGGCCGGGCTTGACGATATCGGCAAGCGCATCGAGGCAGCGCGCGGTCAGCTGGCATGCCTTGCGCATGCCCTCGAATGCTTCAGCGTCATAAAGCCGGATGGCGCCCGTATT
Organism: Rhizobium sp. 10PS4; assembly: GCF_032464805.1. Lineage (NCBI taxonomy): Bacteria > Pseudomonadati > Pseudomonadota > Alphaproteobacteria > Hyphomicrobiales > Rhizobiaceae > Rhizobium > Rhizobium sp. 10PS4. The sequence goes on along the minus strand of NZ_JAWDIW010000004.1, from coordinate 280,648 downwards.
CTTCGGGGGCGCGGTAGAGGCTTCGATATAGTTCACCATTGCTTGGCCTTAGCGGAGATTGTTAGATTTGTTCATAATGCAGCTATGCCGGGTTCGTCCATCACGATCAACCGCCAGGACGAGATTTCTGAGCGGATCCGATCCGCCCAACGTGCAGCCCTCCACATCCGTTCGACGGACAATCAACGGTCCGGATCGAATATCCACAATCTTCCCAAAGGGATAGGATTGATTGCATGCAGCCTCCCCGTTACTCACCGGTTGGTGACAGCGGGGAAGGGTCAATCATGCTGAATGAAGCCGTAAATCTTGAAAATTCACCCGGGACCGGCGAGGGGCCGGAACGGCGCGCGCGTGATCGCGGCGCCACCGAGCGCGCCATCCTTGCCGCCGCCAAGGGGCTGCTCGCCGAGGAAGGCTTCCAGAATTTCGGCATCAATGCGGTCGCCCGCCGCGCCGGTTGCGACAAGCAGCTGATCTATCGTTACTATGGCGGCCTCGACGGCTTGGTCGAGGCGATCGGTGCCGATCTCGGCACATGGGTCAAGGATCGCATTCCGGAAGACGCCGGCGGCATGTTCCTGCTCACCTATGGTGACCTGATGGAGCGGCTGTCGCTTCTCCTCCTCGACGCCTTGAGAAACGATCCGCTGATGCGCCGCATCCTCGCCTGGGAGATATCGGAAAACACCGAACAGGTGAGGCGGTTGTCCGAGGCGCGTTCGAAGGCGCTGGCTCTTTGGCTGGAGCGCATGCGCGGCTCGCTGGCGCCGCCGAAGGGGGTGGATGCGGCAGCCGTCAACGCCGTCGTCATCGCCGCGATCCAGCACCTCGTGCTCGCCGCCGCAGCCGGCGGGCAGTGCGCCGGCCTGTCGCTGAAAACGCCCAAGGACTGGGAGAAGGCAGCGACGGCGCTGAAGCGCATCGTGCGCGGCGTCTACGGCTGATATCTACTCATCCACAGGGGGCGGGCGTAGCATTAACCTTAACAAATGGTTTACGTTGCGTGGGGCTGGTTAACCCGACAGTGTGGTCTCAGCAGAGATTGTATGAGTAGAAGACCCGAGTTGACGACCATGGGAACCAAGATCGCCAAGGCAGTGTTTTTGGTGGCGGCGATGATGTTTTTCGCAGTCCTGGCGCTGGATATCGCAATTCCGACGCTGGTGCTTTGCATCATGGCATTGTCGACCTGGTTGGTCTCCCTCGATCTGCCCGTGGCGCGCAAGCATGGAGGAGAGGCCGCATGAAGTGGTTTCTGATCTTCTGGGCCGGCCCCATCGTCTTTCTGGGCGGATGGTACTGGCTCTCCTATTACGACATGAGTTTCGGCATCTTCATGCTGAGCCGGCAGGTCCATGACCTGACCTTCGAGCTTTATGGCAAGGCGCTCGGCATTCCGCCGGAGACCATCCCGCCGCTCGTTGCCCGCGCGATTGCGGTGGACAGCCTTTTCGTTTTCGCCATCCTGGCCTTCCGGAAGCGCAAGTCGATCATCGCCTGGTGGAAGGCGCGTCAGGCGCTGAATTCGTCTCCATCGGACCTTGCCAGCAAGGAAAGCCTGTCGAGCGCGCCCTGAAGGATGAAGCTTGCGGCGGCCGAATCGATCCGTTCGGCCCGCTTGGCGCGGGAGACGTCCATTTCGAGCAACGTCCGTTCGGCGGCAACCGTCGAAAGCCGCTCGTCCCAATAGACGAAGGGCAGTGGCGTCTTCTGCTCCATGTTGCGCACGAAGGCGCGCGTCGCTTGCACGCGCGGACCCGCTGATCCATCCATGTTCATAGGCAGGCCGATGATGAAGCCTGCGACCTTTTCCGCCGTCGCGAAGTCCAAGAGCGCCTGAGCATCGATAGTGAACTTGACGCGGCGGATCACCGTGCGCGGCGTGGCGAAACGCCGCCCGAGATCGGACATCGAAAGCCCGATCGTCTTGGTGCCGAGATCGAGGCCGGCAATCGCCTGTCGCGGGGCAAGCGTCTCCGCCATTTCCTCAATCGTCAGCACCGTCATCGCCGTTTCATCCCGTCAAAACAAATTGAAGTCGCCGCCGCTTTTCTTTGCGGCCGCATAAGATATGTCCTTAGGGCATGAAGCTGAAAAGTGTGAGCGGTTTTCGGACGACATCATGCTCTCATTCTTTGATGTGGCATCGAAAGCGGCTTTGCATCACATAATAAGGAGACATTTCATGAAGATCACCTGGCTCGGCCATTCCGCCTTCCGCATCGAGACGTCAAAGGCGAAGATCCTGCTCGACCCGTTCCTCAGCTATAACGCCTCCTTTTCCGGCCAGGATATCAAGGATGTGTCCGCCGGCATCACCCACATCCTGTTGACGCATGGCCATGGCGATCATGTCGGCGATACCGTGGCACTCGCCAAGGAAACCGGCGCCGTCGTTCTCGCCAATGCCGATCTCGCCGCCTGGCTCGGCTCCAAGGGCGTCGACAAGATCGAGATGGGCAATACCGGCGGCACGATCGCGCTCGGCAGCTTCTCGGCAACCTTCACCAATGCGCTGCACTCCTCCGCCCAAATCACCGAGGACGGCGTCTCGCACGCACTCGGCAACGCCAACGGCCTGATGCTGCATTTCGACGACGAAGCCTCGATCCTTGCCATGGGCGATACCGACATCTTTTCCGACATGGCGCTGATCAATGAATTGCACCAGCCTGATATCGGCTTCGTGCCGGTCGGCGACCGCTTCACCATGGGCGGCGCTGTGGCAGCCCTTGCCTGCCGGCGCTATTTCAACTTCAAGACCGCGATCCCCTGCCACTACGGCACCTTTCCGATCATCGACCAGACGGCCGAAAAATTCGTTGCCGGCATGGACGGATCGAAGACGGATGTGAAGGCGATCAGGCCTTCCGAGAGCCTGTCGATCTGACGAAACCCCGTTGCGTCAGGCGGACATGGCCTTTATAGCGAGTAGGAAAAATCCTATCCGGAGAATGCCATGTCCGTCGATCTTGCCACCGTGAAGCGCGTCGCCCACCTTGCCCGTATTGCCGTCTCCGAGGACGAGGCAAATCGCATGGTCGGCGAGCTGAACGGCATCCTTGGCTTCGTCGAACAACTCTCCGAAGTGAATGTCGACGGCGTCGAGGCGATGACGTCGGTGACCCCGACGGCGATGAAGAAGCGGACCGATGAGGTGACCGACGGCAGCAAGGCAGCCGATATCGTTGCCAATGCGCCCGTCACCGACCACAATTTTTTCCTGGTGCCGAAAGTCGTCGAATAAGGCTTCGAAGCCTCTTTCCGACCCTGTTGCCATTTCCAGATCTGAAGCGAAAACACGATGAGCGAACTCACCAGCCTGACCATTGCCGAAGCCCGCCAGAAGCTGCGCGCCAAGGAAATCACCGCGATCGAACTGACCGAAGCCTATATCTCGGCGATCGATGCGGCCAATGGCCGGCTTAACGCCTATATCAAGATCACGCCGGATCTCGCCCGCGTCATGGCCAAGAACTCCGACGAGCGCATCGCCGCCGGCAAGGCGGGCGAACTCGAAGGCATTCCGCTCGGAATCAAGGATCTCTTCGCCACCGTCGGTGTTCACACCCAGGCCTGCAGCCACATTCTCGATGGTTTCGAGCCGCGTTACGAATCGACCGTGACGCAGAACCTCTGGGATGACGGCGCTGTCATGCTCGGCAAGCTGAACATGGACGAGTTCGCCATGGGCTCGTCCAACGAGACCTCGCATTATGGCCCGGTGATCAATCCCTGGCGTGCCGCAGGCTCCAACCAGCAGCTCGTGCCCGGCGGCTCGTCCGGCGGTTCGGCCGCAGCGGTAGCCGCGCATCTTTGCGCCGGCGCGACCGCGACCGATACCGGCGGTTCGATCCGCCAGCCGGCCGCCTTCACCGGCACCGTCGGCATCAAGCCGACCTATGGCCGCTGCTCGCGCTGGGGCACTGTCGCCTTCGCCTCTTCGCTCGACCAGGCGGGCCCGATCGCCCGCGACGTACGCGATGCCGCGATCCTTTTGAAGTCGATGGCAAGCGTCGACGCAAAGGACACGACATCGGTCGATCTGCCGGTGCCGGATTACGAAGCAGCTCTCGGCCAATCGCTGAAAGGCATGAAGATCGGCATTCCGAACGAATACCGTGTCGATGGCATGCCTGATGAGATCGAGACCCTCTGGCGCCAGGGCATCGCCTGGCTGAAGGAAGCGGGTGCCGAAATCGTCGACATCTCGCTGCCGCACACCAAATACGCCCTTCCGGCCTATTATATCGTCGCTCCGGCCGAGGCATCTTCGAACCTCGCGCGCTACGACGGCGTGCGCTACGGCCTGCGCGTCGACGGCAAGGATATCGTCGACATGTACGAGAAGACGCGTGCCGCGGGCTTCGGCAAGGAGGTCAAGCGCCGCATCATGATCGGCACTTATGTGCTGTCGGCCGGCTATTACGATGCCTATTACATCCGCGCCCAGAAGGTCCGCACGCTGATCAAGCGCGATTTCGAACTCGCCTTCGACGCCGGCGTCGATGCCATCCTGACGCCGGCAACGCCGTCGTCTGCCTTCGGCGTTGCCGATGAGAACCTCGCCGCCGATCCGGTGAAGATGTATCTGAACGACATCTTCACCGTGACGGTCAACATGGCGGGCCTGCCCGGCATCGCCGTGCCGGCCGGCCTCGACCACAAGGGACTGCCCCTCGGCCTGCAGCTGATCGGCAAGCCTTTCGACGAGGAAACCCTCTTCAAGACCGCTCACGTCATCGAGCAGGCAGCCGGCCGGTTTACGCCGGCCAAGTGGTGGTAACGGACCTAACGATCCGGAAGATAGCGGCTGCTGACCACGAAGTGGTCGGCGCCCTCGGTTTTGCCGCATGGGCCGCAAGCGATGCCTTCGACGACAGCTATCTCGATCCCGATGTGATCGCCAGGGTGCGGCACGAGTTCGCCATCTTTCCTGAGGAAACGAAAGGCGAGATCGTCATTGCGGAACGGGGTGGGACGATCATCGGCTGGGGCGCGCGTGAAAACCAACCGAATTATGTGTCCGACCTCTGGGTGCATCCCGACCATCAGGGCAACGGCGTTGGCCGGGCTCTCCTGCTTCACTTGTGCGAGCTGATGGCCTCAGAGGGACTGGCGACTGCCAGGCTCGACACGCATGCCGGGAACGAGGGCGCAATCCGCCTCCACGAACGCTGTGGCTTCACCATCATCTGGCGCGGCCGCGAATTTTCCGAGAGCATGGGCGTCTCGCTTGAAAAGGTGCATCTGGAGAAGCGGTTGGCTGACCGATAGCAGGAACCAGCAAGGAGGTCTTATGGCGAACAGTGATCTTGTGCGATTGATCGAGGCATTCGATCGCCTCTCTGCCGGCGGTTTCACCATGGGTGCGGAGTGGCAGGCGGTCCACGACATCTGCCAGCGCCACGAGGGCGAACAGCCGTTCGACTGGGGGCACGCCCTTTGCCATCGCATCGAAGGCGACGACTGGAACGCCGATTATTGGTATCGCCGCGCCGGCAAGGCACGCGGCACAGGCACGATGGCCGACGAGTGGTCGGCAATGCGGACGGAACTTTCTGCAAAGGCTTGAGGCGATACCCCCGATCGCGCCCGCTCCAGACGCGATCGGGAGTGCCGCTATTACCTGTTGTTCAGCTGCGACCTGACCAACCTCAGCCCTCTTTCGGTGATCCGGTAGGGGTGGCCGCCTGAGGACTTGATTGCCCTCAGTCGCTTCAGCCTGCGGAAGAGATCGAGATCGACGCCGGGATAGAGCCAGCCGTCGCGGGTGAAGCAACTGACCGCCTCGATCTTCCTGTCGTCGTCGCGGGTAATTTCAATGCGGCCGCCCTGGGCCATGAGATGCAGGATGCGCTGCTCCGTGCGAGAAATGTCCATGTATTGAGATCCGGTATCGCGCCCGTCAGGGCGCACAAAAACGATCTGGCGCTCATTCGAACGTCAGGGCTTCGTTTTTTTCGGGCCCATGCGCGCAAGCGAACTTGCGGGCAGGGCCTTTACCGGGTCTCAGGCAGGCTCAACATAAAACACCTCGATAAGACCTATTATTCAGCCCGGAAAATCCGGTCAAGAGCGTACTTATCTCTCAAAACCAGTCGAAAACCGCGGTTTCGGTCGATCATCCCGTTGGAGCTACTGGTAAAATCCGCGACTCAGTGGTCTAGTTGACGCGTTACGCGGAGGTGTCGTTGATCCACATTCGCAATGCCCGCGACGGTGAAGCGGAGCTATTGAGCGAGATCGGGCTCAGGGCCTGGAAAAAGGCGATGGCGTCGATCGGCGAATCGGACGCGATGACCGACGCGGCGCGCAGCGCCTTCCGGAACTTCGTGGAAAACGACTGGCTGACCATCACCGTCGTCGAGCAGAACGGCCAGGTCGCAGGCTGGGCGGCGCGCGAGGGATTGGACGAAACCATCTCGGATTTCTGGATCGACCCCGCTTTCAACCGCCAGGGCCTCGGTTCGGCTCTTCTTGAGCGCATCGAAAAGGATATTGCCGATCAGGGCTTCGAGAAGGCGGCGATGCAGACCCATTCCGGCAACGGCGAGGCGATCGGCTTTTTTCAGAAGCACGGCTACAGCATTCATTGGCTCTCTGTCGCCTACAATCCGAAGCTCGATCGCGACGTCCCCTCCGTCGGGCTAACGAAACAGCTGGTCTCCGACGGCCAAGGTGGGTATGGGCTGGAATTCTGACGCTTCAAAAATCCCGAGGAAGCAGAAGGCTCCATTGCGGCACGAAGGCCAGCACAGCAATCAGTGCGCCATGCAGTATCAGGATCGCCGCCAGGATTGACCGGAACGGCTCCTTTCTCGTCTTGTGCCGCAACAGCTGCTGTGCCGCCACCGCGCCAAGGCTGCCGCCGATCAGCGCAAGCAAGAGAAGCGTGCGCTCGCTGATGCGCCGCCTGCCGTGGCGCGACGCCTGCTTGTCGAAGAAATAGATCCAGAATACCAAAAGGTTCAGCGCCAGAAACAGCAAGGCCCATTTGATAATATCGGTCATCGTCATAGGGGAACCCTACCGCGGCTGCGTTAATGGACGGCAAAACCGCGATGCACGCCATGGCGAAAGCCTTGCACCGGCACGCCATTTCCTTTACCTCACCAGTGGAAAAGAACAGCCTGCAAAGAGCATCAGATGACCCTTGTCGACGTCCGCACGCCTGATCCGAAACGCTTCATCCCCGGCGCGACCGGCGACTGGGAAGTCATCGTCGGCATGGAAGTCCATGCCCAGGTGCTGTCCAATTCGAAGCTCTTCTCCGGCGCTTCGACGGAGTTCGGCAAGCCGCAGAATTCGAACGTCTCGATGGTCGACGCCGCCATGCCCGGCATGCTGCCCGTCATCAACGAGGAATGCGTCAGGCAGGCGGTTCGCACCGGCCTCGGCCTGAAAGCCCAGATCAACAAGCGCTCGCTGTTTGATCGCAAAAACTATTTCTATCCCGACCTGCCGCAGGGCTATCAGATCTCGCAGTTCAAGGATCCGATCGTCGGCGAGGGCAAGATCGTCATTTCGCTCGGACCGGACCGCCAGGGCCAGTTCGAAGATATCGAGATCGGCATCGAGCGCCTGCATCTGGAGCAGGATGCCGGCAAGTCGATGCATGACCAGCACGCGACCATGTCCTATGTCGATCTGAACCGTTCCGGCGTAGCGCTGATGGAGATCGTCTCCAAGCCCGACATGCGCTCGTCCGACGAGGCCAAGGCTTATATGACCAAGCTGCGCTCGATCGTGCGCTATCTCGGCACCTGCGACGGCAACATGGACGAAGGTTCGATGCGCGCCGACGTCAACGTCTCCGTCCGTCGGCCGGGCGAGGGTTTCGGCACGCGTTGCGAGATCAAGAACGTCAACTCCATCCGTTTCATCGGCCAGGCGATCGAATATGAAGCCCGTCGCCAGATCGGCATTCTGGAGGACGGTGGCAAGATCGATCAGGAGACCCGCCTCTTCGACCCGAACAAGGGCGAGACGCGCTCGATGCGCTCCAAGGAGGATGCGCACGACTATCGTTATTTCCCCGATCCTGATCTGCTGCCGCTCGAATTCGACGATGCCTTCATCAAGGCGCTCGAAGCCGATCTGCCGGAACTGCCTGACGACAAAAAGGAGCGCTTCGTGCGCGAGCTCGGGCTGTCGATCTACGACGCCTCGGTGCTCGTTTCCGAAAAAGCGATCGCCGATTATTTCGAAGCGGTCGCCGCAGGCCGTGACGGGAAGACGGCCGCCAACTGGGTGATCAACGATCTGCTCGGCGCGCTGAACCGCACCGGCAAGGACATCGAGCAGACGCCGGTTTCGCCGGCCCAGCTCGGCGCCATCATCGATCTCATCAAGGCAGAAACCATCTCCGGCAAAATCGCCAAGGATCTCTTCGAGATCGTGCTCAACGAGGGCGGCGATCCCGCCGAGATCGTCGAAGCGCGCGGCATGAAGCAGGTGACGGATACCGGCGCGATCGAAAAGGCCGTCGACGAGATCATCGCCGCCAATCCCGATCAGGTCGAAAAGGTCAAGGCGAAGCCGACCATGGCGGCATGGTTCGTCGGTCAGGTAATGAAGGCGACCGGCGGCAAGGCCAACCCGCAGGCCGTCCAGGCCCTCGTCAAGGCGAAGCTCGGCATCGAGGAGTAAGCGGTGTATTTCGTCCGCACCGCCGGCGAGCGCGACCTGGAGAAGGTGCGCGCCCTCTTGGTGGAGAGCTTTCATGCCACCTATGACAGCCTGCATGGCAGAGCCAAGGTGGCGGATCTGATCACCCATCTCTTTTCGCCGGTGGCGCTGAAGACGCGCCTCGTGCGAAAGGATGCCGAATTCCTCGTTGCCGATGATGGCCGCAATATCGGCGGCATGGGTTATGCGGCCATGTCGCAGCAATTGACGAAGACTGTCATGCTGCATCTCCTCTATGTCGGGCCGGCGCTGCAGCGCCAGGGTATCGGCCGCGATATCTTCGCCGAGCTCGAAACCTGCTTTCCCGATGCGGAGATCATGCGCCTCGAAGTCGAACCGCAGAATGCTGCGGCGATCGCCTTCTATCGCACGCATGGCTTCACCGAGATCGGCCGCAACGAGAATAGTGGAGCCGGACAATCCGGCATTCCGGCATTGGTGTTGGAAAAGCGCTTGGCGGGTTAAACGCCTGTATCGTTGAGTGCCTTGCTATGGTGGGTGTGGTAGGTTTGGAGCAGTTGCATCAGTCGCTCCTTGCTGACGGTAAGACCACCCGTTTCGATGCGCAGTTGCCGAAGATCATTCGTGGCACGTGCGGTATGGAATAGTGAGAACACCGGTTTGCGACCCTGAATGCCGTCTGGTCGGCACCAGACAGCGATTGTATCTCCAGTGCCTTCTGCGTCCGTTCCCGGCGATGCGGACAACAGGTTGCCCAGAACGAGAAAAATTGTTCGCAAAATCCTTTGCGCCAGCGTGGGTGCCGCCGCCTCGATGCGTGCGACTGCCGGCCACGGAATTAATTCTTGCATTAGCCGAAGATCTTTGAAGCCATTTGGACCTATCGCAATGATCGTCTTATTGGATGAAAAGATCAGGACATAAAGATTGCGAAATAGGTAGTACGCAACTGGCGGACCACAGAGGAGGGACAGGAAAAACGAATTCAAAGTCCTATCGAAAATCCCGAAGCCGAAGAAAATTATCACCAGTGTTGATAGTGCAATTCTAAGCCGAATATCCCTGGCGGAGTATCTGACCTCACGGATATCGCTCAAGAACATCCGTCTTTTTCCTTCCGCAACAATCATCGTCCCATTTTTACATAGGTAGAAAAGTTTGATGCCACAAGATTTGAATATCCGTGAAGCTCGCAAGGACGACCTGCCGGCGCTGGTGGCTATGTTTTCGGCCGACGCACTCGGCGGTCACGGCGATACCACGGAAGCTGAAGCCTTTACCGATTACGTCAGGGCCTTCGCCGTCATCGAGGCTTCGCCTGACCAGACGCTTTATGTCGCAGAGCGCGGCGGCAAGGTCGTCGGCACGTTTCAGACGATGGTGACGACCACGCTCACCGGCCGCGGCTCCTCGGCGATGATTATCGAGGCGGTGCAGACACGCGCCGATATGCGCGGGCAGGGGATCGGTGCGCTGATGATCGAATTCGCCATTGCCGAGGCAAAAGGCCGCGGTATCGGGCGGGTAGCGTTGACCTCGAATGCGGTGCGCAAGGATGCCCACCGTTTCTATGAAAGGCTGGGCTTCAAGCCCTCTCATCTCGGCTTCAAGATGGCTTTGAAATGACCATGGCCGTCGTGGAATCGCTGGACAATTCGGCTTGGCGACGGCATAAGCGAGGAAACGAATTCTGGTTTGGCTCGCATCTGGCGGGCACAAGGAAAAGACATGTGGAATCTTCTGGTTCAGACCTTTACCTGGTGGAACGGTCAGACGATGGGCACGCGTTTTGCGACCTGGCGATTTGGCAAGCGCGTCGGCGAGGATGAATTCGGCAACGTCTACTACGAAGGCGGCATGTCCTCCTACGGTCTGCCGAAGCGTTGGGTGATCTACAAGGGTTATGCCGAAGCCTCCGCCATTCCGCCGGGCTGGCATGGCTGGATGCATCATCGCACCGATGTTCCCCCGTCCAAGGAGACCTATGTCGCCAAAGATTGGCAGAAGCCGCACCGGCCCAACCATACCGGTTCGCCGCAGGCCTATCGTCCGCCGGGTTCCATCGCCGTTCCGGGCGAGCGTCCGCGCGTCACCGGCGATTACGACGCCTGGACGCCAGGCAACTGAGACGGCTCGACCGGGCGATCCCAAGACCCGGCTTTTGGCCACAATTGACCTTTACCCGCACGTTGGCCGCGCTTGACCGCGGCTGTGAACTGAAAATGTCTGGAGACGGGTACATATGAAGCTCTTCACGCGGAACATGGTCCTGCGTGCCGCCGGATCGCTGCTGGCGCTCTCGGCCCTGCTTCCACCAGTTGCGGCACATGCCGCACGCATCGAAAATCCGGTTGCCGTCTTTTCCGGCCTCGACAAGATCACCGGCCGCATCACGACCTTCGACGTCTATGTCAACGAGACGGTCCAGTTCGGTGCGCTGCAGGTGACACCGAAGGCCTGTTATTCGCGCGACCAGTCGGAAGCACAGAAGATCGACGGTTTCGTCGAGGTCGACGAGATCACCCTCGACCGCAAGATCCGCCGCATCTTCACCGGCTGGATGTTCGCCGCCAGCCCCGGCCTCAACGCTGTCGAGCACCCGATCTACGACGTCTGGCTGAAAGAATGCAAGGCAAGTTCGGATGTCCCGGCGCCTGACGGCGCCAAGGCGAAGTAACTGCGTCTTTGCTGGTCTGCGGCATCTTCCTCAACCCGGCGTGTGGCATGGGGCGATGTTGTCTGCTGGATTTTACTCTGAAAACGATCCTCAGAACGCCAGATGCGGCGATTCCATCGCCGCGGCAAGCATCGCGGCATAATCGGCCTTCGGAACGTCGATCGCTCCGAACGTCTTCAGGTGCTCGGTGGTGAACTGCGTGTCGAGCAGGGTGAAGCCCCTTTCCCGCAGCCGGTCGACCAGATGCACGAGGCAGATCTTCGAGGCATCTGTCCGGCGCGAAAACATGCTTTCGCCGAAGAAGGCCGAGCCGAGCGAGACGCCGTAGAGGCCGCCGACCAGCTCATTGCCCTCCCAGGCTTCGACGGTATGGGCATGGCCCATGTCGAAGAGCGTCGAATAAAGCGATCTGATCGTCCTGTTGATCCAGGTGCTAGGGCGCCCGGACGTCTCCTCCGCACAGGCGGCGATGACCTGATCGAACGCGTGATCGAAACGGATCTCGAAGGGCTTCTTGCGCACCGCCTTGGCCAGGCTTTTCGACACATGGAAATGGTCGAGCGGCAGCACGCCGCGCAGTTCCGGTTCGACCCAGAAGATCTCCGGGTCGTCGGCGGATTCGGCCATCGGGAACAGGCCGATGGAATAGGCGCGCAGGAGAATGTCAGGGGTTATGCCTGGTGACTTCCTGCGCGATCCTGCCATTCCTGTCCTATGCCGCCGGTGTGTTGGCGAGGTAGTCTTCCAGCCAGTGGATGTCGTAATCGCCGTTGGCGATATCCTGGTTGGAGACGAGATCCTGGAACAGCGGCAGCGTCGTATTGATGCCGTCGACGACGAATTCGTCGAGCGCCCGGCGCAGGCGCATCATGCATTCGACGCGGGTACGGCCGTGCACGATCAGCTTGCCGATGAGGCTGTCGTAATAGGGCGGGATCTTGTAGCCCTGATAGGCGCCGGAATCGATGCGCACGCCGAGGCCGCCCGGCGCGTGGAAATGCGTGATCGTGCCGGGTGAAGGCACGAAGGTGCGCGGGTGCTCGGCATTGATACGGCACTCGATGGCGTGACCGGAAAAATGCACTTCGTCCTGCGTCACCGAGAGACCGCCGCCGGAAGCGACGCGGATCTGCTCGTGCACGAGGTCGATGCCGGTGATCGCTTCGGTGATCGGATGCTCTACCTGCAGGCGGGTGTTCATTTCGATGAAATAGAACTCGCCGTTTTCATAGAGGAATTCGATCGTGCCGGCGCCGCGATATTTCAGCTTCTTCATGGCATCGGCGCAGACCTGGCCGATATTCATACGCTGCTCGACGTTGAGTGCCGGCGAATTCGCCTCTTCCCAGACCTTCTGATGGCGCCGCTGCAGCGAGCAGTCGCGCTCGCCGAGATGGATGGCATTGCCTTCGCCGTCGCCGAACACCTGGATTTCGATGTGGCGTGGCTTGCCGAGATATTTTTCCATGTAGACGGCATCGTTGCCGAAGGCGGCTGCCGCTTCCGTGCGCGCTGTCGACCAGGCCTCGATCAGGTCGGCCTCGCTCTTGGCGACCTTCATGCCGCGTCCGCCGCCGCCGGCCGTGGCCTTGATCAGCACGGGATAGCCGATTTCGGCGGCCGTCTTCAGCGCATCCTCTTCGGTCTTCACTTCGCCGTCCGAGCCCGGAACGACGGGAATGCCGAGCTCGAGCGCCGTCGTCTTGGCGGTGATCTTGTCGCCCATGATGCGGATATGATCCGCCGTCGGCCCAATGAAGGTAATGCCGTGGGCTTCGAGGATATCGGCGAACTTGGCGTTCTCCGACAGAAAGCCGTAGCCCGGATGCACGGCGTCGGCGCCGGTGATCTCGCAGGCGGCGACGATCTGGTGGATGTTGAGATAGCTCTCGCGCGAGGAGGGCGGGCCGATGCAGACACTTTCGTCGGCAAGGCGCACATGCATGGCATCGGCGTCGGCGGTGGAATGAACCACGACGCAGGCGATGCCGAGCTCCTTGCAGGCCCGGAGCACGCGAAGGGCTATTTCCCCGCGATTGGCGATGAGGATTTTCGAAATCATGGGCATCGGCCTATTCGATGACGACGAGGGCTTGGCCGTATTCGACGGGATGTCCGTCATCGACGAGGATCTCGGTCACCTTGCCTGACTTCGGCGAGGGGATCTGATTCATCGTCTTCATCGCTTCGATGATGATCAGCGTCTGGCCCTCCTTGACGGTTGCGCCGACTTCGATGAACGGACGCGCGCCCGGAGCCGGCGCCATGTAGACGGTGCCCACCATCGGTGCATTGACGACATTGGCCGGGTTGCGGCTGGGAGCAGCAGTCGGCGCAGCAACGGCTGCCGCAGCGGCGGCTGCGGGCGCGGCATAACCAGGTGCTGCGATCGGCGCCTGGACATATTGCGGCGTGCCGGCGCGTGAAACGCGGATGCGCAGGTCGTCCTGCTCAACCTCGATCTCCGTCAGATCCGTTTCGTTCAGAATATTGGCGAGATCGCGGATCAGTGCCTGGTCGATACCCGATTTCTTTTCAGCCATGGTGTTGCCCTGTCTTCTTCTTATGCCGTGATGTTCTTCAGCGCTTGGAGCGCCAGGATGTAGCTGTGAGGCCCGAAGCCGCAGATCACGCCTTTGCATGCCGGCGCGATCATCGACTTGTGGCGGAATTCTTCCCGTGCATGCACGTTGGATATGTGGAGCTCGACGACGGGAATGGAAATAGCGCGGATCGCATCATGCAGCGCGACCGATGTATGCGTATAGGCGCCCGCATTGATGGCAACACCGGCGGCCTTTTCGTCGGCCTCATGGAACCAGTCGACGAGCGTGCCTTCGTGGTTGCTCTGGCGGAAGTCGATATCGAGGCCGAGTTCGCGGCCCGCGGCCTTGCAGTCCGCCTCGATGTCCTTGAGCGTCTTGCCGCCATAAATGCCGGGCTCTCGTTTACCCAGCATGTTCAGGTTGGGCCCGTTCAGGACAAAAATCGTTTGCGTCATCGAATGTTCCGTAAAATGTACGACGGCAACCTATAGACTCCGCGAAGGCTGAATGAAAGCCCTTACGGATTGGCCAGCGGCATTCGCGCCACATTTGTCCACATGGTTGAAACACTTCGATTTTGGCGATTTGATGGGCTGCCAGCCGGCGACTGGTTTGCTCAGCAGGCGGTCTTGCCGCAGCTGCGCATGTTCTTGACCTTGGCTTCGAGATCGTCGAGCCCGACGGCGCCGGGAACCAGTTCGTTGCCGATCACATATGACGGCGTGCCGCTGATGCCGAGACTGGAGGCGAGCTGGTAGGTCGCCTGGACGATCCCGTCATTCGGACTCTTTGCCATCTCGGCGCGGATCTTTTCCTCGCTGACGCCGAGCGAAGCGGCGACCGCGACCGCTGTTTCGTCAGAGGCACGGCCTTCGGTGCCGAGAAGGGCGACGTGGAAATCGGCATATTTCTCAGGTGCCAGCTTGCGGAAGGCGTCGGCCACCTTGTGGGCGGCGACAGAATCCGGCCCGAGGATCGGGAATTCCTTGAGGACGAAACGAACGTTCTTGTCCTTCTTCAGCATCGCCTGCATGTCGGGAAGCGCATGGCGGCAGTAGCTGCAATTATAATCGAAGAATTCGACGACAGTGACATCGCCCTTGGGATTGCCGAGCGTGACGTCGTTCTTCGATTCGAAGATGTCGGTGCTGTTCTCTTCGATCGCCATATTGGCCTTCACCGACCGCTGGGTCTCCTGCTTCTTCTGCAGCGCATCCTGGACTTCGAGCATGATCTCGGGGTTCTCGATCAGGTATTGCTTGATGAATTCGCCGAACTCCTTCTTCTGCTGGTCGTCGAGCGCTGCCGCCGGCAGCGGAAGGGCGATCGATGCGGCAAGCGCCAGTGCGGTGAAGGTCTTCGGGAAGAATGCCATGATATCCTCGTCATCGGCGATATGGTCGTCTCCTCATCGAGAAGATCCGTCGCCGGGTTATGGACTTGAATGCGTCGCGTCAAGGTACGGTGCGTTCAGTTCTGCTCAAACCAGAATTTTTCATCCCCACGCGGCCCTCGCGGGATTGTGATGAGCCGATTAATGCGGCAATTGTCGGGCCGTCATTGCAGAAGCTGAGCGAGAAACGATCTTGTTTTCCATATCGAAACGTAGCGAAGTCGAGCCTTTTCACGCCATGGACGTCCTTGCGGAGGCGACGAAGCGGCGTGCGGCCGGCCATCCCGTCATCTCGATGGCAGTTGGCCAGCCCTCGCATCCGGCGCCTCAGGCGGCCCTCGAGGCGGCGCGCGCAGCCCTTGCCGAAGGCCGGATCGGTTATACCGATGCGCTGGGGACGGCACGGCTGAAATCGGCGCTCGCCTGGCACTATAGGGATCGCCACGGCCTGGAGATCGATCCCAAGCGCATCGCCATCACCACCGGTTCCTCGGCCGGCTTCAATCTCGCCTTCCTGTCGCTCTTCGATGCCGGCGATGCGGTGGCGATCGCAAGACCCGGTTATCCCGCCTATCGCAATATCCTCGGCGCGCTGGGCCTGAAGGTTCTCGAAGTGCCCGTAACGGCCGAGACCCACTTCACCCTGACGCCGCAAAGCCTCGAAGCGGCGCAGAAGGAAAGCGGCATGAGGTTGAAAGGCGTGCTGCTCGCAAGCCCCGCCAACCCGACCGGCACAGTGACCGGCCGCGAGGGGCTGAAGGCGCTTTCGGATTACTGCGCGGCCCATTCCATCGCCTTCATCTCCGATGAAATCTACCACGGGCTGACCTTCGCCGGCGAGGAGGCGAGCGCGCTGGAGCTGACCGACGAGGCGATCGTCATCAACTCCTTCTCCAAATATTATTGCATGACCGGCTGGCGAATCGGCTGGATGGTGCTTCCCGAGCGCCTGGTTCGGCCGATCGAGCGGGTGGCGCAGAGCCTCTATATTTCCCCACCCGAGCTTTCCCAGATCGCCGCCACGGCCGCTCTCAGCGCCGGCGGCGATCTCGATCGTTACAAGGCCAGTTACGCCGCCAACCGCGATTTGCTGATGCGGCGACTGCCGCAGATCGGGTTTTCGATCGCCTCGCCGATGGACGGGGCCTTTTACGCCTATCTCGACGTCACCCGCTTCAGCAATGACAGCATGGGCTTTGCCAAACGTATGCTCGCGGAAATCGACGTCGCCGCAACGCCCGGTCTCGATTTCGATCCGCTGGAGGGAAATCGAACGCTGCGTCTGTCCTATGCGGGCTCGCAGGCAGAGATCGCCGAGGCGGTGGAGCGAATCGCAGCCTGGCTGAAGTAGCGTCCGCCGCCGGGCAAGCGGCAGTGCGCTGTCCAATCCTCAGCTGCGCGACGAAAACAGCGAGGCTAGCGTCGAAGACGGTTTGTTGTTCAGCCGCGGCACCACGACGAGCTGCTTGATGTCGCCGCGCTTGTAGGCGGCGAGGAAGCGGCGGTAATCCTTGAAGGAGACGCAGCCGTTGGAATCGCCGTTCTTGCCGAGCATGTAGGTGTGGGCAAGCAGGCCGACACGGTCATAGATGGCGTCCGAACCCTCGATCGGTGTCAGCCGCAGCGCCTCGACGCCGTGGAAAAGGCTCTCGCGCATGGTAAGAACGTAGGTGTGCGGCGGCGTCGGTCCATGCATCTTCTTGTTGGCGAAACGCGGCTTGTCGCGCATCTTGCCGAGCCCGGAATGGGCCTCGAGCCGCTCGCCGTTCGGCAGATAGACGGTGCTGTTTTCGATATCGTAGATCGCCACGCCGGCGCGCAGCTTCGGCGAGAAGACCGGCTTGTCGTAGCGCGGTACTGCATCGTCCTCGATCGGCGCGTTCGGCTGGGCGTAGGCAAGCACAGGCTCGCCAGAGCGCTCAGACCCCTTGGAGAGCGGTGTCGGTTTGCCGACGAGTCCGTCAGGCCGCGCCATCGGCAGCGGCACCGAACCTTCGTCCGGCGCCAGCACGAGATCGAAGGGTGGCGCATCTTCCGCGGCGGCGACGATCACCGGAGCTGGCTCCGATGCGGGAATGGAGGCCGTTTTGAGAGGAGATGCGGTTGGCTCGACCGGAGCCGGCGCGATTTGCCGGGATCCGGCATCGGCAAGTGCCAGCAGGGTCGGGAGTTCTGCTGCGGCGACGGCTTCTTTCGAGGGAACGATGATCCGGTCGCCGTCGTCTTCTTCCGTCTCTGCCGAGGCGAACTCGACCGCCGCCGCGATTACGTCGTCCTTGCGGAATTTGGCGCTGTCGGAGATCGCCGCCACGACCGGCTGTTCGGCAGCCATGGCGAGCCGATTGTTTTTGGCGAGAACTGCAAGCGCCGATGCAGCGGCGGCGGTCTTTTCGGCATGGGATTGAATGAGGTTCGCCGTCAGCGGGACCTTCGGCTTCGCATCGAAGGCTGTCAGCCGGTCAGCCTTGCCGACATGGATCAGCCTCTCATGGCGCGGTGAAGGCGCCACCTTCGGCGCAGCCGCCACCTGTGCCAGGCGATCCGGCGGAGAATAGGGAGCGGCTATCGAGTGCATCGTCGCGAAGGTCGTGATCAGCCATGTGGAGGTCAGAAATCCGGCACCGACAACACCGTAAAGGAAACTGCGAGATCTGCGCCAACGGAAAGCAGATCCGCCAAGAGGGGTGACGTCATCGAACGTCCCGACCGCACACGCCATACTACACTCGTCTTTCAAACTCGCTACGCAGGCCGGCGGCACTGACTGATACACTTCGCCGGGGGCCGGTACAGGCGCAAATGGGCCGAATTTAGACCAACCGCGACTTCCGACTGTCTCGCAAGGATGACGAATTATGGTTTCTAATTTGTTTACGCGGCGCTGCAGTTTCTTACGACGCCTCAAAAAGAGATGTGTTTGGGCCTTCTCAGGCGCGCTCCATCACATAACTTCCGGGCGCTTCCTCGATGGCGTTCAACGCATCGCCACCGGGTTTGCGGGCCGGCACGCGCCTGCCGTCATGCGTCTCGATCCAGGCCTGCCAATGCGGCCACCATGAGCCTGGGGTCTCCGTCGCCTGTTCGAGCCAGGTCTCGTAGTCTCCCTTTGCGGGGCCGCCCGTCCAGAATTGATACTTCTTCCTGTCGGGCGGATTGACCACGCCGGCGATGTGCCCGGAGCCGGTCACGACGAATTCCACCTTGCCGCCGAAGAACCGGCTGCCGAGGAAGACGGACTTGGCAGGTGCGATGTGATCCTCGCGGGTGGCGAGATTATAGATCGGGATCTTGACGTCCTTCAGCGACACGGACTTGCCGTCGAGGATCATCTCGTTCTGCGTCAGCGCATTCTTGAGATAGCAATTGCGCAGGTAGAAGGCATGGTTTGCCGCCGCCATGCGGGTCGAATCTGCGTTCCAGAACAACAGGTCGAAGGGCAGGGGATCCTGACCCTTGAGGTAGTTGTTGACGAAATAAGGCCAGATCAGCTCGGAGGCGCGCAGCATGTTGAAGGCCATCGACATCTTCGTGCCATCGAGATAGCCGGCCGCCTGCATATGCTCTTCGAGCGCTTCAAGCTGCTCCTCGTCGACGAAGATTTTGAGGTCACCGGCATGGGTGAAGTCGACCTGGGTGGTGAAGAGTGTGGCGGTCTTGATGCGCTTGTTCTTCTCCTTGGCATGCAGTGCCAGTGTTGCCGCAAGCAGCGTGCCGCCGACGCAGTAGCCGACGGCGTTGACGTCCTTCTCGCCGGTCGCCTTCTCGACCGTTGCCAGCGCGAAATCGATGCCCTCGCGGGCATAGGCCGCCCAGTCCTTATCGGCGTGGCGCGCATCCGGGTTGACCCAGGAAATGACGAAGACCGTCTGCCCCTGGTCGACGCACCATTTGATGAAGGATTTTTGCGGGTTGAGGTCGAGAATATAGAACTTGTTGATCCAGGGCGGGCAGATCAAAAGCGGCCGCTTCAGCACCGTTTCGGTCGAAGCCTCGTACTGGATGATCTGGCAGATGTCGTTCTGGGCGATCACCTTGCCGGGCGTCAGCGCCATATCGCGGCCGACGGCGAATTTCGTCATGTCGGTCTGGCGAAGGCGAAGATCGCCATGTCCGGCAGCGATATCCTCGGCCAGCATCTTCATCCCGCGCACCAGATTGGCGCCGCTGGTCGCGATCGTCTCGCGGTAGAGCTGCGGATTGGTGACAATGAAGTTGGTCGGCGAAAGCGCCGCCGTGATCTGCTTCACGTAGAAGCCGGCCTTGTGTTTGGTGTGCTCGTCGAGGCCCTCGGTCTCCGACACCATCTTTTCTACCCAGTCGGTCGTGACGAAATAGACCTGGCGGAGAAAATCGAAGAATGGATTCTTCTCCCAGTCCTCGTCCGAGAAACGCTTGTCCTTGCGGGTGTCCGGCTCGGGAGGCGTGGGATCGCCCTGCACGCCGCGCGTGCCTTGCATGCGCTGCATCGAGCGCATCCAGATGCCGAAGAACGAGGACATCAGCTGCGTCTGTGCCTCGAAGGTGCGGCGCGGATCGGAAATCCAGTATTCGGTGACCTTGGAAAGCGTCTTGACCATGTCGGTCATCGGATCGGCGGCGCTTTCGCTGATCTCGCCGCGTTCGCGCGGCGCAAGCCAGGCAGATGCTGCTTGTCCGAGATTTTCGAGCGCCCGAGCGAAATTCATCGCCATGGCCTCAGGATCCTTCAGCAGATAGGGATCGAGATCGGTCGCGTCGAAGCCGGCCTTTTCGCCATTCTTTTGGCCGCCATTCTCCTGCTTGCTGTCGGTCACCATTTCCTCCGGCGGCGGCACCACTCTTTTTATCCATTCGTTGTACATCGTGATCGAACGAGAAAACAAGTTCCACCCGCATCGGCTCATGCTATTGCTTTGTGGCTGCGACAAATTTAACAGTCGAAGCAGTCAAAACTGGATTTTTGAGGCATGACGAAGAACGGCATTCGGCGCATCGCAACCTTCAACCGCACCGCACTGATCTGCGCCGCGGCGGCGATGGCCCTTGCCGGATGCAATCTGACGGCGGAACAAAAAGCCGCAGCCGCCGCCAAGCGAGCGGCGCCGACCGCCGTCGTCATGCCGGCCACCAAGGGCGAGGCGGCCGAGGGCGGCCTTGCAAAATACCCGGACGGCTATCCGAATTTCGGCGCGCCGCTGACCGCCGCCAATGTGCAGATGAGCGACGAGCAGGCGGCTGACCTGCAGCATCAGCTGACGGCACTTGCCGCCCGGCGCAAGGCGGGCGCGCTTTCGGAAGCCGAATATCAGGCCAAGGTCGCGGAAATGCGGCGTCTCGCCGCCGAGCACGGCACCGATACGCTGTCTGAAATCTCCAAATAGACCTTGCCTTTCAGGCAATTTGGACGCAAAGCCTTCGGCAAGGATCGGAAGATACAATTTTCCCGATAAAGCGCGTTACGCGGCCTTTCCGTCAAAGATTCGCCGCGTCGCTTGGGTCTGATGAATACGGCGTTGCGATTCTGAAGTTCGTGTCGCAGCCGCCGGGAGACGGAACGAACTTCGACTGCGGCCCGAAATGCCGCCTTTCCATGGGGAATGAGATGGAAGAGTTTCACAAAGTCCGGCGTTTGCCGCCTTATGTTTTCGAACAGGTCAACCGTTTGAAGGCAAGCGCGCGAGCGGGCGGCGCCGATATCATCGATCTCGGCATGGGAAACCCCGACCTTCCCACTCCCCAGTCGATCGTCGACAAGCTGTGTGAGGTCGTGCAGGATCCGCGCACGCATCGCTATTCCTCTTCCAAGGGCATTCCGGGCCTGCGCCGCGCCCAGGCCGCCTATTATGCCCGCCGTTTCGGCGTCAAGCTCAACCCGGATACCCAGGTGGTTGCCACCTTGGGCTCCAAGGAAGGCTTCGCCAACATGGCGCAGGCAATCACCGCGCCTGGCGACGTGATCCTCTGCCCGAACCCTACCTATCCGATCCACGCCTTCGGCTTCCTGATGGCGGGCGGCGTGATCCGTTCCATGTCGGTGGAGCCGGATGCGAGCTTCTTCGAACCGCTCGAACGTGCCGTCCGGCATTCGATCCCGAAGCCCTTGGCGCTGATCCTCAACTATCCCTCGAACCCGACGGCTTTTGTCGCGACGCTCGATTTCTACAAGGACGTCATCGCCTTCGCCAAGAAGCACGACATCATCGTGCTCTCCGACCTTGCCTATTCGGAAATCTACTTCGACGGCTCTCCGCCGCCGTCGGTTCTCGAAGTGCCGGGTGCAATGGACGTGAGCGTCGAGTTCACCTCGATGTCGAAGACCTTTTCCATGCCCGGCTGGCGCATGGGCTTTGCCGTTGGCAACGAGCGGCTGATCGCGGCGCTCACCCGCGTCAAGTCCTATCTCGACTACGGCGCCTTCACGCCGATCCAGGTGGCGGCGACGCATGCGCTGAACGGCGATGGTTCCGACATTGCGGAAGTCCGCAACGTCTATAAGCGCCGCCGCGACGTCATGGTCGAAAGCTTCGGCAAGGCCGGGTTCGACGTGCCGCCGCCGGCTGCGACGATGTTCGCCTGGGCGAAGATCCCGGAAAAGTTCCGCCATCTCGGTTCGCTGGAATTCTCCAAGCTGCTGGTCGAGAAGGCCGACGTCGCCGTTGCCCCGGGCATCGGCTTCGGCGAAATGGGCGACGACTACGTCCGTCTGGCCCTTGTCGAAAACGAACACCGCATCCGCCAGGCTGCGCGCAACATCAAGAAGTTCATGTCGACGGCAGACGAGACGATGCACAATGTCATCTCGCTGAATGCACACCGCTAATCCAACCGTTGGGCAGCCGCGTCATGCGGCTGCCGCCACACAGACATTTCAGGATCGATCCATGGCAGATGCCCTCAAAATCGGCATTGCGGGCTTGGGCACCGTTGGCGCCTCGCTTGTCCGCATCATTCAGCAGAAAAGCAACGAGCTTGCCGTCACCTGCGGGCGTCCGATCACCATCACGGCGGTCTCCGCGCGTGACAGGGCAAGGGACCGCGGCATCGATCTTTCCGCTGTTACCTGGTTCGACCGGCCGGAGGAGCTTGCCGAAAAGGGCGATATCGACGTCTTTGTCGAGCTGATGGGCGGCGCCGAAGGGGCGGCCAACATCTCCGTGCGCACCGCACTCCAGCGTGGTCTCCATGTCGTGACAGCCAACAAGGCGCTGCTTGCCTATCACGGCGTCGAGCTTGCGACGATCGCCGAGGAGAAGGGGTCGCTGCTGAACTTCGAGGCGGCAGTCGCCGGCGGCATCCCAGTCATCAAGGCGCTGCGTGAATCGCTGACGGGCAATTCCGTCTCGCGCATCTATGGCATCATGAACGGCACCTGCAATTACATCCTGACCAAGATGGAGAAGGAGGGGCTTTCCTTCGCCGAATGCCTGAAGGAGGCGCAGCGGCTGGGTTATGCCGAGGCCGATCCGGCCTTCGATATCGAGGGCAACGACACGGCCCACAAGCTTTCCATCCTGACGACGCTCGCCTTCGGCAATCAGATCGCGGCCGACGACATCTATCTCGAAGGCATCGCCAACATCTCGATCGAGGATATCCACGCCGCTGCCGAACTCGGTTATCGCATCAAGCTCTTGGGCGTTGCCCAGCGCACCGATACCGGCATCGAGCAGCGCGTCCATCCCACAATGGTGCCGGTCGATTCGGTCATCGCCCAGGTCGACGGCGTCACCAATGCAGTGGCGATCGAATCCGACGTGCTCGGCGAACTGCTGATGGTCGGCCCTGGTGCCGGCGGCAATGCCACGGCCTCGTCGGTGCTTGGCGATATCGCCGATATCGCCAAGAGCCAGCCGGGCGCCCAGCGCGTGCCGGTGCTCGGCCATCCCGCAGCGACGCTGGAACCCTACCGCAAGGCGCAGATGCAGAGCCACGAGGGCGGCTATTTCATCCGCCTGACCGTGCTCGACCGCACCGGCGTCTTTGCCAGCGTCGCAACCCGTATGGCCGAAAACAACATCTCGCTGGAATCGATCGTCCAGCGCTCCAAGCAGCACCTGGCGCCATCGCACCACCAGACGATCATTCTCGTCACGCATGCGACGATGGAAGAGTCGGTGCGTAAGGCCGTCGCCTCGATCAAGTCGGAAGGTTACCTCTTCGGCGAGCCGCAGGTGATTCGCATCGAGCGGCCGAAAGAGGAAGGCTGACCTCTTTTTTTTGCCACAATCCGGGATAGCTGACCCGCTCTGTGCACGCAGAGCGGGTTTTTTTATTGCCTGTTTAGCCGCTCTCACGAAAACTTATATTAACAGATACCGAAACATTGATATAAATAAGCCGGGAGAGGGAGTCGCCGGCTTTGGAGAATTTCGTGAACAAGGACAGCCATGCCGGGAAGGGGTATGGTCGCCCGGAAGAGGAACCTCCCGATCACCCTGGTGTGTTTGAGGACGTTCCCGAGACGAACCGTGATGAGGTTCGTGACCACCGCTCCGACGAGGCCTCGAATGAGGCCTACGACGACGAAAGCCCGGAAGGCCGTAACTGGGCCATTCTTCTCACTCTCTTCTCCGTTATCCTGGTGCAACTGGCCGGCATCGCCCTGATCGTCTGGGCGGTATTCTAAAGCGTGTCGTGATCTTTCAGATTCGCTCTCGCGCTTTAGGTCTTTATTTTTACGCATGTCGTTGTCGCAAAATCGCTGCACACTTTTGTTTTGCGCGACATGCTTTGGTAAAAATCCGTGTCTGCAAATCCATCGCTATGTTATCTCCGCTGCTCCTGTAGAAAGAGCAGATGCAGTCAGCGGAGTGTGGCATGGCAGATCTCGTCGACCCGGTACAGCGCGCATTTCTCGGCGTGGAGAAATCCGCGCTCGACAATCGCTGGGTCGCACGGCTCGACCAGGCCGGGCAGAACCGCGCGCTGGCCATGTCGCAGATCCATGGATTACCGGATCTGATCGCCCGGGTGCTCGCCGGGCGCGGCGTGACGGTAGACGAGGCGATCGAATTCCTCGACCCGACGATCCGCAGCCTGATGCCCGATCCCCATAGGCTGACCGACTGCGAAAAGGCCGCGACCCGCCTCCTGCGCGCGATCGAGCGCGGCGAGAGCGTCGCGATCTTCGGCGACTACGACGTCGACGGCGCAGCCTCCTCGGCGCTGATGTTTCGCTTTCTCAGCCATTTCGGCGTCAGGGCGAACATCTATATTCCCGACCGCGTCTTCGAAGGTTACGGTCCCAACCCGGCGGCGATCAACCAGTTGATCGATAACGGCGCTCAGCTGATCGTCACCGTCGATTGCGGCTCCACCAGCCACGAGGCGCTGGCCGCCGCTGCCGCGCGCAACATCGATGTCGTCGTCATCGATCACCACCAGGTGACACATGAATTGCCGCCCTGCCATGCGCTGGTCAACCCGAACCGCGAGGACGACCTCTCGGGGCAGGGGCATCTTTGCGCCGCCGGCGTCGTCTTCATGGTGCTGGTCGCGACACTCCGGCTGCTGCGTGCGGCCGGCAACAAGCGCATCTTGGCGATCGACCTGCTGCAATGGCTTGACATCGTGGCACTTGCGACGGTCTGCGATGTCGTGCCGCTGAAGGGCCTTAACCGCGCCTATGTGGTGAAGGGGCTGGTCGCTGCCCGCCACCAGAGCAATGCAGGGCTTGCCGCACTCTTCCGCAAGGCGGGGCTCGCGGGTCCCGTGACACCCTATCATTTCGGCTTCCTGATCGGCCCGCGCATCAATGCCGGCGGGCGGATCGGCGACGCGGCACTCGGAAGCCGGCTGCTGACGCTCGACGACGCCGGAGAGGCGGATGTGATCGCGCAGCGCCTGGACGAGCTCAATCGCGAACGCCAGGCGATGGAGACGATCATGCTGCAGGAGGCCGAAGCCGAGGCGTTTGCCGAATATGGCGACGGCGAGGGTGCGTCCGTCATCGTCACCGCCCATGAGAAATGGCATCCCGGCATCGTCGGGCTGATTGCGGCGCGGCTGAAGGAAAAATTCAAACGGCCCGCTTTCGCGATCGCCTTCGATCCTTCCGGCCGCGGCACCGGCTCGGGCCGCTCGATCAACGGCTTCGACATGGGCAGGATGGTCCGGGCTGCGGTCGACGAGGGTCTGCTCGTCAAAGGCGGCGGCCACGCCATGGCCGCAGGCCTAACGGTCGAGCGCGCCGATCTCGGCAGGCTGAGGACCTTCTTCACCGAGAAGGCCGAGAGGACGGTGGCCAATCTCGTCGCCAACGAAACGCTGAAGATCGACGGTGCGATCGGCGCAAGCGGCGCCACGCTCGAGCTCATCGACCGCCTGGAGGCCGCCGGCCCCTATGGCTCTGGCCACGCACAGCCGCTCTTTGCCATACCGGCGCATAGGGTGCGCGATGCCCGCCTGGTCGGCGAGAAACATGTGAAGGTGACGCTGGAGGCCATGGACGGATCGCGGCTCGACGGCATCGCCTTCCGCGCCGCCGATACGGCGCTCGGCAATCTTCTCATCAATTCGCGCGGCGCCAGCCTGCATGTCGCCGGTTCGCTCGGTGCCGATCATTACCAGGGCGCACGCCGCATCCAGCTCCGCGTCTGCGATGCTGCGCCGGCGAAATGAAATGGCCGCGCGCGCTGACGATGGAAAGTGTCAAAGGGAAAGAAAGTGGTACGCCCTAGGGGAGTCGAACCCCTCTTCCCAGAATGAAAATCTGGTGTCCTAACCGATAGACGAAGGGCGCTTCCTTCGTGGTGGCGCCCTTATAGTCAGCGCCTTCGAAGGCCGCAAGCGCCAAGGCGCGAAAAAATCATCGTTTTCGCCGATTTATTTGCTGCTGTGGAAAACATTGTATCGTGAGGTGACGGAGCCGGGAAGATAAGCCAGCGGGCTGGTTTGGGGGCGATTGCGCAAACCTGATGGTACGCCCTAGGGGAGTCGAACCCCTCTTTACAGAATGAGAATCTGTCGTCCTAACCGATAGACGAAGGGCGCAGGCAGCATCGTTAAAATAGGAGCGCGCGCCGGCTTCTGCAAGCGGAAGTGTTGGCTTCTATATCGAGAGAAAGTGGTACGCCCTAGGGGAGTCGAACCCCTCTTCCCAGAATGAAAATCTGGTGTCCTAACCGATAGACGAAGGGCGCTTCCTTCGTGGTGGCGCCCTTATAGTCAGGCGTTTTGAATCCCGCAAGCGGAATTGCGGTTTTCTTTCAAAAAAATGACAGGAAATCCGAGTGTGTTCGAGAAGCTGATTATTGAAGCTGAATCAATAGGCTGCCGCTTGTTTCTTTAACGAGACGAGGCGGTGTTTCCGTAACGTAATGCGAAAATCGCGCGGCCGTCAGATCGCTCTTGCCGTCGTTATCGGTGCGCGCTTGCCGCCGCAGCCCCAGTCCCAGTCACGGGTTTTGCCGGTATCGAGGTGAACCGAATCGGTGTGGCAGTAGGTGCCGACGCCGCCGCGGTCCGGCAACGAGCGGATATAGGTGGCGATATCCCATTTCGTCACACCGTCGATCTGGATGTCGGCCGCCTCGCAGCTCTTGTGCATCGATTCGTCGGCGCCGCCGACGAGGCGGTTATGCTCTTCGTCACGGTAGCCGGAGGTGACGATGACCGGCCTGCCGAAATGACTTTCGACCATCTTGATCACTTTCAGCAGGTCGGGCTTGAAGCAGCCGACCTCGACCTTGTCGTTCTGAAGATGCAGCCCGTTCGGCGCGATGCGCGTCATGCCGGGCAGCGCCGCCTTGTGCAGCAGGCCGGAGAGGCTGCCGAGCAGGTTCTGCTTTGGCGCGCTGTAAAGCGCGTTCATCGTCGAGGCCGGAATGCTGGCCGTCGCCAGCGACGCCGTTTGCACGGGCGCAAGCTGCGTGCTGCTATTCTGCGAGGATTGCTGCGGCAGCACCGGCTCCACCGGCTGTGTGGGCACGGGCGGCTGGCTGTAGACGCTGCTTCGCGCAGGTGCTGCACCTTCCACCGGCACATAGGCCTGCGGCTGAATGACGGTGGACGTGCTGTTGTTCTGCGGCGCCGGCTGGTGATCGGAAAAGATGCTCATCGCCTGCGCATTGATCCGGGTCGACTGCAGGACGAGTCCGCCAATATTGGCGGGCGCCGCCGTTGCCGAGCCGGCGGGCGGGACGGCTGCATTCGGGTATTGTGCCACGACCTGAGGCGCACCCTGGACGCCGGAGATGTTGACGAGCCGGGGATCCGTATAGACCGAACGTGGGGCAGGGCTTGCAGGCGCTGCCGTGGCCAGCTCAGGTGCTGCGGCCGGCACAGTCGGAACCACCACCGCCGAATCGAGTGCCTTCTTGTCCGACGCGCAACCGGACAGCGCCAGCATCGAGGTGGCGATCAGCAAAGCGCCCGTCACGGGCATCCGCATTTGCATCTTACGCAAGCGACAGTCTCCAGTTGAATGCGGAAAATAAACGAAAACGCTTCTATTCCGCTTCGAGTCGTCAGGAGATTGCCTGCGGCGTCGGCTCGCGGCAAGCGCCGAGGCGCCGGCCAGACCCGAAATCGAAAAAGCCGCAAGCCTCGCAAAAGCCTTGCGGCGAAAACCCTTACCAGGCGCCGGTATTGCCCATCGAGGCCCAGGGTTCGGCGGCCGGAAGCGGGCTGCCCTTCTGCAGGATTTCGATCGAGATGCCGTCGGGCGAGCGCACGAAGGCCATGTTCCCGTCGCGCGGCGGCCGGTTGATGGTGATGCCGTTGTCCATCAGATTTTGGCAGGTGGCGTAAATATCGTCGACCTCATAAGCGAGGTGGCCGAAATTGCGACCTCCGCTATAATCTTCCGTGTCCCAATTGTAGGTAAGCTCGAGGCAGGGAGCTTTTTCGCTGCGCGCACGGTCGAGATCGTCGCGAGCAGCCAGGAAAACCAGGGTAAAACGGCCCTTCTCGTTTTCGTGGCGGCGAATCTCCTCCAGCCCGAAAAGCGTAGTGTAAAAGGTGAGTGAGGCGTCGAGGTCTTTGACGCGCACCATTGTATGAAGATAACGCATTCTATTTACTCCTTTATTGGGGCTAGCTTTTTTCGGCGAGCCGAGGTCAGCTTCGGGCAAGTCATCTTTATAAAATGTGCACCTGGGAATAACCGAAAACTAGGACTTGCGCTTATCCGTTACCAAGATGTTAATCTTGATTTCAAGAATCAGTTAACCGTAACAGTGTGACGCGTATTCGAGGGGCTGGCGACAATGGCTGACAGGATTTCATCGAACGAATACTCCGACCTCGACGAGCTATCAGGAGAGGCGGTCGATCTTGTTGAAATCACCGGCGTCGTCAAGTGGTTCGACGTTGCCAAGGGTTTCGGCTTCATCGTGCCCGACAACGGCATGCAGGATGTTCTCCTGCACGTAACCTGCCTGCGCCGCGACGGTTACCAGACGATCCTTGAGGGAACGCGCATCGTTGCCCTCATCCAGCGCCGCGAGCGCGGCTACCAGGCTTTCAAGATCCTCTCGATGGACCAGTCGACCGCGGTTCATCCCTCGCAGCTGCCGCCGGTGCGCACCCATGTGCAGGTCACCGCGACGAGCGGCCTCGAGCGTGCGCTGGTCAAGTGGTTCAACCGCACCAAGGGCTTCGGCTTCCTGACGCGCGGCGAGGGCACTGAAGACATCTTCGTGCACATGGAAACGCTGCGCCGCTTCGGCCTGACGGAACTGCGCCCCGGCCAGGTGGTCCTCGTCCGCTTCGGCGACGGCGAAAAGGGCCTGATGGCCGCAGAGATCCATCCTGACGTTCCGAGCCCGGCAAGCCGGTCGCACTGAACATGCGCGGCCTAATCCTATTTGATGCCATCAGAAGCGCCTTATTGGCGCTTTTTTTCATGGTCGCGCTGCCGGCTTTGGCTGACGAGGAGATACGGTTCGACAAGGAGCCGCTGCTCATCCAGACCGCTACGGGCAAGGTGCTGCATTTCACCGTCGAAATCGCCTCGACCCCGGATCAGCGCGCCCGCGGCCTGATGTTTCGCAAGACGATGGCCGATGATGCCGGCATGATCTTCGATTTCGACCAGCCGCGGCGCGTCACCATGTGGATGGAAAACACCATCCTGCCGCTCGATATGCTTTTTGCAGACGACACCGGCACGATCCGCCACATCAAGGAAAAGGCAGTGCCCTATTCACGCGACATCATCGATTCGATGAGCGCGGTGAAATACGTCGTCGAACTCAACGCCGGCATCGTTGCCAAACTCGGAATCAAGCCGGGCGACAGGATCGTCAGCGCCACGACGACGAAGAAGGCGAAGTGACGGCGCGCGACCACGAGCAGGGTGCGCCTGTCAAGGAATTCAACAATATCGGGATATTTGAATGGTCGGAGTGGAGAGATTCGAACTCCCGACCCTCTGGTCCCAAACCAGATGCGCTACCAGGCTGCGCTACACTCCGTGCCGTGAATGGCAGGGGAGATACACGGTTCACTTCGCCGTCGCAACCCATAAATCCAGCTCTGGCCGAAGATTCCTCGCAGGACCTGTGGATGCAAGACAGAAAAATCTTGATAGGTCGCCAGCCTGCTTGCCGGGCGCACGAGTTCGGTCTGTCTGGCGCAATTGTACGTCAGCACAGGGCTCCCTTAGCCGTGGGCGATCAGGCCGATATATTGGGCGTAGCTGATGGCAACGTAGAAGAACGCCGTGATGCTAGCGCCTATCACAATGGCATTGAACTCCGCCGAACGTCTCATCATGAGCTGCAAATCCACTGAAATCGATTGAGCCGTAAACTAGTGCCGAGGGAAGGCAGCGGCAATCAGGTTATGATCACAAGGTGAAACAAGCGGAAATATTGCGAAATCCGCCGGCAATCACCGGATTTGAAGGGGAGGCGGTGTCGGCTGTCATGCGAACGGAGTCGGCAGGCGTGTCGCACACCGCCTTTTTTCTTGAAAAAGCGGGGATTCGCGGCTAAGCAAAATTCATCTCTTGGCATTATTCTCTGCCAAGGCCCGAGAACGGGCCGGCAACGGGATTGAGACCATGAAAGGCGGGCGCTTGCCCGCATAGTCGGAGACGCTGCAGTCATGTCTGCCAAGATCTATCGTCCAGCCAAGACCGCCATGCAGTCCGGCAAGGCCAACACCCATCTCTGGGTGCTTGAATACGATCAGGAGTCGGCGCGCAAGATCGATCCGATCATGGGCTACACTTCCTCGGGCGATATGCGCCAGCAGGTGAAGCTCACCTTCGAAACGCAGGAACTCGCCGAAGCCTACGCCCAGCGCAACGGCATCGAATACCGCGTCATCGCACCGAAGGATCCGGTCCGCCAGGTCGTCGCCTATCCGGACAATTTCCGCTATACCCGCACGCAGCCCTGGACGCATTGAGATTTCTGGTCCAGATATGCCGCATCCGGTCGCGCTCGTGAGACGCGGCCGCCGGACGGCCCCTTAGCTCAGCTGGATAGAGCACCTGCCTTCTAAGCAGGTTGTCGCAGGTTCGATTCCTGCAGGGGTCGCCATCATTTCAAGGGTCCGTTCCCGAAGAGATTGGTAGTAGTTGGTGGCGCGGCTTGGTTTGCCCCTGCGCGCGCTTATGGCGGCGCATGATTCGTCCATTTTCTGAAAACGATAGGATGAGTACCCTGCTGTTCGTTGTCTCAGATCGGATCATTCGAAAGCGGGCGGGGTGGGCTCCGTGGCAGACGCCCAATGGACCCACACACGGACCCCGCGATCCTTCAGTGCATCAAAGGTGCGCCTGGCTGGCGTGCCGGTCGTCGTGACCTCATCATAAGTCCCGTTGTCGAGAACTCTCACTTCTTTCAGCCTCGGCAAGTCGAGCAGAGCTTCGATGTGGTCTATGCCGGTGTTGAGCCTCAGATATTCCAGTTTCTGCAGTGACAGAAGGGCGCGCACGTCGACGTTTCCGATCATCGAGATTGCAGAAAAGCTTCTGAGGTTCCTGCAAAGCTCGATCCCAGTCAGCTCTTTCACGTCGAAGACATCGTCCTCGCCATCCCAGAAATACCACGCGAACTCATAGGCGGTTCCTCCGCCGTCAAACTCGATCTCCTCCACGGCGGCGAGAAGCTCGTCGGTCAGTGGATATCGCTCCAGATAGGCCCGGGCCTCAGGAATGATTTCGTACCCGTCGTCCTCGAGATCGACGGCTCGTCCCAGGACATGAGTTGCGAGCTGTGCCGGAGTGCCGAGATCAATCTGCTTCGCGTCGAGAAGCGAGGACAGCACGACGAGCTTGAGGTTCGAGTCCGCAAAGGGCGCACCGGCCGCGCCCGTTGCCACCGGATAGGATGGTTCCGTCGGTTCCGGATATTCCGCCGCGGGGTTGGAGAAGCCGATTTCGTTGACGGTCTCGAGGGTGAGGCGGACGCGGAGAGTGTAGCCCTCGGGAAACCGTCGCACGCCCATGCGCACGCCTCGCATCATTGGAAGGTCGTCTCCGATCTCAAGAGACGGCATGGCAGCGAGTACCTCTTCGATCTTCATTCCCATGGCGATCTCTCCGACCGGATGGAGGAAGCGATGGTCGTAGTCGAGCATACCGATCAGTCCGTTCCGATCGATCCATGCGACGAAGCCGTGGCTGTTCTCGAGCAGATCGATCTTGCCGCCTTTATGTGGAGCAGGAGGCTTCCAGGTGGAACCCATCGCTGCCTCGACCTTCGCCATCGGCATTCCGGGCCTCAGGGCTGCGAGCGCCGCGACATCCACATTCTCGTTCGACGCCGCCATCACCCGCCCTCCATGAATGCCTGCAAGCGCGACCGCGGCCACGCCAACCATCAATTCTCGCTTCCGCATCAAAACGTCTGCCACCTTCGTTGTCTCCGGCTATGTTAAAGCCACCGTGTGACAAATATGCTGCCCTTTTTCTGGACGTTCAATGCAAGGGGGAACGGAGGAATGGCTGCCTCATGAGGGCGAGTGCCTGTGTCGTCACCGGGCCACATCGCCCAGCGTCAATCTTAGCATGGATCTCCGAGTTCGCGCATCCTGTTCACATTTCGTTCCCGTGATGCTAGTCTCGCCCTGAGTGAAATGTGAGGGGCATTTATGGATCAAAAGGCCAAGTTCGAGCGGCTGAAGGCACTTCACCAGGGAGACAGCGCCTTTGTCATCCCAAACCCATGGGACGCCGGCTCGGCTCGCCTTCTCGCAAGCCTTGGCTTCGAGGCGCTCGCGACCACCAGCGCGGGCTACGCCTTTTCCAAAGGCAAGTTGGATTCATTCGCGAGCCTTGGGCGGGATGAGGTACTTGAGAACGCCGCCGAGATCGTTGGCGCTGCCGATCTTCCTGTCTCTGCTGACCTTGAAGATGGCTTCGGTGCGTCGCCGGAAACCTGTGCGGAAACCATCCGCTTGGCCTGCGAAACCGGACTTGTCGGCGGATCGATCGAAGACGCAACAGGCAATCCTGCTGCCCCGATCTACGAGCTGTCGCAAGCCGTCGAGCGCATCCACGCCGCAGCGGAGGCTGCACGGGGTCTGCCTTTCCTTCTCACGGCGCGGGCGGAAAACTATCTGTGGGAGACACCCGATCTGGACGACACGATCGAGCGGCTGCAAGCATTTTCGGCCGCTGGGGCAGATGTGCTTTACGCACCCGGATTGCCGGATATCGAGGCAATCAGAACCGTTTGCGCAGCCGTGGACAAGCCGGTCAACGTGGTCATGGGTTTGAAAGGGCGAAAATATTCTGTTGCCGAACTGTCGAGCGTCGGAGTGCGCCGCGTGAGTGTCGGCGGCTCTTTCGCGCGGGCTGCGCTGGGGGCGTTGATGCGCGCCGCTGTGGAGGTGAAAACAGCGGGTACGTTTGAATATGCCGACGACGCGCTCTCCGCTGCATTCGCCAGCCAACTGATGTCACGGGAGAAGCGCCAGGACAGGCTATGAGTTGGGCAGAAGCAAAAGTCGCGGCGGATTTGCACTGCTCGAGCGTTTTCCGCAAATTCTTCTCTGGAATCTGATCGAGCGATCTCAGTGAACGACCGAGAGGTAGCGGATGCCGGCTTCATCTGCCGCTCTGATCAACGCTTCCCGCGCGGCGTCCGGGGGCGTGGTTCCGCGGATGGCGTCGAGGCATGTCCTCACCGCCACGACATACTCCTCGCCGTCATCGCCGGGCCATGCAGAAATTAGCATGGTGGCGGCGTCGCCGAGGGTCCTGATGACGCTGTATTTTTCCTGGCCGCTCATGAGGATCCTCAGTGCGGGAAACTGATGCGATGTGTACCGATTCATGACATTTTGTCCTTGCATCATAAACATATTAGTAACTCTGCAAGAAGTGTTCCAACCGGCGCTGCAGGATGATTATCCTCTATGAATCGGCAAAAGCAGTCGGCAACGCCTCTCCAGCCAGGAAGCCGGGAACTTGTTTTAAACACATTGCCGTCATATTGATTCATCTATCGAAATTGCTTGTCGAGCTTGGTTTGCGCCCTTGGCGTCCCAGCTGATCTTTCCTTTCAAAATCGATTTCTGCGCCGTCCGGCAGCCGCCGGAGGGTGATTGTCATGCCGGTTGAGGGGGAATCGTCATGAACGCAGGCAAGTCTTTGATCGACGCAAGCCTCCCCCAACACCATCGTCGCTGTCTGATATGCCTTCGGTCTTTGACCGCGGATGTCAGTGCCGGCATTCCGGCTGGGTTTTCCAGCCATTGAGGAGAATTTCATGAGCAAGACCAATGCAGAGGCACTGTTGCGCAAAGCGCAGCGCCAGGTTGCCAATACCAGCGGCGGCGGCCATCTCGGCGGCACCAATTTCGGTCAGGGCAATGACGCCAAGACTGCGTCCGGAAGCGGCAACCGCCCGGCAGGCAAGGGCCGGCCACCAACTGGCGGCAAACGCTGACGACAGCGCCGCGCGTCTTTTGAGACACGCAAAGGACGCTGCAGCACTTTGAACTGCTGCATCATTTTATCCTTAAATCGATTCCGATTTAAGGAATTCTGCAGGAGAAGCAGCATCGCGATTGAGGACAGCCCCGCCAAAATGGCGGGGTTTCTGTTTGACAGACCTCTGAAGGGCTCGGGCTCTTCTCAGCGATCCAGGAAATGATCGAAGTAGACCTGGGGGATGGGGTAGGCGTAGACGCCTCTGTCGACGAAGCTGTACCTATAGAGGCAACTTCTGAGAGCCGCGTTGTAATAGAGGCTGTGCGGGTCCGTTGAGCCGCGTTGCCATGAGGCTGCCTCCGGCACGCACCGCTGAAGCGCTTTGTCGTACCGAGCCAGCAGCGCCGGGTCAGTATCGACCCGAATGCCGCTGTAGGATTGATAGTTTGAAGGAGATTCTGCGGCCGATATACAGCCCAGACCAAGTGCAACACCAACGACTGCCATCAATCTCATCGGATTTAATTCTCCACGATCGATTTTGAAGTAATCGAGCGCGACGTTATTGGTTCCAACGCCTGCAGGCAAGGGGGACTCCTTGTTCCCTCCGCATCTGCGAAAGACCTTGCCGGGTGGCTGCCGTCTTAGAAATGGCGGCAGCCATCCGCCGTCGATCAATCCAGGAGATCGGCCGGTACCTTGCCGCCATTTTCCGAAAGCCGCTTCATCAGGGCCTTGTGCAGCCACATGTTCATTTTTGCGGAATCGTTGGTGTCGCCAGTATAGCCGAGTTCAGCGGCAAGTTCCTTGCGCTCGGTCAGGCTCGCATCCATCCCGACGGCTTTCATCAGGTCTACAATAGAACGGCGCCAATCGAGTTTCTGACCGCTCTTTTTCGCAGCCGCATCGAGGATCGGGACGATATCGACTGTGGCTGTGCCTGTGGCCGTGGGGACTGGCTTGCTCTGCTGCGCAGGGGCCGGACTGGGGTTTGCCGACGGTGCGGCAGGCGCTGGCGCCGGCTCTGTCGTCGGCGCGCCGGCAGCAACGGGTTCGGCTGCTTTCGCCTCTCCGAAGATTGCATGTTTGATCTTGTCGAAAATACCCATTTTAAACCTCCAGTTCCCTCAAATGAGAACATGCTGAAACATGGACTTCCCGCTTGATATATCCAGGCAGAAAGGGAGTTATTTTTAGCATGTTCAATCGCTGGTGGAGAAGCCAATGCCCGCGACAGCTGTGGTCGATCATAAGGAAAAGCTGCCATCGGACTATTCGCCGCCGGCTGACGATTGCTGGCGCCATCGGAAGGAATACTTCAACACCCCTCCGACTGTCAGCCGACATGCCCGCTTTAGGCACAGTCGGTCGGTCGATTCGGAATTCAATAACCGTGAAACATCATTGCACGCCGCCAAACCGACTTGCCGGGCCATGCTGTGAAACCTTCGTCATCTCTTCACGTTGCCTTGCCATGGACGTCCTGTAGTTGCAGGCGTCCGATCGATCGAAGGCACGCGCGTTCCTCGATTTTCGACTGCCGGGCAGATCGTTCGGCGGAATGGAAACGGAGGAAAACATGACCCATAACCATGGACTGTCCTTTGCAGTGCTCGCATCCACCTGCGCACTCCTTGCCATGCCGGCAAGCGATGCGCGTGCGATGGATGTCGGTGTGTCGGTGAATGCAGGCAATGCCGTCAGCGCCGGTGTCAATGCTTCCGTTGGCGGCTCGAACGGGGTCAATGGCGATGCGACCGCCAATGCCGGCGGTGGCATCGATGCCGATGTCAATGCCAGTGTCGGTGGCGGCAACGGTATCGACGCAGACGCCAACGCCAGGATCGGGGGCGAGCGCGGCGTCAATGCCGATCTCAATGCACGCACCGGCGGTTCTGATCGGCTCGATGCCAACGCCACGGCCTCGGTCGGTAGCGGTAATGGCATCGATGCCAACCTCGCCATCGGCAGGGTGGATGGGGCAGGCAGCAGCGGCAGACCCGCGGCTGAGCGCAGCCTCAGCGCGTCCCAGATCCGCACCCTGGAGGCCTTCCAGGCGAGGCCTGTCAATGATCAGCGCAAGATGCTCGTCCGTTGCGCCGATATCTCCGCCTCCGGCGGTGATTCCGGTCTTGCCGGTCTCTGCAGTCTGCTGCAGGCGACAGCCTCCCGCTGAACGTGAAAAACCCGCCGAACCGGAAGGTGCGGCGGGTCTTTTCAAGGGACGCTTCGATCTAGTGCAGGATCTGGCTGAGGAACAGCTTGGTGCGTTCGTGCTGCGGGTTATCGAAGAAGGCGGCCGGTTCGTTCTGTTCGACGATTTGGCCCTGGTCCATGAAGATGACCCGGTTGGCCACCTGGCGGGCAAAGCCCATTTCATGGGTGACGCAGAGCATGGTCATGCCTTCCTCGGCAAGACCCACCATGGTGTCGAGCACTTCCTTGATCATTTCGGGATCGAGCGCCGAGGTCGGCTCGTCGAACAGCATGATCTTCGGGTTCATGCAGAGCGACCGGGCGATCGCCACGCGCTGCTGCTGGCCGCCGGAAAGCTGGCCCGGATATTTGTTGGCCTGCTCCGGGATCTTGACCCGCTTCAGGAAGTGCATGGCCACTTCTTCGGCCTGCTTCTTCGGCATCTTGCGGACCCAAATTGGCGCCAGCGTGCAGTTTTCCAGGATCGTCAGATGCGGGAAGAGGTTGAAGTGCTGGAACACCATGCCGACTTCGCGCCGCACCTCGTCGATCTTCTTCAGATCATTGGTGAGCTCGGTGCCGTCGACGACGATTTTGCCTTTCTGATGTTCTTCCAGGCGGTTGATGCAGCGGATCATCGTCGACTTGCCCGAGCCTGATGGGCCGGCAATGACGATGCGCTCGCCGCGCATGACCTTCAGGTTGATGTCGCGCAGCACGTGGAAATCGCCGTACCACTTGTTCATGTTGACGATCTCGACCGCCACTTCCGTCGCGGAAACGGTGAGCTTTTTCGCTGGAGCTTCAGCCATGATTATTTTCCCTCATTCTTATCGTTGTAGCGTTCTTATCGTTTGTGGCCGGTATCGAGATGGCGTTCCATGAAGCCTGAATAACGCGACATGCCGAAGCAGAACAGCCAGAAGATGAAGCCCGCGAAGATCAGACCCGTGATCGGCGTGACGGCGCTTGCCCAGTTGGCATCGGAGAAGTTCAGCTTGACGATGCCAAGCAGATCGAACATCCCGATAATGGTGACCAGCGACGTGTCCTTGAACGTTCCGATGAAGGTGTTCACGATGCTCGGGATTACAAGCTTGATGGCCTGCGGCATGATGATCAGCCGGGTCTTCTGCCAATAGCCGAGGCCGAGTGAATCGGCGCCTTCGAACTGTCCCTTCGGGATCGCCTGAAGGCCGCCGCGGATCACTTCAGCCATATAGGCCGACGTGAAGATCGACACACCGATCAGCGCCCGAAGCAGTTTGTCCACGTTCCAGCCTGTGGGAAGGAAAAGCGGCAGCATGACACTTGCCATGAACAGAACGGTGATCAGCGGAACGCCTCGAATGACCTCGATGAAGGTAACGCAAAGCATCCGGATGACGGGCATCTTCGAGCGGCGTCCCAGCGCAAGCAGAATGCCGACGGGTAGGGAGACGGCGATACCGACAAAGGACAGGACGAGCGTCACCATCAACCCGCCCCAGAGCGGAGTCTCCACCACTTCGAGGCCGAAGCCGCCGTGAAGAAGCCAGAAGGCCATGATCGGCAGGACGGCGAACAGAAGGATGGCGTTCAGGCCCTTGCGCGGCGCCGACGGGATCAGCATCGGAACCAGCAGCAGAATGAACAGGATCCCGACGATCGCCGGCCGCCAACGCTCACCGAGCGGATAGCGGCCGAAGATAAACTGATCGTACTTGGCGCTGATGAAGGCCCAGCATGCACCGCTCCAGCCGTCAGGCTGGATGCCGCCCTGGATCGTTGTCGCGCAGAATGTGCGGTCCGGCCCGGACCATACGGCCTGGATGAACAGCCAGTTGACGAGATGCGGCACGGCCCATGCGAGGAGCGCAAGAGCCAGGATCGTCAGGATCACGTCCTTCGGGCTTGCCAGGAGATTGCGACGTATCCAGGCGACGGCTCCTCTCTCGCCGGGGGGCGGCGGTTCGGCGGCAAGGATGGACGTTCTGACAAAGGGTTTATCGGCGACCGACATCTTATCTCTCCACCAGTGCCATCTTGGCGTTGAACCAATTCATGAACAGCGACGTGAGAATGCTCAAGCTGAGATAGACGATACCCCAGATGCAGACGATCTCGATCGCTTGACCGCTCTGATTGAGGATCGTGCCACCGACGGCAACGAGATCCGAGAAACCGATCGCGATGGCGAGTGAGGAGTTCTTGGTCAGGTTCAGGTACTGGCTCGTCAACGGCGGGATGATGATGCGCAGCGCCTGCGGCACCACGACAAGTCTCGTCACGCTCGACGGATGCAGCCCCAGCGCGCCGGCTGCTTCGGATTGTCCTTTTGCAACGCCGCGAATGCCGCCGCGAACGATCTCGGCGATGAACGAGGCGGTATAGAAGGACAGAGCGAGAAACAGCGACATAAATTCGGGGCCGACGACGGAGCCGCCCGTGAGGTTGAATTTTCCGGCAACCGGAACGTCGAAGGTGAGCGGAAAGCCGGAGACAACGAAGACCAGCAATGGCAAGCCGACGATCAGCCCGATTGCCGTCCATACGGTGTGGAACGGCTGGCCGGTTGCGGCTTGGCGTTTATGGGCCCAGCGCGCGATGATGATGGTGGCGACAATCGCAATCACGAGGGCGATGCCGACCGCTATCATGCCCGTCTCGAAGATTGGCTTCGGGAAGGCTAGTCCTCTGTTGTTGAGGTACATGCTGAACGGCAGACCCACCGATTCACGCGGCTGCGGCAAGACGGAGAGAACGCCGAGATACCAGAAAAAGATGACGAGCAGCGGCGGAATGTTGCGGAAAACCTCGACATAGACCGTGCAGAGCTTGGCAATCAGCCAATTGCGCGACAGCCGGCCGATCCCGATCAGGAAGCCGATGATGGTCGCCGTGAAGATACCGGTCACCGCCACCAGCAAGGTATTCAGAATGCCGACAAGAAGTGCGCGCGCATAAGTCGAGTCGCTCGAAAAGCCGATCAGCGACTGGCCGATTTCGAAACCGGCGCGGCCGCGAAGAAAGCCGAAACCCGATGCCGTATTGCTGCGGGCAAGGTTCACGGCAGTGTTGTGGGCCACCCACCACACAAAGCCCACGAGAACAACGATTGTTAGGACCTGGTAAAATATGCTCCGGTATTTCGGGTCGTACATTGCCGACCGGAAACTCCAGCCGGTGCCATGCAAAGGTGTCGTATCCACAGCCTCATGCGTCATGCCGCGCCAATCCCCTTGTGCCCGTTTTCGGGCTTTCTTTTTACTTTTTGGAGTGGGAAGGCGGCTTGGCCGCCTTCCCGGTATGTCATTGCCAGTGCTCGATCAACGAACCGGCGGTGCGTACTGGATGCCGCCCTTGTTCCACAGCGCATTCAAGCCGCGTGCGATCTTGAGCGGGCTGCCCTCGCCGATGTTGCGCTCGAAGATTTCACCATAATTGCCGACGCCCTTGATGACGTTGGCGGCCCAATCATTCGTCAGGCCGAGATCGGTGCCGATCTTGGTGTCGGTCTCGCTGCCGAGGAAGCGCTTGATATCCGGGTTCGGCGAGTTCTTCATCTCGTCGACATTTGCCTGCGTGATGCCGAACTCTTCGGCATTGATCAGCGCATAAGCCGTCCAGGAAACGATATCGAACCACTGATCATCACCCTGACGGACGGCCGGGCCAAGCGGCTCCTTGGAGATGATCTCAGGAAGGATGACGTGTTCGTCGGGATTCTTCAGCGTCAGACGCAACGAATAGAGACCGGACTGGTCGGTCGTGTAAACGTCGCAACGACCGGCGTCGTAGGCAGCGTTGACCTCAGGAAGATTTTCGAAGACGACCGGATTGTACTGCAGATTGTTCGTCTTGAAGTAATCGGCGAGATTCAGTTCGGTAGTCGTGCCCGACTGCACGCAGACTGCGGCGCCGGAGAGTTCGAGAGCCGACTTCACGTTCAGGCCCTTGCGGACCATGAAGCCCTGGCCGTCATAATAGGTGACAGGACGGAAATTGAAGCCGAGTGCGGTGTCGCGATTGATCGTCCAGGTCGTATTACGCGAGAGGACATCGATTTCGCCGGACTGGAGGGCGGTGAAACGTTCTTTCGCATTTGTCGGCGTGTACTTGACCTTGGTGGGGTCGCCGAACACAGCCGAAGCGACTGCCTTGCAGAAGTCGACGTCGAAGCCGGCCCAATTGCCGGAAGCGTCAGGTGCGGCAAAGCCGGTAAGGCCGGTGTTGACGCCGCACTGAACGAAACCCTTTGCCTTGACGTCTGAGAGAGTGGTGGCGGAGGCGGCCGAGGCGCCAACTGCCAAAACTGCTGCGCCGATGGCGGCCGACAGGAGCTTATTTTTCATTTTCCCAACCTTTTCCGTTGTCTTATCTTTTCTTGTGGAGAGTGCGTGCCGACAATCCGTGCCGCCTCCCCATTGTCTCGACACCCTCCCGGCGCGAGAGACCCTATCACAGTCGCAAATCTCACCATGGTCAAGTGTCGCGCCCAATAATTGCGGCGAAATGCAACATTTTGGCAGATAGCGCTGCATTCATGGGCTGTTGACTAGGAAATAGGCGCCTGGTTGCGGAAAAATAACGCGAAAATCGAAATTTCCATCATTTCGGATCGTCGCCTGCAACCGATCTTCAAGGGGTTGACCTGATATGGCAGGGCGTCCAAAAGTCCACTTTTGCGTCTCCGTCGCCAAAGGCTATTCCCGACATGAAAGACAAAGACAGCTTCCTGCAGAATGCCGGCATCAACACCCGCCTGACCCATATCGGCAACGACCCTTTCGACTATCACGGCTTCATCAATCCGCCGGTCGTGCATGCCTCGACGGTGCTGTTTCCGAATGCGCGGGCGATGGAGACGCGCACGCAGAAATACACTTACGGGACGCGCGGCACACCGACGACGGATGCGCTCTGCGAGGCGATCGACGCACTCGAAGGCTCGGCCGGAACGATCCTTGTGCCGTCGGGCCTTGCGGCCGTCACCATTCCGTTCCTGGGTTTCGTCGCTGCCGGCGATCATGCGCTGGTGGTCGATTCGGTCTATGGCCCGACGCGCCATTTCTGCGACACGATGCTGAAGCGCCTCGGCGTCGAGGTGGAATATTACCATCCGGAGATCGGCGCCGGCATCGAGACGCTCTTCCGGCCGAACACGAAGCTCGTCCACACCGAGGCTCCCGGCTCCAACACCTTCGAGATGCAGGATATTCCGGCGATCTCGGCAGTTGCGCACCGCCACGGCGCCGTCGTCATGATGGACAATACCTGGGCGACGCCGGTCTATTTCAGGCCGCTCGATCACGGCGTCGACATCTCCATCCACGCATCGACGAAATATCCGTCCGGCCATTCCGACATCCTGCTCGGAACGGTTTCGGCCAATGCCGAGCATTGGGAGCGGCTGAAGGAAGCAAACGGTGTGCTCGGCATCTGCGGCGCACCCGATGATGCCTACCAGATCCTGCGCGGATTGCGCACCATGGGCCTGCGCCTCGAGCGGCACTATGAAAGCGCTCTTGATATCGCGGAATGGCTGGAGGGCAGGGAGGATGTCGCCCGCGTGCTGCATCCGGCCCTGCCGAGTTTTCCCTCGCACCATCTCTGGAAGCGGGATTTCAAAGGCGCCAGCGGCATCTTTTCCTTCGTGCTGGCCGCCGACGGTCCCGAGAAGTCCAGAGCAAAGGCGCATGCCTTCCTCGACGCGCTCAGGATTTTCGGCCTCGGCTATTCCTGGGGTGGCTTTGAAAGCCTCGCTTTGCATGCCAATCTCAACGATCGCAAGATCGCCAAGGCGCCGACGGAGGGTCCGGTCATCCGCCTGCAGATCGGCATCGAGGACGTGGCCGACCTGAAGGCCGATATCGAACTGGGTTTTGCGGCGGCAAGCGCCGTCTGACCAGACACGCTTTATCGCTGGTCGCGCCTCAAGGCAGATCGACAGCCCGATAGCCGTAGATCCAGTCGAGATCTGCCGCGAGGCTTAGCGGCGGCTTGAGGCCGAGCACAAGATCGCGGCCGATCCGGATCGGCCCTTTCGCATGATAGGCAAACCGGTTGAAGGCGCCGCGCTGGCGAAGCCTCGCAATGCGTGGCGCCCGATGTCTTTCGAATAGCGCCAGCGCTTCCGCCACGGGGCTGTTCGAAAGAAATGTGGCGAGTTCGTAGGCGTCTTCGATCGCCATCGCCGCTCCCTGGGCGGCAAAAGGCATCATCGCATGCGCGGCGTCGCCGATCAGAACCGTCTTTCGGCCGTCCTGCCATGCGCCTGATGTGGTTTCGAACAGCGGCCAGAACGTCAGCTTCCTATTTATCTCGAGCAACGAGACGATCGCGGTGTTCCAGCCGGAAAGGCGCGCCCGTAGCTGCGCCCGCTGCTCGGCCGTCGGCTCGCTTTGCCAGGCCTGCGGCGCGATATTGCCGGCGGTGATTGCCACCATGTTGAAGCTGCCGGTTTCCCGCAACGGATAGCAGACGAGATGCGCCGAGCCGCCGAGGAAGGCCGAAACGCTTGCCCGGTCGAGGAAACCGGGCGCCTCATCCTCGGCAACAGTGAAGCGGTAGGCGATATTGCCGGAAAAGCGCGGCGAGGGGCTGCCCGGAACGGCTTGCCGGAGCTTCGACCAGACGCCGTCGGCGCCGATGACGACATCGGCCGCCCGCTCGAAAAGCGGTAGGGTCGAATCTATCCGCACGCCGAGGTGAAGCCGGCAGAGCGGATCGGCCGCAACCGCAGCCAAAAGGGCTTTCTGCAATGTGGTGCGGTGCAGGACGCCATAGGGAGCGCCCCAGCGTTCCCGCGCGAATTTGCCGGCCGGCACCGCCGCGAGCTGGCGGAGCGACCCACCCGATATCAGCCGGATCGCGTCCGGCTCGAGCCAGACCTTTGACAGGCCTTCAAGGATACCGAGTTCGGCAAGGATGCGGGAAGCGTTCGGCGAAACCTGCAATCCGGCGCCGACTTCAGTGAGTTCGCCCGCCTGCTCGAAGATCTCCGAGCTGATACCCCGGCGCGAAAGCGCAAGGGCAGCGGTCAGCCCTGATATCCCGGCGCCGATGATGGCGGCATGTTCGACCGGCATTGTCCGTCCGATCCGGATCTGGACTGACTACGCCGCCTTCACGTGGAAAACGCAACCGGCCGGATTGGTCTGGCTGGGTTTGAGCGCGGAATTGAAGCGATAGAGCGTCGAGCAGTAGGAACAGACCTTCTCGTTGTCGTCGCCCATGTCGATGAAGATATGCGGATGATCGAAGGGAGCCGAAGCGCCGGTGCACATGAATTCCTTGACGCCGACTTCGATAACGCGGTGACCGCCGTCGTTCTGGAAGTGAGGAATGTTGTGGCCGGCCATGTCGCTCTCCGAATGCTTTGAAATTTACGCGAACCTTATAAGCCTTCGCCGCAAATGTGTAGAGCCAAAG
The DNA here is from genome assembly GCF_032464805.1 of Rhizobium sp. 10PS4. Classification (NCBI taxonomy): domain Bacteria; kingdom Pseudomonadati; phylum Pseudomonadota; class Alphaproteobacteria; order Hyphomicrobiales; family Rhizobiaceae; genus Rhizobium; species Rhizobium sp. 10PS4. Next base: position 236,957 of record NZ_JAWDIW010000004.1, on the reverse strand, counting down.
CGCCGCGCCAGGCACAGTTTTTAGCCACAGTTTTTGGCTTCACGATGAAAGGCCGCTCGACTATGGTCGCGCCAAAAAGGAAGGCCCGATGAACCTGAATACGCCCACATTTTCAAGCTTCACCCATGATGGATTGCAGCTCGCCTTCTTCGATGAGGGCGATCCTGCCGGCGTCCCCGTGTTGTTGATCCACGGCTTTGCCTCGACCGCAAACGTCAACTGGGTGCATCCGGGCTGGCTGAAGACGCTTGGTGATGCCGGCTACCGGGTGATCGCCATGGATAATCGCGGCCACGGCGCAAGCGACAAGCCGCACGATGCCGAAGCCTATCGTCCCTGGGTCATGGCCGGCGATGCGATCGCCTTGCTGGATCATCTGGGCATCCCCGAAGCCAATGTCATGGGCTATTCGATGGGCGCGCGCATCTCCGTCTTTGCCGCGCTTGCGAATCCGCATCGCGTCCGTTCGCTGGTGCTCGGCGGCCTCGGCATCGGCATGACCGACGGCGTCGGTGACTGGGACCCGATTGCCGATGCGCTGCTGGCTCCATCGCTGGACGCGGTCACGCATGCCCGCGGCCGCATGTTCCGCGCCTTCGCCGAGCAGACGAAGAGCGACCGCGTCGCCCTTGCCGATTGTATACGCGGCTCGCGCGATCTCGTCGCCCGCTCCGACATGGCCAAGCTGGACATGCCGACGCTGATCGGCGTCGGCACCAAGGATGATATCGCCGGCTCGCCGCAGGAATTGGCGGCGCTGATGCAAAATGCCGAAGCGCTCGATATTCCCGGCCGCGATCATATGCTCGCCGTCGGCGATAGGGTTTTCAAGCAGGCGGTTCTGGCCTTCTACGCAAAGGTCGCCCATCGCTGACAACATCGTGATGCCGAAAAACCATACTAAAAAACCATGGCGACGGCACCCATTTATGTTATTGGCGTTTTCCTCTATATATTGGATTCCGAAAACGGCATTCCGGCTGGCAACGAGGAGAGCGGCGATGGTCGCAAAGACTGACATTCGTGCTTTTGACACAGGCCATCCGCTGAAGGTGATGGATCCCATCTGGGACAGCCTGCGTGAGGAAGCCCGGCTCGCCGCCGAACGGGACCCGGTTCTCGCCGCCTTCCTCTATTCGACCGTGATCAACTACCATTCGCTCGAGGAATGCGTCATCCACCGCATCTGCGAACGTCTCGATCACCCCGACATGCAGGCGAACCTGCTTCGCCAGACCTTCGAGGAAATGCTCCTCGATTGGCCGGACTGGAGCTCCATCCTGCGTGTCGATATCCAGGCGATCTACGACCGCGATCCCGCCTGCCTGCGCTTCATGGAGGCGGTGCTTTATTTCAAGGGCTTCCACGCGCTGCAGACGCATCGTCTCGCCCATTGGCTGCTGAACCGCGGCCGGCGTGATTTTGCGCTTTATCTGCAGAGCCGCTCCTCCAGCGTCTTCCAGACCGACATCAATCCGGCCGCCCGTATCGGCAAGGGCATCTTCCTCGATCACGCCACCGGCCTCGTCGTCGGCGAGACGGCCGTCATCGGCGACAACGTCTCGATCCTGCACGGCGTCACACTCGGCGGTACCGGCAAGGAGGGCGCTGACCGCCATCCGAAGATCGGCTCCGGCGTCATGATCGGCGCCGGTGCGAAGATCCTCGGCAATATCGAGATCGGCTACTGCTCACGCGTCGCCGCCGGCTCGGTCGTCCTGAAGGCGGTGCCGCCCAAGAAGACGGTTGCGGGCGTGCCGGCCAAGGTCGTCGGCGAGGCCGGTTGTTCCGAGCCGTCGCGCAACATGGACCAGGTGATCGGCGCCGATATCTGAGCGCCCATTGGAAACAAGGATAGGAAAAGTCGGCGGGATCCGAACGGGGAGGGCCATGAGCAAACGGCAACCTTGCCTTTACACCGCTGCATTTCCTGTGCAAGAAGCGGCCAATCAAGACCGCTTACGGAGATGACAGAGTGAAGCCAGAAGAAATCAAGAAGCTCGACGCCTATTTCAAGCGCATGTTCAACCCGCAGATGATCGTCAAGGCGCGTCCGCGCAAGGATGATTCTGCGGAAGTCTATCTCGGCGAAGAATTTCTGGGTGTCGTCTATATTGATGACGAGGACGGCGACCGCTCCTACAACTTTTCGATGGCGATCCTCGACGTCGATCTCTGACCGCGCTCGAATGCTTCAAAGGGACCGAACGGCGCGATCCGTTCGGTCTTTTTTGTTTTTTCGATTCGGAGCGAGAATTTGTTCAAAACTTCCGGTTGCGGCATTCTGATATATTTTAGCAAAATCAATTAAAGACGTACGTGCCCCGACGCGTGGGCTTTGTTATATGATTGTCATGCAACTCCTGGGCGTTTTGCAACGCACAAGACTACTTGACTATTTGTGCGTTGCAGCTACCCTGCCGCCACCAACAGCCCAACGGAGGATGGCTCATGTTCAACTTTGACGATGCTAACAAGAAGAGCAAGGAAGCCGTCGACACGGCACTGAAAAACTATTCCGACACCACCAAGGGCTTTCAGGCGATCGCCGCTGAAGCCACGGAATATTCGAAGAAATCCTTTCAGGACGCGGTGACGCATTTCGAAACCCTAGCCGGCGTCAAGAGCTTCGAGGCCGCTTTCGAGCTGCAGACGAGCTACGTTAAGGCGTATTTTGAAGGCTTTGTCTCCGAGACCACGAAGCTCAGTGAGATGTATGCCGATCTCGCCAAATCAGCCTACAAGCCCCATGAAGCACCGATCGCCGCTGCCGTCGTCAAGAGCGCCAAGTCGGCGCCGTCGGCGACGCCTGCTGCCGCATGAATTGATTTTGACGGCGCAACCTGCGCGACATATTGAAAAACGAGGACCGGCTACGCATCTGTGGCCGGTCTTTTTGTTTCCGCTTTCGCTGCAGCGCCCGCATGGGATCGACCAGGGACTTTTTTGGTCTTTCCCGTGCATGCCGGCCATTTCTTGATTGCAGTGTCTGACAGGGGGCTTAAAATCAGCCTATTATGAACTAAGTTAGTGTTTCAGATATTCGGCGGGAAAAGCACCCTCCCATGCTCCGCCGGATTGCTTGAGGAATGAATGACAATGATCGCAAAGCCGATCCGGATGCAGAACGACAGCGAAAGGAACGGGGACAACGCAAATCGAACCTCGGTCATCACACGCACCAAGCCGAAGACCAAAAAGCCCAACCTCTATCGCGTGCTGCTTTTGAATGACGACTACACTCCCATGGAATTCGTCATCCATATTCTGGAGCGTTTTTTTCAGAAGGATCGTGAAAGTGCCACCCGCATCATGCTTCATGTCCATAACCACGGCGTTGGCGAATGCGGAATATTCACATACGAGGTAGCGGAAACGAAGGTCAGCCAGGTGATGGACTTCGCCCGGCAGCACCAGCATCCGCTGCAATGCGTCATGGAAAAGAAGTGAGGATCTGAACGTGCCAACATTTTCGCCTAGTTTAGAGAAGGCGCTCCATCAGGCACTGACCTTTGCCAACGAGCGGCACCACGAATATGCGACGCTCGAGCATCTGCTGCTCGCCCTGATCGACGATGCCGATGCGGCCGCGGTCATGGGTGCCTGCAATGTCGATCTCGACACCTTGCGCAAGACGCTCGTCGAATATGTCGATAACGAACTCTCCAACCTGATCACCGGTTATGACGAGGATTCGAAGCCGACCTCCGGCTTCCAGCGCGTCATCCAGCGTGCCGTCATCCACGTGCAATCGTCTGGCCGCGAAGAGGTGACCGGCGCCAACGTGCTCGTCGCCATCTTCGCCGAGCGCGAAAGCCACGCCGCCTATTTCCTGCAGGAGCAGGAGATGACCCGCTACGATGCCGTCAACTATATCTCCCACGGCATCGGCAAGCGGCCGGGCGCTTCGGATGTGCGTCCCCCGCGCGGCGCTGAGGAAGAAGCCGAAAGCAGCAAGCCGACGGCGCGCGGCGGCGAGGAAGAGGGCGGCCCGAAGAAGCAGCAGGATGCGCTCAAGGCCTATTGCGTCAATCTCAACGAGAAGGCCAAGGGCGGCAAGATCGATCCGCTGATCGGCCGTCACGCCGAGGTCAGCCGCACCATCCAGATCCTGTGCCGCCGTTCGAAGAACAATCCGCTCTACGTCGGTGATCCCGGCGTCGGCAAGACGGCGATCGCCGAAGGCCTTGCCAAGCGCATCGTCGAAGGCAAGGTTCCCGAAGCCCTCGCCGATGCGACGATCTTCTCGCTCGACATGGGCACGCTGCTCGCCGGCACGCGCTACCGCGGCGATTTCGAGGAGCGCCTGAAGCAGGTCGTCAAGGAACTGGAAGAATATCCGGGCGCCGTGCTCTTCATCGACGAGATCCACACGGTGATCGGCGCTGGCGCCACCTCGGGCGGCGCGATGGATGCATCGAACCTGCTGAAGCCGGCCCTATCATCGGGCGCGATTCGCTGCATCGGTTCGACCACCTACAAGGAATACCGCCAGTTCTTCGAGAAGGATCGTGCGCTGGTCCGTCGTTTCCAGAAGATCGACGTCAGCGAACCGTCGATCGAAGATGCGATCGAGATCATGAAGGGCCTGAAGCCCTATTTCGAAGAGTATCACCACCTGCGTTATTCGAATGATGCCATCAAGTCGGCCGTCGAATTGTCGGCCCGCTACATCTCCGACCGCAAGCTGCCCGACAAAGCGATCGACGTGATCGACGAAACCGGTGCGGCCCAGATGCTGCTGCCGCCGTCCAAGCGCCGCAAGCTGATTACCGAAAAGGAGATCGAGGCAACGGTCGCCACGATGGCGCGCATTCCGCCGAAGACCGTCTCCAAGGACGATGAAGCGGTGCTCGCCAATCTCGAGCAGGAACTGCGTTCTGTGGTCTACGGCCAGGATATCGCGATCGAAGCTCTTTCGACCTCGATCAAGCTGGCACGTGCCGGTCTTCGCGAGCCGAACAAGCCGATCGGCGCCTATGTCTTCTCCGGTCCGACCGGCGTCGGCAAGACCGAGGTGGCAAAGCAGCTGGCATCGTCGCTCGGCGTCGAACTCCTGCGCTTCGACATGTCGGAATATATGGAGCGGCACACGGTCTCGCGTCTGCTCGGTGCACCTCCCGGCTATGTCGGCTTCGACCAGGGCGGTCTTCTGACCGATGGCGTCGACCAGCACCCGCATTGCGTGGTCCTGCTCGACGAAATCGAGAAGGCCCATCCCGACATCTACAATATCCTCTTGCAGGTCATGGACCACGGCACGCTGACCGACCATAACGGCAAGAAGATCGACTTCCGCAACGTCATCCTGATCATGACGACCAATGCGGGTGCGTCGGAAATGGCCAAGGCGGCGATCGGCTTCGGCTCGTCCAAGCGCACCGGCGAGGACGAGGAGGCGCTGACCCGCCTGTTCACGCCGGAATTCCGCAACCGTCTCGACGCGATCATTCCTTTCGCGGCGTTGCCGACGGCCGTCATCCACAAGGTCGTACAGAAGTTCATCATGCAGCTGGAGGCCCAGCTTTCCGAAAGGAACGTCACCTTCGACCTGCACGAGAATGCGATCGCCTGGCTGGCGGAAAAGGGTTACGACGAGAAGATGGGCGCCCGCCCGCTTGCTCGCGTCATTCAGGATACGATCAAGAAGCCGCTTGCCAACGAGATCCTCTTCGGCAAGCTGAAGAAGGGCGGCGTCGTCAATGTCACCGTCGGCCCGAAGGAAGACGGCAAGCCCGGCATCGTGCTCGAAGCCATCTCGGAAACGGCGCCGATCAAGCCGAAGCCCGAAGCCGAGGTCGTGCATCCCGAAGCCGAGGATGGGGATGACGGCGAGCTGAAGACGAAGGCGGCCCGCAAGACCCGCGCCAAAGCGGTGCCGCAGGCCGAGCCTGAGGTCCGCGAAGCCCCGAAGAAGGGAAGCGCGGTTCCGAAGGTTCCACGCAAGAAGTAAGATACCGTCACCGAATTGGAAAAGGCCGCGTCACTGCGGCCTTTTTCGTGTCCGGATCTACATGCGCCCTTTCAGAGCTTGGTGTAGTCGATCTCGAGAAAATCGGCGACCTCGGGCACCCAGCGGTCGCGGACGAAGGCGACATGCAGGGGATGGAGGTTGTACGTGTCGTAGCCAGCCTGATCGTCGAATTCCATCGAAAAGCCGAAGGCATAAGCATTCTTTGGACTCGTCTGCCGAAGCTGCTCGAAATTCCGCACGCTCGGGATCTTGGCAAGCACCAGCGCGTCGGAGAGGAACGACGTTTCTTCAGCCGAGCCGGCTTCGTGCTTCAGGCGGAATGCGACAGTATGGCGGATCATGATCTTGTTCCAAATAATTGTCTGGATTGAATTCTCTCAAATCGACAGGGGTTGACCTTACCCCAGCGCTGCTCTGATCTTTTCGGCATTGCCGGCAAGCACGGCGCCGTCCTCCATCTTGCCGGAATGCGGCTTGAGGGCGGTGCCCTCATGGCGCGGGATGACGTGGAAATGCAGATGGAACACCGTTTGCCCGGCGGCCGGTTCGTTGAATTGGGCGATGAACACACCGTCGGCATCGAAGACGTCCTTGACCGCCTTGGCGACCTTCTGGACCACGGTGATCGCCTGGGTGAGGGTGGCTGGATCGGCATCGAGAATGTTGCGCGACGCCGCCTTCGGAAGGACGAGCACGTGGCCCGGCGCCTGCGGCATCACATCCATGATGGCCACGGTATGCTCGTCCTCGTAGACGCGGTGCGAGGGGATTTCGCCGCGGAGGATCTTGGCGAAGATGTTGTTGTCGTCATAAGCGGCAGGGTTGGTCATCGCGAAAATCTCCTCGTTTCCAGATTATTCGGGTAGCGCGGCCGGTGCGGCGGCGTCAATCCTCCTGCTGGCGCTCACCCTTGCGGAAAGGGCTGTGCTCGGTCAGCAACTCGCTCATCTGTTCGACATCGGCGCGCTCGCGGGCGAGATAGTCGCCGATCGCCCGGCGAAGGCCGGCATGCGCGACATAATGGGCGGAATGTGTCGTCACCGGCAGGTAACCGCGGGCGAGCTTGTGTTCGCCCTGCGCTCCAGCCTCGACCCTTTTCAGCCCTTTCGAAAGGGCGAAATCGATCGCCTGGTGATAGCAGACCTCGAAATGCAGGAAGGGATGATCCTCGATGCAGCCCCAGTGACGACCGTAGAGCGTATCGCCGCCGATGAAATTGATCGCGCCGGCGATATAGCGCCCGTCGCGTTTGGCCATGACGAGCAGGATATCGTCGGCCATGCGTTCGCCGATTAGCGAATAGAACTTACGGGTGAGGTAGGGCCGGCCCCACTTGCGCCCGCCGGTATCCATGTAAAACTTGAAGAACTGGTCCCAGATGCGTTCCGTCAGGTCGCGGCCGGTCAGCCAGTCGATGCTGATACCGTTTTCGAGGGCGGCGCGACGTTCCTTGCGCAACGCCTTGCGTTTGCGCGAGGCAAGCGTTTCGAGAAAATCCTCGTGATCGGCATAGCCGTCATTGATGAAATGGAACTGCTGGTCGGTGCGGTGCAGATAGCCGTCCATCTCGAAGACGCCGATCTCTTCGTCCGGCACGAAGGTGATATGGGCCGAGGAGATGCCGAGCCGGCACACCACCTCCTTCAGGCTTTCGGCGATCGCGCTCTGGATCGGCAGCCGCTGCAGCCCCTCGGCGACAAGAAGCCGCGGGCCTGTCGCCGGGGTGAACGGGATCGAGCACTGAAGTTTGGGATAATAGCGCCCGCCGGCCCGCTCGAATGCGTCGGCCCAGCCATGGTCGAAGACATATTCGCCCTGGCTATGGTTCTTGAGATAGCCGGGCAGGGCGCCGATCAACTCGCCGCGCCCGGTCTCGAGCAGCAGATGATGGCCGAGCCATCCGGTCTCGGCGTCGGCGGAGCCGGATTCCTCCAGCGACGATAAAAAGGCGTGCGAAACGAAAGGGTTGTAGGCAATCGCAGCGCAGGTCTTCGACGCCCCGGAAAGCCTGGACCAGCTCTCCGGGGAAATCGCGGTGAAGGAGCGTTCTACGCGAATGGATAATTCATCAGTCATGGGACAAATGCGAAGCCTGTGGGAGGATTGTCTCGGCTCTGCCTTACAGCGCCGCGCGTCTTTTCAGACGCGCAAAGGACGCTGTAACACTTTGAGTTGCTGCATAATTTATCCTCAAATGGATCCGATTTAAGGAGTTATGCAGCAGTCTGCGCATGATCTTGGCCAAAAAGCGAGCGTCAAGCAGTCGCACGCGGATCGAAGCCTTCGAAGGTCATCTGGTCTGCATTGGCGAATGTGCGTCGGCGCGCCTCTTCGTCACGCACCGTCCAGGTGATGACGGGAATGCCCTTTTCGCGTTCGCCGGTGATGAAGGCATTCGGCAGGTCGTCATAATAATAAGAGATGAAATCGAGACCGATCTCCATCGCCTTTTCATGCGTCTTGAACTCTTCCGGCGTGTTGCCGTTGGCGGTCAGCCCGAGCGGGTAGGGTGAGCCAAGCGCCTTCAGGTCGCGCAGCAGCCAGTGGTCGAAGCTCATAAGCGCCACCTTGCCCTCATAGCCTTCGAGGACCTCGAGCACAGCTTCGGCGAAACCTTCGTCATCGGCCTCGCGCCCCTTGAGCTCCAGCACCAGTGGCACCTTGCCTTCGACGAGATCGAGAAGCTGGCGCAGCGTCGGCACCTTGTCGCTCGTGCCGCCAACGGCGATCAGTCCGAGTTCCCGGGAGGTGCGCTCGCGGATGTCGCCGTTGAGATTGCACAGGCGCTGCAGGTCCTCGTCGTGAAAGATGACCGGCACGCCGTCGGAGGCGTAGTGCAGGTCGCATTCGATCGCAAAGCCCGCTTCGACAGCGCGCGAGAAGGCCGAAAGCGTGTTTTCCCAGACATGCGTGTTGAGGTCGTGATAGCCGCGGTGGGCGACCGGCAGTTCCCTGATCCAGGCAACATTGGTCATTTTGCGATTTCCATGATAGCGTCTATCTCGACGGCGGCATTCAGCGGCAGGGCCGCCATGCCGACGGCGGCACGCGCATGTTTGCCGGCTTCGCCAAGCACGCCGGCAATCAGGTTCGAAGCGCCGTTGATGACGAGATGCTGCTCGACGAAGTCGGGCGCCGAGGCGACGAAGCCGTTGAGCTTGATAACGCGCCGGATGCGGCCGAGATCGCCGCCAAGTGCCGCCTTCGCTTGGGCAAGGATGTTGATGGCGCAGAGTTCGGCGCCGCGCTGACCCGTTGCAACGTCGACTGTCGTGCCGAGATGGCCCGAGACAGTGACCTTGCCGCCTTCGAGCGGCAGCTGGCCGGAGATGTAGAGAAGATTGCCGCTGATGACATAGGGAACGTAATTTGCAGCAGGTGCTGCGGCTTCGGGAAGGGTTATCCCCATCTCAATCAGGCGAGCCGCAATTTCATCGGGCATTTTCGTCTCCGCTTTTGTTGTCAATTCTTCAAAAATTATGCATCAAGACTAGATTCTTCAATATGACAGTTTCGAGCCTCGATTTGGCCGAAAGCGTTCTTATAACATCGCGACCGAGTCCAACAGGAGTTAATGAATGTTCCGATCGAGTCTTGTCGCTCTGCTTCTCGCCAGCGTTTCCGCCAATGCATGGGCGGCTGCGCCCGCGGTTAGCGCTGCGATCGCGACCGGCCTCGTCGCCCATCGCGCGGTCTACGATCTGGAACTGAAGGACGCTTCGGACCGCTCCGGCATCGCCGGCATGTACGGTCGCATGGTCTATGAGTTCGACGGCAGCTACTGCCAGGGCTTCACCACCAACTTCCGCTTCGTGACGCAGATCGAGACCGACGACAGCGTGCGTGTCAGCGACCAGCAGACCAAGACCTTCGAGAACCTGAAGGACGGCAAGTTCACCTTCGACACCAAATCCTTCACCGACGACCAGCTCGATAAGGAGGTCAACGGTGCGGCTCAGGACCAGCCCGATGGTGTCAAGGTCGATCTCAAGCAGCCGGCGAGCCGCGAACTGCAGCTGTTAGAAAGCCGCTTTCCCACAGAACATATGCTCGATGTGATCCAGCACGCCAAGGACGGCAAGCGCTTCTTCGAGGCGCGCGTCTTCGACGGTTCAGACGACGGCGACAAGTCGCTGGCGACGACGACGATCGTCGGCAAGCAGCAGACGCCGATCGCCGAGGAAGCCGATGCCGGCAATGCCGGCGCCTTTTCCAAGACTGCCTTCTGGCCGGTGACGATCGCCTATTTCAACGAGAATGCGAAATCGGATGCTGTGCCGGTCTACCGCATGTCCTTCAAGCTCTATGAGAACGGCATCACCCGCGACCTGACGATGGATTATGGCGATTTCGTCCTGACCGGCAAGCTCGCCAAGCTGGAATTGCTCGACCGCAAGGCCGAGGTTTGCAAGTAGGCGACGGGGTCTCGCCTGTCATAAAACTGTATCATAAAATTCACTATGGTTCGGCGATCAGCGATGACTGAGTCGCCGTCTGTCGTCCTGCTTTTCGGGTCGGTGCGATCCTGGCGGCCAAGCCATTGCGATGACGTCTATCTGCTAGACTGCGTAGCCATTACGCATCGCAAGCTTGAAAGCCCGAACCATGGCCGACACCGATCTCGCGACTGTTCAGAATGCCGCCCTGCCGGTTGTTGTCGCCGATCCGGCGGAAATTGCCCGCATTTCCGATAGCATCAACATCACCGACCGTGCCGGCATCTCGGTCTATGGCGACCGTGCCCAGCAGGCGGTCAGCGATTATGCCGACAGGATCCTGCGCGAAGTCCGCAACAAGGACCTCGGCGATGTCGGCCGCCTGCTGACCGACATCATCCTCAAATCGAAAAGCCTCGATCCGGCATCGCTGAAGGATAAGGGTTTCCTCAGCCGTATGTTTCTCTCGGCCAAGGCCCGGCTCGAACGCTTCAAGGCGGAGTTCGAAGACGTGGCCGGCCAGATCGACCGGATCGGCCTGGAACTCGACCGCCATAAGGATACGCTGAGGCGCGACATTGCGCTGCTCGACGACCTGCATGAGGAAACCAGGCAATCGATCATGCGGCTCGAGGCCTATGTTCAGGCCGGCAAGACTTTCGCCGAGCGTTTTCGCAGCGTCGAGCTGCCGAGGCTGAAGGCGCAAGCCGAGGCGGCAGCGACCGGCCCCGGCGGCGGCATGCTGGAGGCACAGACCTATCAGGACAGCCTGCAGGCGCTCGACCGGCTGGAAAAGCGGGTGTTCTACCTGCAGCAGGCACGCCAGCTCGGCATCCAGCAATTGCCGCAGATCCGCATCGTTCAGGCGGGCGATGAGACGCTGATCGAGAATCTGCAGGCGACTTCGGCGCTGACGGTGCCGGCCTGGAAGCAGAAGATGGTGATCCTGCTCGGCCTGACGCGGCAGAAATCGGCGCTCGACCTGCAGAAGGCGGTGACCGACGCCACCAACAACATGATCCGCCAGGCATCCGAGATGATGAAAGACCAGGCGATATCAATCGAGCAGCAGTCGCAGCGCGGCATCGTCGATATCGACACGCTCGCCAAGGCGAACAGGGATCTGATCGATACGATATCAGGCGTGCTGCAGGTTCAGGAGGAGGGGCGCCGGAAGCGGGCGCTTGCCGAACAGCAAATGGAGCAGATGACGATCGAACTCAAGAAGGCGATGACCCAGGCGTGATCGGCAAGATGACGATGCGAGCACTGCTTTCAGGCCTGGCATGTCTTGCCGTTCTGCCTCTTGCCGGCTGCAATCCCTTTGGCCAGGGACCGGATTTCTCGGTCGTATCGGGATCGGAGAACACCGTTCTGCAGCCGATCGTTGAAGAATTCTGCAAGCAGAAGAACGCCACCTGCACCTTCAAATATGAAGGCACGCTCGATATCGGCCTGGCGCTGCAGAGTGACCAGGGCGTCGAGCAGGATGCGGTCTGGCCGGCCTCCAGCGTCTGGGTCGACATGTTCGACACTAAGCGCCGCGTCAAGAGCCTGACCTCGATCGCCCAGACGCCGGTGGTACTGGGCGTGCGCAAGTCGAAGGCCGAGCAGCTCGGCTGGATCGGCAAGGACGTCTTCATGAAGGACATTCTCGCTGCGGTCGAGGGCGGATCGCTGAAGTTCCTGATGACCTCGGCGACGCAATCCAACTCGGGCGCCAGCGCCTATCTTGCCATGCTGTCGAGCGCGCTTGGCAACAAGCCGGTGATCGAACCCGGCGATCTCGACGACAGACACGTCCAGGAGAGCGTCCGGTCATTGCTGTCAGGTGTCGTGCGCTCTTCCGGCTCTTCCGGCTGGCTTGCCGATCTCTATGTCGAATCCGCCGGCAAGGGTACGATCTATGACGCGATGTGGAATTACGAGGCGGTGCTGAAGGAAACCAACGACAAGCTCGCCGCCCTGTCTCAGGAACCGCTTTATGCGATCTATCCGGCTGATGGTGTGGCCATGGCGGATTCGCCGATCGGTCTCGTCGATCATGGCCGTGGGCCCGAAGTCCAGACCTTCTTCAACGATCTGCTCGCCTATCTGAGCTCCGCCCCGGTGCAACAGCGCATCGCCGATACCGGCCGGCGCATTCCGTTGACCGGCGTAGCCGCAAAACCGGAGCCAAGCTGGAATTTCGATCCCGCCCGGCTGGTGACGGCAATCCGCATGCCGGAGGCGGGCGTCATCCGCCAGGCGCTCAACCTTTATCAGGCCGCGCTGCGCAAACCGTCCCTGACCGCGCTCTGCCTCGATTTTTCCGGTTCGATGCAAGGTGACGGCGAGGATCAGCTGCAGAAGGCGATGCGCTTCCTGTTGACGCCAGACGAGGCGAGCAAAGTGCTGGTGCAATGGTCGCCCGCCGACCAGATCATCGTCATTCCCTTCGACGGCAGCGTACGCAACACGTTCATGGCGAGTGGAAATCCGCTGGAGCAGGAAGGGCTGCTGAACGAGATTTCCCGGCAGAAGGCAAATGGCGGCACGAACATGTATGCCTGCGCCGAACGGGCTCTGCAGCAGATCCGAACCGACAGGCTCTCGACTTATCTGCCTGCCATCGTCATCATGACCGACGGCAAGTCAGATGATCAAAGCCAGGCCTTCACCAGAGATTGGAAGGCGATGGAGCCGCATGTGCCGATCTTCGGCATCACATTCGGCGATGCCGACAAGACCCAGCTCGACAGCCTCGCCAAGCTGACCTCGGCGCGCGTGTTCGACGGCGGCTCGGATCTCGCCACCGCCTTCCGCACAGCGCGAGGCTACAATTAGGACAGGCATGCGCAACTGGCTCGGCAATGATGGCAACTGGATCGTGGCGGGACTGGCTGCGGCAATCACCGTGCCGCTCTTGAGCTTTGCCGCCGGCATGCCCTTCTGGATCGCCGCCATCATCGCCCTTCTGGTCTTTGCCGGCCTCATCATCCTGCTCGCGCCGCGCCGGCTGTTCGAAGGCCTCGATACCAAGAGCATCGGCAGCGGACGCGTCGCCTTTGCCCGCGACCTGCTGGAGGCCGCCGTTCCCTTTGCGCAGAGGCTGGAGACGGCCGCCGGCACGATAAGCGATCGTCAGACGGCAGCCGCAGTCCGGCATCTCGCCGAAATCGTCGCCGATGTCTTTCGCAAGGTTGAAGCCAAGCCCGAGAGTGCCAATGCCGTGCGGCGGTTCCTCTCCTATTATCTGCCGCGAGCTGCCGAGGTGGCGGAGGGATTTGCCGTCATCGAGGCCAAGCGTGTTCCCGACCCCAAGCAGCTGGAGGAGGTGCGCGGCGTGCTGGTCAAGCTCGAAGAGGCCTTCGTCCATTATGCCGACAGCCTGGTCGATGAGGAACTCGGCACGCTCGACACCGATCTGCGCCTCATCCAGGCATCGCTCAAAGAGGATATTGGACACTGATGGCCCTTTCTCGTCGTGCCTTTGGAGTGGGACTGCTCGGAGCCGGCGTCGTCGGCACCGGCGGTTATTTCGCCGTCCGGGATCGGCCGGAATTGCAGGGCCTGCTCGGCAGCCGCACGACGCTGTTCGGCTTCGTCGGCGGCGAGAAGGAAGCCTTCCTGGCCGACCCCGACGTCATCAGGGCGCTTGGCGGATATGGATTGACGGTGGGCAGCCGCGTCGCGGGCTCCGTCGAAATGGTCCGCGAACAGGCGCTGCTGTCGCAGCATCCGCAATTCCTCTGGCCGTCCTCCTCAATCATGGTCGATATCGCCCGGCAGAACGGCATTTCTATCCGTAACGACCGCGTTGTGCTGAACACGCCGATCGTCGTCTATTCCTGGCAGCCCGTCGTGGATGGACTGATGAAAGCGGGATTGGTGACGGTGACGAACGAAGGCCATCATCAGCTCGACCTCAAGGCTTTGCTGGATGCGATCCTGGCCGGATCCGACTGGTCGAAGCTCGGCGTCAATTCGCTCTACGGCCGCGCCCGCATCGTCTCGACCGATCCCAACCGCTCCAATTCCGGCTTCATGTTCGCAGGCCTGGTGCTCAGCCTGTTCAGCGGCAATGTCGCGACATCCGGCGATCTCGCCACCTTTGGCGGCAAGGTGCAGGCGATCTTCCGCAACATGGGCTTCAAGTCGCCGTCCTCAGGCAAACTTTTCGACCAGTATCTCGCAGGCGGCCTCGGCGGCGAGCCGATGATTGTCGGCTATGAAAATCAGCTGGTCGAATGGATCCTCGCCGATCCCCAGCGCTGGGAGCGCATCAAGACGGGCGCCGGCGCTAAGCCGGTGGTGCTCTATCCGCGCCCGACCGTCTATTCCGCGCATCCGCTGATCGTCGTCGATGAGAATGCCAACCGACTGATCGAAGCGCTGGTGAGCCCGAAGCTCCAGGAGCTTGCCTGGACGAGACACGGCTTCCGCGGTCCGCTGGGGACCGCCACCGGCAACGCCGACGGCGCGATCGGCACCCTGCTGCCAGCTGAGGTCGATGCCATCCTGCCGATGCCCGACGCAGGCGTCATGCTGTCGCTGCTGCCGACACTGGCAAGCTGAGCCGCCAGGTTTTTTCGGCATAAGCCTTGCTTTTGCGCCAAATCGAATGTATGGGCACCGGCATTCCACACGTAAGGCATGGGATCGTCCGGGAGAAATCCGGACTGTTCCGCCCGGTGGCATCCTCGAAGAGGGTGCTGTTCGCCTTGCGGAGGTTCAACCGGAAAAGGAGTAACAAGGCATGGCATTGCCTGATTTTTCTATGCGTCAGCTGCTTGAAGCAGGCGTCCACTTCGGCCACCAGACGCATCGCTGGAACCCGAAGATGAAGCCGTACATCTTCGGCGATCGCAACAACATTCACATCATCGATCTGGCCCAGACCGTTCCGATGCTGTCGCGCGCCCTTCAGGTCGTCAGCGACACCGTTGCCCGCGGCGGCCGCGTTCTCTTCGTCGGCACCAAGCGCCAGGCGTCTGAGATCATTGCCGACAGCGCCAAGCGCTCGGCCCAGTACTATGTCAACTCGCGCTGGCTCGGCGGCATGATGACGAACTGGAAGACGATTTCCAATTCGATCCAGCGCCTGCGCAAGCTCGACGAGATCCTGAACGGCGAAGCCCAGGGCTTTACCAAGAAGGAACGCCTGAACCTGGAGCGCGAGCGCGAAAAGCTCGACAAGGCTCTTGGCGGTATCCGCGATATGGGCGGCACGCCCGACCTGATGTTCATCATCGACACCAACAAGGAAAAAATCGCGATCGACGAAGCCAAGCGCCTCGGCATCCCGGTTGTCGCCATCATCGACTCGAACTGCGATCCGGACCTGATCGACTATCCGATCCCGGGTAACGACGACGCATCGCGCGCGATCGCTCTTTACTGCGAGCTGATCTCCCGCGCCGCCATCGACGGCATCGCGCGTCAGCAGGGCTCTTCCGGCCGCGATCTCGGCGCATCCTCCGAAGTTCCGGTCGAACCGGCTCTCGAGGAAGCAGCCGAAGGCTGATGAAGGCGGGCGGATCGAAAAGGTCCGCCAATGCTTGCAGAGACTGGGAAAGGCCGCTCGCGACTCATCGAAGTTCGGCGGCCTTGCCCGTTTCAAGGGGAGGGCGTCAGGCTCTCCGTCCGATAAGTTTCGTTATGACGCGTCTTCATCACGCTGTCATACATACAGGTACATTTCGTGCCTCAATCCGGTGCCGAGCCGCGCTTTGCGGTCCACCGTATGAACCGACAAGAGGAAGCTAATGAGCGAGATTACGGCTGCAATGGTGAAGGAACTGCGCGAAAAGACCGGCGCAGGCATGATGGACTGCAAGAAGGCTCTTGCTGAAACCGCTGGCGACATGGAAGCGGCGATCGACTGGCTGCGTGCCAAGGGCATCGCCAAGGCCGACAAGAAGTCCGGCCGCACCGCTGCCGAAGGCCTCATTGGCGTTTCGAGCCAGGGCACCAAGGCCGTCGTCGTCGAAGTCAATTCCGAAACCGACTTCGTCGCCCGTAACGATGCCTTCCAGGAACTCGTTCGCGGTATCGCCAAGGTTGCCGTCTCGACCGACGGCACCGTCGATGCCGTTGCCGCTGCTAACTACCCGGCATCCGGCAAGTCCGTGTCCGACACGATCAAGGATGCGATCGCAACGATCGGCGAGAACATGAACCTGCGCCGTTCGGTCGCTCTCTCGGTCGAGGACGGCGTCGTCGCCACCTATATCCACAATGCTGTTTCCGACGGCCTCGGCAAGCTCGGCGTTCTCGTTGCGCTGAAGTCGACCGGCGACAAGGAAGCCCTGAACGCCATCGGCCGCCAGGTCGCCATGCACATCGCCGCGACCGCGCCGCTGGCGATCCGCCCGGAAGAAGTCGATGCCGCCGTCGCCGAGCGCGAGCGCAACGTCTTCATCGAACAGTCGCGCGCCTCCGGCAAGCCGGACAACATCATCGAAAAGATGGTCGAAGGCCGCATGCGCAAGTTCTTCGAGGAAGTCGCCCTTCTCTCGCAGGCTTTCGTCATCAATCCGGATCTGACGGTCGCAGCCGCCATCAAGGAAGCTGAAAAGGCCGTCGGCGCGCCGATCGAGGTTGCCGGCATGGCCCGTCTGCTGCTCGGCGAAGGCGTCGAGAAGGAAGAAACCGACTTCGCGGCCGAAGTCGCTGCTGCCGTCAAGGGTTGATCTTCCAGCCATAATTGGGAAAACACGAAGGGCATCGCGTGACAACGCGGTGCCCTTCGTGTATCGGGCATTCACGGCAATTTACGAGGAGCCAAGATGTCTTTAGAGCCTGTCTATAAACGTGTTCTACTCAAGGCTTCCGGCGAAGCGCTCATGGGTGGCCAGGGTTTCGGGATCGATGTGACGGTGGCGGACCGCATTGCATCCGATATCGCCGAGGCACGGCATATGGGCGTGGAAGTCGGCGTCGTCGTCGGTGGCGGCAATATCTTCCGTGGTGTCGCGGTAGCGTCCAAGGGCGGCGACCGGGTGACCGGCGACCATATGGGCATGCTCGGCACCATCATCAACGCGCTGGCGCTGGCGACCTCGCTGCGCAAGCTGAACATCGATACGGTGGTGCTTTCGGCCATCTCCATGCCCGAGATCTGCGAGAGCTTTTCGCAGCGCGCAACCCTTTATCATCTGTCGATGGGACGTGTGGTGATCTTTGCCGGCGGCACCGGCAACCCCTTTTTCACCACCGATTCCGCCGCAGCACTCCGCGCCGCCGAAATGGGTGCGGAAGCGATCTTCAAGGGCACCCAGGTGGACGGCATCTATACCGCCGACCCGAAGAAATATCCCGATGCGACCCGCCTCGACCGGCTGACGCACCAGGAAGTGCTGGACAGGGGGCTTGCGGTGATGGACGTTGCCGCCGTAGCGCTCGCCAGGGAGAATTCCATTCCGATCATCGTATTCTCGATCCACGAGAAGGGTGGTTTTGCTGAAATCTTGACGGGCGGTGGTCTCAAGACCATCGTCTCCGACAACTGATATAAGCTGCGCCGCGGTTTCGGCGCAGCCCTCGCTAGAACATGATGATTTTAGGCCCGGTGGAGCCCAAAATCTGAATCATGTTCTACATTAAATAGTTAGAGCATGATGTCGCCCGAAAACCGCTGACACTTTTCGGCATCATGCTCTAGACGGGAGCATCCATATGAGTGAAGGTATCGACATCAAGGAACTGAAGCGCCGCATGGACGGCGCGATTTCCGCATTCAAGAGCGACATCGCATCGCTGCGCACCGGCCGTGCTTCGGCCAACATCCTCGACCCGGTGACGATCGAGGCCTATGGTTCGCGCATGCCGCTGAACCAGGTTGCCAACATCACCGTGCCCGAGCCGCGCATGCTTTCGGTTTCCGTCTGGGACAAGTCGATGGTCAGCGCCGTCGAGCGCGGCATTCGCGAATCCAATCTCGGCCTCAACCCGATCGTCGATGGCCAGAACCTGCGCATTCCGCTGCCGGAGCTGAACGAGGAGCGCCGCAAGTCGCTCGTCAAGGTGGCGCACGACTATGCCGAAAAGAGCAAGGTGGCGATTCGCCATGTTCGCCGCGACGGCATGGACGGCCTTAAGAAAGCCGAAAAAGACGGCGTCATCGGCCAGGACGAGAGCCGGGCGCAGTCGGAACGTGTACAGAAGATGACGGACGAGACGATTTCCGAAATCGACCGCTTGCTTGGCGAGAAGGAAAAGGAAATCATGCAGGTCTAGTGGATCTGTGCCTTTGCCTGGAAAGACCGGACGGGAAATGTCGGAATCTGTATTTGTGACTGTGCCAGAGCATGTTGCCATCATCATGGACGGCAATGGCCGTTGGGCCAAGCAGCGCGGCCTGCCGCGCACGATGGGCCATCGCAAGGGTGTCGAGGCGGTGCGCGAGACAGTCCGCGCCGCCGGTGCGGCCGGCATAAAATATCTGACCCTCTTTGCCTTCTCCTCGGAGAACTGGCGCCGGCCCGAAGCCGAGGTCTCCGATCTGCTCGGCTTGCTCAAGGCGTTCATCCGGCGCGACCTCGCCGAGCTCCATCGCCAGAACGTGCGGATCAAGGTGATCGGCGACCGCCACAGCCTGCGCAGCGACATTCTGAGCCTGTTGCTGGAGGCGGAGGAGACGACCAAGGACAACACGTCACTGACGCTGGTCATCGCCTTCAACTACGGTTCGCGCGACGAGATCGCCCGCGCCGTCGTCAGTCTCGCCCGGGATGTCGAGGCCGGCCGGCTGAGAGCACAGGATATTACACCGGCGCTGATCAACGCCCGTCTCGACACGGCCGGCATTCCCGATCCGGATCTCATTATCCGCACCAGCGGCGAAGAGCGGCTTTCCAATTTCCTTCTCTGGCAGGCCGCCTATTCGGAATTCATCTTTCTTCCGGAATATTGGCCGGATTTCAGCCCCGAGATCTTCCGCTCGGCGCTGGAGACATTCGCCTCTCGTGACCGGCGCTTCGGCGGCCTGTCGTCGCAGGCGGCCGCGGTCGGTACCTGATGCAGCAGGAATTGAAGCTCCGTATCGTTTCAGGACTGATTCTCGCGGCCATCGTTCTTGCCGCCACCTGGTATGGCGGCCTTGCCTTCCGTATCCTGGCGGTCGTGATCGGCCTGCTGATCTATTATGAATGGTCGAAAATGACAGGCATCGCGCGGGATTGGGTCGCCAATGCCGTCGGCTGGATCGGCGAGGCGGCGATTGCCTTCCTGGTGCTTGTCGGCAATTTCGAATTCGCCGCCGGCATGCTGGCCGGCGTCACCGCCGTCGGCATCGCCCTGATCATCCTGCAGGGCACGAGCCGCTGGTTGCCAGTGGGCCTGTTTTATGCGGGCGCCACCGGCCTGGCGCTTGCCGCTATCAGAGGCGATGACCGGCTTGGCCTTTACGCCATGCTCTTCGTCTTTGCGGTCGTCTGGGCAACCGATATCCTTGCCTATTTCGTCGGCAGGGCGCTTGGCGGACCGAAGCTTGCCCCTTCGATCTCGCCCGGAAAGACCTGGTCGGGTGCAATCGGCGGCGCCATTTCGGCGGTCGCAGCCGGCGTCGTTCTCATCCATTTTCTCATTCCGGGCGCTGAAATCATCGCCGCCGGCGTGGCGTTCGTTCTCTCGGTTTGCAGCCAGTCGGGCGATCTTTTCGAATCGTTCATCAAGCGAAAATTCGGCGTTAAGGATTCGAGCCGTCTCATTCCGGGCCATGGCGGCGTCATGGACCGTGTCGACGGACTGATTTTCGCCTGTTTTTCGGCGTTCTTGCTTGCTGGGGTTTTTTCCCTGATAAAGGGGACCGGAATGACGTCGCTTGGCGCGGCATTGTTCGGGCTCTGACAACACGGCAGTCTGACGGAAAGGACTCATGGAAACGATGAGCGGCATATACGCATTTCTGATGGGGAACATCGTTACCTTCATCCTCGTGCTGTCACTGCTCGTCTTCGTGCATGAGATGGGCCATTACCTCGTCGGGCGCTGGAGCGGCATTCGCATCCTTGCCTTTTCCGTCGGTTTCGGTCCGGAGATCTTCGGATTCACCGACCGCCACGGAACGCGCTGGAAGATCTCGGTGATCCCGCTTGGCGGCTACGTCCGGTTCTTCGGCGACGAAGATGCCTCGAGCAAGCCCGACACCGACAAGATCGCCGCCATGTCCGAGGAGGACAGAGCGCGCTCCTTTGCCGGCGCCAAGCTGTGGAAACGTGCTGCAACAGTCGCGGCTGGCCCAATCGCCAATTTTCTGCTGGCAATCGCCATCTTCACCATTCTTTTCTCGGTCTATGGCCGCACGATCGCCGATCCTGTCGTTGCCGAGGTCAAGCCCGACGGCGCAGCCGCTGCCGCCGGCATCCTTCCAGGCGATCTGCTGGTCGCCATCGACGGCGGCAAGGTCGAGACCTTCGACGACGTGCGCCGCTATGTCGGCATCCGCCCGAGCCAGAAGATCGTCGTGACGATCGAGCGCGCCGGCCAGAAACTCGATGTGCCGATGGTGCCGCAGCGCGTAGACCAGACCGACCAGTTCGGCAACAAGGTCGAGCTCGGCCAGATCGGCATCGTCACCAGCCGGGAGGCCGGGAACTTCCGCCTGAAGACCTATACGCCGCTGCAGTCGCTGCGCGAGGCTGTGATCGAGACCCGCGACATTGTCACCGGCACCTTCAAATATATCGGCAACATCTTCAGCGGAACGATGCGCGCCGATCAATTGGGCGGGCCGATCCGCGTGGCGCAAGCTTCGGGCCAGATGGCGTCGCTTGGAATAGGCGCAGTGTTGCAGCTGGCGGCGGTGCTTTCTGTTTCGATAGGATTGCTTAACCTGATGCCGGTTCCGGTACTTGATGGCGGCCACCTGATGTTCTATGCGGTGGAAGCGGTGAGGGGGAAACCGCTCGGCTCTTCGGCCCAGGAAATTGCATTTCGCATCGGCCTGGCGATGATACTGACATTGATGGTTTTCACGACCTGGAACGACATTGGCTCGTTGAGAGGGTAAACGAGCAAGGCGAGGCTAATTACTATTTATTTACGATGTTTCAAGGCTGTAGTGGCGAATGGGTCACGCTTGTAAATGAAGTAAACAGAAATTAACGACCTGCCTTGCTTGTATGTCAAAAGCGGGTAAAACGACACACGTGACCGGAATCGGGTTTTCCTGGGGCCGGGGACGAGGGAAACAAAGGTAATAGGTGAAATGAAGGCTGGTTCAAAGTTTTTGAACGCAGTATCGGCGGTTGCGCTGTCTGCTGGTGTTGTTGCTTCGGGCGCAGGTGCTGTGACGTTCGTTTCCGCTACGGCCGCTGAGGCCGCGGTCATCCAGCGCATCGATGTGCGCGGCGCAAGCCGTGTCGGCGCGGAAGCCGTCCGGTCAAACCTCACCATCGCTCCTGGAAAGAGTTTTTCGAACAGCGATATCGATGCCTCGGTCAAGCAGCTCTACGGGACGGGTTATTTCTCCGACGTCAAGATCTCGGTCTCCGGCAGCACGCTGGTCGTCAATGTTCAGGAAGCCCAGCTGGTCAATCAGGTCGTCTTCAACGGCAACCGCAAGATCAAGGACGACAAGCTCGCGACGATCGTCCAGACCCACGCTGCAGGCCCCTATAGCGACACCCAGATCCAGGCCGACATCCAGTCGATCAAGGAAGCTTATGCTGCCACCGGCCGCAGCGAGGTCGAAGTCACGACGCAGGTGGTGCCGCTCGGCGAAGGCCGCGTCAACCTTGCCTTCGTCATCAACGAGGGTGACCGCACCAAGATCGATTCGATCAACTTCGTCGGCAACAATGCCTACAGCGCCGGCCGCCTGGCTGCCGTCATCGCCACCAAGCGTTCGAACTTCCTGTCGTTCCTGACCCGCAAGGACGTCTACAACGAAGACAAGCTCCACGCCGACGAAGAAGCGCTGCGCCAGTTCTATTACAATCGCGGCTATGCCGACATGCGCATCGTCTCTTCCGATGCCACCTTCGACGACGCGACCAACAAATACACGCTCACCTTCAACATCGAGGAAGGCCAGCGCTACGACTTCGGACCGGTGACCGTCCAGTCGACCGTCGAAGGCGTCGGCTCAGAGCAGCTGCAGCCGCTGGTGCGCACCCGCGAAGGCCAGGTCTACAACGCCAAGGAAGTGCAGAAGTCGATCGAGGCGATCTCCGATCAGGTGGCGTCTGCCGGTTATCCTTTTGCGCGTGTCACGCCGCGCGGTAACCGCGACCTCAACAACAACACGATCGGTGTCGAATATCTGGTCGACCAGGGCGAGCGCGCCTATGTCGAGCGCATCGAGATCCGCGGCAACAGCCGCACGCGCGACTACGTCATCCGCCGCGAATTCGACATGAGCGAAGGCGACGCCTTCAACCAGCAGATGATCACCAAGGCCAAGCGTCGCCTCGAAGCGCTCGGTTACTTCTCCTCCGTCAATATCTCTACCCAGCCGGGCAGTTCGCCGGACCGCGTCGTAGTGATCGTCGACGTGCAGGATCAGTCGACCGGTTCGTTCGGTGTCGGAGCGGGTTATGCCGCCGGCGGCGACGGTCTGCTGCTCGAAGCCTCGATCGAGGAAAAGAACTTCCTCGGCCGTGGTCAGTACATCCGCATCTCGGCCGGTGGCGGCCAGGAAGGCTCGCGCGCCTACGGCGTCAGCTTTACCGAACCCTATTTCCTCGGCTACCGTCTGGCGGCAGGCTTCGATGTCAACCGCAGCGAAACGTCGAGCAACGACGACTACGACTACGAGGAAACCAGCGTCGTTCTGCGCGTCACGGCGCCGATCACCGAAGATCTCGCGACGACCTTCCGTTATAACTACAAGCAGATGAAGTATGACGGCGATACCGGTGATCTTTCGGCCACCTACGCCAATCTGGTCGACGAGAGCCCGTGGACGAAGTCTTCCGTCTCGCAGACGCTGACCTACAACACGCTCGACGATACGGTCCTGCCGCGCGAAGGCATTTATGCGACGGCGACGCATGAAATTGCCGGCCTCGGCGGCGACTCGCAGTTCTACAAGATCTACGGTAAGGCCCGTTATTACCACTTGCTCGCCGACGATGCCGATATCATCGGCTCGCTCTCCGCTTCGGCTGGCTATGTCGTTCCCTTGGGCGACGATCTGAACGTCTTCGACCAGTTCACGCTGACCAACGGCGATATTCGCGGTTTCGAGAACAAGGGTATCGGCCCGCGCATCACCGGGGACCACGATGACCCGCTCGGTGGCACGACCTATTTCACGGCGTCTGCTGAAGCGACCTTCCCAATGCCGGGCTTCCCGCGTGACTTCAATCTGCGCGGCGCAGTCTTTGCCGATGCCGGCACGCTGTTTGGCAATGATGTCGAGCTTCTCGGGTCCGACCAGGCCGAGGGCACCAGCGCTTCGCTGCGCGCTTCCGTCGGTGTCGGCGTCGTCTGGCAGTCTCCCTTCGGTGCATTGCGTCTGGATTACGCGATCCCGGTCCTCAAGGAAGACTTCGACAAGACGCAGAACTTCAAGTTTGGCATCAACAACCAATTCTGATATCGGCAGTCCGGAACTGTAAGACTCAATTCCGTTCTGGAGCATTGCCGATGGAGCAAAACGTTTTCTTTCTGCCCCATGAAGGTCTGAAGCTCGCTGAGCTGGCGGAGTTTCTTGGGGCGGAACTTGTCAATTCCGACTATGCCAATGTTATCGTCAGGTCCGTTGCCCCCATCAGCCGGGCACGGGCAGGCGATGTCTGTTATATCCTGTCGCGCCGCAGCCGCGATGAGCTGGCGACATGCCAAGCCTCGGCGGTGATCTGCGACAAGGCGCTCGCCGATCTTGTACCCCCACACATCCCGGTCATCCTGTCGTCCAATTCGCATGCGGCTTTCGCGATGGCGGGCGGCCTGTTCTATCCCGCGGCATTGCGCCCGGTCGTCTTTTCCGGTGATAGCGAGATCGCGCCAAGCGCGGTGATCGATCCGAGCGCCAAGCTTGAAAAGGGCGTGATCGTCGAGCCGATGGCCGTTATCGGGGCGCATGCCGAGATCGGCGAAGGGACGCGCATCGGCGCGCACAGCATCATCGGCCCGAATGTCAAGATTGGCCGGGATTGTTCGATTGCGGCCGGCGCGAGCATCCTCTGCGCGCTGCTCGGCAATGGCGTCATCATCCACAACGGCGCCCGCATCGGCCAGGATGGTTTCGGTTATGCGCCGGGTCCGCGCGGCATGATCAAGATCGTCCAGATCGGCCGGGTGATCATCCAGGATAATGTCGAGATCGGCGCCAACACCACGATCGACCGAGGCGCCATGGACGATACGGTGATCGGCGAAGGCACCAAGATCGACAACCAGGTACAGATCGGCCACAACGTTCAGATCGGCCGCCATTGCGCCATCGTCGCGCAGGTCGGCATCGCCGGCAGCGCGAAGATCGGCAATGGCGTGCAGATCGGCGGCCAGGTCGGCATCAAGGGGCATGTGACGATCGGCGACGGCGTGCAGATCGCCGCCAAAAGCGGTATCATGACCGATCTTGCCGCCGGCGGACAATATGGTGGCACACCTGCGCGCCC
The DNA here is from genome assembly GCF_032464805.1 of Rhizobium sp. 10PS4. Classification (NCBI taxonomy): domain Bacteria; kingdom Pseudomonadati; phylum Pseudomonadota; class Alphaproteobacteria; order Hyphomicrobiales; family Rhizobiaceae; genus Rhizobium; species Rhizobium sp. 10PS4. The sequence continues at coordinate 211,995 of NZ_JAWDIW010000004.1, read as the reverse complement.
GCTGAATGACTATCTGAGAGATGTCGCGCAACAGATGTCCAAGACGAAGTTGCGCGGGAAGAAACCTGGAGGCGAGCAAAATGACTGAGGAAGCCACGACAACGCTTTCTTCGGCTGACATCATCGAGATCATGAAACTGCTGCCGCATCGCTACCCGTTTCTGATGGTCGACAAGATCATCGAGATCGACGGCGACAACACGGCGATCGGCATCAAGAACGTCACGGTGAACGAACCGCATTTCACCGGTCATTTTCCGGAATCTCCGATCATGCCCGGCGTTCTCTTGATCGAGGGCATGGCACAGACCGCGGGTGCGATCTGTGCCAAGAAGGATGGCCAGCCAGGCAACCTCGTCTATTTCATGACCATCGAGAATGCGCGCTTCCGCAAGCCCGTCGTCCCCGGCGATCGTGTTGAATTCCATGTCAGGAAGCACAAGCAGCGCGGCAATATCTGGAAATTCCATTGCGATGCCAAGGTTGACGGCGCGCTTGTCGCCGAAGCCGATATCGGCGCGATGATCGTTCGTAAGGATCAGGCATGAGCACTATCGCCGAAAGCGCCCGCATTCATCCGATGGCTGTCGTCGAAGACGGCGCGACCATCGGTGAGGGCGTCAGGATCGGTCCCTTCTGCCATGTCGGGCCGCACGTCGTCCTGCATGCGAATGTCGAGCTTTTGTCGCATGCGGTCGTCACCGGCCGCACCGTGATCGGCAAGGGCACGCGTATCTTCCCGATGGCGGTAGTCGGCGGCGATCCGCAAAGCGTGCATCACGGCGGCGAGGAGACGACGCTGACGGTCGGCGCCAACTGCACGATCCGCGAAGGCGTGACCATGAACACCGGCACGGCCGATTTCGGCGGCCAGACGATCATCGGCGACAACAATCTCTTCCTTGCCAATTCCCATGTCGCGCATGACTGCAGGGTCGGCAATCACGTGATCATGTCGAACAACGTCATGCTCGCCGGCCATGTCGTCATCGAAGATCGCGTCATCCTGGGCGGCGGCTCGGCCGTTCACCAGTTCACCCGCGTCGGTCGCCAGGCCTTCGTCGGCGGGCTCTCGGCAGTGAGCTACGACGTCATTCCCTACGGCATGCTGAACGGCAATCCCGGGCTGCTGAGCGGCCTCAACGTCGTCGGCATGACGCGCGCCGGCGTCGACCGCGCCGTCATTCACAGGGTGCGCCGCGCCTACAAGTCGATCTTCGAAGGAACAGGCTCCGTCCGCGAAAACGCCGCCGCCATCCGCGAAGAATATGCCGATTGCGAGCAGGCGGTCCACATCCTCGATTTCATCGCCGCCGACAGCGACCGCGCCTTGTCCTCGCCGACCCGGGGGCAGAAGGGCTAGTCCGTGACTTTTTCCGGCGACATCGCTGCGGGCCGGCTGGCGATCATCGCCGGCGGCGGCTTTCTGCCTTCCTATGTCGCCGAAGCTGCGCGCGCGGCGGGCGAAAATCCCGTCATCGTCGCGCTGAAAGACGAAAGCGATCGGCGTTGGGAAGGGTATGACCATGCCGTCATCGGCATCGGCGATTTTGCAGCTCTCGAGGGCCTCTTGAACCGCTACGGCATCGGCCGTGTCGTTATGTCCGGCAGCGTGCGGCGCCGGCCGGAATGGCGCGAGGTGCGGCCGACGCTGCGCACTCTCATGAAGATGCCGGCCGCGATCCGCACCTTGCTGTCCGGCGGCGACGATACGGTGCTGCAGATGGTGATCCGGCTTATCGAGGGAAACGGCCGGCGTGTCGTCGGTGCCCATGAGATCGCCCCCGACCTTCTTGCCGCCGTCGGCCCGCTCGGCACGGCGATACCGGGCGAAGAAGACCGGCGCGATATCAACCGCGCGGCGGAAGCCGCCGAAATGCTCGGCCGGCTCGATGTCGGGCAGGGCGCCGTCGCCATCGGCGGGCGTATCGTCGCGCTGGAGGGTCTTGAGGGCACGGACGAGATGCTGGAGCGTGTCGCGAGTCTCCGAGCCGCCGGACGCATCTCGCCACGCCGCCGCGGCGCGCTGGTCAAGCTCTGCAAGCCGCAGCAGGATATTCGCGCCGACTTGCCGGCGATCGGCGTTTCCACGGTCCTGAACGCGAGGAAAGCCGGCCTTGCCGGCGTCGCCGTCGAGGCCGGCCGCTCGCTGGTGCTCGATCGCGCCGCCGTCATCAAAGCCGCCGATGAGGCCGGGCTTTTCGTCTGCGGCATCGATCGCGGCCTGCCGGCATGGGGGCTCGAATGAACGGGGCGCCGCTGAAGATCGCCGTTATTGCCGGCGAGGTGTCAGGTGATCTGCTTGGTGCCGATCTTATCGCCGCCCTGAAGCAGATCCATAGCGGACCGGTGGAACTCGTCGGCGTCGGCGGCGAGGGGCTCCAGGCCGAAGGCTTGAAATCCCTGTTCGATTTCTCCGAGCTGTCGATCATGGGCATCACCCAGGTGCTGAGCCGGCTGCCGAAGCTCTATACCCTGATCCGCCAGACGACGGCTGCGATCATCGCCGCAAGGCCTGATATTCTTCTCATCATCGACAGCCCGGATTTCACCCATCGCGTCGCCAAGCGTGTCCGCACCGCGCTGCCCGATCTGCCTGTTGTCAATTACGTCTGTCCGAGCGTCTGGGCCTGGAAGGAATATCGCGCTGTGCGCATGCTCGCCTATGTCGATCATGTGCTCGCCGTCCTGCCCTTCGAGCCGGCAACAATGCGCGAACTCGGCGGGCCCGAGACCACCTATGTCGGCCATCGCCTGATCGCCGATCCGGCGCTGCTCGAAGCGCGGCGGCTGCGCGTCGGGCGCGCACCTGTCGGGCAGGCGGGCAAGACAATCCTGATGCTTCCGGGGTCAAGATCCTCCGAAATCGCCAAGCTCCTGCCGTTCTTCGAGGACGCGGCAAAGGAACTCGTCGCCCGCAACGGCCCGATGCGATTCCTGCTGCCGACCGTGCCGCACAACGAAGCGCTGGTGAAGGGGCTCGCCGCCGGCTGGGCCACGCCGCCGGAGGTGGCGGTCGGGCCGGCGCAGAAATGGAAGGCCTTTGCCGAAGCGGATGCGGCGATGGCAGCCTCCGGCACGGTGATCCTCGAACTCGCCCTTGCGGGCGTGCCGACGGTGTCCGTCTACAAGACGGATTGGATCATCCGCCTGCTCGCCCCGCGCATCAAGGTGTGGACGGGCGCATTGCCCAATATCATCGCCGATTATGCCATCGTGCCGGAATATCTGAACGAGATCGTCCGCGGCGCCAGCCTGGCGCGCTGGATGGAGCGGCTGTCGGCCGACACGTTCGAACTGAAGGCGATGACCGAGGGTTACGATCTCGTCTGGCAACGCATGCAGACCGAAACGCCGCCCGGCGAGCACGCCGCCGAGATCCTTCTCGACGTCTTGAAAAAGAAAAAACCCGGTCGTTTCTGACCGGGTTTTCTTTTGGGTTCTTTTAAAGCGATCAGCGCTTCGAAACCGGGATGTAATCGCGCTTCGGTTCGCCGACATAGAGCTGGCGCGGACGGCCGATGCGCTGTTCCGGATCCTCGATCATCTCGTTCCACTGCGCGATCCAGCCGACGGTGCGGGCGAGCGCGAAGAGCACGGTGAACATGGTCGTGGGGAAGCCCAGCGCCTTCAGCGTGATGCCGGAATAGAAGTCGATGTTCGGATAGAGCTTCTTCTCGATGAAATATTCGTCGGTAAGCGCGATGCGCTCCAGCTCCATCGCCACTTCGAGCAACGGATCGTCCTTGATGCCGAGTTCGCCGAGCACCTCATGCGTCGTCTTCTGCATGATCTTGGCGCGCGGATCATAGTTCTTGTAGACGCGGTGACCGAAGCCCATCAGGCGGAACGGATCGTTCTTGTCCTTGGCGCGGGCGACGTATTCCGGAATGCGGTCGACCGTGCCGATTTCGTTCAGCATGTTGAGCGCTGCTTCATTGGCGCCGCCGTGAGCGGGGCCCCAGAGGCAGGCAATGCCGGCGGCGATGCAGGCGAACGGGTTGGCGCCCGACGAACCGGCGAGACGGACGGTCGAGGTCGAGGCGTTCTGTTCATGATCGGCATGCAGGATGAAGATGCGGTCCATGGCGCGGGCAAGCACCGGATTGACTACATATTCCTCGCAAGGCACGGCAAAGCACATGCGCAGGAAGTTCGAGGCATAGTCGAGGTCGTTCTTCGGATAAACGAAGGGCTGGCCGATATGGTATTTGTAGGCCATGGCGGCAAGCGTCGGCATCTTGGCGATCATGCGCAGGCTGGCGACCATGCGCTGGTGCGGATCGGTGATGTCGGTGGAGTCGTGATAGAAGGCCGACAGCGCGCCGACGCAGCCGCACATAACGGCCATCGGATGCGCATCGCGGCGGAAGCCAGTGAAGAAGCGGCTCATCTGCTCGTGCACCATGGTGTGGTGCGTGACGCGGTAATCGAAATCCTTCTTCTGCACGGTGGTCGGCAGTTCGCCGTAAAGCAGGAGGTAGCAGACTTCGAGGAAGTCGCCGTGCTCGGCGAGCTGCTCGATCGGATAGCCGCGATGCAGCAGGACACCTTCGTCGCCGTCGATGTAGGTGATTTTCGATTCACAGGATGCGGTCGAGGTAAAACCCGGATCGTAGGTGAAGGAAGCCGTGTTCTTGTAGAGGGCACCGATATCGATGACGCTCGGGCCGATCGTGCCGCTTTTGACAGCAAGGTCGACAGACTTGTCACCGATTTTTATTGTAGCGCTTTGATCCGTCATGCTGATCCTCCGAAATGGCGGTGGCGCCATAAAAGCGCCATAGGGGTTAAGCGTCCTCACCGATAGCTATATGATCGCGAAGCTAATGCCAAGTTACCGTGATGGCATTTTGTGCATTGCGGTATCACCTTTTAGGCACTGCAGCGATGAGCCGCACGCATATCGGAAGCCGATGATTCGACTGGTCTTTTGGCGCTCGCGATTTTCCCTCATATTTCAATCGATTATTCTTGCCGGATTTGATTTGAGGTTGCATTCTGGCCGCCTTCGCAGCCGGGCTTGGGCGGTTCATGCAGGAGTTGACGACAGTCGAATTGCGGCCGGAAGCAGGCGAAGGCCTTGCCGACTCCTCCAGTTTTTCACCACCTGTCGTGGTGACGCGACCGACACGGACGCAGTCGGCGACACCATTGCGCCACCGGCTGCCGGCCGCAACCTCGCAATTGCTGCGTGCCGGCATGCGCATGCTGGGCGAGGAGGCGGACCATGGCCGCCTGCTGCTGTTCTCGCCGGTCTTCCTCGGCGCCGGGTCAGCCGTTTGGTTTCTCGCGGCATCGGATTTTCCTCTCATTGCATCGCTGCTCTGCCTGTTGGCGCTGACCTTGGCGGTTCTCATTGCCAGCCGCAGCCGGGCCGCGGTGCGGGCAACGCTGCTGGCGCTTTCGCTCGTGGCCTGCGGCATGGTCACGGCGCAGTTCGAGAGCCGGCGGGCTTCCACCGTGATCCTCGATTCCGCCGTGACGACGACGGTGACCGGCCGCGTCGAGCGGCGCGAAGGCGACGGTCGCGGGCGGTGGCGCTACATTCTTGCCGTCACCGGCACCGAGGCGCCACAGGTGAAGCGGCCGCCGGAACGTATCACCGCGATCGCCCGCGGCGCGGACGCGGCCTTCGAGATCGGCGATATCATCACCGGCAGGGCGCGGCTGACGCCGCCGGCGGGCCCAGCGCTTCCCGAGCTCAACGACTTCTCCTTCAGTGCCTATTTCGACGGCATCGGCGCCAACGGTTTCTTCTACGGTGCACCGACGAAGGTCGATGCGCAGGCAGGTCCCCAGGCTGCAAGATCGACAGCGGAAGCGCTGCTCGAAGGTCTCTACCGGCTGCGCAGCGGCATCGGCGACCGCATAAGGTCGATCCTGCCCGGCGACACCGGTGCTTTTGCCGCTGCTCTGGTGACGGACGAGCGGCGCGCCATTTCGGATGCGACGACGGAGGCGCTGCGCCAGTCCGGTCTGGCTCATATCATCGCCATCTCCGGTCTCAACATGGCGCTGTCGGCCGGCATCTTCTTCGTCGGCTTCCGGATGCTGCTCAGCCTCTTCCCCGGCATCGCTGAGGCCTACCCGACGAAGAAGATCGCTGCCGCCGGCGCGCTCATCGCCGTCACCGCCTATTTCCTGATCTCCGGCTTTGCGGTCTCTGCCGAACGCGCCTTCATCATGATGGCCATCATGTTGATTGCGGTCTTCTTCGACCGGCCGTCGATCAGCCTGCGCAATGTCGCGCTCTCCGCTCTCGTCATCATTGCCATTTCGCCGTCCGAGGTCTTGGGACCGAGCTTCCAGATGTCCTTTGCCGCGACATTGGCGCTGGTCTCGGGCTATCAGCTGTGGAAGGACCGGCGCGTCCGAGAAAACGCCTTCCTGAAGCTGCCGATCATCAGGCCGTTCGTTACGGTTGCCGGTTTCTTCGGCGGCGTCTTCCTGACCTCGCTGATCGGCGGTTTTTCAACCGCGCTGTTTTCGATCGAGCATTTTCATCGCCTGACCGCCTACGGCCTGCCGGCAAACCTCGCGACAATGCCGATCATCTCCTTCATCATCATGCCGGCAGGTCTGCTGGCGATGCTGCTCATGCCTTTCGGTCTGGATGTTTGGGCTTGGAAGATCGTCGGATTCGGCCTCGATTTGGTGATCGCGGTTGCAAAGACGGTGTCCGGCTGGGGTGGCAATATCGACGTGGGCCGCTTGCCCGCCTGGTATTTCGCCGTCGCCGTGGCAGGCTTTCTGCTGCTGACGCTGCTCCGCACCCGGTTGCGCCATGTCGGCACATCGATTATCGCGGTCGCAACGCTCATCCTGCTGCTTCTGCCGGGTCCCCGTCCGCCGGATCTGGTGATTTCGGAGGATGGCAGTCTCGTCGCGGTCGTCGCGGCGGCGGCAATGGCTTCCAACCGTGAAAGACCGCCGGACTTCATCTTCGACCAGTGGCAGAGAGCGCTGGTCCTGCCGGGGCATAATCCGCCGAAGATGCTGAATGGTCCTGCTATCCCGCCTGAGGGAGAAGACCGCCGCGTCAGGCTTTCCCGCGATCAGCAGAACGAAGCAAGGACCGCGATGCGGACGGCCGCAGCGGCCGGTGACGCAAACCGCTTTTCCTGCGTCAAGAAGGCCTGGTGCACATCAAGGCTTGGCAATGGTCAGGTGGTAACCGTCATCGACAATGCCGCCTATCTCGGCCCGGCATGCGACGCGGCCGATATCGTCGTGACGTCCGTGCGCCTTCGCTTCAACAACTGCCGCTCAGGTGCAACGCTCTTCACCGGCGAGACGCTGCGCAGGACCGGATCCGTCGAGTTGCGCTTCACGGACGCCGGCCCGGAGGTGGCAACCGCCTTCGATTCATTGTCGCGGCCATGGATGCGCCATCGCGCCTATGACTGGCGCAGCAACAGTTTTACCGAATCCGGCCTGGCCAATGTCAGTGATAGCGGCGAATGAGACCGACGAGCTTGCCCTGAACCTTGACGCGGTCCGGCCCGAAAATCCGGGTCTCGTAAGCCGGGTTGGCCGCTTCCAGCGCGATCGAGGCGCCCTTGCGGCGGAAGCGCTTGAGTGTCGCTTCTTCGTCGTCGACCAGAGCAACGACGATGTCGCCGGGACTTGCGGTGCTGCCGTTGCGGATGATCACGGTGTCGCCATCGAAGATGCCGGCGTCGATCATCGAATCGCCCTTGACCTCCAGCGCATAATGTTCACCGGAACCGAGCATGTCGGCCGGAACGACGATGTCATGGGTGTTGTTCTGGATCGCCGAGATCGGCACACCGGCAGCGATTCGGCCCATGACCGGCACCGAGACCGAGTTGCCGTTGTCGGCGACGGGTTTTGCGGGAGCAGGAGTGGCGACCGGCTGCAGTTTGCCAAGGCTACCCTCGATGACGCTCGGCGAAAAGCCGCGCCGGGGCTGAATGCTGGGGCTGTAGGCCTCCGGAAGCTTGATGACCTCGATCGCGCGGGCGCGGTTCGGTAGGCGGCGAATGAAGCCTCGCTCCTCAAGCGCAGTAATCAAGCGATGAATCCCGGACTTGGAGGCGAGGTCCAGGGCATCCTTCATTTCGTCGAAAGATGGCGGAACGCCGGATTCCTTCATGCGCTCATGAATGAAAAGGAGAAGCTCCTGTTGTTTGCGCGTGAGCATCGACGTTGTGACCTCGTGATTGAAACAAATCCAGAACAGACACTATATGTTCCATATGTGTTCCGCAAGTAGCTAAATTTCCGTAAAACTTGGCGCCAACTCGTTGAGATTTTTATTTTCATTCGCCGGATTGGCACAGAAGTCTTGCATTGAGGGACGCGCCATCGCACATCTCTTGCCGTTTCCAGGAGGGATATCATGAACGCGCATTCCGCCAAACCGCACCCGCTGGATCATGTCGTGCTGCCGGTCGTCAACATCGATCTGGCGCGCGAGAGGCTCGGCAAGCTCGGCTTCACCGTTGCCGCCGATGCGTGCCATCCCTTCGGAACGGAGAATGCCTGCGTCTTTTTTGCCGACAAGACCTATCTGGAGCCGCTCGGGATTGCGAACGTCGAGGAGAGCAACGCATCTGCGCGCCAAGGTAATGTCTTCACTGCCCGCAACCAGGCCTTCCGTTTCCGCTGTGGCGAGGAGGGGCTCTCGGGGCTGGCTTTCGGCAGCAAGGATGCCGGCATCGATCATCAGGATTTCGTCGGCAACGGATCGAGCGCTGGCGAGATGCTGCAGTTCACCCGGCCGATGACGATGCCGGACGGTTCCGAGACGATTGCCGGCTTTAAGCTGGCTTTCGCCGGCGACCTGCGCGCGCCTGATCTCCTGTTTTTCACCGTCGAGCGCGTCAATCCGCTACCGGCCGACCGCGCGGCGCTGGAGACGCATGCCAATGGCGTCACCGGCATAGTTGAGATCGCGCTTTGCACGCCAGAGCCGGCCGCCTTCGCTGCCTTCGTCAGCCTTGCCGTGGCGCAATCGGCAGTCGAGAAAACCGGTTTCGGCGTCGATATTGCGGCATCGAATGCGAAAATCAGCCTGATGACGCCGGAAGGGCTGGAGGCATATTTCGACGTCGCCGTCTCATCCGCAGATCGCGGCCTGCGCGGCCGGGCAATCCTCTTTGCTGTCGCCGATCTTGCCGTGACAGAAGCGCATTTGGCTGCTAACGGGGTGACATACACGCGCAAGAACAATCGCATTCTGGTGAAGCCCGCGCCCGGGCAGGGCACGCTCTTCGCCTTCGAGGAAACACGATGAGCACTGATACGAATTCCGAAGTCAGGATCGGCGAAGGCCAAGGCCAGGTCACCTTTTCCAATACCGGCCGTCTATCGCTGATTGCCGGTCCCTGCCAGATGGAGAGCCGCGACCACGCCTTCATGGTTGCCGGCACGCTGAAAGAGCTTTGCGGAAAGCTAGGCATCGGCCTCGTCTACAAGAGCTCCTTCGACAAGGCGAACCGCACCTCGCTCTCGGCCGAACGCGGTATCGGGATCGAAAAGGGCATGGAAGTCTTTGCCGACCTCAAGAAGGAATTCGGCTTTCCCGTCCTGACCGACGTTCATACTGCCGAGCAATGCGCGGAGGTGGCAAGGGTGGTCGATGTCCTTCAGATCCCGGCCTTCCTCTGCCGCCAGACCGACCTTCTCATCGCCGCCGCCAAGACCGGCCGCGTCGTCAATGTCAAGAAAGGCCAGTTCCTCGCCCCCTGGGATATGAAGAACGTTCTGAAGAAGCTCAATGCCAGCGGCAATCCGAACGTGCTGCTGTGCGAGCGCGGCGCCTCATTCGGTTACAATACGCTGGTCTCCGACATGCGTTCGCTACCGATCATGGCGGCGATGGGTGCACCCGTTATCTTCGATGCGACCCATTCCGTGGCGCAGCCGGGCGGGCAGGGCGAATCCTCCGGCGGTCAGCGGGAATTCGTGGAAACGCTGGCGCGCGCCGCAGTGGCTGCCGGTATTGCCGGTGTCTTCGTCGAAACCCATCAGGACCCCGATAACGCACCTTCCGACGGCCCGAACATGGTCTATCTCAAGGACATGCCGCGGCTGCTTGAAAAGCTGCTCGCCTTCGATGCGGTCGCCAAGGCTTGACGTTCAACAGCCTGACATGATCGTGCTATAGGCATGTCGCGCAAAAGTGTGCAGCGGTTTTGCGACAACGACATGCGGAAAGCCAAAGACCTAAAGCGTGGCAAGCGAATCTGAAAGATCGCGACGCGCTTTAGGCGAGATCCAAACGCGGTTCGAAGGCTGGAAACTGCAGCATTGTAATTTGCACGCCTTCGACTAAGACAGGTTTCGAACCGACTTATCATCCACCGAGCAGGAAGAACCCATGACTGCAATCACCGATATCATCGCCCGCGAGATTCTCGATAGCCGTGGCAACCCCACCGTCGAAGTCGATGTCTATCTCGAAGATGGCAGCATGGGCCGCGCGGCCGTTCCCTCAGGCGCCTCGACGGGCGCGCATGAGGCGGTCGAACTGCGTGACGGCGGCAAGCGCTATCTGGGCAAGGGCGTCGAAAAGGCGGTCGAAGCCGCCAACACCGAGATCTTCGACGCGATCGGCGGCATCGACGCCGAAAACCAGATCCAGATCGACAACATCATGATCGAGCTGGACGGCACGCCGAACAAGTCGCGCCTCGGCGCCAACGCCATCCTCGGCGTGTCGCTCGCCGTCGCCAAGGCTGCTGCCCAGGCGTCCGGCCTGCCGCTCTATCGTTATGTCGGCGGCGCCTCCGCCAGCCTGCTGCCGGTGCCGATGATGAATATCATCAATGGTGGTGCCCATGCCGACAATCCGATCGATTTCCAGGAATTCATGATCCTGCCGGTCGGCGCCGATTCGATCGCCGAAGCCGTACGCATGGGTTCGGAAGTCTTCCATACGCTACGCAAGGAACTTGCTAGCCAGGGCCACAACACCAATGTCGGCGATGAAGGCGGTTTCGCACCCGGCCTGAAGAGCGCGCCTGAGGCCCTCGACTTCATCATGAAGTCGATCGAGAAAGCCGGCTACAAGCCTGGCGATGACATGTGCCTCGGCCTCGACTGCGCCTCGACCGAATTCTTCAAGGACGGCAAATACGTTCTCGAAGGTGAAGGCCGCACGCTGGAATCGGGCGCCATGGCCGAATATCTGGCCGAACTCGCCGCCAACTATCCGATCATCTCGATCGAGGACGGCATGGCCGAAGACGACTGGGACGGCTGGAAGACGCTGACCGACCTGACCGGCAAGAAGACCCAGCTCGTCGGCGACGATCTCTTCGTCACCAACTCCGCCCGTCTTCGCGACGGCATCCGCATGGGCGTTGCCAACTCGATCCTCGTCAAGGTCAACCAGATCGGCTCGCTGACGGAAACGCTCGATGCTGTCAACACGGCGCACAAGGCGGCCTATACTGCCGTCATGTCCCACCGCTCCGGCGAGACCGAAGATTCGACCATCGCCGATCTCGCGGTCGCCACCAACTGCGGCCAGATCAAGACCGGCTCGCTGTCGCGCTCCGACCGTCTTGCCAAGTACAACCAGCTGATCCGCATCGAAGAAGGCCTCGGCCCCCAGGCCCAGTATGCCGGCCGCTCGATCATTCGCGGCTGATCGGATCTGATTTTCAACGGCTCGACCCGCGTCTTCCCGGCGCGGGTTTTTTCTTGCCCATTTTTTAGAGTCAACGAACGGTTAATCTCTGCGCGCTAGATTGAACGAATTGGTAATGCGTTCAAGAGCATGCGTGTATGTGGACAAAGCATCATAAGAAGAGAAAGATCGGTCGTTTCGTCATTCCGGCCATGACGGTCGCCTTCCTCTCCTATTTCGGTTATCATTGCATTCATGGCGATTACGGCCTGCGCGCGACGGAGACGTTCGAGCGTCAGCGTGTCGCCCGTGAAAAAGAGCTTGCGGTCTTGAAGGCGAAGCGCGAACATCTGGAAAACCAGGTCGCGCTCTTGAGTGACGGCTCGCTCGACAAGGACATGTTGGACGAAAAAGCGCGTTATCAGCTTAACATGTCGCGTGCGGACGAGATCGTCGTATTCAACCATTATTCCAATTAACCGGAAGCAGGTTAATTGTAATTTTCACTGCTTTTCCAATAATTTAGCGTCGAATACGAGCCATGCATTTATGGCATTGCTGTGGTCATATTTCTTCCCTATGGTACGCGCCACCAAGAACCGACAAACCCATAGGGAGGGTTGAATGGCGCCGCGAAAGACCGCGACCGTTTCCAGCCGCAAAACTGCAGCAAAACCGGCAGCCAAAGCATCGAATGGAGGCCCGGTAGCCGACTTCGATCGCGATGAGGAGCTCAAGGCCTATCGCGAGATGCTGCTGATCCGCCGCTTCGAGGAGAAGGCCGGTCAGCTTTACGGCATGGGCTTCATCGGCGGCTTTTGTCACCTCTACATCGGTCAGGAAGCTGTCGTCGTCGGCATGCAGATGGCGCAAAAGGAAGGCGACCAGGTCATCACCGCCTATCGTGACCACGGCCATATGCTGGCAACCGGCATGGAAGCGCGCGGCGTCATGGCGGAACTGACCGGGCGTCGCAGCGGCTATTCCCACGGCAAGGGCGGTTCGATGCACATGTTCTCGAAAGAGAAGCATTTCTACGGCGGTCACGGCATCGTCGGCGCCCAGGTCTCGCTCGGAACGGGTCTTGCCTTTGCAAACCGCTACCGCGGCAATGACAATGTCTCCATCGCCTATTTCGGCGACGGCGCTGCCAACCAGGGCCAGGTCTACGAGAGCTTCAACATGGCGGCTCTCTGGAAGCTGCCGATCGTCTATATCGTCGAAAATAACCGTTACGCCATGGGCACCTCGACCGCCCGCGCCACCGCTCAGTCGAATTACTCGCTGCGCGGATCCGGCTTCGGCATCCCCGGCATTCAGGTCGATGGCATGGACGTCCGCGCCGTCAAGGCGGCGGCCGACGAGGCGCTCGAACATTGCCGTTCCGGCAAGGGCCCGATCATTCTCGAAATGCTGACCTATCGTTATCGTGGTCATTCGATGTCCGACCCGGCGAAGTATCGCTCCAAGGACGAAGTGCAGAAGATGCGCTCCGAGCATGATCCGATCGAACAGGTGAAGGCACGCCTTATCGAAAAGGGCTGGGCTTCCGAAGACGATCTGAAGGCGATCGACAAGGATGTTCGCGACATTGTCGCCGATAGTGCCGACTTCGCCCAGGCCGATCCGGAGCCGGATGTATCCGAGCTCTATACCGACATTCTGCTGTAATCGGGGAGGGAACCCATGCCTATCGATATCCTCATGCCCGCCCTCTCTCCGACGATGGAAGAAGGCACGCTGTCCAAATGGCTGAAGCAGGAAGGTGACAAGGTCACTTCTGGCGACGTGATCGCCGAAATCGAAACCGACAAGGCGACGATGGAAGTCGAAGCCGTCGACGAAGGCGTCATCGGCAAGCTTCTGGTTCCTGCCGGAACCGAAGGAGTCAAGGTGAACGCCAAGATCGCTGTTCTCCTGCAGGACGGCGAATCCGCATCCGACATGTCTGCGTCCGCTCCGGCGGCAGCGCCGGCTGCTGTACCGCAGGCAGCGCTGGAGGAAAAGCCGGCTGCCGCAACTCCGGCATCCGCACCCGTTCCGGCCGAGCCGAAAGCCCAGGTGCAGAACGACCCCGAAATCCCGGCCGGCACCGAAATGGTGTCGACGACCGTGCGCGAAGCGCTGCGTGACGCCATGGCCGAGGAAATGCGCGCCGACGAAAACGTCTTCGTCATGGGCGAGGAAGTCGCCGAATATCAGGGCGCCTACAAGGTCACGCAGGGGCTGCTGCAGGAATTCGGCCCGCGCCGCGTCGTCGATACGCCGATCACCGAGCATGGCTTTGCCGGCGTCGGCGTCGGTGCGGCAATGGCCGGCCTTCGCCCCATCGTCGAATTCATGACCTTCAACTTCGCCATGCAGGCGATCGACCAGATCATCAACTCCGCTGCCAAGACGCTCTATATGTCCGGCGGCCAGATGGGCGCTCCGATCGTCTTCCGCGGCCCGAATGGTGCAGCAGCCCGCGTCGGCGCCCAGCACAGCCAGGATTATGCAGCCTGGTACAGCGCCATTCCCGGCCTGAAGGTTGTCATGCCCTACACGGCATCTGACGCCAAGGGTCTGCTGAAGGCTGCGATCCGTGATCCGAACCCGGTCATCTTCCTGGAAAACGAAATTCTCTACGGCCAGCACTTCGATGTGCCTAAGCTCGACAATTTCGTCCTGCCGATCGGCAAGGCGCGCATCCATCGTCCGGGCAACGACGTGACCGTCGTCTCCTTCGGCATCGGCATGAGCTATGCCACCAAGGCTGTCGCCGAACTCGAGAAGCTCGGCATCGACGTCGAACTGATCGACCTTCGCACCATCCGTCCGATGGACCTGCCGACCGTGATCGAATCGGTGAAGAAGACCGGCCGTCTGGTCACCGTCGAGGAAGGTTATCCGCAGTCCTCCGTCGGCACCGAAATCGCCACCCGCGTCATGCAGCAGGCCTTCGACTATCTCGATGCGCCGATCCTGACGATTGCGGGCAAGGACGTTCCGATGCCCTACGCCGCCAATCTCGAAAAGCTGGCGCTTCCGAACGTCGGCGAAGTCGTCGATGCCGTGAAGGCTGTTTGCTACAAATAAGGGGAGGGTGTTTCGATGCCGATCAATATCACGATGCCCGCCCTCTCTCCGACCATGGAGGAAGGCAATCTTTCCAAATGGCTGGTCAAGGAAGGCGACAAGGTCAAGTCTGGCGATGTGATCGCCGAGATCGAGACCGACAAGGCGACGATGGAAGTCGAAGCCGTCGATGAAGGCACGGTCGCCAAGCTGGTCGTTGCCGCCGGCACCGAAGGCGTCAAGGTCAATGCGCTGATCGCGGTTCTCGCCGCCGATGGCGAGGATGTCGCTGCTGCCGCAACTGGTGCGGGTTCCGCCGCACCTGCGCCGAAGGCAGACGGCGCGGCCGCGCCCAAGGCCGAGGCCGCGCCGGCTCCGGCCCAGTCCGCTCCGGCTGCAGCACCAGCACCCGCCGCTGTACCCGCATCGGTTTCGGCTGATGGCAACCGCACCTTCTCTTCGCCGCTTGCCCGCCGTCTGGCCAAGGAAGCCGGTATCGACCTTTCGGCTGTCGCAGGCTCCGGCCCGCACGGTCGCGTCGTCAAGAGCGACATCGAGGCCGCCGTTGCCGGCGGTGGCGCCAAGGCGGCCGCTGCGCCTGCGCCCGCTGCAACCCCGCAGGCTGCCGCGCCGGCGCCGGCCGCTGCTGCTGCACCGAAGGGCGCTTCCGAGGAGGCCGTGCTCAAGCTCTTCGAACCTGGCTCCTACGAGCTCGTGCCGCATGACGGCATGCGCAAGACGATTGCCAAGCGCCTGGTCGAATCCAAGCAGACGATCCCGCATTTCTACGTCAGTGTCGATTGCGAGCTCGATGCGCTGCTGGCGCTGCGCGCCCAGTTGAACGATGCGGCCCCGCGAAAGGATGGCGGCGCTCCGGCCTACAAGCTCTCGGTCAACGACATGGTCATCAAGGCCATGGCGCTGTCGCTGCGCGACGTTCCGGATGCCAACGTCTCCTGGACCGACAACAACATGGTCAAGCACAAGTATGCCGATGTCGGCGTCGCCGTCTCGATCCCCGGCGGCCTGATCACGCCGATCATTCGCAAGGCAGAGCAAAAGACGCTGTCGGTGATCTCCAACGAGATGCGCGATCTCGGCAAGCGGGCCAAGGACCGCAAGCTGAAGCCCGAGGAATATCAGGGCGGCACCAGCTCGGTCTCGAACATGGGCATGATGGGCGTCAAGGTGTTTTCAGCCGTTATCAATCCGCCGCATGCGACGATCCTCGCGGTCGGCGCCGGCGAACAGCGGGTTGTCGTCAAGAAGGGCGAAATGGCGATTGCCACCGTGATGTCAGTCACCCTCTCGACCGACCATCGCTGCGTCGATGGCGCGCTCGGCGCCGAACTGCTCCAGGCCTTCAAGGGCTACATCGAAAACCCGATGGGCATGCTTGTCTGATAGCGGTACGAGGCGGAAATGACCAAGACCGTTCTTTGCTATGGTGACTCGCTGACCTGGGGTTATGACGCCGAGACGATCGGCCGTCATGATTACCAGAATCGTTGGCCGAGCGTGCTTCAGGCAGCGCTCGGCGGTGACGCGCGTATCATCGCCGAAGGCTTGAACGGGCGCACCACCGCTTTCGACGACCATCTCGCCGATTGCGACCGCAACGGTGCGCGCATCCTGCCGACGATCCTGCAGACGCATGCACCGCTCGACCTCGTCATCCTTCTGCTCGGCACCAATGACATGAAGCCGGTCGTGGCAGGCTCGGCCTTTGCCGCATGCCAGGGCATCAGCCGGCTCGTGCGGCTGATCCGCAATCATGCCTGGCCCTTCGAATTCGATGGGCCGGAGATTCTGATCGTGGCGCCGCCGGCGATCCGCGCAACGGGCAATGTGCCCTTCGCCGCATCGTTTCCCGGCGGCATCGAGGAATCGGCAAAGCTCGCAACGCTTTATCGTGATCTTGCCGACGAACTCGGTTGTGGCTTCTTCGACGGCAATTCCGTCGCCAAGACCACACCGATCGACGGCATTCACCTCGATGCGGAGAATACGCGTGCGCTTGGACGCGGGCTGGAATCGATCGTGCGGATGATGCTGGGGATCTGAGTATGACCTCCTTCATCGCCCTCCGGCAGGCCTCACGGCGGGATGCCTCGGAGCTGGCGATTCTGGCGGATATCGCATCGCGCGGGTTTGCCTCCTGGCTTTGGTTTGCCGGTGTGCAAAACGGCGTGAGCGACACGCCGCTGGAGCTGGGCCGGCTGAAGATGGGCGAGGAGGAAGCTGTCGGCGGCTGGCGGGATGCCGTCATTGCCGAGGCCTATGGCGAGGTCGCTGGTGTGGCGATCGGCCATGCGCTGAATGAGGGGATAGGTGATATCGAGGCCACCATTCCGGCGACCGCACCGATGCTCGCCTTGCAGAAGACGGTGGTCGGAAGCTGGTTCATCGGCAGTCTCGGCGTCTATCGCCATCTGCGTGGCATCGGCATCGGACGCAGGCTGCTGGACGATCAGATCGAAAGGGCCGATCGCCGCCCGGTCAGTCTCATTACCGCAAGTGATAACGAAGCGGCTTTGTCGCTTTATGGAAGAAACGGATTCCTGGAGGCTGCGCGCGCCGATGCCGTGCCGCTCTTCGAAAACAGCAAGAGACATGCGTGGGTGCTCATGACCCGCAGCGCAGCGTAACAAAGGCAGGAAACACATGGCTGAATCCTACGACGTCATCATCATCGGTTCGGGTCCCGGCGGCTATGTCGCTGCCATCCGCGCCAGCCAGCTCGGCCTCAAGACCGCGATCGTCGAGCGCGAGCATATGGGCGGCATTTGCCTGAACTGGGGCTGCATCCCGACAAAGGCGCTGCTGCGCTCGGCCGAGGTGCTCGACCACGCCAATCACTTCAAGGATTACGGCCTCGTTCTCGAAGGCACGGTCAAGCCGGATGCCAAGGCCGTCGTCGGCCGCTCGCGTGCCGTCTCCGCCCGTCTGAATGCCGGCGTCGGCTTCCTGATGAAGAAGAACAAGATCGACATCATCTGGGGAGAAGCGAAGATCACCAAGCCCGGCGAGATCGTCGTCGGCAAGCCGTCGAAGCCGGTCGTCGAGCCGCAGCATCCGCTGCCGAAGAACGTCAAGAGCGGCGAGGGCACCTATTCCGCCAAGCATATCATCATCGCCACCGGCGCCCGTCCGCGCGCGTTGCCCGGTATCGAGCCGGATGGCAAGCTGATCTGGACCTATTTCGAGGCGCTGAAGCCGGATGTTTTGCCGAAATCGCTGATCGTCATGGGCTCGGGCGCGATCGGCATCGAATTCGCCAGCTTCTATCGCTCGATGGGTGTCGACGTCACGGTCGTCGAAGTCATGCCGACCATCATGCCGGTCGAGGATGCCGAGATCACGGCGATCGCCCGCAAGCAGCTTGAAAAGCGCGGCCTCAAGATCTTCACCAGCGCCAAGGTCACCAAGGTCGACAAGGCCACGAACAGCGTTACCGCCCATGTCGAGACGGCCGATGGCAAGGTTGAGCAGATCACTGCCGACCGGCTGATTTCGGCCGTCGGCGTTCAGGGCAATATCGAAAATCTCGGTCTCGAGGCGCTCAGTGTCAAGACCGACCGCGGCTGCGTCGTCATCGACGGCTACGGCAAGACCAATATCGCCGGCATCTATGCGATCGGCGATGTCGCCGGCCCGCCGATGCTGGCGCACAAGGCGGAGCATGAGGGCGTCGTCTGCGTCGAAAAGATCGCCGGCCTTCCCAATGTCCATCCGACCGACAAGGGCAAGGTGCCGGGCTGCACCTATTGCAATCCGCAGGTCGCCTCCGTCGGCATCACCGAAGCGAAGGCCAAGGAACTGGGCCGCGACATCCGCGTCGGCCGCTTCTCCTTCGCGGCAAACGGCAAGGCGATCGCACTCGGCGAAGACCAGGGCATGGTGAAGGTGATCTTCGACAAGAAGACCGGCGAACTGCTCGGCGCCCACATGGTCGGCGCCGAAGTCACCGAACTCATTCAGGGCTTCGTCGTCGCGATGAACCTCGAGACGACCGAGGAAGAACTGATGCACACGATCTTCCCGCATCCGACCGTGTCGGAATCGATGAAGGAAGCGGTGCTCGATGCTTACGGCCGCGTCCTGAACGCTTGATACTTTCCAATGCCGCCCTTTATGTCGGGGTGGCAAAGCCATCCCCCGGGGTGGCAAAGCCATCCCCCCGGAGTGGAAAGCCACTCCCCAGGGTGGAAAAAACGAAAGGAAATCATCATGTCTATGGAGACGCAGGCGTTGCTGGTGTTTTTGCTGATCGGCCTGGTTGCAGGCTTCCTGGCAAGCCTGGTCGTCGGTGGCGGCGGGCTGATAAGATGCCTGCTGAGCGGCATCATCGGCGCCTTCGTCGGCGGTTATCTGTTCAGCACGCTCGGCATTTCGCTGGGCATTGAAAATGCGCTGGTGGTGCAGATCATCCACGCCACCGTCGGCGCCATCATCGTGGTTCTGATCGCGAGAGCGGTCGCTTGAGGCGTAACTGAGGGCCAACTTGAGGGTAGGGGAAGGCATGGAAAGCGTCGGCTGGATTTCGGCAATCATCATCGGCGGGCTTGCGGGCTGGCTCGCCGGCAAGCTGATGGAAGCGCGATACGGGATTTTCCTGAATATCGTGCTCGGCATTGTCGGCTCGGTCGTCGCAAGCGCCATCCTCGCGCAGTTTCATCTCGAGGTGGTCGGCGGGCGGCTCGGCTATTTCGTGACGGGTTTCCTCGGCGCCTGCTTGTTGATATTCCTTGCGCGGCTGGTGCGGCGCTAGATCCGAATGAGATTTGCCGCATAGGGCGGTAGAAGGCTGAAACTGCAATGGTGACCATCCTCGATACGATCAATCCCGACGCCAAGCGCGTGCGGCATCCGGAGAAGGCGCATCGGCCTGACACGGAAGTCATGCGCAAGCCGGACTGGATTCGCGTCAAGGCGCCGACCTCCAAGGGTTATGCCGAGACGCGCGCGATCGTGAAGGAGCACAAGCTAGTCACCGTCTGCGAGGAGGCCGGCTGCCCGAATATCGGCGAGTGCTGGGACAAGAAGCACGCGACCTTCATGATCATGGGCGAGATCTGTACCCGCGCCTGCGCTTTCTGCAATGTCGCCACCGGCAAGCCGAACGCGCTCGATATGGCCGAGCCCGAGAACGTCGCCAAGGCAGTCAAGGAGATGGGCCTTAGCCATGTCGTCATCACCTCGGTCGACCGTGACGATCTGGAAGACGGCGGCGCCGAACACTTCGAAAAGGTGATCTGGGCAATCCGTGCCGCCTCGCCGATGACGACGATCGAGATCCTCACGCCCGACTTCCTGAAGAAGCCGGGTGCGCTGGAACGCGTCGTCGCCGCCAAGCCCGACGTCTTCAACCACAATATGGAAACGGTGCCCGGCAACTATCTGACGGTTCGCCCCGGCGCCCGCTACTTCCATTCCGTCCGCCTGCTGCAGCGGGTGAAGGAACTCGATCCCACCATGTTCACCAAATCGGGAATCATGGTTGGTCTCGGCGAAGAGCGGAACGAAGTCCTGCAGCTGATGGACGATCTGCGCACCGCGGATGTCGACTTCCTGACGATCGGCCAGTACCTGCAGCCGACCCGCAAGCACCACAAGGTCGAAAGCTTCGTCACCCCTGACGAGTTCAAGTCCTACGAGACCGTCGCCTACAGCAAGGGCTTCCTAATGGTCGCCTCCAGCCCGCTGACCCGCTCCTCCCACCATGCCGGCGACGACTTTGCCCGGCTGCGGGCGGCGCGCGAGAAGAAGCTGTTGATCGCAGCCGAATAAGAGCCGGCCTTGCTTTTTGTGTCGGCCGCGGCGATTTTCGCCGCGGTTCAGTTTGTTGACAAACCTCGATCTTCACTCGACGTCATCTCGGCCTTGTTGCCGAGGATCTGCTGCGCCGGTTGCAAGTGCTCGGGACAAGCCCGAGCATGACGAAAGAGGAATGGCCGATCTCATCAGCAGTCTGAGCCGATGGATTTTCGCAGCGGTTTTTGATGGGGAGTTGCGGACATGCCCGTCGACGAACCAATGCTCCGGCATGCCAGACGCATTCTGGTGATTGGCTGCCCCGGTGGTGGAAAAAGCGTGCTTGCACGGGCGCTGTCGACTTCGCTCGACCTTCCCTATATCTCGATGGATCGCGATTTCTATTGGCTTCCCGGCTGGAGGAAACGGGATCGCAGCGACATCGATCGGCTGATCGCCAAAGCGGTGGCGGAAGAACGCTGGATCATGGATGGAACCGGCCTCAGCTCCTTCCATCTGCGCCTGCCGCGTGCAGACGCCGTCATTTGGCTTCGGCTGTCCAGATATGCATGCCTGTACGGCGCGGTCTCAAGAACATTCCGTTATTTTGGGCGCAACCGTCCCGAACTGCCTGCCGGCTGCCCCGAACGCCTCTCGCTGGACGCGCTTGCCTATATCTGGAATTTCGAGCGCGATGCCGCACCTCTGATCGAAGCGGCGCTTCAGGATCACGGGTTTGCAAATTCCACCGTCATCATAAGATCGCGCAAAGCAGCTAGCCGGTTCGCTGGCGTTTAGGAGCATCCCGGCGAAGCGCACGTCTGACTCGAGGGAGTTGCATGATGGATCAGAGAGTAGACTTGCTGCCGCGTCAGCAGATCACCGACCTCGAACAGGCTGCCGAGCATATCCGTTTAGCCCGCCGGATCCTCGTCATCGGTTGCTCGGGCGGCGGTAAATCGACGCTGTCGCTGAAGATCGCCAAGCGCTTCGGACTTTCCTACATCTCGCTCGATCGCGACGTATTTTGGCTTCCCGGCTGGGTGGTACGCGACAGGGCCGAGCAGAGAAAGATCATCGCCAGCCGGATCCTCGAAGAACGTTGGATCATGGACGGCACGAACCCGTCTTCCTTGGATATCCGGCTGCCACGCACCGATTTCGTTGTTTGGGTCCGCATGCCGCGGCTTGTCTGCATCTGGGGCGCAATTAGCCGGTGGGCGAAATGGATAGGCCGCACTCGCCCCGAGATGGCGCCGGGCTGTATCGAGAAGGTCGACTTGGAATTCCTCCACTTCATTTGGACTTTCGAGGCGAAATTCGCGCCGCGTCTCGTCACGGGCATCGCCGAGCATGGCCCCAATGTGCCGGTTCTTCAGCTAAAATCCCGCCGCCAGATGCGCGAGCTTCTTGATCTTCTCGGCCCGCCCGATTAATTGCCGCTTATGCCGCAATTCGAAACGCACCGTCCCGTCCCGCACACGCCCGAGCAGATGTTCGATCTCGTCGCCGATGTCGAGCGTTATCCGGAATTTCTGCCGCTCTGCGAAGCCTTGGCCATCAGGAGCCGCAAGGAGCGCGACGGCAAGATCCTGCTCGTTGCCGACATGACGGTCGGCTACAAGGCGATCCGCGAGACCTTCACCACACAGGTGCTGCTGAACCGCGCCGAGCACGTCATCGAGGTCAAATATATCGATGGCCCGTTCAAATATCTCGACAATCGCTGGCACTTTGCCGAGACGCCGTCCGGCGGCTGCACCGTCGATTTCTTCATCGATTACGAGTTCAAGAGCCGCATCTTGGGCGCGCTGATGGGTTCGATGTTCGACCGCGCCTTCCGCATGTTCACCGAAGCCTTCGAGACACGCGCAAACAGGATCTACACGCCGGCCCGATGAGCGAACCGGCGTCAGGCAGCAAGGAGCGAGCCCACCATCTCCAGCGCCGTCCTGATCGTTGCCAGTCGAACCTCGCTGCGGCCGATATCGCCATAGAGCATTTTCCGATGGATGAGCGAGCCGGCGCGCGACTTGGCGGCGAGATGCACGAGGCCGACCGGTTTTTCCGGCGATCCGCCGCCGGGGCCGGCAATGCCGGTGACGGCAACGGCGATGTCGGCGCGTGAGCGGAAGAGGGCACCATGCACCATCTGCCGCGCCGTTTCTTCGGAGACTGCCCCAAAGTGCAGCAGCGTTTCCGCCTGCACGCCGAGCATCTCGATCTTTGCACCATTCGTATAGGTGACGAAGCCACGGTCGACGACGGCGGACGAACCCGAAATCTCCGTCAGCGCCCCGGCGATCAGTCCGCCGGTGCAGGATTCGGCGGTCGAGATCATCAGCCCCGCAGCCGTGAAGTCACGGATGATCGCCTCCGCCACTGAAAGGATATCGTCGGGAAAAAGGCTCATTATTTCCTCCCGCGATAGACGACGGTCGCCGTGGCGATCGCCGCGATGCCTTCACGCCGGCCGACGAAGCCGATCGTCTCATTGGTCGTCGCCTTGACCGAGCAACGCTCGATATCGATGCCGAGATAATCCGACAGTTTCGCCCGCATGGCGTCGCGATGCGGTCCGACCTTCGGCGCCTCGGCGATCAGAGAAACGTCGGCATTCATGATCGTGCCGCCGCGCTCGCGCACGATCCGGGCGGCATGCTCGATGAAGATTCGCGAAGCTGCCCCCCTCCATTGCGGGTTGGACGGCGGGAAATGATCGCCGATATCGCCGGCGCCGCAGGTGGCAAGCAGCGCGTCCGTCAGCGCATGCAGCGCGACGTCGGCATCGGAGTGACCTTTGAGCTTTTGGTCATGTGGAATGAACACGCCGCAGAGTGTCACGCCATCGCCCGCTACGAGCTGGTGTACGTCGTAGCCGTTGCCGGTGCGCACGTCCGGAAGCAGCGAAGACGAGAGCTTGTCGTCGGCCATGGCGATATCGTTCTTGACCGTCAGCTTGACGTTGTCGGCCGTGCCCTCGACGATCGTCACCGGAATGCCCAGCCATTCGGCGATCGAGGCATCGTCGGTGAAATCGCTTCGTCCGCTTGCGGCCGCCTTCTCATGCGCCTCGAGGATCGTTTCGAAGGCGAAGGATTGCGGCGTCTGCGCCGCGTAAAGATGCTCGCGTGAAATCGTCGTCAGCACGGTGCCGGCGCTGTCGGCGCGTTTCAGCGTATCGGTGACCGGGATCGCCGGCAGGACCGCCTGTGCGCCGGCGTCAAGGCTCTCGGCGATGCGGTCTAGAAGCACATGATCGAAGAACGGCCGCACGGCATCGTGGATCAGCACATGACTGATGTGCTTGTCCTTGAGGTGTCTGAGGCCGGCAAGCACGGATTGCTGCCGGGTCGCACCCCCATGCACCGTTTTGATCGGCGTTGCCGAGATGATGTGGCGGAAGGCTCTCGCAAACAGCGCCTCGTCATCGGGATGGATGACGACGACGATCTCGGTTGCGGCTTCCCATGTCATGAAGTTTTCAAGCGTATGCACGATAACCGCCTTGCCGCCGATCATGCGATATTGCTTGGGGCCCTCCTTGGATGATCCTGCGCGCTCGCCGCGGCCGGCGGCAACGATGACAATTCCAGCCGATATCGGTTGCTTAGAAGGCATTTGCAGCATAAATCCCCTAAAATATGCGGAATTGACCCGAGTGCTCTAACGTCTTGCTTTGGCCTTTTCCAGCATCTGCCCGAAAAATATCAATTCCTGTCTCAGCCCCCTTGGCAAGACAGGGAATAGTGGCTAAAAATAATGCAGTTCTATTGTGTGCCCGAAAGATAATCATTTGATTTCCCAGGACCTCGCAGCGCCTTTCCAAATCGGACCCGTGTCCGTGCGGAACCGCGTTGTGCTGGCGCCGATGTCCGGCGTCACGGATATGCCCTTCCGCGAGCTTGCATGGCGCTTCGGCGCCGGCCTCGTCGTCACCGAGATGGTGGCGAGCCGCGAACTGGTCAACGACACGGCTGAATCCTGGTCGCGGTTCAGTGCTGCCGGCTTCCGGCCGCATATGGTGCAGCTTGCCGGGCGAGAGGCGCACTGGATGGCGGAGGCGGCCAAGATCGCCGCCGATCACGGCGCCGATATCATCGACATCAACATGGGCTGTCCGGCAAAGAAGGTGATCGGCGGTTATTCGGGTTCGGCGCTGATGCGTGATCCCGATCACGCGCTCGGCCTCATCGAGGCGACGGTCAAGGCCGTCGACATTCCGGTGACGCTGAAGATGCGCCTTGGCTGGGATGAGAATTCGATCAACGCGCCTGATATCGCGCGGCGCGCCGAGGCGGCCGGCATCCAGCTTGTGACCATTCATGGGCGCACCCGTATGCAATTCTATGAGGGCCGCGCCGATTGGGATGCGATCCGCGCCGTCCGCGAAGTGATCTCCATTCCGTTGATCGCCAATGGCGATGTCGAAACCGCAGCTGACGCGCAGGAAATATTGCGCCGCTCCGGCGCCGATGCCGTGATGATCGGCAGGGGCTGCCAGGGCAGGCCGTGGCATGCCGGCATCATTTCAGGTGCGCCCGTACCGCAATCCCAGGAGACCGCCGATATCGCCGTCGAACATTACCGGATGATGCTGGATTTCTACGGCGAAGCGGTGGCGATCCGCCACGCCCGCAAGCACCTTGGCTGGTATCTCCAGCGTTTCGCGCCTGATCTGTCAGGCGCTGAAAAGGCGGAGATCATGACCTCGCGCGATCCGCGCGAGGTGGCCGCGCGCCTTTACGATGCGCTGGCTGTGAATATTGTCGACAGCCGGGAGGCGGCATGATGAAGGATATGACATCTCCGTCCGATCATGCCGGCGGGACCGTCGCCATGGCCGTGCTGAACGCCATCCAGAACCCGGTCGTCATGGTCGACGAATCCGGCTTCGTCGTTTTCGCCAATTGGGAGGCGGAGGCCTTCTTCGGTGCCAGCGCCTCGCACCTGGCGCGTTACCGCATTTCGACCTTCATTCCCTTCGGCAGCCCGCTGCTCGCCCTGATCGACCAGGTGCGCGAGCGCAAGGCGCCGGTCAACGAATATCGCGTCGACCTGAGTTCGCCCCGCCTCGGCCAGGACAAGCTCGTCGATCTCTACGTCGCCCCGGTGCTCAGCGAGCCCGGCGCCGTCGTCATCGTCTTTCAGGAACGCTCGATGGCCGACAAGATCGACCGGCAGCTGACGCATCGCGCCGCTGCCCGCTCGGTGACCGGCCTTGCCTCGATGCTGGCGCATGAGATCAAGAACCCGCTTTCCGGCATACGCGGCGCCGCCCAGCTGCTCGAACAGTCTGCGGTCGACGACGATCGGGCGCTGACCCGGCTGATCTGCGACGAGACCGACCGCATCGTCTCGCTGGTCGACCGCATGGAAGTCTTTTCCGACGAACGCCCTGTTGACCGCATGCCGGTCAACATCCATTCCGTGCTCGATCATGTGAAGGCGGTCGCCAAGGCGGGTTTTGCCCGCAACATCCGGGTCACCGAGAGTTACGACCCGTCGCTGCCGGCCGTCTATGCCAATCGCGACCAGCTCGTCCAGGTCTTCCTCAATCTGGTGAAGAACGCCGCCGAAGCGGTCGGCGATCGGTCGGACGGCGAGATCATGTTGACGACGGCCTATCGTCCCGGCATCCGTCTTTCGGTCGCCGGCACGCGTGAAAAGATCTCGCTGCCGCTGGAATTCTGCGTCCACGACAACGGCCCCGGCGTTCCCCTCGATCTGTTGCCGCATCTCTTCGATCCCTTCATCACCACCAAGCCGAACGGCAGCGGCCTCGGTCTGGCGCTGGTCGCCAAGATCATCGGCGATCACGGCGGCATCATCGAATGCGACAGCCAGAACAGCCGCACGACATTCCGCGTTCTCATGCCGGCGTCGAAGGACGCCTCGCTTGAAGACGCCTCTATAGCAAGCTCGACAGGACCTTCTCGATGACAGCCACGATCCTCGTTGCAGATGATGATGCGGCCATCCGGACCGTGCTCAACCAGGCTTTGAGCCGCGCCGGTTATGACGTCCGCATCACCTCCAACGCCGCTACCCTCTGGCGCTGGATTTCGGCAGGCGAGGGCGATCTGGTCGTCACCGATGTGGTGATGCCCGACGAGAACGCCTTCGATCTGCTGCCGCGCATCAAGAAGGCGCGGCCGGACCTGCCGGTCCTCGTCATGAGCGCCCAGAACACCTTCATGACCGCCATCAAGGCCTCGGAAAAGGGCGCTTACGATTATCTGCCGAAGCCCTTCGATCTCACCGAGCTGATCGGCATCATCGGCCGGGCGCTCGCCGAGCCGAAGCGCAAGCCCGCCAAACTCGAAGACGACATGCAGGACGGCATGCCGCTCGTCGGCCGGTCGGCGGCGATGCAGGAGATCTATCGCGTGCTCGCCCGGCTGATGCAGACGGACCTGACGCTGATGATCACCGGTGAATCCGGCACCGGCAAGGAGCTCGTCGCCCGCGCGCTGCATGATTACGGCAAGCGCCGCAACGGCCCGTTCGTCGCGATCAACATGGCGGCAATCCCGCGCGACCTGATCGAATCCGAACTCTTCGGCCACGAGAAGGGCGCCTTCACCGGCGCGCAGACCCGCTCGACCGGCCGCTTCGAGCAGGCCGAAGGCGGCACGCTCTTCCTCGACGAGATCGGCGACATGCCGATGGACGCCCAGACACGGCTCTTACGCGTCCTGCAGCAGGGCGAATACACCACCGTCGGTGGCCGCACCCCGATCCGCACCGATGTGCGCATCGTCGCCGCCACCAACAAGGACCTGAAGCAGGCGATCAACCAGGGCCTCTTCCGCGAGGATCTCTATTACCGCCTCAACGTCGTGCCGCTGCGCCTGCCGCCGCTGCGCGACCGCGCCGAGGACATTCCCGATCTGGTACGCCATTTCATCCAGCAGGCGGAAAAGGAAGGTCTTGGCTCCAAGCGTTTCGATCAGGAAGCGCTCGAACTGATGAAGGCCTATGCCTGGCCGGGCAATGTCCGCGAACTGGAAAATCTCATCCGCCGTCTGATGGCGCTTTACCCGCAGGATGTGATCACCCGCGAGATCATCGACGCCGAACTGCGCTCCGACGTGCCCGACAGCCCGATCGACAAGGGGCCGATGCGCAGCGGCTCGATGACGATCGCGCAAGCCGTCGAAGAGAACATGCGCAGCTATTTCGCAGGCTTCGGGGACAATCTGCCGCCGCCCGGCCTCTATGATCGCGTGCTGACCGAAATGGAATATCCGCTGATCCTCGCCGCACTGACGGCGACGCGCGGCAACCAGATCAAGGCGGCCGATCTTCTCGGTCTCAACCGCAACACCTTGCGCAAGAAGATCAGGGAACTTGGCGTCTCGGTGTACAGGAGTTCCCGCACCGCCTGAGCCTGTTCGGGCTTGCACGGTGCTGCGGAGGGACGTCGAACGCGCATCCTCCCGGTCGCTGGTCGCGCATCTTTAACGCAGGCGCGGCCAAGGTTTCGCCGACGGCGCCGAAGCAAGATCGGCAACGCCGTGGACAGTTATTGTCAATGTGACATGAGGACGGGCAGAAGAGGCTCCTCCAAGACGCCATCGGTTGCTCCGCCCAGGACGAAATCTCGCAACCTCGAGTGTCCAAATCCTCCCATGACAAGCATATCGGCGCCCAATTCCAGCGCCGTCCGCTGAATGCTCAGACTGATGGATGACGAGGTAAAGCGAGCGACCGTTGCGCTTGCATTGACGCCGCTCGAAACCAGGATCTCAGCAAGGTGCGCTCCGCTGGTCTCCTGCAGCGGCTTTTCGCCGGTCAGAGATAGGACCGAGACCCGCTTGGCCTTGTGAATAAATGGCTTTGCATCGTTGACGGCCCGGGCGGCAGCTCGGCTTCCGTCCCAGGCGATGACCAGATGGTCGATTGGGCCCGCAAAGGTCTTGTTGGGAAAGATGACGGCTGGCCGGCCGGAGCCGAATATGACCGCCTCGGCGACAATGCGAGTATCCGGAACGTCCGCGATACATTCGAGAATAGCCAGATCGAAAAAACGTGCTTCCGTGGCTGCCGTGTCGTGCAATAGGGGCAAGGTGGTTTTGACCGTTCGACAAGATAATTCAACCTTGGCGCTCGCTGCGAGGTTGGTTGCCGCTGCAACCAGAGTCGCGGCGCGATCGCGGCTCAAAGTCTCGGCATGCTCGATCATCTTCGGAGTATCGAGCAGCAAAGACGACCATGCGTTGGGGATGTGCGGGATCTCCACCGTTAGCGCGCACGCGTGAAGATGTGCACCGTAGTGCCCGGAAAACGCTACAGCGTTCGAAATGATCAATCCGGAACTTGAATCGGGATATGTTGATAGCGGGAGAAAATATTGTGCCGTCATGTCCTGCTCCATCTCTCGTGGACCGCCACGATTGTAATCATCTATCTCCCTTCGCCGCAGTTCGGCATTGATGTAACGCAATTGCCGGCGCTCCGGTTTCTCTGGCCTTGGCACGGCGCCGGGCAAGGTTAGTCCCGAAGGAGCAGCGCACCTGGAGTTGGTGGTGGCTGCTCACATGGGGTGGCAAATGCCGAGCCGTCGGTCACATGTCCTGCATAAACGCCTGCATTTCTTCAGGTGTGGCTTTGCCGTCATTATTGGCGTCGACCGCGTCGAAGACGCGTTTGTGGATTGCAGTCAACTCTTCGAAAGAAATTGCGCCGTCCCCATCAGTATCGCCGATGACGAACATGATCTTCATCATATGACCGCGCATTGGCCCCATCATGCGCATTCCTTCATTCATGTCCGATGACATCATGTTGCGGCCCATCATGCCGGGCATCATTTCCGATCCTTCGGCCGCGGGCTTAGCCTCCGACTGAGCCGAGTCTGGACTTTTCGTCTGGGCGGACGCGATGCCCATGGTACCGACGGCACCGAGCAAGGCCAGTAGAGTGATAGTTGGCAGTCTGAACATGGACATTCTGCATCTCCTCTTTGAGCCATTATCCTCCATGAATATGGAGCTGCTTTTAGGAATACGATGAATGCCGGGTTCAAGCGTTGCGTTGAATCAAACTGCCTCTGGTACTTGCAGGCTTCGGGGACGAGTGCTGACGGAAATGGAATATCCGCTGATCCTCGCCGCCCTGACGGCGACACGCGGCAACCAGATCAAGGCGGCCGATCTTCTCGGTCTCAACCGCAACACTTTGCGCAAGAAGATCAGGGAACTTGGCGTCTCGGTCTACAGGAGTTCCCGCACGGCCTGAGCGTTCTTCCAAGGGCGCGATAAAAAGAAGGCGGTAGGCCCTCATGTTGCCCACCGCCCACCCCTCCCGGCGTCCGCCGCCACGGTCGGGAGGAGAGGTGAGCCTATCTGAGCCAGGCCACGGTTTGTATCCAAGCAGACAAACAAAGATGCGGTGTCATTCGACAGTCACATAAGCATTTGTGAGGAGTGTTTTGCCGAGAGGCGAATGTCATTGAAGTTGCTGCGATCATTGTCGCGGTGCCTGTGGATAGGCTGTGGATATCCGGTGGATGACAGGATCAATCGGCGCGCGATAACGTCGCAGACTCCAATCGCATGTTGCCTATCCGTTCCGAATCTCATCATGCTGCCGTTGCTGCCGTCGACCTCCGCCGCAAACGTCGTCGATCGCATGCCACGGGCGCTCCGGCTGATGTCGTGGAGCGCCCTTTTTCTTTACGGTCGGGGGCTGACGGGACCTGCGACATCGTGTTT
Source organism: Rhizobium sp. 10PS4 (assembly GCF_032464805.1). NCBI lineage: Bacteria > Pseudomonadati > Pseudomonadota > Alphaproteobacteria > Hyphomicrobiales > Rhizobiaceae > Rhizobium > Rhizobium sp. 10PS4. Next base: position 181,863 of record NZ_JAWDIW010000004.1, on the reverse strand, counting down.
TGGTCAACTTGGCGGGCTGAGCCTCGCATATCGTTGCGCATGCCATAGATTACGCCAATCGGTCGTCGATCGATCGGGCGACGCCGACCCCGGTGACAGGCCGGCACATATTCATAATTTGCGGGAGTTACATGATGGAATATCGACGTTTGGGAAAGTCGGGCCTGCAGGTGAGCGAGTTCTCCTTCGGTTCCTGGGTGACGTTCGGCAAGCAGGTCAATGGAGGCGACGCGGTCGACCTCATGAAGCTTGCCTACGACAATGGGGTGAACTTCTTCGACAATGCCGAAGGATACGAGAGCGGCAAGTCCGAAATCGTGATGGGCGAGGCGCTCAGCAGGCTCGGGTGGAGCCGTGACAGCTTCGTCGTCTCCAGCAAGGTCTTCTGGGGAGGTGAGAGGCCGACGCAACGCGGCCTGTCGCGCAAGCATGTGACCGATGCCTGCCATGCAGCGCTCAAGCGGCTCCAGGTCGACTACCTCGACCTCTACTTCTGCCACCGCCCGGATATCGACACGCCGATCGAGGAAACGGTCCGGGCGATGCACGATCTCGTCGCCCAGGGCAAGGTGCTCTATTGGGGCACGTCGGAATGGTCCGCGCAGCAATTGACGGAAGCCTATGCCGTTGCCCGGGACTTGCGCATCACGCCGCCGACCATGGAACAGCCGCAGTACAACATCTTTGAACGCCAAAAGGTCGAGGCTGACTATCTGCCGCTCTACGACCTGATCGGCCTTGGCACGACGATCTGGTCGCCACTCGCCTCGGGCGTCCTGACCGGAAAATACAATGACGGTGTGCCGGCCGACAGCCGTATGAACCTGCCGGGCTATGAATGGCTGAAGGAAAAGTGGTCCAGTGATGCCGGCCGCGCCCAGCTCAAACAAGTTGGCGAGCTGGCAAAGCTCGCGGACGAGATCGGCCTATCGATCACCCATCTCGCCCTTTTGTGGTGCCTCGCCAACCAGAATGTCTCGACCGTCATCCTTGGAGCCTCGCGTGCCAGCCAGTTGCAGGACAATCTCGCCGCCCTCTCACACAGACAGAAGATGACGTCCGACGTGCTGGACCGGATCGACACGATCGTCGGAAACAAACCCGAAGGGCCACGGCGCTTCTAGAGAAAACAAACCTTCCTCGGCGGGTCAGATTAAGGCTCGTCGAGCTCACACGGCTTGACAATGTGCCGAGGCGCGTTGCATTTTCGCCACAATGCGTTGCTTAAAGGTCACGCAAGGGTTTTGGACATTCGCTCCCGATCGAGTCGTTGCGGCGCTGGCTTTTTAAGCCGGCGTTGCTTGGTTTTCGATCGGATGGCGAGGGCGGCAGGTGCCGTCTGAAGAGAGGCCGAATGACGCAGGATGGGGTATCGCCGGCGGCGGCGGGCGAGACGGTGACGACGGTGACCGACCGCCGTGCCCTTTTTGCCGTACCCGGCCTCGTGCTCGCCGGTGGCGCGCTTCTCTGCGCCACGGCCACGCTTTTCGTGCTGCTCGGCCTGACGCCGATCGCCCCGACGTCGCATGTCGTCATCACCTCGGTGATCGTCAATTCCTTCTTTGTCCTGACGCTGCTCGCCTTGATCGGCCGCGAGGTGGCAAGGCTGCTGAAAGCCCGCACCCGCGGCCGTGCGGCAGCCCGCCTGCATATCCGCATCGTCGTGCTCTTTTCGATCGTCGCGATCACGCCGGCGATCCTCGTCGCCATCTTCGCCAGCATCACGCTAAATGCCGGTCTCGACCGCTGGTTTGCCCTGCGCACCCAGTCGATCGTCAGCTCGTCGCGCAATATCGGCCAGGCCTATATGATGGAGAATGCCAGCTACCTGCAGGGGCAGACGGTCTCCATGGCCAACGACCTGGAGCGCAACCGCGCGCTCTACAGTCTCGACAGGACAGGCTTTGCCGATCTGATGACTCGCCAGGCGAGGGGCCGCGGCCTGCTCGGCGCCTTCCTCGTCGAGCGCGACGGCTCGGTGATCGTCCAGGCCGATATCGCCACGGAAAAGCCGCTACCCGCTATTCCCCAGGACGCCCTGGAAAAGGCGGCCGCCGGCCAGCCGACGCTGATCCCGCCCGGCGTCACCAATCTCGTCGGCGCCATCATCAAGCTCGATGCCATCCAGGGCACCTTCCTCTATACGGTGCGCGCCGTCGATCCCAAGGTCATGGGCGCCATGCGCATGATGGAGGAGAACGCCACCGAATACCGCTCGATGGAGGCCAATCGCTTCTCGCTGCAGGTCGCCTTTGCCGTGCTCTATATCGGCTTCGCGCTGATCGTGCTCCTGGCGGCGATTTGGACTGCGATCGCCGTCGCCGACCGCATCGTCCGGCCGATCCGCCTGCTGATCACGGCGGCCGACAGCGTGGCATCGGGCAATATGGACATCGTCGTGCCGGTGCATGCCGTCGACGGCGACGTCGCCAATCTGTCGCGCACCTTCAACAAGATGATCTCGGAAATCCGCACCCAGCGCGACGAGATCCTCGAGGCCAAGGACGAGGTCGATGACCGCCGCCGCTTCATCGAGGCGGTGCTGTCGGGCGTCACTGCCGCCGTCATCGGCGTCGAGCAGGACCGTCGCATCGCCATCGTCAACAGCTCGGCCGAGACGCTGATGTCGCTGTCCGCAGACGAGATGCTCGGAAAGCAACTGGTCGATATCGCGCCTGAGGTCGATCACGTGCTGACCGAGGCTGCGGTGCGTCATCGCGGCGATTTCCGCAAGCAGATCGCGCTGGTCCGCGGCGGCACTGTCAGGACGCTGAGCGTGCAGGTGACCCGCGAGGAAGTGCGCGACATGAGCGAGTCCTACGTGATCACGCTTGACGACATCACCGATCTCGTCATCGCCCAGCGCTCGACCGCCTGGGGCGACGTGGCAAGGCGCATCGCTCATGAGATCAAGAATCCGCTGACGCCGATCCAGCTGTCCGCCGAGCGCATCCAGCGCCGCTACGGCAAGCAGATCGACCCGGATGACCGGACCGTCTTCGACCAGTGCACGGATACGATCATCCGCCAGGTCGGCGATATCGGCCGCATGGTCGACGAATTCTCCGCTTTCGCCCGCATGCCGAAGCCGACCAAGGAGCCGAGCGACCTGCGCAATATTCTGCGCGACGCGATCTTCCTGCGCGAGATGGGCAACCATCACGTTACCTTCGAGCAGGATTTCGGCGACCAGCCGCTGGAGGGCCTGTTCGACAGCCGCATGCTCGGCCAGGCTTTCGGAAACCTCATCAAGAATGCCGTCGAATCGATCGAGGCCGTTCCGAGCGACGAACGGGACGAACGCAAGGTTCTCGTCCGCGCCGCACTCGATACCGGCCGCGACCGCTTCACCGTCGACGTGATCGACAATGGCCGCGGCCTGCCGGTGGAGAACCGTCACAGCATTCTGGAACCCTATATGACGATGCGCGAAAAGGGCACCGGCCTTGGCCTCGCCATCGTCAAGAAGATTATCGAGGAACATGGCGGGCAGCTCGAGCTGCATGATGCGCCCGCCGATTTTGACCGGGGGAGAGGGGCCATGATCCGCGTGCATCTGCCACGCCTGGATCCGACGCCTGCTGCCCCCGCAGCCAATGACAAGGAAAGCGTTTATGGCCTCTGATATTCTCGTCGTCGACGATGAGCATGATATTCGCGAGATCGTTTCCGGCATTCTCTCGGACGAAGGGCACGAGACGCGCACGGCCCACGACAGCGACAGCGCGCTGGCGGCGATTTCCGATCGCGTGCCGCGGCTGATCTTCCTCGATATCTGGATGCAGGGCAGCAAGCTCGATGGCCTGTCGCTGCTCGACGAGATCAAGACCCGCCATCCGGAGCTGCCCGTGGTGATGATATCAGGCCACGGCAACATCGAGACCGCCGTCTCGGCGATCAAGCGCGGCGCCTTCGATTTCATCGAAAAGCCCTTCAAGGCCGACCGGCTGATCCTGATCGCCGAACGTGCGCTGGAGAATTCCAAGCTGAAGCGCGAGGTCTCGGATCTGAAGCGCCGCACCGGCGATGCGCTGGAGCTGATCGGCACCTCGGTTGCCGTTTCGCAGCTGCGCCAGACGATCGAGAAGGTTGCGCCGACCAACAGCCGCATCATGATCCTCGGCGCGTCGGGCTCCGGCAAGGAGCTGGTGGCGCGGATGATCCACAAGAAGTCGGCTCGCGCCAACGGCCCCTTCGTTGCGATCAACGCCGCCAACATCACGCCCGAACGCATGGAGGTGGCGCTGTTCGGCACCGAGGGCACGCCCGGCCAGGCGCGCAAGATCGGCGCGCTCGAGGAAGCCCATCGCGGCATCCTCTATCTCGACGAGGTCGGCGAAATGCCGCGTGAGACGCAGAACAAGATCCTCCGCGTCCTGGTCGATCAGCAGTTCGAGCGGGTCGGCGGTTCCAAGCGCGTCAAGGTCGATGTCCGCATCATCTCTTCGACCGCCTATAATCTCGAAAGCCGCATCGCCGAGGGTTGGTTCCGCGAGGATCTCTATCATCGCCTCGCCGTCGTGCCGGTGCGTGTGCCCGCACTTGCCGAACGGCGCGAGGACATTCCCTTCCTCGTCGACCAGCTGATGCGCCAGATATCGGAGCAGGCGGGCATCCGTCCGCGCCGCATCGGCGACGACGCGATGGCCGTGCTGCAGGCGCATGATTGGCCCGGCAACATCCGCCAGCTGCGCAACAATATCGAGCGGCTGATGATTCTCGCCCGCACCGACGGGCCGGACGCGCCGATCACCGCCGACATGCTGCCGACCGATCTCGGCGACATGCTGCCGAAGGTGTCCGCCAAGAACGACTATCACATCATGACGCTGCCGCTGCGCGAAGCTCGCGAGATGTTCGAGAAGGATTATCTGATCGCCCAGATCAACCGCTTCGGCGGCAATATCTCGCGCACCGCGGAATTCGTCGGCATGGAGCGTTCGGCGCTCCACCGCAAGCTGAAGTCGCTCGGCGTCTGATCGTTTCCGGCGCGGCCGACGCCGCGCCGCGTCCCATATTGCTTTCCGGAAGACCAGGTTTCCCATGCCGAGAATTGCCTATGTGAATGGCCGTTACGTCAAGCATTCCGATGCCAGCGTGCATATCGAGGATCGCGGCTACCAGTTTGCCGATGGCGTCTATGAAGTCTGCGAGGTGCGCCACGGCTATATCGTCGACCTCACGCGCCATCTGAACCGTCTCGACCGTTCGCTTGGTGAGTTGCGCATCGACTGGCCGATGGGCCGGGCGGCACTGACGCAGGTCATTCGCGAGACGCTGCGCCGCAACCATGTCCGCAACGGGCTTTTCTACATGCAGGTGACGCGCGGTGTCGCCCGCCGCGATCATGTCTTTCCGGCCGAGGGAACGCCGCCCTCGCTTGTCATCACCGCGAAGAGCACCGATGCCAGGATCATTGCCGCCAAGAACGCCAACGGCATCCGGGCAATCACCCTTATCGACAATCGCTGGGACCGCGTCGACATCAAGTCCATCGGCCTGCTGCCGAATGCCATGGCCCGCCAGCAGGCCAAGGAGGCCGGCGCCCAGGAAGCGATCTATGTCGACGGCGACGGCATGGTGAAGGAAGGGGCGGCGACCAATGTCTGGATCGTCGACCCGGACGGAAGGCTGGTGACGCGCCCGGCCGAAAACGGCATCCTGCGCGGCATTACCCGCACCACCTTGATGGATGTCGGAGCCAAGCTGGGGTTGACGATAGCGGAGCGAAATTTCTCCGTTTCCGAGATGCTCGCGGCCCGCGAGGTCTTCCTCACTGCAGCCACAAGCATTTGTTTTCCGGTCGTTTCCGTCGATGGCCAGGCCATTGCCAACGGTCATCCAGGCAGCGTTTCGCAGAAAGTCCGCGAGGCCTTTTTCGACGTTGCGGAAAAGATTGCGATTTGATACCAAGATTTGCTGGACAGGTGGAATGAGGATGCCACCGGTCTTCGCATGGTGAGGTTGATTGATATTCTACCGGCCAGATCAGGTCGGCAATAAAGAAAGAAGCGGCGCGATGGCGGAACGTTCTCAGAATCTTCAGGACTTATTTCTCAATACTGTTCGCAAGCAAAAGATTTCCCTGACAATCTTTCTGATCAACGGCGTGAAACTCACGGGCGTTGTTACGTCATTTGACAATTTTTGTGTTCTTCTTCGCCGTGACGGCCATTCGCAGCTCGTGTATAAGCATGCGATATCGACGATCATGCCTGGCCAGCCCATGCAGATGTTCGAGAGCGAAGAAGCCGCGTCCTAACAGGATCAGCCGTCATTTCGACACGCGATACCAAGAACGATTCGATCATCCCTGAGGCCGCCAAGCACAGGGACGATATGCGCGCGACTGTCGTCGTGCCGGTTCTGAAATCGCGCAGTCGCGGCGGTCAGAGCGAATCTGCCTCGACCCGCACGCCGGAAAGCCGGCTCGAAGAGGCGACCGGTCTTGCCCAGGCGATCGATCTCGATGTCGTCCACGGCTCGATCGTCCCGGTCAACGATCCAAGACCGGCCACACTGCTCGGCACCGGCAAGATCGAAGAGATCAAGGCGCTGCTCGACGAGCGCGATTCCGGTCTCGTCATCGTCGATCATCCGTTGACGCCGGTGCAGCAACGCAACCTCGAAAAGGAATGGAACGCCAAGGTCATCGACCGGACGGGCCTCATCCTCGAAATCTTCGGCCGCCGCGCCTCCACCAAGGAAGGCACGCTGCAGGTCGATCTCGCCCATCTGAATTATCAGAAGGGCCGCCTGGTCCGAAGCTGGACCCACCTCGAACGCCAGCGCGGCGGCGGCGGCTTCATGGGCGGTCCCGGCGAAACCCAGATCGAAGCCGACCGGCGGATGCTGCAGGACCGCATTATCAAGCTCGAGCGCGAGCTGGAGCAGGTCGTGCGCACCCGCCAGCTCCACCGCGCCAAGCGCCGCAAGGTGCCGCACCCGATCGTGGCACTGGTCGGTTATACCAATGCCGGCAAGTCGACGCTCTTCAACCGCATCACCGGCGCCGGCGTGCTGGCTGAAGACATGCTCTTTGCCACCCTCGACCCGACCCTTCGGCGCATGAAGCTGCCGCACGGCCGCACTGTCATCCTCTCCGACACCGTCGGTTTCATCTCCGACCTGCCGACCCATCTGGTCGCCGCCTTCCGGGCGACGCTGGAAGAGGTGCTGGAAGCCGATCTCATCCTGCATGTCCGCGACATGTCCGATGCCGACAACCAGGCGCAGAGCTCCGACGTGATGCGCATCCTGAACGATCTCGGTATCGACGAGGCCGAAGCCGAAAAACGGCTGATCGAGGTCTGGAACAAGATCGACCGGTTGGAGCCCGAGGTGCATGACACCATGGTGCAGAAATCGGCCGGCGCCAGCAACGTGGTGGCGGTTTCCGCCGTCAGCGGCGAGGGTGTCGACACGCTGATGGAAGAGATCAGCCGCAGACTGTCCGGCGTGATGACCGTGGCGACGATCCGCCTTCCTGTCGACAAGCTGGCGCTGCTTCCCTGGCTTTATGACCATGCGATCGTCGACAGCCGCGAGGATAATGAAGACGGCACGATCACGCTCGATCTGCGCCTCTCCGAAACCGAGGCAACCGAACTCGAACGCCGCATCGGCAATGGTCCGAAGTCTGATAAGGAAGATTGGGAGCGGTAAGGCCCGCGCCTGGCGCGGTGCCACTGCTGTCGGGTTCGCGCTAATGGCTGCCCCTCACCCTAACCCTCTCCCCGTAAAAACGGGGCGAGGGGACGTGCCCTGCGAAAGGTCGGCGGGGAACGGAGAGGTTGCGGCATATCCCCTTCTCCCCGCAGGCGGGGAGAAGGTGGCGGCAGCCGGATGAGGGGCTGGTTTCGGCGATCAACCAAAATCGCCAGCGATAACTCACTCCGCCACGATCGCTCTTTCAATCGCTTTCGCCGCCTGCCAGATTTCCTCCATCCGCTCCAGCGTCGCCTCTTCCAGCGTCTCGCCTTCTGCCTCAAGAACCTGTTCTATATGGCTGAAACGACGCCGGAATTTCGTATTGGTTCCGCGCACTGCCTGTTCCGGATCCGCCTTCACATGCCGCCCGATATTCACGACCGCGAAGATCAGGTCGCCGAGTTCGTCGCTGACCTTTGCCTGATCGCCTTCGCGAAGGGCTACCCGCAATTCACCGATCTCTTCCTCGATCTTGTCGAGGATCGGCTCCGGTGCTGACCAGTCGAAGCCGACCTTGGCGGCGCGCTCCTGCAGCTTCAGTGCTTCCGTCAAAGCCGGGAAGCTGCGCTGCACCGAGCCGAGAAAGCCGCTGTTGAAGTCCTCGGTGATGCCGCGCCGTGACCGCCGTTCAGTGCGCTCGCGTTTCTCCGCCTGCTTGATCTCGTCCCATTGTCTCTTCACCGCGTCCGGCGTATCCGCCGCCGAGCGGGCAAAGACGTGCGGGTGGCGACGGATCATCTTGGCGGTGATGGCGTTGACCACGTCGCCGAAGGAAAATTCGCCGGCCTCCTCGGCCATGCGCGCGTGAAAGACCACCTGCAGCAGCAGATCGCCCAGCTCGTCGCAGAGATCGTCCATGTCGCCACGCTCGATCGCGTCGGAGACCTCATAGGCCTCTTCGATCGTATAGGGCTTGATCGTCTCGAAATTCTGCACGATGTCCCAGGGGCAGCCGGTTTCCGGGTGGCGCAGCGCCGCCATGATCTCGATCAGCCGCGAAATGTCTTTGGAAGGTTCCATGTTGCCCTCGGTTCAGCAGGCTTCAGTTCGGTGGGCCTCAGTTCAGCGGCCCTCAGTTCAAGGGAATGTCGTTGGCGCTCTTCGACGACTGGTAGCTGGACGACAGCGCGTCGTAGCGCGCCTTGATGCGGGCGGTCTGCGTCTCCAGCGCGGTCTTCAGCTGAGCCTCTTCGGTCTCGACGAGATCGGCGATGGCAAAGCTGTTCCAGAAGGCGTTTTGCCTGCGGTAGCCGCCGGGTTCAAGCCCGAAGACTTCCTTCAGGATCTTCAAATCGTGCGGAATGGCGAAGGCGTCGCGGGAATCCTCATGGCTGAAGAAATAGTGGAAATTGTCGAAGCCGGCCCAGGTGATCGCCGACATGCACATCGTGCAGGGCTCGTGCGTCGAAAGGAAGATCAGATCCTTGGTCGGCGGCTTGTCGCCAAGCTCGTAGAAGCGCTTCAGCGTATGGACCTCGCCGTGCCAGAGCGGATTTTCCAGCTCGTTATTGGTCTCGGCGACGACGAGCGAAAGATCGGATTTCCTTAAGATCGCCGCACCGAACACCTTATTGCCAAGCGAAACGCCACGCTCCGTCAGCGGCAGGATGTCGCCTTCGATGACCGAAAGCAGGCGGGAGGCAATGGTCTTATCAGGCATGAGGGCGCTCCAGTTTTCCTCAATCTATCGCCTTGGCGGCGCGAGTGAAATGCGTCAAGCACCGGTGGACGTCTTTTGTCACAAGCTTTATACTGCATTGCAGCAAGCGGGCTGGGAAGATGCGGCTTTTTGGCCGCACGGGTGACTTTTCTCAAATCATTGACGGCACGAGCAAAAGAATACCCGCTTGCTTGGGCTTTCGAATTTCTGTTCCTTCAATCCCTTGTCGATCAAGGGCATATTCCGGCAACCTTGAAGTGGATTGATGATGCCTCCCAAGACTGAACAGCTTTCGGTATTTCCCGCCTTCTTTCGCGTGGAAGGCCAGAAGACGGCTGTCTTCGGCAATGGCGACGAAGCTTTCGCTAAGGTGCGGCTGCTGCTGAACACGAAGGCGCGGATTGTCGCCTATGCCGATCGGCCGGAAGCCGATTACCACTCGTTCCTGATCGGCAACCGTATCGAGACCGTGCGCGTTGCCTTCTCAGCCGAACAGGTCGAGGGTTCGGCGCTCGTCTTCGCCGCAACCGGCAATGAAGCCGACGACCGCAGCATCGTCGATGCCGCCCGCGCCGCCAGAATTCCGGCCAATGCCGTCGATCAGCCCGATTACTGCGATTTCTTCACGCCGGCGCTGGTCAACCGCGCGCCCGTCGCCGTTGCGATCGGCACTGAAGGGGCAGGGCCGGTTCTGGCGCAGATGATCCGCGCCCAGATCGACCAGCTTCTTTCGCCCTCGCTCGGCCGCCTTGCCGGGTTGGCAACGAGCTACCGCAAGGCCGTCGAACAACTGGTTCCGAGAGGCGTCTCCCGCCGGGTCTTCTGGCGTCGTTTCTTCTCCGGCGCCGTTGCCGATGCGGTCGCCAACGGCAACCTGCCGCAGGCCCACCATGCCGCCGACCGGCTGCTGCACGCGATGGACAAGGTCGCAGGCCACGTCTGGCTGGTCGGCGCCGGTCCGGGTGCCGAGGATCTGCTGACGCTGCGGGCCCAGCGCGTGATGATGGAAGCCGACGTCATCGTCTATGATGCGCTCGTGCCGCAGGCGATCGTCGATATGGGCCGCCGTGATGCCGAGCGGCTTTCCGTCGGCAAGCGCAAGGGCTGCCACTCGAAGTCCCAGGAAGAAATCAACGACCTGCTGGTCGATCTCGGCCGCCAGGGCAAGCGGGTCGTGCGCCTGAAATCCGGCGATCCGCTGGTCTATGGCCGGGCAGGGGAAGAGATGGCCGCATTGCGTGCTGCGGGCGTCACCTATGAGGTCGTGCCCGGTATCACCTCGGCTTTCGCTGCCGCAGCCGATTTCGAGCTGCCGCTGACGTTGCGCGGCGTCGCCTCCTCGTTGGTCTTTACGACAGGCCATGATCTCACAGGCGACGTGCTGCCCGATTGGGCAAGCCTTGCCGTTTCCGGCGCGACGATCGCCGTCTATATGGGCCGCACGGTTGCTGCCTCCGTTGCCGAGCGGCTGATGCAGGCGGGCATTCCCGCCGAAACCACCGTCGCCGTCATCGAAAATGCCAGCCGCGCCGATCGTCGCCTGCTGCATGGGACGCTCGCCGATTTGCCCGATCTGCAGCGCCGCGACGAGTTGACCGGGCCTGTCATGGTCATCATCGGCGATGCGGTCGCCGGCGCCAATTTCGAACTGTCCGAGCCACTAGTGCGCGCAAATGCCCGGCTCGAGGAACTTGCAAGGAGCTGAATATGGGTGACAAGGTTCTGACCGCCAACCGGCTGACGGACGGCATTGCCGTCTGGCTGGATGCGAACGGGAAGTGGTCCACCTCGCTGCAGGAGGCGCTCGTTGCCCATCATGCCGAGGCCGTCGCGGCGCTGGAGGCGATCGGCAAGAAATCCTATGGCGACAACGAGGTCGTCGACGTCGCCGTCGTCGACGTTCAGGAAACCAACGGCATTCTCTGGCCGCTTCGCCTTCGCGAGCGCATCCGCGCACAGGGCCCGACCATGGAATATGCCCCGGGCTACGCTCCTGCCGATCCCGAATTCATTGCAGTCTGAGGAAGACGATGTACCGTTACGACGAATTTGACCATGCCTTTGTTACCGAGCGCGTCGAGCAGTTTCGCGATCAGGTCCAGCGCCGCCTTTCCGGCGAACTCGCCGAGGATGCGTTCAAGCCGCTGCGCCTGATGAACGGCGTCTACCTGCAGCTCCACGCCTACATGCTGCGCATCGCCATTCCCTATGGCACGCTGAGCGCGCGCCAGCTGCGCATGCTCGCCCATATCGCCCGCACCTATGACCGCGGCTACGGACACTTCACCACGCGCCAGAATCTGCAGTTCAACTGGCCGAAGCTGTCCGATATTCCAGATGCGCTGGCCGACCTCGCCAGCGTTGAAATGCATGCGCTGCAGACCTCCGGCAACTGCATCAGAAACGTCACCGCCGATCACTTCGCCGGTGCCGCCGCCGATGAGGTCGCCGATCCGCGTCCTTACGCCGAAATCCTGCGCCAGTGGTCGTCGGTACACCCGGAATTTTCCTTCCTGCCGCGCAAGTTCAAGATCGCCGTTACCGGCGCCGAGCGTGACCGCGCCGCAATCCAGGTCCATGATATCGGCCTGCATGTGAAGAAGAACGACAAGGGCGAAATCGGTTTTGCCGTCTATGTCGGCGGCGGCCAGGGCCGTACGCCGATGATCGCCAAGCTGATCCGCGACTTCCTGCCCGAGGAAGACCTGCTCTCCTACACCACGGCAATCGTGCGCGTGTACAATCTGCACGGCCGCCGCGACAACAAGTACAAGGCCCGCATCAAGATCCTCGTGCACGAAACCGGCACCGAGGAGCTGACGCGCCAGGTGGAGGCCGAATTCGTCGCGCTGAAGGATACCGAGCTCAAGCTGCCGGAAAAGGACGTCCAGTCGATCGCTGCCTATTTCGCGCCGCCTGATCTGCCCCAGCGCGCCGAAGGCTGGGAAAACCTCGCCCGCTGGAAGAAGGCTGATTCCGGTTTCTCCCGCTGGGTCCAGCAGAACGTGCAGCCGCACAAGAACCCCGACTACGGCATGGTGACGATCTCGCTGAAGCCGATCGGCGGCATTCCGGGCGATGCCTCGGATGCGCAGATGGATGCGATTGCCGATCTCGCCGAGGAATATGCCTTCGACGAAATCCGCGTCAGCCATGAGCAGAACCTGATCCTGCCGCATGTGGCACTTGCCGATCTCGAAGCCGTCTATCGCGGCCTCGTCGCCATCAATCTCGCCGAAGCCAATGCCGGCCTGATCACCGATATCATTGCCTGTCCCGGGCTGGACTACTGCGCGCTGGCCAATGCACGCTCGATTCCGCTGGCGCAGGAAATCTCGCGGCGTTTCGGCAATGCCGAACGTCAGGCAGAGATCGGCGAACTGAAGATCAAGATCTCCGGCTGCATCAATGCCTGCGGCCATCACCATGTCGGCCATATCGGCCTGCTCGGTGTGGAAAAGAAGGGCGCCGAACTCTACCAGATCACGCTCGGCGGCTCCGGCGACGAACATACCTCGATCGGCGAAATCATCGGCCGCGGCTTCGAGCCGGACCGGGTGACCGACGCGATCGAGACGATCGTCGACACCTATCTCGGCCTGCGCCTCGATCCATCCGAGAACTTCCTCGCCGCCTATCGCCGCGTCGGACCGCAGCCTTTCAAGACCGCGCTCTACGGCGCGACGGCCGAAGCGGCATAAGGAGGGGATGATGACGAAGATCTGGAGAGAAACCGGTTTTGTCGAAAACGATCCCTGGGTGATCGAGACCGACGAGGTGAAGGCGTCCGAAGAGCAGAAGCCGCTGCTTAGTCTCGACGAACTGATCGCCAAGGCCGACGAAAGCAACGATGTCGGCCTCGGCGTGCTGATCAAGCCGGCCGACGACGTGCGCCGGCTGGAGCCCTATCTCTATCGCCTCGAAATCATTGCCGTCGCCTTTCCGGCTTTCAACGACGGCCGCGCCTTCAGCCATGCTTCGTTGCTGCGCCAGCGCCTCGGCTACACCAACGAGCTGCGCGCCGTCGGCGACGTGCTGATCGATCAGGTGCCGCTGATGCTGCGCGTCGGCATCGACAGCTTTTCGGTCACCAACGCCACGGCGCTGAAGCGTCTTTCCGAAAACCGTCTTCCCGCCATTCCCCATCATTATCAGCCGGCGGTGCGTGACGCCGAGGCCGGCAAGGGCTATAGTTGGCGCCGTCAGGCGAAGCCGGCCGCATAAGCGGTCGATCCGCCTTTTTACGATGGCGGAACGATAGCATGAAGACATTCGAAGTGGCGGTGGTCGGTGGCGGTCTGGCCGGCATGATCGCCGCAATCGCGCTGGCGCGCGGCGGCCGCAGCGTGGCGCTGGTTGCCCCCGTTGCTCCCAAGGAGGACCGGCGCACCACAGCGCTGATGGATCAGTCGATCCGCTTCCTCGACCGCCTGGCGCTCTGGGAAAAGCTTCGTCCCGCAGCCGCCCCTCTCACCAGCATGCGCATCGTCGACGGCACCGACAGGCTGCTGCGCGCCCCGACCACCACCTTTCGCGCGGCCGATGTCGGCCTGGATGCCTTTGGCTACAATTTCCCCAACAGGGCGCTGATCGATATCCTCGAAGAGGCCGCTGCCGGCGAGGGCAATATCAACCGCTTCACCGATATGGCCGAATCGATCGACATATCAGCCGAAGTGGTCTCGATCACGCTTGCCGGCGGCGAGACGCTGTCGGCCGATTTTGCCGTCGGCGCCGATGGCCGCGGCTCGAAGCTGCGCGAGACCTCAGGCATTACCGTGCGCAACTGGTCCTATCCGCAATCGGCCATGGTGTTGAATTTCGCCCATTCGCTGCCGCACCAGAATATCTCGACCGAATTCCACACCAAACACGGCCCCTTCACCCAGGTGCCGCTGCCGGGGAGCCGCTCCAGCCTGGTCTGGGTGCAGGATCCCGCTGAGGCGGCGAGCCGCATGGAATTGCCGCTTGCCGAGCTCGGCGCTCTTGTCGAGGCGCGCATGCAGTCCATGCTCGGCAAGGTCAGAGTCGAGGAGGGCGTCCAAGTCTGGCCGCTGTCCGGCATGATGGCGCATCGTTTCGGCAAGGGACGCATCGCGCTGATCGGCGAGGCCGCCCATGTCTTCCCGCCGATCGGGGCGCAGGGGCTGAACCTCAGCCTGCGCGATATCATGGCGCTTGCAGATATCCTTTGCGACAGGGCGGAATTGCCGGTGCCGGCCGATGCCGGCGAAAGCTTCGACCGCAGGCGCCGCGCCGATATCATGACGCGCACGGCCAGTGTCGATCTTCTCAACCGCTCGCTGCTCTCGGATTTCCTGCCCGTCCAGATGCTGCGGGCTGCCGGCCTGCATATCCTCTCGGCCATACCGCCGCTGCGCAATATCGTCATGCGCGAGGGCATCGAGCCCGGCCGCGGCTTTCGCGATATTCCCGATGCGCTACGGGAAAAACTGAAGCGGAAGAAGGCCTGAGCGGATCACGATCAGCCAGAGCGAAACAGTCACCACCGAAAACACCGTGGTGATCAGGATCGTCGCCGAGGCGCGCTCCTGCCAGACGCCATATTGCTGGCCGATGACAAAGACATTGGTCGCCGTCGGCAGTGAGGCGAGCAGCGCGGCGGCTTGGATCCACACCGGCTCGAAACCACCAATCGCCGTCAGCGCAACGAAAACCGCGATCGGATGCAGGATGAGCTTCGCCGGCACGATATAGGAGATTTCTGCCGGGATCCGCTTCAGTGGCCGCAGCGCCAGCGTCACGCCCATGGCAAAGAGCGCGCAGGGAGCCGCCGCCTGGGCGAGATAGTCGACGAGGCGCTGAAACGCCAGCGGCTGGTCGAGATGCAAGGCAGCCACGGCAAAGCCAAGCGTCGTCGACAGGATGAAGGGATGCAGGCCGACTTTCCGCACGATGTCGGCGATAAGCCGGCTGGCTGAACGCTTGTCGTCGCCAGCCGCTGCCATCAGTGCCGGCGCCACGACGAAATGCAGCGCGTTTTCGAAGCAGATGATCAGCGCCACCGGCACCGCCGCGCCTTCGCCGAGCGCCAAGAGCGCCAGGCCCGGTCCCAAATAGCCGATATTGCCGTAGGCGCCGGCAAAGGACTGGATGGTGCAATCGGCAAGCGAATTGCCGCGCAGCAGGCGGCCGATGGCGAAAGCAGGATGAAGACTGCATAGGTCGCCGCAATATCGGTGGCGATGAAATCGACGCGGCTCAGCTCTTCGATCGGCGTGCGCGAGACGAGCTTGAAGAACAGAGCGGGCAGGGCGGCATAGATGATGAAGGTTTCAGCCAGCCGAGCGCTTCGGTAGGCTGCTTCGTCGCCTTGGCGGCGATGTAACCGATGAGAATCAGGCCGAAGAACGGCAATAGCAGGCTGACGATATCGGCCAAGAGGTCTTCCAGGATGCGGGGATGATCGGCGGGTCAGGATCTGACTTAAGCAATTCCAGCAAAAGTGTGTAGTGGTTTAGCGTTCGGAATTGCTCAAAAAACAAACCAGTAGAGCGTGGACTCATTCACGCGATGAGTACACGCTCCAAGATCCCAACCCAACAATCGATCAGTAGTCCCAGAAGGCCGCCACCCAACGAAAGGCGTCGCCTTCGACCGCCACCCGGCCGACGGATGGGAACGGCAGGTGGGTGGCCACCAGTTGCTCGCCGGTCTCCGCCAGCTCCCGCAAAAGACGGATCCGAACGCGCGCCGCCTCCTCGGGGTCGTGCTCGAAGCCGTTGAACCAGTCGGGGTGCTCAAAGCCGACCGCGAATACGGCGTCGCCGGCAAACATCAGCCGGTCGCCGCCGGACGCCACGCGGATCACGCTGTGCCCCGGGGTGTGGCCGCCGGTGCGATGGACGACCACGCCCGGCGCGACCTCGTACTCGTCATCGAACAGCCTGAAATGGCTGCGATACTCTTTGGCGAACCGCTCGGCGGTCGCCCGAAGCGCTTCCGGGAAGCCCGGCGGCATGGAGACACGGGAAAAATCGGGCGCCTCCCAGAACTTGACCTCGGCCGCCGCCACGTGGATGCGCAGGTCCGGACGCAACTGGTCCTTCACCCCATCGACGAGCAGCCCGCCAATATGGTCCATGTGCATGTGGGTCAGCACCACGTCGGTCACCGACGCAAGATCGATGCCGGCGGCTTCCAAACGCTTGATCAGCTGCCCGGCCCGCGGCAGATGCAAGTCCGGGTCGATCCCCAGCCCGGCGTCGAGGAGTATGGTCTGATCGCCGCTGCGCACCACGACCACGTTCAGCGCCCAGTCGAAAGCATCCGCTGGCAGGAACATGTCTTTCAGCCAGCCCGCTCGGACGGCGGGATCGATGTTGTGTCCCAGCATCGCGGTAGGGAGCGGTAGCACTCCATCGCTGACCACCAGCACCTCAATCTCGCCGACCCGCACCGCGTAGCGCGACGGCACCAATTCGTCGAGCCGAGGTCTGCCGGTGTGTGCGGTGTTTTCCAGGCTCATCTTTGTCTCAAGGTTCATGTTCGTCTCCTTCTGACCGCCGCCTTAAACACGGCATCGACGACGCTACATGGAGGCGTGTTTGCGATCGATTGGTCGAGGGATAAGGACGAGTGGGGCCGAGGGACAGGGCAAGCCATACCACGGCATAGGTGCAGGCCTCGCTTTTGCTGCCGGCGTGGTGCTGATGGGGGCGGCGTCGATCAGATCGGCGAACGCGGCAAGCCTGCTACCGCCATTGCTCGATCAGAAATCCCGATGGTCCTTGAACGGGATCGGTGTCGGGTAGGGGTACCGACGAGATTTTCGTCAGCGTCTCGCTTGAAGCAGCCGAAGTCTGAATGTCGGCATGCTGTCCCTTAGGATAAGCGCCGATGACCTGGAAGTTCGACGTGCAGCCGAGATTCTGATGCCCTGTCCCGGCAGGAAGCACCAGACAGTCTCCGGCCGCCACCGCTATTGCTTGACCCCCGGGACCACCAATCAGCAGCGTGGCGCTACCAAGCGCAATTCCCAGCACCTCATGGGCACCGGAATGGTAGTGCTGATAATCGAAGACACCGTTTGTCCAGATGCCTGTCCAACCGTTTGCCGCGAAGCGACGTTCGAAATCGGTCGGTCCGCCGTCGGCAAACAGCCCTTTGTAAAGCAATACAGGAAGATGCGGGTTGTTCGGGACCCAGTCGCTCGGCCCGAAAATGATCGTCTCGATGTTCATACTGAATTCCCAAGGTCGTCGTCGATTGCCGCGACGCGACGGCCATCGAGCCGTCGACGTTGTTCGCCCAAGTCTTTCGCTGCGTCTTCCATTGAACTCATCTGCGCTGATGTTCTCGAGGCTAAACTTTGGCGGTCGCCAGCGGTTCCTTGACGTGCCGTCTTTTCGATAAGCTACTGGTCTGCGAAGAGTGAGAATTGGAGGGCTTTGGAAAGGCCACCGAATAGCCCGCCACCGCAGCGCATCGCGGAGACAACTTCCGACGAAGACGGTGCAGTGGCCGGTCGGTGGAGTCCGTCAGAGCGTGTCGATCAGGCCTCCGTCCACGCGCATCGAAGCTCCAGTCGTTGCGGACGCCAAAGGGGAGGCCAAATAAGTGACGAGATTGGCAATTTCCTCGACGCTCGCGGCCCGTTGGATGATCGAACCGGCGCGGTGCTTCTTGACGAAGTCCGCCGCCACCTCCTCGATCGGTTTCCCCGTCTTCACACGTTCCTCGGCGAGCATCGCCTCGACGCCTTCCGAAAGCGTGGGGCCGGGAAGGACGGAGTTCACGGTGACGCCCGTGCCAGCCATGCGCTTAGCAAGGCCGCGGGCAACCGCGATGTCTGCGGTCTTGCTGACACCGTAGTGGATCATCTCGACCGGTATGTTAAAGCCGGATTCCGACGCGATGAAGATGACGCGGCCCCAATCGAGCTTCTGCATGCCCGGAAGATATGCGCGCGAAAGCCTGACGGCGGACATGACGTTCACCTGCCAGTGGCGGTCCCATACCTCGTCGTCCGCATCGAAGAAGTCTAGCGGCTGGAAGATGCCCGCGTTGTTGATGAGGATGTCGACGTGAGGGACTTGGGCGACAAGAGCGTCACATCCGCCAGCGGTCGCGAGATCGGCTGCCGCCGCGGTCACGCTTCCCTTGGCGCCTTCGCCTTTCAGGCGGACGGCGGCTTTTGCGGTCTTTTCTTCGGAACGGCCGTTGACCACCACGTCCGCACCCGCCCTCGCGAGCTGGCGGGCGATTGCGTATCCAATGCCTTCAGTGGATCCGGTAACCAGAGCGGTCTTGCCTGTGAGGTCGATCTGCATCTTGTGCTCCTGTGAGGTTGGATGACAGAACGTATGAACTGGCGACCGGTCTCGCAACAGCCTACGATGCGGATAAGCCTTCCCCTTCGACTGGGCGGCCGCTGGGCCTAGTCACAGGCACCGCGCAGATCATCGCGGGTGGCGGGCAAAAAGCTACGATGGCCGCTAGAACAGCGGCAGTCTGACCTGCGTCGTGGATGCATCGATCGCATCCACGACATTCTGTTGCCCGAGGCTAAACGCGCTTAGAATAGTTTGAGCGGCTCGGGAAGCAGATCTATCGGAAAGTCCTGATAGGAGACCGGGCGCAGGAAGCGGTAGATCGCCATGGTCCCGACCGAGGTCGATCGTCCGTCCGATGTGGCTGGATAGGGTCCGCCATGGACCATCGCCGGGGAGACCTCGACCCCCGTTCCGAAGCCGTTGACGAGAAGTCGGCCCGCGAGCAGCTCCAACTGCGAGATCATCGGCGAGGCGGCCCCGATGTCTCCAGCGTCCACGTGCAGGGCGATGGTCAACTGACCTTCCAGGGATCCCACGACCCTTCGCAATTCCTCGTCGTCACGGCAGCGGACGATCAGTCCCGAGGCGCCGAAAACCTCTTCCTGAAGTTCCGGATTCGCGAGGAATGCAGCCGCGGTCGTCTCGAAGAGCGCCGCCGCTGCCTGATGGGGCGTTCCGTCTTTTCCCGCGGCCACTTGCGAGACGGAAGACGATGACGACAGCCTTGCGACGCCATTGCAGTATGCGTCAAAGATGCCACCAGTCAGCATTGTTTGAGCCTGCGATTCCGAAAGCGCTGCGGCGGCACTCTCGATGAAGGCGTCGAGGCCCGCACCCTCGACGGCGATGATCAGGCCAGGATTGGTGCAGAACTGGCCAGCGCCGAGGGTCAGAGAGGATACGAACGATTTTCCGATCTCCGCTCCTCTGCTCCGAACTGCGTTGGGATAGAGGATGACAGGATTGATGCTGCTCATTTCGGCGTAGACGGGTATCGGCTGCTTCCGCTCCGACGCGATCTTCATCAGCGCGGTGCCGCCGCGGCGCGAGCCCGTGAAGCCGACGGCGCGTATGCGGTGGTCGGCGACCAGGGTCTGACCGACCTCGAATCCCGCGTCGAACAAAAGCCCAAACGTCCCCCGCGGAAGGCCGCATGCAGCAACCGCGTCCGCGACGGCTCTGCCGACCAGCTCGGACGTGCCGGGATGCGCGGAGTGCGCCTTGACGATAACCGGGCAGCCCGCGGCGAGGGCGGAGGCGGTGTCACCGCCAGCGACAGAGAAGGCGAGGGGAAAATTCGATGCCCCGAACACCGCGACAGGGCCGAGGGCAACGTTTCGCAGCCGAAGGTCCGGCTTTGCAACCGGCCTGCGCTCCGTATCGGCCGGATCGAAGCGAAGTTCCTGAAATCTGCCGTCGCGAACCTCCTTGGCGAACAGGCGAAGCTGTCCGACGGTCCTGGCGCGCTCTCCCTCGATGCGGCCGCGTGGCAGGCCAGTCTCGTCAATCGCTCGCAGGACGAGATCGTCGCCGAGTGCGACGATGCCTTCGGCGATTGCTTCCAGGAACCGAGCCCGATCATCGAGCGACGTCTCCTTGTAGATCGGGAAAGCGTCCCACGCCAAACTCGTGGCCTCTTCCACCTGCTCCTTCGTCGCACCTGCGAAGCGCGGTTCCATCGGGTTGCCGTTGGCGGGATTGATTGCGGAGAATGCCGCGGCCGCGCCGCGCACGTTCGCGCCGCCGATAAGAAGGTCGCCGGAGAGTGTCATCGTGGATCCTTTCAAAATGAGAAGCCATGGCCGCCCTCGCCATGCTGAATGGAGGCTCTGCGTAACCGTCGGCGTACGGCTGTCGAACTCACATAGGCATCGACGGCGGGCATGCCAACCCTTCGCTCGTTAAAAGTATTACTTTTCAATTCATGCCAAATCGGCGCGCGCATGGCGACCGCCGGATGCTAATGGCTTGACCGTCCCGCTCCGATTCCCTGCGAAGCCCCGGGATAACCACGGTTTTAAGCACGCTCATGCCTGCCTCCGTTTGGGCGACGCGGGTGGCCTTCGTTCACCTAGCGGCGCCATGCGCTGACCGGTTGTGTGCGGAGGCAGCCGGACACGGTTTGCGTCGTCTTCCGCTTTGCCGGGACAATCGCGCCGAAAACCGGGCCACGATATTGTACGAAGGTGTCTCCGATACGTTCGGATCGGGTGCCGCCTTGGGCACACCAAGGTACAATAGACGTGAGGAATGGCCGGAGGTATCACCCGAGCAGCACCACGGATGATTGGAGTTCACATGACCCGCTGGCCGGATCGTCCTCGATCGGCGCGCGTCCGCCTGACATCGCCTTCCGGACGACGCCGTGGTTGGTGCGCAGGGACGGGGGTCCGGCGACAGCTTCACCATCACGGGTCGGTCGAGCATTCGAAGATAGCGGCGCCGATCAATGTAGGCGCCTCAATGGCTCTAGCCGAGACGGTGTCCGCAAACGATCGGAGCGACATCGGTGCCAAGGAGTTCGATCGAACGGCGCATTGCTTCGGTCTCCAAGGCGGCTGTGCTCATCTGAAAGGTGAGGCGAGAAATCCCTCCCAACGTTCTGTTAACATGCTCGATCTTTGCCGCAACCGTCTGCGGGCTGCCAACCAGAAACGCACCGTTCGGGCCGCACATGAAGTCGAATTGCGCCTGCGTTGGCGGTGGCCAGCCCCGTTCCCGTCCAGCGTCCGTGAACATCTGGAACCAGCCAGGGAAGAACGCTTCCCTGGCTGCTTTGTCAGTTTCCCCGACAAAGCCGAGAGCGTGCACGCCGACCCTCTGTTCCTCGCTGGGGTGGCCCGCGGCGAGCCATGCACGTCGATAAAGTTCGACCAACGGCAGAAACCGCTCGAAGCTACCGCCGATGATGGCGACCATCAGAGGCAAGCCAAGTGTTCCGGCGCGGATGAAGGATTCGGGCGTCCCGCCGACACCCAGCCAGATTGGCAAGGTTGGCTGGTGCGGACGGGGAAAGACACCCTGGCCGCCGATGGGCGCTCGAAAGCGGCCCTGCCACTCGATACTTGGCTTTTCCCTGATCTTCAGCAACAGGTCCAGCTTCTCCGCGAAGAGGGTATCGTAGTCCCGAAGGTCGAATCCGAACAGGGGATAGGCCTCAATGGATGAACCTCGGCCGACCACGATTTCCGCTCGTCCGCGCGATATCAGATCCAGTGTGGCGAATTCCTGAAAGAGCCGCACGGGGTCGGCAGCGCTGAGGACGGCGACAGCGCTTGTCAGCCTGATCGACTTCGTGCGCGCCGCAGCGGCCGCAAGGATCACGGCTGGCGCGGAATCAAGTGCGTTCTCTCGATGATGTTCGCCCATGCCAAAGACGTCGAGGCCGACTTGATCGGCCAGCTCGACCTCCGCAAGTACGCTCTCCATGCGATCGATGGCTGACTGCAGTCGTCCCGTAGCGGGGTCGTTCAGCAGCATGGCAAAACTATCGATACCGATTTCCAACGAAGGATCCTTTCGAGGCACTGTCGCCACGCAACCGCGGTGGTCGCTGTTTCGGCGCTTCCTGCTTCTGATAACTCGCCCCGCGATGGAGCGGACACGGCTGTCTGGCAGAAGCGCCTCCCGCTTCATCACACGATGACAGGCGTCCTACTACCCGTCATTTTCTGATCGATACTATCCAAATATCCGATAGGTGAGTTCGTTTGTACCTGATGGCTGGCGAGCCTCGGAAGAACCGTCCAGCAATGCTGGTGCTTATGCCCATGCATCCGCGTCGATGACTGCCTGAGCGAAAGCCTCTGGTGACTCCTGCGGGAGATTATGGCCTATACCGCCCTTGATCAGACGGTGTTCGTATTTTGCCTTGAATTTTCCGGCGTAGGCCTTCGGATCAGGATGCGGTGCTCCATTGGCATCGCCTTCCATCGTAATCGCAGGCACGTGGATGTCGGGAGCGGATGCGAGCTTGGTTTCGAACTCGTCGAACCGCTTCTCTCCCTCCGCGAGACCGAGCCGCCAACGGTAGTTGTGGACGACGATCGCCACATGGTCCGGATTGGCGAACGCCGCAGCGCTTCGTTCAAACGTTTTGTCGTCGAATTTCCACCGAGGAGAGGCGAGTTGCCAGATGAGTCTGGCGAAGTCGTTCGTGTATTTTTCATAGCCGTCGCGACCGCGTTCTGTCGCGAAATAGAACTGGTACCACCACTGCAGTTCGGCCGACGGCGGCAACGGCGCCTTTCCGGCGGTCTGGTTCCCGATGAGATAGCCGCTGACGGAGACCAAGCCCTTGCATCGTTCCGGCCAGAGCGCGGCGACAATGTCGGCGGTCCGCGCGCCCCAGTCGAAACCCGCGACAGTGGCTCGCTCGATCTTCAGAGCGTCCATCAGCTTGATGGCATCGACTGCCAGCGCCGACTGTTGGCCGTTGCGCATTGTGTCGTCGGCGAGAAACTTGGTGCTGCCGTATCCTCGCATATGGGGGACGATTACACGATGGCCCTGGTCTGCAAGCAACGGGGCGACTTCGGCGAACGCATTGATGTCATAGGGCCAACCGTGGAACAGAAGGACGGGCGATCCGTCGTTGGGGCCAAGTTCGGCGTATCCAACAGTGAGGTCTCCCGCGTCGATTTGTCGGTCAGCGACAAGCCCGTGGCCATTCTTTCGGCCGACCATCTTGCCCTGGTCAGCACCCGCGGCATGTCCCGCGAGGATCCCCGCCGCCGTAAATCCGAGTGCGACCCCGCCGAAGGACCGACGCGTGAGGCTCCCAGTTCTAAGATCGCTCATGATTGCTTCTCCGATAATGGACGATGGATGGCCGCCTCGAGATCATGCTCAGAGAGCGTTGGCATCGGGAGTTTGCGACTGATGACTGGGGTCCGCTAGTGGACGAAGGTATTGGGCATACTAACGTGTCGTCGATACCTAGGTGCAACAGCCGCCTCTTTTGCCGTTAGCCATACTGTTCTCCAGGCCGCGGGCGTTCCGCCGGCGCGCTTTAGGAGAGGATGATGAGCTACCGAGACAACGACAACGATACGTCGGGGAGTCATTTTCCTTGCGTCGCAATCCTTCTCGCCATGGCGGCTTTGGCTGGCGCCTTGGTATCGGTCAGACAGCCCGTCGTGCCAGCCCGCGTCTGGGTACCCGTTCAGTCAGCCGGATCATCGACCGTTAAGCCGGCGGCGGCGTGCTCCCCAGCACGGGCGGGCTGCAATCCGACGGACGAAGCCTCGTCCGAAAGCATTGCAAAAATCGCTAGGATCGACGGTCACAATCCCTCGTCCGGTATGTTCAAGACCTCTCCGCACGCCTTGCAATGAACGGCGTCCGCGTCATGGCGCTGAAGGCCGCATCGGTGGCAGGAATAGGTCACCTTGTGAGGGCGGACCACTGCCTGAGCAAGCCTGACGAAAAGGGAAATGCCGACAATCATCGTCACAACGGAAGTGAGCTTGCCCAACGTTCCCGGAAGCGTGATGTCTCCGAATCCCGTCGTCGTCACCGTCGCGACCGTGAAGTATAGCGCATCGACGAATCCTTCGCCTCCCTCCCTGTTATAGAAGAACGACGTATAGACGAACCCGGTTGCCATGAAGAGGAACACAAGGAAATTGATCACCGCCCGGACGACGTCGAGAAGGTATGAATAGCCGGCCTTGCGCAGCAAGTCCCTAAGCAGCGGACTCCTGCCGATCGCCCAGAACCGCATGATCCGCAGGAAAGCGAAATTGAAGAGCAGATCCGGCAGCAACAGCGTGGCCAGCACCACAAAGTCGATCCAGGTCATCGGCCGCCGAATCCACTCGCGCAGAGAGAATGCGGCAATCGCCCGGCCCGCCATCTCGGCAGCGATCCACACGGCTATCGCATAGTCGATGATCAGATAGGACGGACCCGATCGCAGGTACGGGCCGAGCAGGAAGAAGGCGAGAATGGCGACATCAATGGCAGCAAATACCACCCGAAAGGCGACCGCCTGCTTGCCGTCGGCCCTATCGAGCTTTCGCAGCACCTGACGAAGCGAATTCTGCCGAGAGCCGTTGTCGGATTCGAGGGTTTCCATCCAGGGAATCTAGATCCCTCATTGGCGTCTGCAAGTCGCCAAGAAATCGACTCCTCGGTGACAGTCCGTCTGCTCGACCGACCTTCCACTCCGAGCCGAATTCATGGCCAGTTTGCATGAGAGCTATTGATCCTGGCCGAAATCTTATGACCAGCGCCTTTGCCGATGACGTAGGGCGATCCTTGTCCGGCAAATCGTTGTTCACTTGCACAGGACTTGCGCTGCAAGGGGGCTCAATCTCAGGCGACGGACCATCCACCGTCCACCAGCAGATTAGTGCCGGTGATCAGGCTCGCTGCCGGTGATGCAAGGAAGATGACTGCACCCACCACATCATCGGTTTCTCCGATCCGGCCGAGCGGAATGTGATCGAGCGTCGCTTCGCGATTGTCGGCATCGGATAGAAAAGGTGCTGTGCCATCGGTGTGAATGAACGTTGGCGATACGGTATTTACGGTGACATCATAGCGTGCCCATTCGGCTGCAAGGCAACGCGTGAGGTGATTGATGGCCGCCTTGCTCATGCAATAGATTGCCTCGCCGCGCAGTGCCACGGTACCGGCCTGTGAGCTGATGTTGATGATCCTGCCGCCGTTGCGCTTGATCATGTGACGGCCCACAGCCTGCGTCATCAGAAAGGTACCCTTGATGTTGACATCGAGTATCTCGTCAAGATCCTTCTCCTCGACCAGTTCCGCGAGGTTGCCCGGAGCCACGCCGACATTGTTGACGAGGACGTCGATCCGCCCGAACGTCGCAAGCGCCGCGTCGACGGCTTGTGCGATATGGGCTTTGTTGGGAATGTCCAGTTCAACGGGGAGAACTTTTCGCCCCGCTCCCTCGAGTTCGGCAACCAGGCCCGCCGACGCTGCGACATCGCGGACACCCAAAACGATATCGGAACCTGCTGCGGCACAGGCAAATGCGCAAGCTCGACCGATGCCACGGCTCGCTCCCGTCACTAAGGTCACCTTGCCCTCAAGGCTGAAGTCCGGCGCATTCTTCTGCATCACGATGCCTCCCTCGATGAAGCTCATTTATGGCAGCGTCGGCGTGCGGATGCCAGATATTCTCAGCATACTGAGGAGTGTCCCCTTGACCAATGGGCTATCCCGCAACGTGGGGCGCTTTTCCCGATAGGCCGCGCAAAGCCGCATTGCCCGTCGGTACCGGCGACGGACGGCGCAGGAGGAAGCGGAGGAGCCCACGCACACCTGCACCATGGCCAGGAAAATCGGCAGCCGGTGGCCTAGCCGATCTGCATCAGGATCGGAAAGGTCTGCTGGAACCAGATCGCCACATTGCTGACCCATCCGAACAGGAAGGCGAGGCCGGTCAGCACGAGGAACAGACCCATCACCTTTTCCACCGTGCCGAGATGGCGGCGGAAGCGCGACAGGAAGCGCATGAAGGCGCCGGAAAAGCCGGCGGCGATCCAGAACGGGATGGCAAGGCCGAGCGAATAGATGGCGAGCAGCCCGGCGCCGGAGCCGACCGTCTCGCGCGAGGCGGCAACGCCGAGAATGGCGCCGAGCACCGGGCCGATGCAGGGCGTCCAGCCGAAGGCGAAGGCAAGGCCCATGATATAGGCGCCTGTCAGCGTCGCCGGCTTGCCGCTGCTCTGGAAGCGCGCCTCACGCGCCAGCACCCCGATTCGAAAGAGGCCAAGGAAGTTCAACCCCATGACGATGATGATCAGCCCGCCGATCTTCGACAAGAGGTCGAGATGCTGGCGAAGCGCCATGCCGATGCTGGAAGCACCGGCGCCGAGCGCCACGAAGACGGTGGCAAAGCCGAGCGTGAAGAGCAGTGCCGAGAAAAACACGCCGCGCCTGACGTCGGGCGCCACCGCCACCGCACCGCCTCCGCGGAACTGCTCGACGGAGACGCCGGCCATATAGCAGAGATAGGGCGGAACGAGGGGGAGCACGCAGGGCGACAGGAAGGAAAGCGCCCCGGCAATGAGCGCGCTCCACAGGGAAATATCGGCAATCGACACGCATTCTCTCCGGCTGCAATCTGCGTGATGTTCCTAGCTTTGCACGCAAGCGATTGCCAATCACCTTTTTGCGCGCGCAAGAAATCTGTCTCTGCACGTAAGATATTTGTCTTGGCGTGCGCAAGAAATGTGCCGAACGTTTGCAAAAGGCAAAATTTTCGGTTGACCGGCATGGGTCGCCTGCCTATGTTCCGCCCACTTCCAGCCGGGGTGGTCACACCCGCGGAGAGGGAGAGCGTAGCTCAGCTGGTAGAGCAACTGACTTTTAATCAGTAGGTCTCGGGTTCGAACCCCGACGCTCTCACCATTTCTAGTCTTCAAGATTGCCGCCGCGCTCTCAGATCAGCAGTCGCATTAACGCGGCCTCGTCCTTCACCCCATGCTGGTACGAATGGATAACCCGCTGAGCCAGATCTTCGCGCTCGGTGTCTGTTGTGATTTCTCGCACCGAGCTGATGTGGTCAAAGACTCTTTGGCAAAGCGCGACTTCTTCGTCGCTCAACGCGGTTTGTGCGTCGGCTATCTGGGATCGGATCATGATCGCCCTCACTTCCTTTGGAACGATAGAGAATGAACATCTCCTTTTTCAGCGCATGAAGGGAGACACAAGCTCGTGAGGTCTCATCGCAATCTTCCGGATTGGCCTTTGTCCCATCTGACAACTAGCGTTCGTTCGGACCGCTCCGCACACATGCGGAAGCTTGCTTTCTCCGGGCATTCCAGATCACTCGTACCCTATCTTCTCAAGAGACAGTAATGCACCAAGCATTTCTTCATCCGACAGGCTCCGCAGAGAAACGTTAAGTGCGTCAAGGCCGCCTAGATTGTAGAGATAGACGAATATATTGAGTGACATTGTTTCTCTCCCATTGACATAGTATAACACTGGAAAAATGATTTGCTTAACGCTTGGATTAATATTTTCACATCTATTATAGTTTCAAAAATTGTTTGCGATTTTCTTGATTGGAGTCTGGCTTTGATTGGACGCGGGCAGAGCCTTGCGTCTTTCGCTCTGTCCTATACCGCACATTGAAATCTCCGGAATTTGGCATAAAATCAGTGCGTTGTGGTTACGTGTCACGTCAGCATCTGGGAGGATTGCGATGTTTCAAGGTATGCACGGCTCCAAGTCGGCTCTGGGTCCAGAAGACCTCACAATGATCAAAGACATCTATGACGAATGGTGCGCCGCTCGCTGCTGCTCCAAGGATAGCCCAAGTGCAATCAAAGCAGCTCAAGAGTTGATCTCCATGTTCGAACATGGGGTACGGTCGAAAGATGATCTCCGCACTATGGTCGGCACAATAGGTGCCCATTTGCTCAAACACTGAACTAAGCCGATGGCGATCGACTGCTGGCGAGCACTTGCGCGCATGGCCTGGGCTGTCGTTTACGTGCGTCGGCGCAGGATCACGTGACGGTTTATGAAATCAGCTAATACACAGGAACCAACTTCGACTGCGGTCCGTTTCCTGCTCATCAACAATAGGAGAAATCGACCATGGATTGGAATCGTGTCGAAGGAAACTGGAAGCAGGCGAAGGGCAAGATCAAAGAGCAGTGGGGCAAACTCACCGACGATGATCTCGACCAGATTGCCGGCAAGCGCGAGCAACTGGAAGGCAAGATCCAGGAGCGGTATGGTATCGAAAAGGACCGTGTTAAACGCGACATCGATGACTGGACCAGTCGCCAGACTTGGTAATGCCTGAACAAAAACCCGGTGAAAGCCGGGTTTTTGTTGCCGAAGGAGCTAAGACGCCCAAGGAGTGTCGGTCATGAATATCCCCCAAAAGCCAAGAGAAGTGCGCCGATGGCGATAACGGCCAACGCCGGCCAGTTTTGGGATACGCCGAGGAACCTGAGGCCTTGGCGCCGTGGTTCCAGCGTGGTGCCGCCTTGCGGCATTTGGTGCGGATTACTCGGTTTTCGACCAAGCGCCGACGTGAAAAGAAAAAGAAGTCCGCCGATGATGAGAGCGGCTCCGGTGAGGATTGCCCACATGATGGCCTCCGCTAGCGATGAGGATGCAGGTTAAACCAAATCCGGACCTGATCGTTCCGTGAATGCTACTCACTTGAACAACCGCCGCGTCAGAACCAAAAGCGCTCGCATTGAATTTGACCGCTGAGCAATCCTGGAGATCCCTCATGGATAAGACACCGAAGGCGGCCATCCGCGGAATGATGTTGTACGTGCTCGCTCTTCTCGTCCTCGGGGTGCTGGCAGGCGCCGCCTACATGATCTATGGCCATCCCGCCGATCCGTCCGAGCGACCGGCGGCTGAGACGATTCCGCAAAAAGCTCCGGCTCCGCAGTAAGATACCCTTCCAAGGAATTGATCGATCGCTGTTCGAGAACAGACGATGACCGGGGAAGATGCCTGTCAAAATCCGGCGCCCACCCGGTCAGGTCGTGCTGAAACGCCTGAGGTTCCACGGCACCAGATCAGCAAATGGCAAAGAATATGGCTTTAGAGAGCAAGGCCGATATCCTGTCGCAAGTCCTTCCAACCAGTATGGAACTCTTATTATAGGGAGAACAACCTGCGACAGAGAAAATCGGCATCTGCGCAGGACCGATTACTAGTGGGGCCAGCTCTGTCTGGAATCCTGAAGGAGCGGCGGAATAGGGAGTTTGCGGATGAGGGAACATGCAGTCGTGATATCAGGGGCAGGGCCGACGGGCCTGATGCTGGCAGGCGAACTGGCCTTGGCGGGCGTCGACGTCGCCATTGTGGAGCGCCGCCCTGACCAGGAGCTTGCCGGTACGCGTGCCGGCGGACTGAGCGCACGCACGCTCGAGGTTCTCGATCAGCGCGGCATCGTCGACCGGTTCCTCGCGGAAGGGCAGATAGCCCAGGTCACGGGTTTCGCGGTGACGCGTCTGGATATCAGCGATTTTCCGAACCCGGCACAATTACGGGCTGGCGCTGCGACAGAAGCATGTCGAGCGCATTCTGGCCGGCTGGGTCGGCGAGCTGGCAGTGCCGATCTATCGCAGCCTCGAGG
Organism: Rhizobium sp. 10PS4; assembly: GCF_032464805.1. NCBI lineage: Bacteria > Pseudomonadati > Pseudomonadota > Alphaproteobacteria > Hyphomicrobiales > Rhizobiaceae > Rhizobium > Rhizobium sp. 10PS4. The sequence continues at coordinate 152,105 of NZ_JAWDIW010000004.1, read as the reverse complement.
TAACGGGTTTCGCGCAGGATGAGAGCGGCGTCGCCATTGAACTCTCCGATGGCGCCTCGCTCAGGGCGCGCTATCTCGCCGGCTGCGATGGCGGCCGCAGTCTGATCCGCAAGGCTGCCGGCATTGCGTTTGAAGGATGGGATGCGACGACCGGCAACATTCTCGCTGAGGTGGAGATGGAAGAGGAGCCGCCATTGGGCATCCATCGCACGGCCCTTGGCATCTATGCCTTCGGCAGGGAGGAGTATGAAATCCACGACGGCAAGATCGTCTTTGCCAAGGAAGGTCCGATCGGCGTGATGGTGCCGGAGAAGAATGCCGGCGCCACGACCGAACCGACGCTCAGCGATCTCAGGGAAGCCCTCCTCGCCGCATTTGGAACGGATTACGGACTCCATCGCGTCAACTGGATTTCCCGGTTCACCGATATGTCCAGGCAGGCGACGGCCTACCGCAAGGGGCGGGTACTCCTCGCCGGCGATGCCGCCCATGTGCACTCTCCGGTCGGCGGGCAAGGCCTGAATACCGGTGTGCAGGATGCCGTCAATCTCGGTTGGAAGCTGGCCCAGGTGGTAAAAGGAAGATCGCCTGACGCCTTGCTCGACACCTATCACGCCGAGCGGCATCCGGTTGCCGCCCGCGTGTTGCGCATGACGATGGCGCAGGTGGCATTGCAGCGCACCGACGATCGCACTGAAGCCTTGCGTGACGTGGTAAGGGAGCTGCTTGGCATGGAGGAACCGCGCAAACGCATCGCTGCCGAAATGTCCGGATTGGCGATCCACTACGAGTTTGGCGAGGGGCATCCGCTGCTCGGCCGCCGCATGCCTGACCTCGACCTCACCACGGCTGTCGGTCCTATGCGTCTCTTTACGCTGCTCCAGGATGCGCGGCCGGTGCTCCTGAACCTTGGCGCGCCCGGCAGCGTCGGCAACACGCGGTGGTCGGACCGCATCAAGTTGGTCGACGCCGGATATGAGGGCGCATGGGAGCTGCCGGCGCTGGGCTTGGTCTCGGCGCCAACTGCAGTGTTGATCCGGCCCGATGGATATGTGGTGTGGGTCGGCGACGGGGCGCAGGATGGTCTGCAAGAGGCTGTGAATAGCTGGTTCGGACCACCCGGCTAAAGCTGACGAAAGCGCTTGCCTGAGCATGATGCCGAAAAGTGTAAGCGGTTTTCGGACGACATCATGCTCTAACTCTTTAATTTAGAACAGGATTCAGATTTTAGGCCGAACAGGCCTAAAATCATCCTGTTCTAAGCGGCGAGCGAGATCGGATCGCAATCCGATATCGTCGCGGGCTTCGGCATGGGTTTGCCGCGGCGTTCCCACGTCCGGCGGCTGATGCCGAAAGCCTCCCAAGGGCGCACTTGGCTGAAAGAATTGGCGAGATAGTCGGCTCTGGAAAGCGCGCCGGCGGCGCGGCGCTGCTCCTCTTTTCGGCTTCGGTCCCGCTGTCGCCGCTTTTCCTTTTGCAGTTTTGCTCGTTTCTGTTTCGGCACATCGAAGGCGCCGATGGTGCGGATATCGAGGGCGCTCCGTTCTGCGTAGCTGAGGTGCAGAGCATGGCCGAGCGCGTCGGCCGACAAGTCAGAAAAGCGCACCTTTGTCCGCTCGTAGATCACGTCCTCTATGTCGGCTTTCCCAGCCCAGGGAAGCCATCGCGCCGCCCAGCCGAGAACCACCTCGACGAACTCTTCCTTGAACTCGACAAGGGCGAGGCCGGCGATCACCTCGACGTAAATCAATGCGTCATCGGCTTCGGGCACGATGTCTCCGTGACGGTGCCTGATCAATTTTTCGATCTCGCGCATCCGGCCGCGGAAATGGTTCCAGCGGCCGGTCCGCATGCGGCGCTGGACAGCCTTGTAACCGAGCAGACAGTCGCCGACCTTGATGGCTGTAACATCCCGCGCCAGGCCCTCCGGCCAATCGGAGTTTGTGGTCCGCTTTCCCGATTGAGCCGCTTCATCTGCGCCAATAAGACGAGCCATCGAATTCCCTTACCACCTGCCTTTGACGGCGAAACGGCTGATTGTAAAGGAAGGGCCGGGGGGTGATCATCCACTTTTTGCAATCCGGCGAACATCGTCGCGCAGGAAAGCTTCAATCCTTGGACAACGCACTGTAATAGGCTGCGAGCGCCTGAATATCGTCGTCGGTCAGGCCTGCGGCAGCCCTTGTCATTACACCCGCATAGGCGCCGCCGCCACGAGTTCCGGTACGGAAAAGACCGAGCTGGTTTTCGAGATAGGGCACCGGTTGGCCGGCAAGGCGTGGATAGGCCTCGTTGACACCGGCAGCGTCATGGCAGGCGGCGCAGGCCGCGATGCCACGCGTCCGGTCACCGCGTTCCGCAAGGACCTTGCCGAGAGAGAGCATTTCCGAAGGTCGGCTCGTTTCGGTGGGTACGCTCTGACTGGCGAAATAGCTGGCCAGCTTTTTCCGGTCTTCGCTCGATGTCTGCGAGAGCGCAACCTTCATGACGCCGCTTGGGCGTTTGCCGGTCGCGTAAGCCTCGAGACTGTCGCGGAGGTAAGTCTCCGACTGACCGGTGAGACGCGGGATAAGACTGGTTTCATCGAGGCCTGCAGACGAATGGCAGCCTTCGCAGCTTTTCACGATCGCAGCGAAGTCCCGGGACGCCGTCGCGGAAAAGCCGGCGAGCCGCTGATAGGCTGCCTGGTCGAGGCTTGGATATTCCCGCAGGAAGGCGACCATGGCCCAGACCTCGTCATCCCGTTCCAGCGAAGGCCAGGCGGGCATGCCGGTATAGCGCACGCCATGTTTGACGATCTCGAAGAGCTCGGCATCATTCCATGTCGCGGTGACATGCTGCAGGTTGGGCGGAGGAGGAAGCATGTTTTCGACGGTGGCGGGTCGCGGCATAGCCGGCGAACCATGACAGCCCGCACATCCGGTTTCGTAGTGACCTGCGGCAAGCGGCAGCATCGCCGCCGTAAACCGTGGCGCATGCCCGCCCAGCGCTGCCGTGCGCACGGATGCCCGCATCACCCAATGGAGGAACCAGTCCGTAACGCGCCAGTGCCCGGTGCTTGCACGGATGTCGACGATGCCGGCCCAGGCGACGAACAGGCCCGCTGCAGCAAGTACTGCGGCGCCGGCAGATATCCGTCTCCACCTCATCCGCATTGGCTGCCCCTTGAAGACGTAGGCTTGAGGACGTCGGCAAGCAGGATGATGGCGCCGAGCATGTAGGCGGCTGCGCCGACCAGGAGCATGACGACACCGCCGAGTTGCTGATCGGTGTCGCGGCCAAGGACGAAGCCGAGACAGGTGACATCTCCGATCCCATAAAGCGGGCGGGGCGCAAGTGTCAGCAGGACGCCGAGCAGCGTCATGTGGATCGAGGTGAAGAGCAGGCCGATGATGCCCGCCAACCGCTGGGCGCCTTCATCATGCCGCCGGAAACACGCGGCCCACAACAGAATGCCGGCAAGAAGGAAGCTTGCCTGTTCGAGAAGCATCGCATCAAGCCGCGTTTCCGCCAGCCGACGGAGCGCCGGCATATGCCAGAGCCAGACGACGATGAGCTCGGCGACCGAGGCAAGTACCGGCCCGAACCAGGGGAGATGGACGGCGGGATCGAGCCGCCTGCCGCTGACCGCCATCGCCAGCAGCGGAGCTGCAATGGCGACGGTCGTCATATGGACGATCATATGCGCCGTCAGCGATCCGCCGTTCCAGCTCGTCGCAAGAAGCGCCAGCGCAAGACAAAGGGCAAAGATGCCGGCGACAAGAGCAAGGTTCTTCATCTTGCGCAGGCCTCGATGAAAAGCAGCGGGACCGATACGAAGATGACTGCAACGAAACTCAGGCCCGACAGCAGCAGTGTTGCAAAGCCCTGGAACAGCAACCGGTCTTGCCTCGTCGGTTCGTCATGAGGCGGATCGCCGCTGCCGAAGCCCCATTGCCGCCAGGCGAGCCAGGCGGCACCGAGAATGGCAAGCAGCGCGAGCACCGTCACAATGGACAAGGTAAAGCGGAGCATACCGAAAGAGAAAGCAACTTCCGATGCTTTCGCGCAATAGACGGCGGCTGCGACATAGCAGACAAGGAAATGCAGAGCCCAGACGGCGGGCCCGGTAAACAGGGTCCAGAGCGTTTCCACCTCTTTTGGGATCAGGCGCATCTCGTCACCTCAACTCTGGAAACAGGCCCAGCACTCCGAAGGAGGTGAGGGCAGTGATGACCAGGAAGTGCCAATAGAGCACGACATTGTGCAGATCGGCGTCATATTCCGCCGTCAGACGACCCGCAAAGCTACTCGCCAGACAATAGAACTGCATGATCACGGCAACGAGGCCGTGAACGACCGTCCAGAGCACGATGACCCAGACGATCGCCGGATAGACATGCGCCGTCGGCTGCATGTCGTACAGATAGGGACCCGCCAGACCGGCGGCGCAGGCGGCAAGTGTGAGGATGGTGGCGGTGAGGAGGCAAAGACGGGCCGATGCCATCCTGCCCTTCGAATTGATATATCGCGCAAACAGCATGGCAAGCCAGGCAAGCATAAAGAGCGCGGCCGCCATCAGGGGCCAGAGCCTGCCCGGACCCGGCAATCCTGCCGTAAAATCGGGATGGATCGTCCAGTAGAAAAAATAGCCGAACATCAAGCTGGCATAGGCTGTGCCGTCTCCGGCCATGGTGATGAAGACCGCCCACCAGCCGACTGAAGCCGGGCCGGAGGCGTAAAGGGGAACCTGCTTGCCAAGGCCGATATCCCTGAGATTTTGGCTAGGTATCTCGTTGGTTCCGGTCCAGAGCCAGATCAGGATGACGACAAGTGTCACGGCGGCACATAGCGCCGTCAAGATCCACCAATGGAAGGTCAGTGCGATGAACGCGCCGCCAAGCGCCAAAGCGGAGATGATGGTCAGAAGCGATGTCCCGCCAACTCGCAGGCATTGCAGCGGTTCGGCGTCCAGAACCGACGTCACGAGCGTTTCGCGCCGACCATCGGCCGCGTCCGGCAGATAGTACCGGCCCGCCTTGATGCCGTCGATCAGCTCCGGCTGGTCCCAGAGCGGATACCGGCTTTTGATGATCGGAATGGACCGCACGCCCCAATTTTCTTCCGGCTCGCTGATCCACTCGAGCGTTCCGGCATTCCAGGGGTTCATTTCGCCTTTCGGCTCGCGATGTTTAGGACGCAGAACATCGATGACGATGATGGTGACACCTGCGGCAAAAATGAAAGCGCCGATGGTGGAGACGAGGTTCAGGAGGTTCCAGCCGACATCGGAGGGGTAGGTGAAGACCCGCCGCGGCATGCCGCGCAGGCCGGTCAGGTGCATGGGGAAGAAGGCGGTGTTGAAACCGACGAACATGAGCCAGAAGGCGATTTTGCCCCATCGAGCCGAAAGTTTTTGTGCGTTCACCAGCGGATAATAATAGTAGATTCCGGCAACCACCGGAAACAGCATGCCGCCGATCATCACGTAATGGAGATGGGCGACGACGAAATAGGTGTCATGCGCCTGCCAGTCGAAGGGCGCGAGCGCCACCATGACGCCGGTCAGCCCGCCAATGATGAAGATCGCCAGTCCCCCGACGCCAAAGAGCATGGGAAGGGAAAAGATCACCCGGCCGGCCAGCATGGTGGCGATGAAGACAAAGATCTGCACTCCGGTCGGGATTGCGACGGCCTCGGACGCTGCCGAGAAGAAGGCCAGTGAAATCTGCGGCAGGCCCGTGGTGAACATATGGTGGACCCAGAGCCCGAAGCTCAGGAACCCAGTGCCGACCGCAGCCAGCACGATCCAGGAATAGCCGACGATCGGACGCTGCGCGAAGGTCGGAACGATCATCGCCATCAGCGCGATGGCGGGCAGGAAGATGATGTAGACCTCGGGGTGGCCGAAAATCCAGAATAGATGCTGCCAGAGCAGCGGATCGCCGCCACGTGCTGCATCGAAAAAAGGCCAGTCGAACATCCGCTCCATCTCGAACAGGATGTCGCCGGCAATCAGCGGCGGAAAGGCGAAGAGGATCATGCCCGCCACGATCAGCAGATACCAGGCAAAGAGCGGCATCATGTTGATCCGCATGCCCGGCGCCCGGCATTTCATGATGCCGACGATGAGCTCGACGGCTGCGGCGATGGAGGCGACCTCGATGAAGGAAAGGCCGAGCAGCCAGATATCCGCGCCGATGCCGGAATATTGCTTGTCGGTGGCAAGCGGCGGATACATGAACCAACCCGCATTGGGCGCCGCCCCGAAAAATATCGACCCGCAGACGAATACGCCGCCGAGCGCAAAACTCCAGAAGCCGAAAGCGGAAAGCCGCGGAAACGGCAACTCCCGCGCGCCAAGCATGGAGGGCAGGAGGAAGATTGCGACGGCCTCGAAGATCGGAACGGCAAACAGGAACATCATCACGGTGCCGTGCAGCGTGAAGGCCTGGTTGAAGAGATCGGCGGAGAGAAAGTCGTTGTCGGGGACTGCCAGTTGCAGGCGCATGAGCAGCGCAAGGATGCCGGCAAACAGCATGAAGATGAAGGCGGCCGATCCATACCACAGGCCGATCTGAGTGTTGTTGACGGAGGTCCAGTAACGCCAGCCTTTCGGATTGGCCCATACGCGCCGAAGTTCCGCTTCCTGCGCGGCGGATGTTTCGGCTGAGACCGAAGCGAGTGGTTCCGTCATTTGAGCCCCCCGAGATAGCGGGCAATTTCTTCGATATCATCTTCGGGAAGCATGTTGAAAGCGGGCATCTTTGCGCCCGGTTTCACCGATGAGGGTGAGTGAATGAAGCGGGCGATGTTTTCCGGCGTGTTGGCAAGCGCACCTGCGCCGATCGAGAGGCGGGCGCCGATCAAGGTGAGATCCGGGGCGGTCTGGCCGGCGATCTGCAGTCCACGGAGTGAATGGCACCCCACACAGCCATGGCGCTGCAGGAGTTGTCCGCCTTCATTCGCAGCGCTTGCCTGGCCATCGATCAGCCTGCTGCGCCAGGCGTTATAATCGTCCTCCTCCATGACGACGACCGACAATGCCATATAGGCATGCGAGGCTCCGCAAAATTCGGCACAAGGGGCACGATAGCTGCCGGTGCGCGTTGGCGTCAGCGTGAGGAAATTGGTCCGGCCCGGAATCATGTCCATCTTGCCGCCCAGCGCCGGAATCCAGAAGGAATGAATAACGTCGGTCGCTTTGAGGGAAAAAGTCGCCGGTCGGCCGAGGGGCAGGCGAATTTCGTTGGCGGTCTCGAAAGCAGGCTGGTCACCGACGGCCGGATAGCGAATACGCCACCAGAACTGCTCCCCCGTCACCTCGATCGCCCCATCCTTTGCTGCAAGCAGGTTCCAAGGCCGTATCGCCGGCATCAGCCAGACTGCGTAGCCCAGCAAAAGCAGAAGGACGACAGTCGGAAATGCAACTCCACCCCAGGCAATGAGCGCGCCAGCCTTCTCCGCCGGCCATGCTTCCCGTCGATGGCGCGCAGCGTGAAGGAGCAGGGAGGTTACGCCGACCCAAATCGTAATGCCGCCAATAACCATGACGACGAACAGCCGATAGACCGCCTCCGATTCCTCGCCGGCGGGACTAAGCGCGGACTGCTGACCGCTGCAACCCGCAAGAACGAGTGCGGTGAAAGGAATAAGACATCGCAGGATTGTCGGTCTCCCTTTCCTCCAATGCTCAAGATCTCCGATATGGAACGCGTATGTCCGGTGGCAAGTGGCTGTTGTTTGTTAGGCGGCAACTGGGCGGTATCGCCAATGCTGTGAATACGTCACAACCGACGACCGAAAATACCTTCGGCGAAACAGCCGGTTCGGCCTTCTCGAAACCTGTCAGGAGGCGTTGGCGGATCAATCGCGTTTCGTGAAGTGTTTTCAACCAGGCGCGTGCTCCGGCTTCCCCTCGTCCATACGATCGCCGGGAGAAGAAGACGCGGTTGAGCCGCCGCATGCCATCAGCACGTCTGCAATCAGCGGAAGCCGAAGAAACTCAAAATCGCGAGCACGATAACGACAGCGCCGACAAGCCAGATCAAATTGTTCATGGGAAACCGTTCTCCTGTTTAAGGGTCGGGCCATTGTGACCCGATCATCTAACGGTGAGGCAGGGCTTGGAGTTCCCAACCGGTCCAATTGCTGCAGCGTGCCGCCCAATTTCCGGCTCTATGCCTATCAATAACTGCACGAGCGAGCATTGCTGGGTCTGAACCCATCCGCACATGCCGGGTTTACCGATGTATTCCGCTGATACTGAAAATCCTGGTGATCCTGCCTTGCAGGCGACGTGCAGGAAGACGTGAACACGGACACACCGATCAGCACTGCCGCTACCAATGGAAAAAATCGGTTCATCTGAACGTCTCCTCACAAGCTTGTCATGATCGCAATCTACCATGCCAACGCGAGCCTATACGAAAACTTCTGGCCCGCTAGATCACGCTCACCTGAGCCGAAACATTCGCGCAATTGATCAATCAATCTATAATCGTGATGCGTCGCGGCCTCAGCCGATGACTAAATTCACGTAAGTCTAAGCTGATCGGGCTATTCCGTCGCTATGGAAGTAGTTCCGCGACGTTAATAGTCAAGCGGGCGCGATTTCGACTTGAATAGATTGCGGTTTTTGAGTAAAATTACACCATAAAAAAGTAATATAAATGGGAGGATACTATGTCGTCAACTCGGTTTGATCCGATTCTGCTTCATCGTCAACATTTCATCGATGAGGTCACATGCCTCGATGAAATCTTCGATGTTCTGGACGGGTGGCCGGAGGACAAACGGGGTTTGGCATATGAAACGCTGTTGAAGGCGTGCAGAGATACGGCCAACGGGCGTTTCCCGCTGAGCGCTGCGCGCGAGAATTTCCGGCGCTTTCTGAAGATGTCGGGCGTGCTTGCCAAGGTCGAGGGTGGTCCCAGGTTCGACGGGCTGATGAATCATCAAATTGGTAATGCTTAATCAGACATGGCTGTTGGGGGCCGCCTGCATGGCAGGTGAGGGCGCGCCGTGACATCAGTTGCGGCGCGTTCTGCTTTAGATATCTACAGATCGGATGATCCCCTATTTCTTGGCCACAAAGCGCCGCGGCGAGCCCTGCCAAGAGGCAGCCGGCTATTCGGGTGTCGGATCCAGCAGATCTTAGTTTACGCCGGCATTGGCCCAGTCGCATCGAAAGACCAACATAGGCTTCGAGAACCCCTTGAACCGTCGGCGCGTTGCGTGAGCGAAGAGATCGGCGGCGCCGTATTCCCGAAAAATATTCTCCGAGACGAGGATCTGGTCGCTGGAGGCTGCCGCACAGAGACGCGCGGCAAGTTGCACGGTCGAGCCGAAGAGGTCGTTGCTGTCCTCGACCGGTTCGCCGCAATCCACTCCGATGCGGATATGGAGAGGCTCGGAGTTTCCGCCGTTGTAACGTTCGAATTCCCGCTGGATCGCCATGGCGCATGCGACCGCTGCCGTTGTCGCGGCGAAGGTCGCCATGATGCCGTCGCCGGTGTGTTTCACTTCTCGGCCTGAATTCTGGCTGAGGCATCTGCGCACGATAGCGTCATGAGCCCTGACCATTTCGGTTGCAATGCGGTCGCCGAGGCGCGATGTCATTGCTGTCGATCCGACGATGTCGGTAAAGAGGATTGCCCGGTGGCCGGGATCGACGTCGCTGGATGACTGTCCAGGCGCCGGCTCAGGATCGTGAATTCGGCCAAGAAAAGCTTCGACCGCCGATAAGGCGACCTCGACGACCTCGCCGGCGACGAAACCGTGCGCCTCTCGATGCACGCATTGCGCCGTTTCCGCATCCGGCGCATCCACGAGGCAGAAGGCGGTACCGCGCCGCTGGTCGAACCAGTAGGTCAAGAACTTGACGCCGTATTTGTCCTGAATGTCGAGATCCATGCGATGCGCCCGGGCAACGTCGGCGGCTGTGGTTCCTTCAAGAAAGTGCCGGTCCATGAAAATAGGCATCGCGCTCCTCCCAGATCCGCGTGCAGATAGATTTGGATTGTACGACCCGGATGAAACTCCGTCCACCTCTGGTACAATCCATTAATGATTAGAGAGCGTCCTGCGTCGCGCAAAGCATATGAGTTGCTGTAATTCTTATAGAGTATAAAAGGAAAGACTGAGACGTAATCAGCAGGCGCGGGACTGGGAGCCCGATATTTACCATAATCGCTCGCTTAAAGACTGATCGGAGGGCCTCAGTTCAAGCTCCGTGTTCTCAAACCGGGCCGGCTGCAGGGATCTGGAGTGGACGAAGGGGAGCGTCTACACTGCGAGCATCGCTGACCAAGATCGAATCCCGTGAAGCCGCACTTCGGCTGGTGACGCGGGCTACCAACGGCATGCAAATTGCATCGTACCCATGAGCTCCACCGAAATTGGGAAAAGCTGTAGCAAAGTGAAACAGACGGCACATTTTCGACCGGTTGGCTTGGCCTCAATGGGGCTCGGCCATTACGCCGTTATTAACTCTGTGTGGGACGCCGCGCGCACGCTCCTGCGCGACTGGCCCGTAGACGACGGCGAAGAGTATTTCGAGGCCGTCAAGTCGTGCCTGGATGCGATTATCGGCGATCTCCCGCCGGAACACGTTCGGGCGGCCTTCATCAGGGCGGCACAGGAGGCGGGCATTGCCGTCATAGAAGCAGCGGACTGAATACTCTCCGCGCTTCCCACCCATCCTCAAAGCCATATTGTCCCGACGCTTGACTTTTCTTGCCGAAGTTCTAACTTAGAACAAAACAGGAACATTGGAGATGATCATGACGCATACGGAACAGGTGATCGCCAACGCCCTCGCGCTTGTCGAAGCATCCCGCGCAGCCCGCGAGCGGGATCAACAGCGTCGTGCCGCCTGGCAGAGAAAGGTCGAACTCAGCCGGCCGCTGCCGCCGTTGCCGCGCCCTGTTCAATTGCCGTTGGCGCTGAACTGATGCAGCCGGTAAAAGCCTTGGAACCCCATCGGGCACGCCCCGAACAAACTGGACCTGGTCAAGCTTGGCCGGATCAAAGCTGGCCCGATCAAGCTTGGGAAGTCGAAGCCGTGCTTGCCTGGCATGACGACAATGCCAAGGCGGCGATACGCTCGCTGCTCGATGACTGCAAACATCTCCGCCAGCAATTGGCGCTGGCGGAAAGAGTGATGAGCCGCGGGATGGCCCGCGGATGGGCGCCGCGATACGAGCGCGACGCCCTTTGACGGTCGACCTTCGCCAAGGATGTTGAGCCGGTCAAATAACGGAGCCGGCAACAGGCGTCAGTCGCCTGCCGCCCCGATCCTGCGGTTGAATCCCGGGAAGCCGGCTGGTGGCCAGCAGGATGTCCGCCGCGCGACCTTGAAACGGTAAGTTTGGTTCTGGCTAGTCGGCCGGCGTTACACGGGTCCAAAACGCGTTGAACACGACCGAATCGAAGAAGGCCGAGGCGCGGACGATACGGCCGTCGCGCATGTCGAGGAACCAGGCATAAGTGTTGGCGTAGGGCTCCCCGTCGCGGGCGATGCCGCGGGCATCGAAAAAGACGATCACAGTGTCGCCGTCGGCATAGACGTTGCGGATCGCGGGCTTCAGCGGCGCCTTCATGCGGGCGTTAAACGGGCGGATCACTTCGCGCAAGAACGCCTCGCGACTGGAATAGGTCTTCGATGCCAACGAATAGCCCTCGATCGTCCAGCGGGCGTCGTCAGCGAGGAGGTCATAAGGGCTGCCTGTGCCGGCCGCCCACGCTTCAAAGCCGGCCTCGACAGTCGTCTTGTTGCGGCGTTCAGTCTCGGTCAGCGTCTGCGGTGCGGCACGCACTTCCATCCCACCCAGAGCCAGTATGGTGGCGGCGATGCCGAGGGCAGCGTTGAAGATGCGGCGGACTAAGGGTGCCGGGCTGCGGACAGTTGCGGTTGCGATGATGGACATGGTTTCCTCCAAGGATCGGTTTGGTGGCGCGACACCGCTGGCCGGGTGTCACTTGCAGAGCTCGCCGCCAAAAATTCTGCTTAGATCTGGTTTTCCCAGGCTTTCAGCTGATGCTCCTTCAGCATGTCCTCGACGACCTTCGGTACCACGTTGCGGAACCTGCCGGTGTCGGCCGGGACGACGTCGATCATACGGTCGATCATTTCCTTCGGGTCCATCTTACCTTCGGGGGTGGCGAAGAAATCGTCGAAGCCCTTGCGCAGATCTGCGCGCTTGGTGAAGTTCTTGCTGTCGTCCAGCCAGCGGAACGGATTGTCGGCCATGGTCTCATTGTAGCCGGTGTAGTAGGCGCCCGGATTGATCGTCTGGATCTTGATGCCATAAGGGGCGAGTTCCTGCTGCAGCGCTTCGGCGATCGATTCCAAAGCGTGCTTGGTGGAGACATAGGTGCCCCAGTTGGCCGGAGTGAAGAGGCCGCCCATGGAGGACGTAAAAACAACCTTGCCCTTCTTGCGTTCGCGCACCCATTTCTGGACGACGCCCTGGGTCAGCACCAGCGGCAGGAAGACATTGACTTCGTAGTTCTTGCGAACGAGCTCGATCGGGATTTCCCAAACCGGACCGGCTTCGCCCATGCCGGCATTGTTCCAGAGCACGTCAAAGTCCCAGCCCTGCGCCTGCTTGATGTCATAGGCGTCGGTGAGGTCGAGACGCTCGATTCGAACGTTCTTCAGTCCGAGGGCGGAGACCTCCTCACGCAGCGGAGTGACCTGCGACGAAACCTGTGTGGTCGCGATAATGCTGTGGCCGTTCTTGGCCATGCCAATGGCGGCAGCCTTGCCGAAGCCGGAGCCTGCACCAGTGATCAAAATGGTCTTGGTCATGCGACATTCCTTTCGATACTTTAGGGTTGGTCAAAAGCAAGGGTTGGCACGTCACGCGACGGCTGCAGCGGCTGCCTTCGCGATTTCCAGATCCTGCGGAACCGCTCCGCCGGAAACGCCAACGGCGCCGATCACCGTGCCGTCGTGGGCAAAAAGCGAGATGCCACCGGGAAAGGGAGCCAGGCCGCCGTTGGATAATTCGAGGGCATGGGCGGGAGCGCCGGGCTTGCAATATTCCCAGACGGCCTCGCTTGTGGTTTGAAACAATACGGCCGTCCGGGCTTTGCCCATAGCAAGGTCGATCGAGCCGAGCACGGCGCCGTCCATTCGGCTGAACGCCTTGAGATGGGCTCCGGCGTCCAGGACCGTGATATTGACCGGCACGCCGATTTCTTTAGCCCGCGCCTCGCCTGCGGCGATGATCTTGCGCGCTTCGTCAATGGTAATCATCTCCCTGCCTCCTTTTTCGTTCGAGGATGAGTGCTCCCCGTTCGATGAGACAGGTGTAGGCCGGAAATGGTTTTGCGGTATTTTCAGCTCTTGCTGCGCTATGCGCAAATCTTGCGCTCCGGCGTGCGTGCACAAACGTCGAACTCTGTCCGACAGGCGGAAACCGCTAACCGGTGACGAGTGCGCGGTATTGGCCGGGCGTCAAGCCGGTCATCTTGCGGAAGACGCGCGTGAAATTCGCCTGCGAGCCGAAGCCGGTATCGAGCGCGATCTCCACGAGCGAGGATCCCGCAAGCCGCAGCTTTTCCTTGGCCGCCTCGATCCGTCGCTCGGTGACGTAGCGATGCGGGGTCAGGCCGGTGGCCTTGCGAAACATACGGGCAAAATGAAAGGGGCTAAGGCAGGCCTCGGCAGCAAGGTCATTCAGCGAGATCTCTGCGGCGATGCGGGCTTCGATGAAATCGAAGACGCGTTGCAGCCTTTTTGGATCGATGGTCGGGACCCGCACTGCAGGATGCCACCGACCAGACGAATAGGTGCCGAGCAGGTGCGCCACCAGCGCCATCTGAATGCCGTCGAGGAAGAGTCGATCGGTCGGCTCCAGGCTTCTGTTCAACAAACCGCGAAAGAGTTGGCCGATATGCAGCACCATGGGATCGGGGACGCCGCCCGCATAGGCGAGCTGCACCTTGGCCGGGTCGATGTCAAAGTTCGAAAGCGCGCTCTCACCGACGAGCGACGGCGGCAGGAAGATGTGCAGGGACTCGGGCATGGTGCCGATGATTTCTACATCGCTCTCATGGACACCCGCCGGACATATCCAGGCGACACCGGGGCGAGCGATGGCCTCCTGCCTGTGACCGTCACCGGTCCACCTGATCTTCGACTGACCCGAGAGCAGGACGGCTATTTCCGTGCATTCGAGTGTAAGGTCGACTTGCCAGCCCGGATCGAAACACCTGAGCTCGACCTGCAGCGACGAGCATTCAACGAGCCCGCCCACTCGCTCGCTGGTCCGATACTTTCTGTCCCCTTGCGATTCCACGAAAGTCATGTCGCATCCACGCCGTGAAGATAGATATAAATTCGAATTGTTCAGTCTCGGCGGGTCAATCACGACCGCCACGCCACTGTCAATCTGCAATCATCCTTGATGTATTAAATGAATAGCTTCCAGGCGCGCCGCGTTGCTGTCAGGAGCCTGGGTATTACGATCAGGATTTTGGCTAAATTTCAGGGGAGCGCAAGTCTTATGGAACAAAAGCGATACCGCAGCCCCTTGTGCCTTCAGTCAATTCACGCCTGCACTGACGCCTTTGCGGATGACCGAGCGCCGACGAGGGCAGGGACCCTCCTCCGGGGAAAAACTGCAGTTGAGGCGATGAACTGGTGGCAGTCTTGCGCAGGCGCGCCCGCAATGGTTTGGTAGCGTCCTGCATTCGCAACACTTCCGGTGATTCCCGATGTTCGATATTCTATTGCGTGGTCTGGCGCTCGGCGCCGGCGCAACAATCCTGATGGACCTCTGGGCAATCGTGCTCACCCAGCTCGGCCAGGCGGCCCCAAACTGGGCACCTGTGGGTCGCTGGTTCTGGCACCTCGGCCGGGGCAAGGTTTTTCACGAGAGCATCGCCGATGCCGAACCCTATAACAACGAACTGGCGCTCGGCTGGATCAGCCATTACGCTGTCGGCATCCTCTATGGGGTGATCTTCGCCATCATCATGGGCTCGGCCTGGCTGGCGGCCCCGACATTTCTTCCCGCCTGGATCTTCGGCATCATCACCGTCGGGGCAGGGTGGTTCCTGTTGCAGCCCGGCCTCGGCATCGGCTGGGCCGCCTCCAAACATCCGACGCCGAACAAGGTGCGGTGCTTCAATCTGCTGGCCCATACGGTTTTTGCGCTGGGGCTCTACGGGACGGCATTGATCATCGGCTGAGACAAGCCCAAACCCCTCCCCAACCCCTCCCCACAAGGGGGAGGGGCTAAGATGCCGCATCGCCTCACATAACCTCCAACGTACCAATCGGTAGAACGGTACCAGCCAGGAAGACCTCTCCATTTGGTCACTGCCGGACACCGCAGCTTAGCCCCTCCCCCTTGTGGGGAGGGGGTGGGGAGGGGTCTTGGGCAGCCACGGTGTCTGAACTTCGCCTTACCGCGCCGCCCAGTTGGCGCCGCGGCGGAAGATGGTCTTCATCTGGGGAACGTCGAATTCCTTGGCCTGATGGCCGAGCGAGGAATAGAAGACCCGGCCCTTGCCGTATTTCCGCTTCCAGACGACCGGCATGACGACGCCGTCGATCCAGTAGGCGTGTTCGCCGGTGAACTTGGTCGTCGCCAGAACCTCGTTCGAGGGGTCGACATGCATGTAATATTGCTCTGAGGTATAGGGGAAATCGGCAATACCCTCCATGAGCGGATCGTCGGGACGGGTGATGTTGACGGTATAGTCGATGATGTTGCCGGGGTGAGAGACCCACTGGCCGCCGATGATGAACTGGTAGTCGACGGAGTCGCGGAAGGCATCGCCCGCGCCGCCGTGATAGCCGGCGATACCGACGCCGCTTTCGATCGCAGTGGCGAGGTTCTTGACCTCCTCCTTCTCGATCTTCGACATCGTCATGATCGGCACGACGAGGCTGAGATCATGAACGGAAGGGTCGGCAAGCGCCTCGGTGCCATGCTCGAGATAGACCTTGAAGCCGTCCTCCTCGAGCATGGTCTTGATGATTTCGGCGCACTCCTGCGGCTCATGACCGCTCCAGCCGCCCCAGACAATCAGTGCTTCACGCATAGTCTTTCCTCCTGAAACTTATTTCGCCAACCGTCCGTCGACGATGGAATCGGACAGCGGGGCAGGGCGCTCCGTTGCCGTGGTGATCGCGACCGTCCGGCCGGTCGCGGCGGCGGTGTGAAATGCTTCCATGACTTCGAGCACATGCAGCGCCAGATCGCCATTGGCGCGGTGCGGCCGGTTGGAGCGGATCGCATGCGCCATGTCGGCAACGCCGAGCGAGCGATAGTTGCCGTCGGCATAGGGTGCTGTGACCGGCTGGTCCTCGAACGAACCGCCCTTCTTCAGATATTCCACCGGGCCGCCAAACTTGTTGGGATCGGGAACAACAAGCGTGCCCTCGGTGCCGTAGACTTCGAGCGGCACATGTTTGTGGCCGGCAACATCGAAGCTCATGGCGATATGCACGACAGCGCCATTGGCAAAGGCCATCATCCCGGCGACGTGGGTCGGCACATGCACGGGAATGCGTTCGCCGTTTCGCGGTTCGCTGGTGATCAGCCGCTCGGCCCGCGGCGTCGTCGCAAAGCCTGCAACCTGCGCAACCGGCCCGAGAAGATTGACGAGATCGGTGATGTAGTAAGGACCCATATCGAGCATCGGCCCGCCGCCGACTTCGTAATAGAAGTCCGGGTTCGGATGCCAGCGCTCATGGCCCGGGCACATGAAGGTCGCCGAGCCGCCGACCGGCTGGCCGATGACGCCCTGGTCGATCAAGCCACGCGCCGTCTGGTGGCCGCCGCCGAGGAAGGTGTCGGGGGCAGCACCAATGCGCAGATTCCTCGCCTTGGCGGCCTCCGCCAATTTTTTCCCTTCCGCGAAATTAATCCCGAGCGGCTTTTCCGAATAGGTATGCTTGCCGGCATCGAGCGCCTGCAGCGCTACGGCAACATGGGCCTTCGGGATCGTCAGGTTGACGATGATCTCGACCTTGGGGTCGGTGAAAAGCTCCTCGACAGTCTTGGCCGGAACGTTGAATTCCGCGGCCTTTGCTTCCGCCAGCTCCCGGTTGAGATCGGCGACGCCGCGGATGTCGAGGATGGGAAAGGATGCCATCGCCTTGAGATAGGCGCCTGAAATATTGCCGCATCCGATGATGCCGATACCGACCTTGTCCATGAATTCCTCCACTGATCTTGCCATTGATCTTGATTGGGGCGCTCGTCAGAGCGCCGGCCCCGTCGTACTCCAGGGCGATTCGTAAAGCTCATAGAGCGCCACCGCCGCGGCACCCTGCGCCCAGAAATCGTCGGTCGAATCGTCGAAGACGAGTTCGCTCACCCCGCGCAGCGATGGCGGAATGGCGAGCGCATAGGCATCGCGCAGGCTGTTGAGAAAGGGTTCGCCGAGCGCCAGGCTCGACCCCACAAGAATGACCCGTGGCGGCGCAAACAGTGTGACGATGTTGGCAATAGTCAAACCCACCGCTTCGCCGGCGCGGATCGCGGCGCTAATCAGCCGGTCGTCGTCTGCCTTGATCAGCGCCTGGGCATGGTTCATGCCGCGGCCGAGACGGATCGCTTCGGCAAAACGCCCGTCGGCCTGCTGTTCGCCGAGGATCGCGCTTTCGCCGGCCTGGCTGAAAAGCCGGACGATGCCGTTCGGCCCCATGCCGAGCACGAGGTCGCCGAGATTGTGGCTGAGGCCGCCGGCGCCGCGAAACAGGCTGTTGCCGTGCAGAACGCCCAGCCCCAGCGTCTGCTCCAGCGAAATCAGCACCATATCTTCGAGATCGCGCGCCTTTCCAAACCAGTGATGGCCAAGCGTGATGGCGTGGGCGTCGCTTTCGACAATGGTCGGCGTTGCCAGCCGCGTCGACATCTCGGCGGCGAAATTGACATTGGTGTCGCGAAAGATCGGGCTGCTTCTGATGTAGCCGGTGCGGTGCTCGATGACGCCGGGAAAGCCGAGGCAGACGCTGTCGACATCCTCCAGCGAAAGTCCGGCATCGACGACGCAGCGCCGGACGCCATCCTCAACCAGATCGGCGATGACGCCAATCGGCTGCCGGTCGATGCGGATCGGCAAGGCGAGCTTCGACAGCACATCGCCGCGGAAATTGGTGACGACAAAGACCATCCTGTTGGCAGCGATCTTGGCGCCCACAACGCGTGCGGCATCGGGATTGAGCTCCAGCATGACCCGCGGCCGTCCGCGCACGGCCTCATTGCGGATATCGCCTTCGTGACGCGGCAGGATCAGCCCGTCGTCGAGCAATGAGGCGGTGATGGCCGAAACGGTCGTGGTCGAGAGTTCGGTACGCTCGCTGATCTCTATCCGCGAGATCGGGCCATGGCGCCTGATGGTATCGAGCACGTTCAAGCGATTGATCGCGCGCATTAATTCGGGATCTGCGGTCTTCATGGGAACTAGCCAGGCGAGCGTTTCGTTGGGGCGGACCCCAAATATTTTTAACGGGTTACGAAATAAATAGCAGGGAATTCAGCGGTCCTGTCAAGCGCATTTGATAAAAATAGAGGCATTGGGTTGACAATATGCCAAAGCTCCGTTGAATTAATCCGCATAGGGGAAAAATTGTGAGGACAGGACCCCTGGGAGGAAAAATCATGACTTTTAGGTTCAAGAGCACTGCTCTTCGCGGCAGGCGTATCGCATCCATGGCCGCGGCTGCCGGCATGTTGCTGGCCGGAGCAGGTGCTGCTTCGGCGGCGACGGTCGTCAAATGGCTGCATCTCGAACTCGACCCGAAATATGTCGCGGCCTGGGAAGAGATCGTCAAGAAATACGAAGCCGAGCATCCCGACGTCGATATCCAGATGCAGTTTCTCGAAAACGAGGCCTTCAAAGCCAAGATTCCGACATTGCTGCAATCCGACGATGTGCCGGATTTCTTTTACAGCTGGGGCGGCGGCGTCTTGAAGCAGCAGTCCGAGACCGGCGCCCTCCAGGATGTGACGCCGGCGCTCGATGCCGATGGCGGCAAACTGCGCGGCGCCTATAGCCCGGCTTCGGTCAGCGGCCTGACATTCGAGGGCAAGACCTGGGCTATTCCCTATAAGGTCGGTCTTGTCAGCTTTTTCTACAACAAGGAACTCTTTGCCAAGGCCGGCGTGAAGGCCGAGGACATCAAGAACTGGGCTGATTTTCTGGGTACCGTGAAGAAGATCAAGGCGGCAGGCATCGTGCCGATCGCCGGCGGCGGCGGTGAGAAATGGCCGATCCACTTCTACTGGAGCTATCTCGTCATGCGCGAAGGCGGACAGAAGGTCTTCGAAGCGGCAAAGACCGGCCAGGGCGAAGGTTTCCTCGATCCCGCGATCATCAAGGCCGGCGACGATCTCGCTGAACTCGGCAAGCTCGAACCGTTCCAGCCCGGCTATCTCGGCTCGACCTGGCCGCAGGCGCTCGGCGTTTTCGGCGACGGCAAGGCTGCAATCATCCTCGGCTTTGAAAACACCGAGGCCAACCAGCGCAAGAATGCCGGTGACGGCAAGGGGCTCGCACCCGAAAATATCGGCCGTTTCGCCTTCCCGGCGGTTGATGGCGGCGCCGGCAAGCCGACCGATACGCTCGGCGGTTTGAACGGTTGGGCCGTTACCAAGAAGGCATCCAAGGAAGCGCTCGATTTCCTCGCTTTCCTGACGAATGCGGACAATGAGCGGGCGATGGCCAAGGCCGGCATGCTTCTACCCGTTTCCATCGGCGCCGGCGACGGCGTCACCAACCCGCTGCTTGCCGAATCGGCAAAACAGCTGGCCGGTTCGACCTGGCATCAGAACTATTTCGACCAGGATCTCGGCGCTGCGGTCGGCCGTGTCGTCAACGACGTGTCGGTGGAAATCGTCTCCGGGCAGATGAATTCCAAGGACGGCGCCCAGATGATCCAGGACGCTTTCGAACTGGAACAATAACCAGCGCCTGCAGACCCTTCCTGGCGCTCCGTTCCGCGCATAACCCCGAAAATCGAAATCGATTTTCGGAAAGGATTATGCGCAGATTCAAAGTGTTAGAGCGTCCTTACCGCGTCCTATTGGACGCGGGGCGCTCTAAGAGCGGAGCGCCAGCATTGCTGCCGACGAGATGCGAAAGCAGGACCCATGGCCAATATTTCAGTCCCATCGATAACCACGGCCGCGAGGCCGGCAAAGAGAGCCGCAAACAGCAAGAGTTCGGTCGCCCATGATCGGCTGACAGTGCTGTTGATCTTCCTGCCGCCGGCGCTGCTGCTTTTCACGCTCTTCGTCATCATGCCGATGGGCGAGGCGGCCTGGTACAGCCTCTACAAGTGGAATGGCTACGGCACGCCGACCGAGTTCATCGCACTGCGCAATTTCCAGGTTCTGTTCCGCAATGCGGCCTTCACGCAGGCGCTGGTCAATAACGGCCTGATCATCGTCATCTCGATCTGCATCCAGGTGCCGCTCGCCATCTGGCTGGCCACCATGCTGGCACACCGCATTCCGGGTGTCGTCGGCTACCGCCTGATCTTCTTCCTGCCCTATGTGCTGGCGGACGTCGCCGCGGGCCTTATCTGGCGCTTCGTCTATGATGGCGATTATGGCCTGTTTGCCGCCGTTTCCAACTTCTTCGGCTTCGCCAACCCTTACGTGCTCGCCGACAAGGATGTGGCGATCTATGCCGTGCTTGGCGTCATCGTCTGGAAATATTTCGGTTTCCACATGATGCTGTTCATCGCCGGCCTGCAATCCGTCGACAAGAGCGTGCTGGAGGCAGCCGAAATCGACGGCGCCACCGGCTGGCAGAAGTTCCGTTACGTGACGCTGCCGCTGCTCGGCTCGACCTTGCGTCTTTCCATCTTCTTTGCCGTCGTCGGCTCGCTGCAGCTCTTCGACATGATCATGCCGCTGACCGGCGGCGGGCCGTCCAACTCCACCCAGACGATGGTCACCTTCCTCTACACCTACGGCGTCATGCGCATGCAGGTCGGCCTCGGCAGCGCCGTCGGCGTGGTGCTCTTCATCATCTGCGTGACGCTCGCCTTCGGTTACAAAAGGATATTCATGCGCCATGACTGATATGAGCTCTTCCATCCGCATGAGCACATCAACACGCGTCTACCTCTACGTGTCGCTGAGCCTGATTGCCGCCATCGTGCTCGTGCCGCTGCTGACGACGGCGCTCGGCGGCTTCAAGACGCTGGGCGATCTGCGCACCAATCCCTTCGGCCTGCCGACGGAGTGGCAATGGGCGAACTACACCGATATCCTCTTCGGTGAACGCTACTGGCTGCAGATCGGCAATTCGCTGGTGATCGCATCGCTCACCGTGCTCCTGACGCTGATCGTATCGTCGATGGCAGCTTTCGCCTTCGCCCATGTCCGCTTCTTCGGATCGTCCTTCCTGCTCAATTATTTCCTGCTCGGCCTGATGTTTCCGGCGGCGACCGCGATCCTGCCGCTCTTCATCCGCATCCGCGATCTCGGCCTGCTCGATACCTATTGGGGCGTGGTGTTGCCGCAGGTGGCCTTCGGCCTCGGCATGAGCATCCTGCTGTTTCGAAACTACTTCCGCAATCTTCCGGAAGAATTGTTTCAGGCGGCCTTTGTCGATGGCTGCGGCTATCTCCGCTTCTTCTGGCATATCTCGCTGCCGCTTTCCCGCCCGATCGTCGCCACCGTCAGCATCATTTCCTTCGTCGGCAGCTGGAACAGCTACATCCTGCCGCTGATCATGCTGAACTCGGAATCGAAATATCCCTGGCCGCTCGGCATCATGGTCTATCGCGGCGAGTACGGCACGGAGTGGCAGCTGGTGCTGGCCTTCATTACCCTGACCATCCTTCCCACCATCATCGTCTTTTTCGTCGCCCAGAGACACATCATCGCCGGTCTGACCGCCGGTGCCGTAAAGTCCTGAGCCGAACCGTTGGAGTGCAATCATGGCATCCGTTGAACTCACCGATATCAGCAAGACCTATGGCGCCGTCGATGTCATCCACGGCATCTCGCTTCATATTGAGGATGGGGAATTCGTCGCCCTCGTCGGGCCGTCCGGTTGCGGAAAATCGACGCTGCTCAGAATGATCGCCGGCCTCGAGGAGATCACCGATGGCGAGATCGCCATCGGCGGCAAGGTCGTCAACGCCATGACTCCGCGCGAACGCAACATCGCCATGGTCTTCCAATCCTACGCGCTTTACCCGCACATGACGGTTGCTGAAAACATGGGTTTCAATCTGAAGCTCGCCGGCGTTGCCAAACCCCAGATCGAGGCCCGGGTGGCGGAGGCCGCCCGTATGCTGGATCTCGCCGAGCTCCTCGACCGCAAGCCGGCCCAGCTTTCCGGCGGCCAGCGCCAGCGCGTCGCCATGGGCCGCGCCGTCGTGCGCAATCCCGCCGTCTTCCTGTTCGACGAGCCGCTCTCCAACCTGGATGCCAAGCTGCGCGTGCAGATGCGCTCGGAAATCAAGACGCTGCACCAGAAGGTCAGGACGACCTCGATCTATGTCACCCACGACCAGATCGAAGCGATGACGCTTGCCGACCGCATCGTCGTGCTCAATCAGGGCAGGGTGGAGCAAGAGGGGACGCCGCTCGAACTCTACAGGAAACCCGCCAATCTCTTCGTCGCCGCCTTCATCGGATCACCGGCGATGAACATGCTCGAAGGCACGGTCGACGGCGAAAACGGTGAGCCCGCCGCCCGCCTCGGTGACGGCACGGCAATCCGCATCGCGCCCGACCGCAAGGTCAAGGCCGGCCAGGCCGTCACCATCGGCCTGCGCCCCGAACATCTCGTTCCCGGTATCACCGCCGGCACGCCGCTCGCCGGCCGGACGATGCTGGTGGAACCGACAGGCGCCCAGACCCATGTCGTCTTCGACCTCGCCGGACAGCAGGTAACCGCCATCGTCGACGGCGAATACCCCGCCCGTTACGGCGCCGTGTTCGAGGCAAGCATCACCAGCGATCAGGTGCACGTGTTTGACCGAGGCACCGGCGTGGCGCTGTAGGCGGGGCGGCCGGGATCATGTGAATCCTCGGTCTAGGAGATCGCCGAAACCAGCCAAGGGCGGATAGCCAGCACCTACTTGCTCAAAATACCGAAACAGACGGATGAGCGGTTTCTCAACGATTATCCGCCGCCACCGGACGTTGCCAATGCCATAAGTTGCAGTATTGTCTGTCCGGCACGCGAAAACCTGATGGTGGTTATGCCGGTAGTAACTCGACATCTCATTGACCGGGGTGACGGAGCCACGGTTGAGCTTTTTCAAGCTCAAGCCGCAAGCGAAACGCCCGCAGGAGCAATCCTATTTGTCCACGGCAATCAGGGTGGCCGTCTGCTTGGAGGGATAGAGGCGGTCGACAGCGGCGCGTTGCTTCGGTTCTGTTCTGGTTTGAATATCACTGCAGCGGCAGTCTCGCAGCCCGGTTTTGGGGCGTCAGACGGCCCTTCAGATTTCTGCGGTCCCAAAACCCAGCAAGCGATCATAGCTGCTCTCGCTTTCCTGCGGGGCCAGCCTTCCGTCGATCCTGACCGAATTGTTCTCTATGGAAACAGTCGTGGTGCCGTTGCATCGGCAATGGTCGCCACCCAGGTTTCTGATCTGCGAGCAGTCATTCTAGCCAGCGGCGTCTACGATCTTGAAGCCGCTTATCACGAGAGTTCAGACGGTTTGCGGTGGGCTATCGAGAAAGAGGCGGGCCTATCGAGAGAGGCCTTTCTGGCTCGCTCTGCATTGCATTATGCGCCCGAAGTTCGGTCTGAGACGCTGTTGCTGCATGGAAAGCATGACGACCGTGCTCCTGTTGCCCAAGCCGAACGCTTCTCAAAAGCTCTGTCCAATGCCGGAGTCCTGGCGACGCTTCACCTCTTTGAGTGTGGACATCAAATTCCAAGGAACCACATGCAGGGAGCTCTCAGGCCCTTCCTGCAAAGGGTGTTCAATCCCGCCGTGACGTACCACTAGGCAGCATGACAGCTTCGGGAACGGGAAAGTGACGAAAACCTGAAAGAGATTGAGCCCAAACCCGTCTCTTGAAGAAGGAGCAAAAATGAAACGCGTCGAAATGGAGGTGAGCGGCGGCTGCCAGTGCGGTGCCGTGCGCTACCATGCAACCGCTATGTTTGACAATTCGCATCTCTGCCATTGCCGCATGTGCCAGAAAGCCTCGGGCAACGTCTTTGCCGCGCTCGTCGCCGCGCCCGATGATGCGCTCAGCTGGACACGCGGCAAGCCAAGCGTCTGGAAGAGCTCGGAGCTTGTGGAGCGCGGCTTCTGTGCCAATTGCGGCACCCCATTGTTCTTCCACCACCTCGAAAACGGTCGCACCAACCTGATGATCGGTTCGCTTGACGATCCGCACGCTTTCTCGCCGCATGCCAATACCTGCACCGAGAACATGGTGGCCTGGTTCGATACCATCACGGGCATAGAAAATACCGGTGCGACCGAAAACAACGGCGCCGGCTGGGCCGCGGCGATCAAGGAGAGCAACAACCAGCACCCCGATCACGATACCGCCTCATGGGCGGTGAGGGGGCGTGATGGCTGAGTCCTAATCCGGCGGTTGCCAGTGCGGCGCTGTCCGTTGCCGCTATTCCGAAAAGCCGTCGCGCCGGAAGCCAGCGACAGCAACGGCCTACGTTCACGAGGATGCACGCAGGGTGCCTGAAAGTCTGCTGTTTAGCTAATTCGCGCCTCGAAGCAGCCCCGTAGCGGTCGTCTAGCCAAGCCGGGCCGATGTCCGTTGTTGGCGAGAGCCGGACAGCCGCCGGGCCACCCCGGCGGCCTACTGCCGCGCTGTATTATTCCGCCGCGATCCGCGTGACGCCGTTGGCCTGGACGATCTTTTCCAGCAGCGCCAGCTCTTCCTGGGTAAGATCCGTCAGAGGCGGGCGCACGGGGCCTGGGTTCTGCCCGAGGACGCGAAGGCCGGCCTTGATGATCGAGACGGCATATCCCTTCTTGCGGTTGCGCAAGGCGACGAAGGGGAAGAAGAAGCCCTTCAGGATCTCATCGACGGTTGCCTGATCGCCGGTGCGCAAGGCGCCGTAAAAACGCTGGGCAAGCGCGGGCACGAAGTTGAAGACGGCGGATGAATAGGTCGTCACGCCTGCGGCGAAATAGGCCTGGGCATAAACCTCATGGGTCGGCATGCCGCCGACATAGACGAGGCGGTCGCCAAGCAGGGTGGTGATCTCGATCACCTTGTCGACATCGCCGACGCCGTCCTTGAAGCCGATCAGGTTCGGGCATTCCTCCGCCAGGCGCGCGATGCTGTCGGCGGTCAGAATGGCGTTGTCGCGATTATAGACGATGACGCCGATGCCGACCGATTGGCAGACCGCCTTGACGTGGGCGATGAGACCCGCCTGTTCGGCAAACATCAGATAGGGCGGCAGCAGCAGCAGTCCGTCCGCACCGGCCTTCTCGGCCGCGACTGCGATCTCGATGGCGAGCGACGTGCCGTAGCCGGTTCCCGAAATGATCGGCGTCTTGCCCGCCGACGCTTTGGCGGCCCGGATCACCTGCGGAATTTCGGCCGGATTAAGCGAGAAAAACTCACCGGTGCCGCCGGCGGCAAACAGCGCAGCCGCGTCATAACCGGAAAGCCACTCGACATGACGGCGGTACTTGGCTTCGTCGAATTTGAGGTGATCGTCGAAATGGGTCACCGGAAACGACAGGAGGCCACTACCGACGGCCTTCTTCAATTCAATCGGATTCATCATGAAGTCCTATTTCTTAGGTGTTGAAAACCGGCTCACTCGCTCTCGAGCACTTGCAGAAGTGCGGCGATATAGCCGTAGCAGAAGGCAAATGCGGTGGCGGTTGGATCCTTGCCGCTGACGGTCGGCACATGGTCGGGCATCAGCATGTATTTGAAGCCCACCTCCTTGTAGATCCTGGCCGAGCGGACCATGTCCATGTCGCCTTCTTCAGGGAAGGTCTCCATGAAGGACAGCTTGCCGCCGCGAATGTTGCGGAAGTGAACATTGAAGATCTTGTCGCGCTGGCCGAACCAGCGGATGACATCGTCGATTTCCTTGCCGGGCTTTTCCAGCATCTCGCCGATCGAACCCTGGCAGAAATTGAGGCCATGATACGGGTTTTCGCGCATCAGCACGAATTTCTTCAGGCCTTCCACCGTACCCAGCACCCGCGTGACGCCGCGATAACCCGGCGGCGTATAGGGATCGTGCGGATGGCAGGCGAGCCGGACGCGGTTGCTTGCAGCGACAGGAACGACGCGTTCCAGGAAATAGTCGATCCGCTCCCAGTTTTCGTCTTCCGAAAGCACGCCGGCAAGGCCGGGCTCGGCCTGCTGGTCCGTCTTGTCCCAGCGGAAGCTCGCATTCAGCGATCCGCCGCGTCCCGGTTCATCCGGCGTGCGGGGAATGCCGATCAGGTTGAGATTGTACTTCACCGCAGGAATGCCGGCGGCCGCGACATTCTCGATCAGCTTGCAGACGGCGTCGATCTGCCGGTCACGCTCGGGGCCGGCAAGCAGGATGTCGGGATAGGACGCCTTCTCGATCGGCTGCGAGGGCAGTGGCAACTGGATCATGTCGAGAATCAGGCCGAAGCTTTCGACCTTGTCGCGATGACGTTCGAGATCGGAGAGCGTCCAGCTGCTCGGCTTCCCCGGCGGGTCGGCATTGATATGCCTCACCCCCAGTTGCGCGAAGATACGATAATCGTCGTCATCTCGCGCTGCGACCTGCGTTCCCAGATACATTTGAGTCTCTTTCGAAATTACACAATGTCATATGACATAATATGAATTTTTGAGAGTGTCGAGCCCTATTGCTGCTCGGCGAGCATGCGATAACGGCGCTGGCTGGCCAGCATATGCGCCCGCATTGCCTGTCGCGCCCGCTCCGGATCCTGGTCGGCAATCGCCGACAAGATCTCGACATGTTCGGCATAAACCTTCTGAAGATAGTCACGGTCGTTGGCCTCGGGAAGCGTCGGAAATTGGCCGCGGGGGATGGCTCTGGGCCCGAACTGGCGCAAGACGGCAACATAGAATCGATTGTTCGTGGCGGCGGCAATCGCCATGTGGAAGGCATAATCCGCCTCCACCGTCTGCTGTCCTGTCTCGATAAGGTTTGCCATTCTGCGGTTGGCTTCGCGGATCGCAGCTTCCTGCTCGGCGGTGCGGCGATAGGCGGCGATCGCTGCCGCTTCACCCTCGGCCGCCATGCGAAACTCCAGCAATTCCAGGGTTTCCGGAATGCTTTTGATTTCCACCGGCGTTAAAGAAAGGACCGAATGCGCCTTCGGATCCGCGACGAAGACGCCTTTGCCCTGGATCGGCTTGACGAAGCCTGCCGACCTCAGATCGGCGATAGCCTCGCGCACCACCGTGCGGCTGACGCCGAATGTCGCTTCAAGCTGCGGCTCGGTCGGCAGCTGGTCGCCGACCCGTAGCTTCCCCGTCTCGATCTGCGCCCGCAACTGATCGATGACCTGCTGCGCCAGTCTTTGTCGGCCGCGGCTGTGTGTCGTCATCTTCGGCTCCCCCAATCCCTTCGCATCAAGTCTCTGCCGCTCGGGCCTTGTCAACCCTACCGGACTTCGTTAAATCATAATACGACATACGGACGACATAATATGTTTCCTATCGTAATCCAGGGAGGAGTGACAATGAAGCATTTTTCTAAAAGCTTGTTCGTCGGCGCTGTCATCGGCGCCCTGACGATATCGGCACCACAGCTGCAGGCCGCTACGCCGCAGGACCAGCTAGTGATTGGCACTTCGCTAGCGCAGGTTCTGTCGCTCGATCCGCACCAGGCGACCGAAGGCAAGGCGGTCGAGATCATGTCGAATCTGTATGATCGGCTGGTTGCCAGCACGGCTGATGGTAAGGTCCTTCCGCAGCTGGCAGAAAGCTGGAAGGTGGACGACAAGGGCATCACGTTTACGCTGCGCAAGGCGAATTTCGCCTCCGGCAATCCGGTCACCTCGAAGGATGTCGTCTATTCATTGGCCCGGCTCCTGAAGATGGATCAGGCCGCCGCCGCCAACCTCAAGCGCGTCGGCTACGACAAGGACAATGTCGAAAAGCTCGTCAAGGCCGTCGACGACCAGACGGTGCGGATCGATCTCTCCAATCAGGTGACGGCAGAGCTTCTGCTCTACCGGTTGACGACGACGACCACCAGTGTGGTCGACAGCGTCGAGGTCGAGAGCCACGCCGTCGACAACGACTACGGAAACGCCTGGATGCGAACCCATTCGGCCGGCTCCGGTCCGTTCACCCTCAATCGCTGGTCTCCGAACGAACTGGTGATCCTCGATGCCAACAAGGACTATATGACCGGCGCGCCGAAGATGCGTCGCGTCATCGTCCGGCATGTGCCTGAAAGCCAGGTCGAGCGGCTGATGCTCGAACGCGGCGATATCGATATTGCCAGTGCGCTCACCGCATCCGATCTCGCGACCTTCCAGGACAAGAAGGGCTTTGCTATCCAGCGTATTCCGACGGGCGGCTTCTACGTGCTGTCGATGAATGCCGGCAACAAATATCTCGCCAACCCGAAGGTTCGCGAAGCCATTGCCTACGGCATCGACTACAAGGGCATCGAAAAGACCATCATGGGCCCATACGGGCGGGCCAGAAACGTTCCCGTTCCGGAGAATTTCGAATATGCCATCCCGAACCCCGATTGGCATCTCGACGTCGAAAAGTCCAAGCAGCTGCTGAGCGAAGCAGGCTTCAAGGACGGCTTTTCGCTGTCGCTGAAGACCATCGCGCAAACGCCGCGCATCGATCTTGCCACCGCCATCCAGGCATCGCTGGCCCAGATCGGCATCAAGATCGACATCCAGCAGGGCAACGGCTCGGAAATCATCGCCGCCCATCGCGCCAGGGATTTCGATCTGCTGATCCCGCAGACCAGCGCCTATATGCCGAACGTGCTTGGTTCAATGGAGCAGTTCTCCTCCAATCCCGACAACTCGAAGGAAGCCAACAATGCCGGCAATTTCGTCTGGCGTTCGGGCTGGGACATTCCCGAGCTGACGGCCTTGACGGCGAAGGCATCCATGGAGCCGGACGCCAAGAAGCGCGGTGAACTCTATGTTCAGATGCAGAAGATGTTCGTCGAACAGAAGCCGGCGGTGCTTCCGCTCTTCGAGCGCTTTGAACCGATCGTCCTGTCCACCAAGGTCGAGGGATATGTCGGCCACCCGTCTCAGCTGACGCGTCTCGAGAACGTCACCAAGGTCGAAACCCAGTAATACTCCAGGACAGCCGATCATGAAGGAACTCTCCGTAGCCGAATTTGGCCGACGCCTGGCGCATTTGCTGGTCAGCCTGTTCATCCTCTTATGTGTGACCTTCGTGATCGGCCGTATCCTGCCCACCGATCCGGTCGGCGCAATCGTCGGCGAGCTCGCCGATCCCGCTGCCTATGCGGCGATGCGGGCGCGTCTGGGGCTCGATCTGCCGATCTACCAGCAGTTTTTCCTCTATCTGAACGGTTTGGCGCATGGTGATTTCGGCACTGCAGTCCTCACCGGCAATCCGGTCTCTGCAGACCTCGCTCAAGCCTTTCCGGCGACGTTTGAACTCGCGACGCTGGCGGTGATCATTTCGACCTTCGTCGGTGTCCCGCTCGGGCTGGTCGCAGCACTCTTTCGCGACAGCTTCATCGACAAGACGGCCCGCGTGGTCGCGCTCGTCGGTCATTCGATCCCGGTTTTCTGGTTCGGCATCGTCGGGCTCGTCATCTTTTATGCCGGCCTCAACTGGGTCGGCGGGCCGGGCAGGATCGATGTCTTTTACGAAGGCCTCGTCACGCCGCAAACCGGGCTGTTGTTGATAGACAGCCTGCTGCAGGGCGAGACCGAAATCTTCTGGAACGCGCTCGGTCATATCATCCTTCCGGCTGTCATCCTTGCCTATGCGGCGATGGCCTATATCACCCGCATGACGCGCAGCTTCACCCTGGAGCAGTTGAGCCAGGATTATGTCATTGCTGCCCGAGCCAAGGGTGTGAGCCCCCTCGGCACGATCTGGCGCCATGTGCTACCGAACATTGCGGTGCAGCTGATCACCATTCTCGCCATTTCCTATGGCGGGTTGCTCGAAGGCGCTGTCGTGACCGAGATCGTTTTCTCCTGGCCGGGCATTGGCCAGTACATGACCAACGCGCTGATGATCGGCGACATGAACGCCATCGTCGCCGGCACCATCATTGTGGGATTCATCTTCATGTTGTTGAACTTCCTGGCCGACGTCGCTTACGCCGTCTTTGATCCGCGCATGCGGGAGGCGGCCCGATGAGCGATGTCATCCGCAGCGAGATAGAGATTCGCCCTCCAAGTGTGTCGACCCGTATCGCGGCTTCGTTTGCGCGCGCCGGCCGCAAACTGGCTGCCGAGCCGCTTGGTCTCGGAGGGTTCGTCATCCTCGGTCTGCTTTGCTTGATCGCGATCTTCGCGCCGCTGCTTGCGCCTTACGATCCGGTCGTGCAGCGGCTTGGTGATGCCTTGCAGCCGCCGAGCCTCGCGCATCTGGCCGGCACGGACGAATTCGGCCGCGATATCTTGAGCCGCCTGATTTTCGGCACGCGCATCACCATCCAGACCGTATTTTCGGTCTCTCTGATCGTCGGGCCGATCGGCCTGTTGATCGGCGTCGTTGCCGGCTTCTTCGGAGGGCGCACCGATGCGCTGCTGATGCGCGCCACCGATATCGTTCTCTCTTTCCCGTCGCTGATCCTGGCGCTCGCCTTTGCTGCGGCGCTCGGCGCCGGATTGACCACGGCAATCATCGCGATCTCGCTGACCGCATGGCCGCCGATTGCGAGACTCGCGCGCGCCGAGGCGCTCGTCGTCAGAAACGCCGACTACGTGGTCGCCGCCCGCCTTTATGGCGCCTCGCCGATGCGCATTCTTCTCCTCTATATCGCGCCGATGTGCGTCCCATCCGTCATCGTTCGCCTGACGCTCAACATGGCGGGCATCATCCTGACAGCCGCTTCGCTTGGCTTCCTCGGGCTTGGCGCCCAGCCGCCGGCGCCGGAATGGGGCGCGATGATCTCCAGCGGCCGCAAGTTCATGCTGGATTATTGGTGGGTTGCCGTGATGCCGGGTATCGCCATCCTTCTCACCAGCCTTGCCTTCAACATCGCCGGAGATGCTCTGCGCGACATTCTGGATCCTCGCCATGCAAGATCGTGATCTGCAGCCCGTTCTTTCCGTCGAAGGATTGAGCGTCCGTTTCGGCCGAGGCGCCGTGCCTGCCGTCTCCAACGTGACTTTCGACGTCGGGCGCGAACGTGTCGGGATCGTCGGAGAATCCGGTTCCGGTAAATCGACGACAGGCCGCGCCATCATGCGCCTTCTGCCGCCTGCCGCGGTGGTCTCGGCCGAGCGTTTGGATCTCGCCGGCAGTTCGTTGCTGTCGAAGACCGAACGTCAGATGGGCGCGCTGCGCGGCAAGGACATCGCTTTGATCATGCAGGATCCGCGCTATTCGCTGAATCCGGTGCTTTCGATCGGCAAGCAGATCGCCGAAGCCGCTCGCCTTCACCTCGGTCTTCACAAGAAACAGGCGCATGAGGCTGCCCGCGCCATGCTGGAGCGCGTGCGCATCAGCGATCCGGAGCGGGTCATGGCGCTTTATCCGCACCAGATATCGGGCGGCATGGGCCAGCGCGTGATGATCGCCATGATGCTGCTGGCACGGCCGAAGCTTGTCATCGCCGACGAGCCGACCTCGGCGCTTGATGTCAGTGTCCGTAAGGACGTGCTGCTGTTGCTCGATGAGCTGGTGCGCGAGAACAATTCCGGCCTGCTGTTGATCAGCCACGACATTCGCATGGTGGCTGCCTTTTGCGAGCGCATCATCGTCATGTATGCCGGCCGGATCGTGGAAACGCTGACCAGTCTGGAGGAGGCGCGCCATCCCTATACTCGCGGCCTGATCGCTGCGCTGCCCGACCCCAGGAATCCGGTTCGCCGGCTCGCGGTTCTCGACAGGACGAAACTCGATCTGGAGATGGCGCAATGATCAATGTGCGTGACCTCGATGTCGTCTTTGCCTCCGGCAAATCAAGCAACCATGTCGTCAGGGGCATCAGTTTTGAGGTCGGCCAGGGGGAGACGCTCGGCATTGTCGGTGAATCCGGATGCGGAAAATCGACGGTGCTGCGTTGCCTTGCCGGCATGGAGGCCGGTTGGACCGGTGACATCGAACTTGGCGGCAAACCGATCGGCAAGAAGCGCTCTCGCGAGGAGCTGAAATTCGCCCAGATGGTGTTTCAGGATCCTTACGGATCCCTGCATCCGCGCCATCGTATCGGCACCGCCCTGGCCGAGCCGCTGCGCGCCATGGGCCATTCCGACATCTGGTCGAAAGTCGAAAAGGCATTGATCCAGGTGGGTTTGCCGGCGAGCTTCGCAAACCGTTTCCCGCACGAGCTTTCCGGCGGCCAGCGGCAGAGGGTGGCCATCGCCCGGGCCCTGATCCTGTCGCCGCCCATCCTGTTGCTCGACGAGCCGACATCGGCGCTCGACGTCTCGGTCCAGGCCGAAATCCTCAACCTGCTGGCCGACCAACGCGAGGAAAAGGGCCTGACCTATCTTCTCGTCAGCCACGACCTCGCGGTCATCTCCCATATGTGCGACCGGGTGCTGATCATGAAGAATGGTTGTTTCGTGGACGAACTCACCAAAGCGGATCTGCAGGCCGGCACCACGCATGATGCCTATGCGCGAGAATTGTTCGAAGCGAGTTTTATCGAGGCTTGATATTCTCGATCACGGTGTGGGTTCAGCGACCTTCCGCTACGGCAGACATATGCCTGACGGCCGCGACGCTGCCCCTTTCGACGAGATGGCAGGCAAGCTCGACCCGCCGCCGTGGGGCCGCCAGGCCGAGCATCATGTCGCGCAGCAGATCGAGCGCGGTGGCGCCGAGTTCGCGCATCGGAATATGCACCGTCGAGAGCGGCGGATTGAGAAAGGCCGACTGCGGCAGGTCGTCTATGCCCATGACGGAGATGTCCTGCGGCACGCCATAACCCATCGCCTGCAATCCGCGCACCGCGCCATTGGCAAGACTGTCGCCCGCCGTCAGGATGGCGGTGAAGGAGAGGCCTTTCTCGCGGACAAGACGGGTGACGGCTTCGGCGCCGAGTTCCGGCAGCCAGTCGTCGACCTCAAGCACCAGATCGGCATCGGCGGTCAGTCCATGATGCTGCAGGGCATCGCGCCAGCCCTCCAGGCGCCGCTCGATCGTCCGCCGACCCGGCCTCAGCATGAACAGGATGCGTTCATGCCCGGCTTTGATCAGCCGCTCGGCGGCGATGAAGGCGGCCGAGCGGTTGCAGGGTGTCACACTCGAAAGCCGCATATACGGATCGTCGCTGTTGACCAGCACGACGGGCTTTCCGAGATCAGCCGCAGCTGCCAGCATCTCCTCTTCGTCGACGGTCAGGATCAGCATGCCGCCGAAGCTTGGATCGTCACGCATCTCGGCGAGGACGCGGGCCTCGTCCCCTTTGTCGGCGACCGGGCGTATCGCCAGTTCGATGCCGAGGGCGGCGGCACGCGCATTCAATCCTTCGAGCACATAGAGCGTGAACTGGTTGCGGACATAGTCGATCATCGCTGCGCCAGAGGCAACGAGCATGACCTTCTTGCCGGCAACGCTTGCCGGCAGCGCGTAGCTGACCGCACTTGCCGTTTCCAGCACCAGCTTGCGAATCTCCGGCCTGACGCCCTTTTCGCCGGCCAGCGCACGAGACACCGTGCTGATAGAGACGCCACATCGGGCGGCAATGTCGTCGAGGCGCGTGCGCCTGCCTTTTTTCTCTTCCGCCGCCATGTCGTCTCCTCGCTCTCAGCTACTATGCAAAAATCTTTCAGATTGCGCAAATGGATTGCCTGTGCACAATCGTTGCCTGAGGAGTCCGCGACAAGCGGCAGAGCAGGGAGGCTTTGAAGATGCGGCTTGACGGCCAATCCATGCGTCGGTGTTTTGTCCGGAATCTCATGGCTCCGAGCATGATGCCGAAAAGTGTGAGCGGTTTTCAGACGACGTCATGCTCTGACTGCCTGGGGCGGGCTGAAGCATGACCGCCGAGCAGCAATCCCATCTCCGCCGTGCAACGGCGAAGGCCAGCCCGATCGTCTACTGGCAGCTCGCCGACCTGTGGCAGCAGCGCTACGACGTCGCCGACCGCCCGATGGAAGGCAGCATGGATCCGTTTTTCTTCGTCACCAAGACGAAGAACTTCATTCCGCATGAATATCCCTGCCGCACCGAATTCAAAAAATCCTTCTCCGACCGTCGGCCGCAACCGGCTGCCGAATTCGAGGCGGTCCGCTGGTGGCTTCCCTTTGCCTCCCCGCGTGTCGATCTCTCTGGCTTCTGGTTTCGCCCGACACGCATCGGCTGCTGGGCGCGCACCTTCCTCGATGCCCGCTCCGCGGGGCGCGCGACGCTTCGGCTGTCGACCTGCGGCGGCGCGATCCTCTTCGTCAATGGCCGCGAGCAGGGTTTCATGGCGCCTTACCAGCGCAATCTCGAAGCCCAGCAAGACTTCGAGGTCGAACTCACGGCCGGCCTGAACGAAATCCGCGTCTATTTCGACGATCTCGCCGAGCGCGACGCCCGTTTCTATTTCCAGCTGGATTATGTCGAAGGGCCGGAAGTTGAAACTGCCCTGCCTGTTCCCATCGCCGCCGATGATGCGGATGCGCTGGAGGCGATCCTCGAAGGCATGCGCTTCGACCGCACCGCCTATCTCGGCGAAGACGTGACGATCCTCTTCCCCGCGCCGCTGCCGGCGCCGCTGAGCTGCCATGTCGAGATCGAAGGCGACTTCATGTCGATCGAGCGCTTCGATTATGATTTCGAGCTGGAAGCGGGAGCAACGAAACTGGCGCTCGGAACCTCGGTCGATATGCCCGCCGATTTCCGCCATTTCCGCATCACCTTCAAAGCAGGTACGCTTTCGCTCAGTCGCACGCTCGGCGTCGAGATCTGCCATCCTGAGCGGCAGGGGGAGGCACCCGCCGCCCTTGAGGACCGCGTCGCCGAGGCGCTGGCCGAGGTCGCTACCCATTCGGAGCCCGACACGGTCTGTGCTTTCGCGCGCCTTGCGCTCGGGCAGGGCGGCGAGCAAACCGAGGCGATGATCTCGGCCATGCTGCCGGTCATCGAGGATTGTCACGACTGCGCCGATTTCGTGCTGGTGCCGCTGCTCTTTGCCTATACGCGCTGGAGCGATCTGCTGTCACCCGCGCTGCGCGACAGGATCGAGCACGCTGTCCTCAATTACCGCTACTGGATGGATGAGCCCGGCAACGACGTTCAGTGGTATTTCTCGGAAAACCACGCGCTTCTCTTCCATACCGCCGCCTATCTCGGCGGCAGGCTTTTCCCGGAAGCCGTCTTCGTCCGTTCCGGCCGCACCGGCGCCGAGCAGATGCAAGTTGGCGAGGATCGTGTCCGCGCCTGGCTCGATCATTTCGAGCGCTGGGAAATGGCCGAGTGGAATTCCGTTCCCTATTTCCCGATCGATCTCAAGGGCCTGACGGCGCTGGCCGCCTGCGCGCCGGACGAGACGATCCGCAGCCGGGCGAGTGGTAGCATCGTCCGCCTGATGGAGATCGTCGCCCGCTCGGCCCATCACGGCATGCTGACCGGCAGCCAGGGCCGCTCCTATGAACATACGTTGCGCCCCGGCCGCTCGGTCGAACTCTCCGCCATTGCCCGTCTGCTCTGGGGCCGCGGCTGGTACGGCCGGCGTGTCCACGCTTTGCCGCAGCTTGCCGTCTGCATCCGCGATCATGGCCTGCGTTTTCCCGAAACGCTGGCCGCGATCGCCGCGCACCAGTCCGACGACGCGCAGGAATGGACCTTTTCACAGGGCGAGAACCGCTTTGCTGCCCTCTATCACTATAAGACCCGCGACACTGCGCTCGGCACCATCGCCCATTATCGTCCCGGCGCCTGGGGCTATCAGGAAACCGTACTGCACCTCCGTCTGGGTCACCGGCCGGAAGCGCAGATCTGGATCAATCATCCCGGCGAAACCATCCAGTTCGGTTATGGCCGGCCGAGCTTCTGGGGCGGCTGCGGAACGCTGCCGCGCGTGCATCAATATCGCGATCTGGCGATCCTCGATTTCGAGATCCATGAGGGCCAGCCGGATTTCACCCATGCCTGGTTCCCGCTCGAGGCCTTCGACGACACGGTGGTTGACGGCAATCTGGCGCTCGCCCGCTCCGGCAACGGGATTGCGATGCTGATCGGCAACGGCGCGCTGGAGCCGGTAAAGCAAGGCCCGACGACGGATATCGAGCTGCGCCTGGCCGGCCGCAACGGCCGCTGGATCGTCCGTCTCTCCGATCTCGGGCGCGAGGGTAGCCTTGACGGCATGCAGGCGCGTTTCGCCACGCTTTCGGCCCGCCGAGACGACGAGGGCGCATTGATCGTCGTCGATCCGGATTATGGCCGGGTCGTCTTCGAAGAGGACGGCACCGTGCATGCCGAAGGCCGTATTCTTCGCCCGCCGGACTGGTCGGTGCGGGGAGAAGCGGTACATCTGGAGATACCGGGCAGGCAGCCTCGGCGCGCGGCCTCGTAGACGACGTGTTCGGCAGGCGGAGGACCGCCGGATGCAGGAATTTATCGGTCAAGAGGAGGAGAAAATGACCAGAATGAAATCGATCGGCGCAGCTTTTGCTGCAATTCTGTTGAGCTCCGTTGCCGCCCATGCCGGCGACGTGCGCATCATGTGGTATTCCGACGGCGGCGAAGGCGAGGTGATCAAGGATCTGCTCTCGCGCTTCTCGAAGGCCAATCCTGACGTCAACGTCATCCTCGACGAAGTCTCCTACGACGTCGTCAAGGAACAGCTGCCAGTGCAGCTCGAAGCCGGGCAGGGGCCGGATATTGCCCGCCTCACCAATCTGAAGGCGCCGGCGCAACACTGGCTCGATCTTCGCCCCTACCTCACCGACGCGAAATACTGGGACGACAATTTCGGCGCTCAGGCCGACTGGATGCGTCCGGACGGCTCGAACGCCATCACCGGCTTCATGACGCAGCTGACGCTGACCGGCGGCTTCGTCAACAAGACGCTGTTCGAGCAGGCCGGCGTCGAGATCCCCGGCCCGAAGGCCACCTGGGACGACTGGGCGGCGGCCGCCAAGAAGGTCGCCGACAGCCAGAAGGTCTTCGCCATGGCGATCGACCGCTCCGGCCACCGCGTCTCCGGCCCGAATATCTCCTATGGCGCCAACTATATCGCCGCCGACGGCAAGCCGGCGCCGATCGATCAGGGCGCCAAGGAATTCCTCAGCCGCTTCGTCAAGTGGAACGAGGACGGCACGATCAACAAGGATGTCTGGGTGAGTGCTGCCGGCACCACCTACCGCTCCGCCGCCGAGGACTTCATCAATGGCGGCCTTGCCTATCTTTATTCGGGCAGCTGGCAGGTTTCGGGCTTCGCCCAAAAGATCGGCGACAATTTCGACTGGGTGATGGCCGGAAGCCCCTGCGGCACGGCCGCTTGCACCGGCATGCAGGGCGGTGCGGGTCTGGTCGCCGTCAAATATACCAAGAACCCGAAGGACGTCGCCAAGGTGATGGATTACCTGGCAGGCGCCGACGTGCAGAAGGAATTTGCCGAACGCAGCCTGTTCATTCCGGCGCATAAGGGTGTCGCCGCCGGCCAGATGGACTTCAAGACCGACAATCCGCATGTGCAGGCGGCGCTGAAGGCCTTCGTCGAAGCGGCCGGTCAGACGGCGGCACCCGCCATGAAGCTGCCGGGCTGGAAGTGGTCGGATGCCTATTACAGCGCCATCGTCGCCCGCATCAGCCAGGTGATCGCCGGCGAAATGAAGCTCGACGATGCCTATGCCCGCATCGACGAGGACATCAAGGCCAAGGTCGCCGGCAACTGACGGAAGAACAGATGACGGCGAAGACGGTTTTTTCTGAACCACCGGCGAGAACCGGTCTGCGGCAGGCGCTCCTTGCGCCTGTCCGGCTTGCCATGGGGATCGTCGACATTCCCATGCGCGGCTGGCAGAAACTCACCGGGCTGAACGGCATGGCGGGCGTCTTTTTAGCGCCCAACATGCTGATCTTCACCGTCTTCGTGCTGCTGCCGCTGGTCATCAACTTCATCTATTCGACGACGAGCGGCAGCGCCATCTTCCTGCAGAACAGGACCTATGTCGGCGCCGACCAGTACCGCATCCTCTTCGATTGCCGCAGCTATCTCGATCCCTCGACCTGTGCCGCCGACACCTTCTGGGCGGCGGTACGCAACACCGCCGTCTTCGTCGTCTTTCAGGTCACAGTGATGCTGATCGCAGCGCTCGCAACGGCTTTGATCCTCAACCGCGAGCTTTCCAATCGCGGCTTCTGGCGCGCCGTGTTCTTCTTCCCGGTGCTGCTTTCGCCCGTCGTCGTCGGCCTGATCTGGAAATGGATCCTGCAGCGGGAGGGCCTGTTGAATTATGCGCTGAGCCCCTTCGGCTTCGAACCCTTCTCCTGGCTCAGCGATCGTTTCTGGGCCTTCTTCTTTGCCGTCTTCGTCTCGGTCTGGGCGCATATGGGCTTTTATGCGCTGATCCTGCTCGCCGGCCTGCAGGCGATCCCGCGCGATCTCTACGAGGCGGCGGCGATGGACAGCGCCCGCCCGACCCGCATCTTCCGGCGCATTACCCTGCCGCTTCTGATGCCGAACCTCATCGTCGTGTTGGTCTTGGCGCTGATCCGCGCCGTGCAGATTTTCGACGAGGTCTTCGTGCTCACCGGCGGCGGACCGGGCACCAGCACCATGTACATCACCCAATATATCTACGAGACCGGCTTTGCGAGTTCGCTGCGCAATCCGGGACTGGCGTCGGCCGCCTCGATCCTGATGGGCATCGTGCTCGTCATCCTGACGCTGGTCCAGCTCGGCGTCAGTAGCCGCAACGAGAAGAAGGGAGCACGCCAATGAGCGCCGTTTCTGCCTTTCTGCTCCGCCGGCGCGGTCGCGGCTGGCATTGGACGGATGTCGTCACCTGGATCTGGCTGATCTCGGGCGTCTTCCTGATGTTCGGCCCCGCCGTCTGGCTGGTCTTCTCTTCCTTCAAGACGCCGGCGGCCCTTGCCGAATTCCCGCCGTCCTTCCTGCCCTATGTCACCGAGCAGGCAGTGGTGCCGGGCTACGACAAGCCGTTGCCGCTCTATAATGTCGCGATGCCGGATGGCAGCACCCGCGTGCTTGCCGAAGTCCGCCGCATCGGCATCATCGGCCAGATGGTCGATCCGAAACAGCCGGGTGAAATCGTCAAGGCGAATATCAAGGACCGCACACCGGTGCGTCAGGTC
This sequence comes from Rhizobium sp. 10PS4, assembly GCF_032464805.1. Taxonomy (NCBI): domain Bacteria; kingdom Pseudomonadati; phylum Pseudomonadota; class Alphaproteobacteria; order Hyphomicrobiales; family Rhizobiaceae; genus Rhizobium; species Rhizobium sp. 10PS4. Next base: position 112,776 of record NZ_JAWDIW010000004.1, on the reverse strand, counting down.
GAATTCGCCGGCGGCAACTACACCGAACCGTTCCAGCGCTTCGATTTCTTCCTGTTCCTGCGCAACTCCGTCTTCGTCACCGTCGTGGCGACGGCGATTACGCTGCTCGTCAATTCCATGGCCGCCTTCGCGCTGTCGAAATACCAGTTCCCCGGCCGCACCGCCGTCATGCTGATGATCCTGGCAACGCTGATGGTGCCGCTCTCGGTCATCGTCGTGCCGCTCTATTCCGTCATCGGCACGCTGAACCTCTTCGACAGCCTCTGGGGTGTCATCCTGCCGACGGTCGCCACGCCGACGGGCGTCTTCCTGCTCAGGCAATACATGCTGACGATTCCCGACGAATTGCTCGATGCAGCGCGCATGGACAAGGCCAGCGAATGGCAGATCTACTGGCGCATCATCCTGCCGCTGTCGGCGCCGGCTCTCGCAGTGCTGGCGATCTTCTCGGTCGTCTGGCGCTGGAACGACTTCCTTTGGCCGCTGATCGTGCTCTCGCGCAAGGAACTCTATACGCTGCAGGTCGGCCTCAACGTCTATGCCGGCGAGCTCAATGTGCAATGGCACTATATCCTCGCCATGACCGTCGTCTCGATGATCCCAGTCGTGCTGATCTTCGTCTTCCTGCAGCGCTTCATCACCACCGGCATTGCCGGCTCGGGGCTCAAATAGGCCAACCTTAAAATAAGAAACAGGAGAGTGCATGAGCGGGCTTGAGCTCAGGAACATCGTCAAGAATTTCGGCGCCGTCGAGGTCATTCGCGATGTCTCGCTTGAGGTCAACGACGGCGAGTTCGTCGCTTTCGTCGGCCCTTCCGGCTGCGGGAAATCGACGTTGTTGCGTCTGATTGCCGGCCTCGACAAGCCCACAGGCGGCAGCATCGCCATCGACGGCAAGGATGTTACCGCTATCAGCGCCGCCGATCGCGGCCTGGCCATGGTCTTCCAGTCCTATGCGCTCTATCCGCATATGAGCGTCAGGGAAAACCTCGCCTTCGGTCTCGAGAACACCAAGGTGGCGAAGGCCGAGATCGAAGCGCGCATCACCGACGCCGCACGCATGCTGGAGATCGAACCTTTCCTGCAGCGTCGCCCGGGCCAGCTCTCCGGCGGCCAGCGCCAGCGCGTGGCGATCGGCCGCGCCATCGTGCGGCGGCCGGATGCCTTCCTGCTCGACGAGCCGCTATCCAATCTCGACGCCGAACTCAGGGTCAGCATGCGTGCCGAACTGGCGGCCCTTCACGCCCGCCTGAAGGCGACGATGATCTACGTCACCCATGACCAAGTCGAGGCAATGACGCTGGCCGACCGCATCGTCGTGCTGAGAGGCGGCAGGATCGAGCAGGTGGGAACACCGCTGGAACTCTACAACAAGCCGGCCAACCGCTTCGTCGCCGGCTTCATCGGCGCGCCGCACATGAATTTTCTCGAAGGTGCGATTGTCGGTCACGAGGACGGTTTCGCTGAGGTCGAAACCGTCGGCGGCCATCGTCTTTCCGTGGTTGCCAAGGAGGCACGCCCAGCGGGCGAAAGGGTCAGCATCGGCATCCGGCCGCAGCATATCACCCTTGCCGATGCCGGCTCCGCGAGCAGGCTGGATACAAGCGTCACGCTTGTCGAGGAACTGGGCTCGGAGACCGTCGTGCACGCCGAGGCGGCCGGAAAGAAGCTGATTGCGGTCTTTGCCGGCCAGCAGCGCATGAAATCCGGCGACAGCCTGCCGCTGCATCTCGATCCCGATATACTCCACCTCTTCAGCGAGGACGGCCAGCGCCTGTCTTAACGAATGTCGCGCAAAAGTGGGCAGCGGTTTTCCATTCGAAAAGAGCGGGATGAGGAAGCGGACCGGGCGGGCAGGGAACTCGTCTGCCACTGCGTTGGCCACCGGGAGAAAGCGGAAAAATCCCGATGTTCTCCAGTACCGCTGTGTCCGCTTGGCGTGGCCCGCAACCTCGGTCCGAAAAATACGCATATCGGCGAAAAGGTTCCAGGAAAACAACCGCATTCCCCAATGCCGGAAGCCTCGATGCGGCTCGTCGGCTCTTTCCAAATCGACAGCTCGCTCTAGCTTAAAAGGGACGTGACGAAAGGAGAAAACCATGACCGACGCACCGAATACGGCGACCCCGGCGCGAAGAGTGTTGCGTGGCCGCCCCTACAGCATCGGCGAATTTGCCAGGAAATACCGGTTGGATGACAAGGAGGCAAAGCGCCTCTACGACAAGTTCGGCCCCTCCGCCACCGAACTCGACCTGTTGATGGCGGCAAAGCAGCGCCCGCCGGGCCTGCCGACCAATCTCGACGCCTGACGGTCCGACATGAAAATCCGAACCGGAAGCTGCCTTTGCGGGGCGGTCGCCTACAGGGTGGACGGCGAACCGCTTCGCGTCGGCCTTTGCCACTGCGCCGATTGCCGCAAATCGAGCGGCTCCGCCTTCACCTTTTTCGCGGTCTGGCCGCGCCAGGCTTTCTCCCATAACGGCGAGATCGCCACCTTCGCCGGCCGCAGCTTCTGCCCCGCCTGTGGCAGCAGGCTTTTCTGCCTTAGGGATGACGAGGCGGAAATCCGCCTAGGGTCCCTGGACACTCCGCCGACCGACCTTGCGCCTGGCTATGAAGTCTGGATCAAGCGGCGCGAACCGTGGCTGCATCCTTTGCCGGGCGCGGGCCAATATGCCGAGGACGCGGATTGATAGACGCTTCGGGCGCCTGAACCAGCCTTTCCTTACCAATATTTCATTTCACCCATCCGCAATTCCGTGCCAGTTCGGCGGCACGCTAATCGCCGGTTCATCTGCGTTGTGATTATTTCGCCGCAGAGGCAGCAGGCGGCCACTGACGAATTGAGGACGACATGAACAAAATCGTAAGCGGCAGCGAGACCGGAGCAAAGACAGGCGTAGCGTCCGATCTCGCCGCGGTCCTTGCCGCATCGGGACGGCAGGGCAAGCGGAGCCGCTGGCGCGGACGCCTGCTCATCCTGCTGATCCTCATCGCTGCCGCAGCAGTCGCCGCCTATTTCTATATGGCCCGCGGGCAAAGCGAAGTGAGCTATGCCACCCAGCCGGCAAAACGCGGCGATCTGACGGTGCTCGTCACCGCCACCGGCTCGGTACAGCCGACCGAGCAGGTGGATATATCGAGCGAACTGTCCGGCACGGTCCGCGACGTCAATGTCGACTACAACAGCACGGTCAAATCAGGCGAAGTGCTCGCCCTCCTCGATACCAACAAGCTCGAGGCGGATGTGAAAAGCTCGCGCGCCAAGCTCAATTCGGCCAAGGCGAACGTCGTCAAGGCCGATGCCGATATGCAATCGGCAAGCACCTCGCTCGAGCGGTTGAAGAGCCTGGTCAGGAGCAATGTCTCCACCCAGCAGAGCCTCGACGACGCCAGCTACAAATATGATTCTGCCGTTGCCGCCAAACAGATCAACGAAGCCGAGGTCCTGGCCTCGGAAGCCGACCTGCAGCTTGCCGAAGTCAATCTCGCCAAGGCGAAGATCATCTCGCCGATCGACGGCGTCATCCTCACCCGCTCCGTCAATCCGGGCGCCACGGTCGCAGCCTCGCTTTCGGCCCCGATCCTTTTCACCATCGCCGGCGATCTGAAGAAGATGGAGCTGCAGGTCGATGTCGACGAGGCCGATGTCGGCCAGATCGCCGTCGGCCAGAAGGCGAAGTTCACGGTCGACGCCTATCCCGACCGGACCTTTCCCGCCGAGATCGAGCAGATCCGTTTCGCCTCCGAAGTGGTCAACAATGTCGTGACCTATAAGGCGGTCCTGTCGGTCGACAATGCCGACCTGCTGCTGCGCCCCGGCATGACGGCGACGGCCGATGTCACCGTCGAGGCCGTCAAGGACACGCTGATGGTGTCGAACGCCGCGCTGCGCTATGCTCCGGCGCAGGCCGAAAGGCGTGGCCGCGGCATTTTCGGCATCTTCGGCCCGCCACGTCAGCGGAACAACAATGCCGGTTCGGCGCTGACGGGCACGCAACGCCGTGTCTGGGTGCTGCGCAACGGCCGCCCGGTGCCTGTTGTCATCCAGGTCGGCTCATCCGACGGCCAGTTCACCCAGGTCGTCTCCGGTGACCTCAAGCAAGACGACGCACTGGTGATCGACGCCACGGCGCGTGCGAACTAGGCGGAGAGACGGATGGCAAGCCCGCCGCTCATCGAATTCAGACAGGTCTCGAAAGTCTATGGCGAGGGCGAGGCGGCGATCCGCGCGCTCGACCACGTCGACCTTGCGATCAACGCCCATGAATTCGTCGCGATCATGGGGCCGTCTGGCTCCGGCAAGTCGACGGCCATGAACATTCTCGGTTGCCTCGACGTGCCGAGTGCCGGCGACTACATCTTCGAAGGCATTCCGACCAGCGGCTTCGACCGCAGCCAGCTGACGCTGCTGCGCCGCCACATGCTCGGCTTCGTCTTCCAGGGCTTCAATCTTCTGTCGCGCACCTCCGCCGTCGAAAATGTCGAGCTGCCGCTGATCTATCGCGGCATGGCGGTGCGCGAGCGGCGCGAGCGGGCCCGCGAGGCGCTAGCGCTGGTCGGATTGACCGGGCGCGAACATCACAAGACACAAGAACTGTCAGGCGGCCAGCAGCAGCGCGTCGCCATCGCCCGCGCCATCGTTACCGAGCCGGCACTGCTGCTCGCCGATGAACCCACAGGCAATCTCGATACGAAGACCAGCGTCGAGATCATGGATCTGATGACGCGGCTGAACCGCGAGCAGGGCATCACCATCGTCATGGTCACCCACGAGCCCGATATTGCCGCCTATGCGCAGCGGCTGTTGCGTTTCGTCGACGGCAAGCTGGAGACGGAAGTCGAGCATCGGAGGAGGGCGGATCATGTTCTTTGAGACGCTGAAGCTGGCGCTGCGGGCCATCAGCCGCAATATGCTGCGCTCGTTCCTGACCGTGCTCGGCGTCGTCATCGGCGTTGCCGCCGTCATCGCGCTGGTGACGATCGGCAACGGCACCACCGCACAGGTCTCGACCGAGCTGTCGCGGCTGGGCACCAACATGCTGTTCGTCCGCCCCGGCCAGTTCGGCCCCGGCCGGGCAAGTTCTGAGGCCAAGCGCTTCAGCGTCAAGGACGTCGCGGCGATCCGCGACCAGATCGGCGGCCTCAGGGCCGTGGCGCCGCTCAACCAGTCGACGGCGACGGTGATTTTCGGCGGCCAGAACCATTCCACCAGCGTCTCCGGCACCACCAACGACTATTTCATCGCACAGGATTGGAACCTGGCGCTCGGCCGCAATTTCACCCCCGCCGAGGAACGCGGCCAGGCGCGCTGCATCATCGGCGAGACAGTGCGCTCGCAGCTCTTCGGCAGCGCCGACCCTACAGGCCAGCAGATCCGCGTCGGCAAGGTCTCATGCCCCGTCATCGGCGTGTTGGCCAAGCGCGGCCAGTCCGGCATGGGCAACGACCAGGACGATGTCGTCATCATGCCGGTCAAGGTGTTCCAGCGGCGCATCAGCGGCAGCAGCAACGTGCCGCAGATCATCATCTCGGCGCGCGACGGCGTCTCCACGGCCAAGGTGCAATCCGATGTCGAAAATCTCCTGCGCGAACGCCGCAAGATCGTGCCCGGCCGCCAGGACGATTTCAACGTCAACGACATGACCCAGATCGCCGCGGCGATGACCGGCACGACGACGTTATTGACCGGCCTGCTCGGCGCCGTCGCGGCCATCAGCCTGCTCGTCGGCGGCATCGGCATCATGAACATCATGCTGGTCTCCGTCACCGAGCGCACCCGCGAAATCGGCATCCGCTTGGCGATCGGCGCGCTCGAAAACCAGGTGCTCACCCAGTTCCTGGTCGAGGCGGTGGCCCTGTCGCTGTTCGGCGGCATCACCGGCATCATACTGGGCCTCGGCCTCGGCTTCGGCACCGTGACGCTCCTGAAAGTCCCCTTCGTCTTCAGCCCCCTAATGGTCGCCGTCGCCTTCCTCTTCTCCGCGGCGATCGGCATGATCTTCGGCTATTTCCCGGCGAGAAGGGCCGCGCAGTTGAACCCTATTGAGGCGCTGCGGCACGAGTGAGAGACGCCGCAAGCGCTATAGCGATGCGAGGGCGCGTGCCATGCGTCCGAGCGCTTCCTTGAGGATTGAGCGCGGACAACCGACGTTTAGGCGGATGAATCCTTCTCCACCCGGGCCATAGACCCGCCCGTCGTAAAGGTTGACCCCGGCCCGGTCGACGAAGAATCGATGGATTCCTTCCACTTTTACGTCCAACTCTCGCGCATCCAGCCACACCAGATATGACGCGTCAGGTCTCATGGGTGTGATACCCGGAAGATTGCTGCCCGCTATGATCGAGACGAGATTGACGTTTTCGCGAATATAAGGTGTAAGGCTGTCAAGCCATTGATCGCCCGAGCTATACGCGACTTCAAGAGCCAGCCGCCCGAAATAGTGAGCGTTCAGCATGAACGATGCTTGCATGACCTGGAACAGTTCCTCGCGGCGCTTCCGGTCAGCAACGGAAACGGTAGCCGCAGGTACGCCGGCCAGGTTAAATGTCTTGGTTGGTGCTGTGCAGATGAAGGATTTTGCCGCAGCGGCTTCATCGAGAGAGGAGAATACGATATGAGGACGATCGCTTAGTCGAATGTCGCAGTGAATGTCGTCGGAGATGACCAGGATGCCGTAGTGCTCACATATGGTGTCGAGGCTCTTCAGCTCCTCACGTGTCCAGGCCTTTCCGGCAGGGTTGTGCGGATTGCACAATAAAAATGCGCGGGCGCCGTTCGCAGCTTGCCGTTCGAAGTCCTCCAGATCGAGCTCGTACGCGCCGTTCGTAAGTCTCAGGCGGTTGATCAGGAGCTTCCTGCTATTCTCGCGGACGACTTGGAAATATGGGGAATAGACCGGTGCCTGGACGATGACGCCGTCACCAGCTTGCGTAAAGGTCCGCAAGATGGCTGCGACGGAGGGCATGATTGCCGGAGCAGGAAGCAGCGTCTCGATATCCACATTCCAGCCGTGGCGGCGCTTGAACCAGGATTTTATGATTTCGTAGTGGTGCGGATCGCGCTTGGTATAGCCATAGATGCCATGATCAACGGCCTCGCGCAGGCGTGCAATCACCGGTTCCGGCGCACGAAAATCCATGTCGGCCGTCCAAAGCGATATCAATCCGTCACCCTCGACGCGGGGAGAGAATTCGTCCCATTGATTGGCCCATTTCGCCGAGCCGAATTGGCTACGGTCGTGGACAACGTCAAAATTCGGCTCCTCGGCGCCCAGTTTCCTGGTCGCCGGTGCACGGGAATGTGTCATCGGTTGGATTCCTAGTGCCAATGTGTGCGCAAGCCGCGCGTTGAATGAGCGGGACAATCGCCTCTGTCGCAGGAACTGCCCAGCGGCTGCTGTGATGTCGCCAGCGGCGTCTACTTCGGATTGTTCAACATCCGCACTTCCTATGATTTGTGACCGCGCGCGAGATGACTTTCCACGGACATGGAATACCGAGACATCCCGAAACAGAAGATCCAGTAGATAACCGCCGCGAAAAGATAACCGGTTGACGAGATAGTCGGTCCCGCCCAGTTCGGATCGATACGGGCGGTTTCGACCGCTCGCAGAAAGTCTGCAATGCCGACGATTGCGACGAGCGTCGTGTCCTTGAATAGTCCAATGAATGTCGAAACGATGCCGGGAATGACGATCGCGAGCGCTTGAGGCAGGATGACGAGCCTCATGCTCGTGAAGTACCCGAGGCCCAGCGCCTGAGCCGCTTCATATTGCCCTTTGGAGATTGCCTGCAGTCCGGCACGAACGACTTCCGCCATGTAAGCCGCCGAGAAGAGGGCGGTGCCGATCATTGGGCGAAGAAGCCTGTCCGGCGTGAGCGCCTCGGGCACAAACAGGGGCATCATGAAGTTCGCCATGAACAGTACGGTGATGAACGGTACGCCTCGCACAACTTCGATATAAAAGACGCAAACGGCCTTGACGATCGGGAGCTCGGAACGTCTGCCGAGTGCGAGAACGATACCGAGCGGCAGCGAAAACACGATCCCGACGATGGACATCAACAGCGTGATCATCATTCCGCCCCAGAGGGTGGTGTCTACTATCGGTAAGCCCATAGATTCAACGCCACGAAGCAGCGCAAACGTCGCAATGGGATAAATTCCAAAAAACAGCGATGCCGCCATGTTACGATGTGGCGCGCTCCGCCATAGGAGCCACCCGACCAAGGCAGCACCAATCAGCTGCGTTACGTCGACCCGCCAGCGCTCGGTTGCCGGATATGCGCCGTACCGTAGATAGTTCAGTTTAGCGGCGACAAACGACCAGCATGCGCCGTCTGGATTGGCACGGCAGGTTTCGCTGTCACCGCTCCACACGGCATTTATCAAGGCAAAGCTCAGGAATAGCCAAACGAGCCAAACCGCCAGCCCGGTGAAGCACACGGTTAAAAGGCATGAGAAGGGACTCGAGAACAGGTTCGTCTGCACCCAAGTCATAGGGCCGGGCTGGATTCCGGGCGGCGGAGCGACAGCAGGAATGTATTCATGTCGATATGCAGCCGGCGCATGAAGAGCTTCATTCATCTCATCTCTCCACGAGCGCAAAACGTTGGTTAAAGGCGTTCATGGCGGCCGATGTGATCAAAGAGATGACGAGATAGACCGCGAGCGTTATGGCCATCACCTGGACCGCCGCCCCCGTTTGATTGAGGACCGATCCCGCAAAGACCTGAACGAGGTCGGGATAGCCAATAAAAACAGCAAGCGATGAGTTTTTGATCAAGTTCAGATATTGACTGGTCAGTGGCGGAATGATGATCCGCAATGCTTGCGGAACCACAACCAGGCGTAACGTTTTGCCGTCCGGCAGACCGAGCGCATGGGCCGCTTCTGTCTGTCCCTTCGAAACGGCTTGAATGCCGCCGCGGACGATCTCAGCGATAAATGACGCCGTGTAAACAGAAAGGCCGATGAGCAGGGCGGCAAATTCGGGGTAGATTTGCTGGCCACCACGGAAGTTGAAACCCTTCAACTCCGGATAGGTGAAGGTCACGGGACTGCCCATTGCTAAATAAGCAAGCAGCGGTGACCCAACGAGGGCGAGTATGCTGACTAGGAGGATTGGAAGCTGCTTGCCGGTTCGCTTCTGGACGGTCCGGGCGTAGGCCCCGAATGCAACAGCAACAGCTATCCCGACAGCGATTGCGACGCCGACCCAGCTGGCGCCGGCCTGAAGTTCAACCGCTGGCATTATGACCCCGCGATTGTTGAGGTATATTCCCCCTGGAAGGGAGATCGATGCCTTTGGAGCGGGCAGCGGCTTGAGGACTGCGTTGTACCAGAACAGAAGCTGAAGCAGCAGCGGGATATTTCGGATGACTTCGACATAGGAGGTCGCGACTTTGGCCGCTATCCAGTTGCGGGAAAGGCGTAAAACGCCGATCAGGAAACCGATAATCGTAGCAAAAACGATGCCGAGTACACTTACCAGGAGCGTGTTCGCAACACCTACCCAAAAGGCCTGTCCATAGGTGGACAGGGTGTCGTATGGGATCAGCGTCTGGTTGATCTGAAATCCTGACGTTTGGTTCCAGAAATCAAATGTGAGAGGAATGCCGCGTCGTTTCATGTTGGAAACGGTTTGGGTTGCAACCGCAGCGAGGATCACTGACAGGCTCACCGCCAACGCGGCTTGATAGGCGATGCCACGGACCTTTTTGTCATGCAACGAGAAGGTTTTGCGCACATAAATTGGCTGAGATATGTCAACCATTCGTTCCTCCCAACTAGGAAGAGGCCGCCGATTCTCCTGGCGGCCTCGTATCAACGGATGGGAGGCGCGTACTGAAGGCCGCCGGCGTTCCAGAGAGCATTCACACCACGTTCTATCTTCAAGGGAGATTCCTTGCCGATCGAACGCTCGAAAATGTCGGAATAATTGCCGACCTGCTTGATGATGTCCTGAGACCAGGTCTCACCGAGCCCGACGTCTTTGCCGAAGCTTCCTTCGACGCCCAGGAGACGGCGAATATTCGGATCGTCGGAATTTTTCATCTCGTCGACGTTTTTCGAGGTTATGCCGAACTCTTCTGCAGCGAGCATGACATTGAGAGTCCACTTGGCGATGTTCAGCCAATGGTCGTCACCTTGGCGGACGGCTGGCCCCAGCGGCTCCTTCGAAATGATTTCCGGGAGCACGACGTTCTCGTCGGGCTTCGCCATACGGATACGCGCAGCGTTCAGGCTCGAAGTGTCTGCGGAGAAAACGTCACAACGCCCTTCCTCATAGGCCTTGATAACAGCCTCTTCATCCGCGAAACCGACGGCGCTATAGGTCATGCCGTTGATGCGGAAATAGTCGGCCAGATTCAATTCGGCGGTCGTCCCCTGCGAAACGCAAATCGATGCGCCGTCCAGACCCTTGGCGGACTGAATATTCTCCGACTTGCGAACCATGAAGCCCTGGCCGTCATAAAAATAAACTCCAGCGAAGATGATGCCGAGGGAAGTGTCTCGCGAGGACGTCCAAGTCGCATTGTGAGCCAGGATGTCGATCTCACCGGATTGGAGCGCGGTAAACCGATCCTTGGCGTTGAGCGGGATAAACTTGACCTTCGTTGCATCCCCGAGGATGGCAGCGGCCACGGCGCGGCAGTAGTCGACGACGAAGCCTGTCCACTTCCCATCGTTGTCAGGAACGCTGAAACCCGCCGTTGCCGGGTTCGTCCCGCATGTGAGGATGCCCTTTGCTTTGACATCGTCTAAGGTTCCCGCCGAAACGGGATATGCACAGGCGGCAATTACCGCGCCGAGAATACCAGCCACTAAATTTCGCATAAATGGATCCCCTTTTTTGAATTCTGCCAAAGAGGGTGGCTCGCTGAGGACTAAACTGTCAAATTGGTTGTCGTCATTCGATTTATGAATGAGATTCATACGAACATCAGGCCCCGGTGGATGCGTCAAAGCTGACGACCTAGTTGGCGCTCCTCGTCACGCGATAACGTTGTTTGCCAATATGGCTTCATTTTTTCTGATTTGAGCCGCGTGATACAGTTCAGTTATGAGGCGACGCAACCAAAGGCTTCCCTGATCGGCAGCCATCTGCCGGTGAACCACGAGACTTGCGCTGACGGAAGGAATGGGTATGGGCGGAGAGAGAAGTGTTATCTCGTTTGCTTCGTCAAGAATCTGAAAAATACCGTCGCCACAATGCGTGATCAGGTCCGTCCCCCTGAGCGCCAACGGCATCACTAGGTAGTTCGAAATGGTTGCTACGACCTTTCGCCTAAGCCCACGCTCTTTAAGTGCAGCATCTGCCAAACCCTCAGATAAACCATCGGCGGAAATTTGAAGGTGAGATGCCGAAAGATACTGCTCCAAACCTAATGGAGCCCTGGCGATCTGGCTGCCACTCCAAACAGCGCAGAGGATTCTGTCCTGCCCGAGCTCGGTTTTAGTCAGGTTGGGGTCGTCCTTCAGACTCGCGCCCGTCAAAGTGCAATCAACCTGTCGGAAGTAGTCTGCGCTTTCGGATTCAGCCCGATTTGCAGGTATGACATTCAGGGTCGCATATGGCGCCTGTCTGGAGAATTCTCGAATGAGGCCCGGGATGAAGATCATCGCATGATAGTCAGTGAGCCCCACGCGAAACTTTCGTTCTGTCGTTGCAGGGTCGAAGACATTATACCGCCCAATCAACGTGCGAATTTTTCCGAGAGAGTCAGATAGGTCCCCGATAAGCTCCAATGCGCGAGGCGTGGGCCTCATCAATCCGCCGTCGCGTGTGAACAGCTCGTCCTTAAATACGATGCGCAATTTCGAGAGCGAGTGACTGACTGCGGATTGGGTCCGGCCCAATTGATCGGCAGCGCGCGTAACGCTCCTTTCCCGCATCAGAACATCAAAGACGCGCAGGAGATTAAGGTCAACGTTGTCGGGAGACATTGCGAGCTCCATGAAACCGGTTCATGAGGAGCATCGAAGCATTTCGCCAGGCGCATGACAATCGTAAGGTGACAAGGGACAATTTCTGTTGAGATTCGACAGCGCCGACCGCCGGTCCGCGCTGTCACGAAGACGCCCCTTCGTCGGAGCACTCAATCTTGAGAGCGTCCATTCATTTATCTCCGTGGGGATATACCAGTACGGCTTGCCGTGCGTTTTCCAGCATGCCAGAATTTGATATATCAGTGGGGCACGGTTGTTTGCATGCAGACTTCACAAAGCCATCTTGCCTATCTCGCGCTGGAGCATCTGATCGTGACGCTGGCGTTGAAGCCCGGCGCGCTGGTCACTGAAAAGCAGCTGATCGATATGGCGGGCCATGGGCGTACGCCGGTGCGCGAGGCGATCCAGAAGCTTGCCTGGCAGGGGCTGATCCTGGTCAAGCCGCGCGTCGGCCTGCAGATCGCCGAGATCGCGGCTCAGGATCATGGCAATGTCATGCAGGTGCGCCGCGAGCTGGAGCCGATCGCGGCAAGCCTTGTTGCTGAACATGCAAGCGACGAGCACCGCGCGCGCCTCATCGATTGCGCCCGCGCGATGGAGGAATGCGCCGTCACCGGCGATCTCGCCGGCTTCTTCGCCGCCGACAAGGCCTTCGACGAAATCCTTGAAGATGCCTGCCCGAACGGCTTCATCACGGCAGCACTCGGCCCGGTGCAGACGCATTCACGTCGCCTCTGGTACTCCAAGGCAAGTCCGGAGCGCATGGACCGCGCCATCGCGCTGCATGTCGCCGTCATCCGCGCCATCCATCAAGGCAGGCCGGATGAAGCGCGCACCAGCATGGCGGTGTTGATCGATTACCTTAGCCACACATAGCAACGGCCCCGTTTCCGGAGCCGTTGTCAGATCAGATTGTCAGAAATGCTTTAGCCGACGAAAGCGCGCTCGATGACGAATTCGGCAGGCTTGCTGTTGGCGCCTTCATCGAGGCCGGCCTTCTCGAGCAGTTCCTTGGTATCCTTCAGCATGGCCGAGGAACCGCAGATCATGCCGCGGTCGATCGCTGGGTCGAGCGGCGGCACGCCGAGATCGGTGAACAGCTTGCCGGAGGAGATCAGGTCGGTAATGCGGCCGCGATATTCGAAATCCTCGCGCGTGACTGTCGGATAGTGGCGCAGCTTGTCGCCGACGACTTCCTTCAGCAACTCGTCGTTCTGGATTTCGTGCACGAGATCGAAGCCGTACTTCAGTTCGGCGACATCGCGTGTCGTATGGGTGAGGATGACTTCCTCGAACTTTTCATAGGTCTCGGGATCGCGGATCAGGCTGGCGAAGGGCGCAATGCCTGTTCCCGTCGAGAACATGTAGAGACGACGGCCGGGCGTCAGCGCGTCGAGCACCAGAGTGCCCGTCGGCTTCTTGCGCATCAGCACCTGGTCGCCCGGCTTGATCGCCTGCAGATGGGAGGTGAGCGGGCCATCCGGCACCTTGATCGAGAAGAATTCCAGCTCCTCGGCCCAGGCGGGGCTGGCGATCGAATAGGCGCGGAACACCGGCTTGCCCTCGACCATCAGGCCGATCATCGCGAATTCGCCGGAACGGAAACGGAAGCCCTGCGGCCGGGTCATCGTGAAGCGGAAGAGCCGGTCGGTATAGTGCGTGACATCGAGCACCGTCTCGGCATAGACGCCGGCGGGGATGGACAAGGCGAAGTCTTCGGTCTTTGCAGGCGCGTTCATTTCGGTAGCGGATCCCGTTTCGTCGGATGAACTTTCGAATGCGAGCGAGATATTACAAATCCGGCCGGAATTAAAGGCATTCCATTCCACGCGACGCTTCTAAAGGGAAATATGCATGTCATTGTCAGGATTCAATGGGCAGCAAGGGCAGGCGGGGAATGTCGTATTTCCCGCTGGCGAAGGCCGGCAAAGGATGCATATTAGAGCAGCGCGCCGCAAACGGATACCGGTTTTCGACAAAAACGGTGCGACAACAAAGACCTACGGCGTCGAACCCGATTCAGCAACAGGGTCCGGCGATGGTGGCGAAAAAAAAGATGCTTGCCGGGGCGAGCGCGATAGGGCGGTCGGGGAATATGAAGATTTTCAACTACAAGCGAGTTCCTTATGCGGAGATGCGCGCCTTTTCCGTCCATATTCTGACGGCATCCGGCTCCTTTCTTGCGTTTCTCGGCGTCGTTGCCGCCGCCGAGCACCGCTTCATCGACATGTTCTGGTGGCTGGGCCTCGCCCTTCTGGTCGACGGCATAGACGGGCCGATCGCCCGCAAGGTGCGCGTCAAGGAAGTTCTGCCGAACTGGTCGGGCGATACGCTCGACAATATCATCGACTACGTCACCTATGTGCTTCTGCCGGCCTTCGCGCTCTATCAGAGCGGCATGATCGGCGAGCCCTGGTCCTTCGTCGCCGCCGGCATGATCGTCGTCTCCAGCGCCATCTACTATGCCGATATGGGCATGAAGACGGACGAGTATTTCTTCTCCGGCTTCCCCGTCGTCTGGAACATGATCGTTTTCACGCTGTTCGTCATCGATGCCAGCGCCACGACGGCGCTCACCGTCGTCATCGTTTCGGTGGTGCTGACCTTCCTGCCGATCAATTTCCTTCACCCGGTCCGGGTCAAAAGGTTGCGCCCGCTCAATCTCGGCGTCTTTTTCCTGTGGTCGGCGCTCGGCATTTTTTCGCTGCTGATGCATTTCGACACACCCGAATGGGCGCTCATTCTCTTCATCGTAACCGGCGCCTATCTTTACGTCATCGGCGCGGTGCTGCAATTCTTCCCCGCCCTTGGGCGCGAAGCATAGGACAGGCAAGATGACCAAGACGCAGGCGGTTTCATTTTCGAGGACGGGCGGGCCGGAGGTTTTTGACTATGTTGAGATCGATCTTCCGCCGCCATCGACAGGCGAAGTGCAGATCAGACAGGCGGCGGTCGGGCTCAATTTCATCGATGTCTATTTCCGCAACGGCACCTACAAGGCGCCGCATCTGCCCTTTGTCACCGGCAAGGAGGGCGCCGGCACCGTGACATCGGTCGGCCCCGGCGTCGAGGATTTCAAGGTCGGCGACCGTGTCGCCTATGCCAGTGCCGACGGCGCCTATAGCGCCGAACGCAATGTCGAGACGCGGCATCTGGTGCATGTGCCGGACGGCATAGAGCTGGAGACCGCAGCGGCGATGATGCTGAAGGGCATGACCGCCGAATATCTCTTGAACCGCACCTTCCAGGTCGGCCCGCAGACGGTCCTGCTGTTCCACGCAGCTGCCGGCGGCGTCGGCCTGATCGCCGGCCAATGGGCAAAGGCGCTCGGCGCCACCGTCATCGGCACGGCGGGCTCTGAAGACAAGATCCAGCTGGCGCTCGCCCATGGCTACGACCATGTGATCAACTACAAGAGCGACAGCTTCGTCGACCGTGTCCGCGACATCACCGGCGGCAAGGGTGTGGATGTCGTCTACGATTCGATCGGCCGGGATACTTTTCCACAGTCGCTCGATTGTCTGAAACCGCGCGGCCTTTTTGCCTCGTTCGGCCAATCTTCCGGTCCGATCGAGAATTTTACCCTCGCGGCTCTGGCGCAGCGGGGCTCGCTCTTTGCGACACGGCCGACGCTCTTCACCTATATCGCCGCGCGTCAGGAACTGATCGACAGTGCCAAAGCGCTATTTGATATTGTGCAAAGCAACAAAGTGGGTATCAATATCAATCAAACCTATCCGCTGCGTGAGGTTGGGCAGGCTCACGCGGATCTGGAAACAAGAAAAACAACAGGAACGACGCTGCTGATTCCATGAGATCCGAACGGACCGGTTGGCAGAAGAAATGAGGGGAACGTGTCGCCATTGAATGTGCCGGATTCCGGCGCGTTATTATCGGTCCAGAAGCTGACGAAGTTCTTCGGTGGCTTTGCAGCCTGCAATGAAATCGATCTCGATATAGCGCCGGGCGAAATTCATGCGCTTCTCGGCGAAAATGGTGCAGGCAAATCCACCCTGGTGAAGATGCTGTTCGGCGTCCTCGAGCCGACGGGCGGGAATATCCTTTGGCAGGGCCAGCCGGTTGCGATCACGTCGCCGGGTGAAGCCCGCAGGCTCGGCATCGGCATGGTCTTCCAGCATTTCTCGCTGTTCGAGGCGCTGACGGTTGCCGAAAACATCGCGCTGTCGCTCGATGACGCCATCCCGATCGACAGGATCGCCGAGGAGGCGAGGGCACTGTCCGTCGCCTACGGCCTGCCGCTCGATCCGCATGCCCATGTCGCCGATCTCTCGGTCGGCGAGCGCCAGCGCATCGAGATCGTCCGCGCACTGCTGCAGAACCCGAAGCTCATCATCCTCGACGAGCCGACCTCGGTGCTGACGCCGCAGGAGGCCGACAGGCTGTTCGAGACGCTGTTCAAGCTGCGCGCCGAGGGGCGCTCGGTTCTTTATATCAGCCACCGCCTGGAGGAAGTGCAGCGCATCTGCGATCGCGCCACCGTCCTGCGTCATGGCCGCGTGACCGGCGCCTGCGATCCGAAACGGGAAACGCCTGCCTCTCTCGCCCGCATGATGGTTGGCAGCGAAGTGGCGACCGTCACGCATCCGGAGCGCAGCGACAAGGGCGAGGTGCAGCTTGCCGTCGCCAATCTTTCCGTCGCCGCGCGCACCCCTTTCGCCATGTCGCTGCGTGATGTGTCGATGGCGGTGCGCTCCGGCGAAATCCTCGCCATTGCCGGTGTCGCGGGTAACGGGCAAAGCGAGCTCTTCGACGCACTGTCGGGCGAATATCCGGTCGCCTTGGCCGAGGCGATCGTCATCCGCAAGAAGCCGGTCGGCAATCAGGGCATTACCGCCCGCCGTCTTCTCGGCGCCGGCTTCGTGCCGGAGGAGCGCCACGGCCATGCCGCCGTCTCCGCCATGAAACTGTCGGATAATCTCATCCTTGCCCGCAGCCAGTCGGACCGCAAAGCGTTTCTGGGCCTCTTTGGCATCATCCGCCATGCTGCGGTGAAATCCGCCGCAAGGCGCATTTCCGAGGCCATGGATGTCCGTAAGAGCGGCGATGATCCGGCCGCAGGCTCGCTTTCCGGCGGGAACCTGCAGAAGTTCATCGTCGGCCGCGAGCTCGACCGCCAGCCGGCGGTGCTCGTCGTCAACCAGCCGACCTGGGGCGTCGATGCCGGGGCGGCAAGCCGCATCCGTCAGGCCTTGGTGGATCTCGCAAGAGCTGGTTCGGCCGTCGTCGTCATCAGCCAGGATCTCGACGAGATCTTCGAAGTGGCGACCGATATTGCCGTCATCTGCGAAGGCCGTCTTTCCCGCCCGTTCCCGGCGGGCGAACTGACGCGTGAAAGGATCGGCCTGCTGATGGGCGGCCTGCACGAGAGCAGCTCTGCCCCGGAGGCGCCCCATGCGCATTGAACTCGAAAAACGGCCCGACGTCTCGAAGCTCTTCGCCTTCGTCTCGCCGCTGCTTGCCCTTGTCCTGACGCTGGTCTTCGGCGCCATCATGTTCGCCATGCTCGGCAAGGATCCGGTCGCCGCACTCGACGCCTTTTTCGTCGAGCCGTTGCTCGAGGTCTGGTCGCTGCACGAACTGGCGATCAAGGCCGCGCCCCTGATCCTGATCGCCGTCGGCCTGGCCGTCTGTTATCGCTCGAACAACTGGAATATCGGCGCCGAAGGCCAGTTCACCATCGGCGCCATCACCGGCTCCTATCTGCCGATCATCTTCTACGACTGGCATTCGCCGCTGGTGCTACCGCTGATGCTGATATTGGGCGCGCTCGGCGGTGCGCTCTTCGCCGCCATTCCGGCGCTGCTGAAGGCGCATTTCAACACCAATGAGATCCTGACATCGCTGATGCTGGTCTATATCGCCCAGCTTTTCCTCGATTGGCTGATCCGCGGCGCCTGGCGCGATCCGAAGGGTTTCAATTTTCCGGTTTCCCGTGATTTCGCGCCGGAAGCAGTGCTGCCGGCGATCTGGGAAGAGTCGGGCCGCGCCCATTGGGCCTTCATCTTCGCCATCATTGCGGCGGTTGGTGCCTGGTTCATGCTGCGTTATACGCTGAAAGGCTTCGAGATCGTCGTGCTCGGCCAATCGGAGCGGGCGGGGCGTTTTGCCGGTTTCTCGTCGAAGAAGATGATCTGGTTCAGCTTTCTCTTCTCTGGCGCTCTTGCCGGCCTTGCTGGCATCAGCGAGGTCTCCGGCTCGATCGGCCATTTGCAGCCGGCGATCTCGCCGGGCTACGGCTTCACCGCCATCATCGTCGCCTTCCTCGGCCGCCTCAATCCGCTCGGCATCATCGCATCCGGCCTGGTGCTGGCGCTGACCTATCTCGGCGGCGAGGCAGCCCAGCTTTCGCTCGGCCTTTCCGACAAGGTCACCCGCGTCTTCCAGGGGCTGCTGCTCTTCTTCGTGCTCTCCTGCGATACGCTGATCTATTACAAAATCCGCCTGGTCTGGTCGCGGGTAGGGGGCAAGGCGGCATGAGCATCTTCGAAGCCATTCTGCTGACCGTCATCACCGCCTCCACGCCGCTCGTCATCGCCGCACTCGGCGAACTGGTGACCGAGCGCTCCGGCGTTCTCAATCTCGGTGTCGAGGGCATGATGATCATGGGCGCGGTCGGTGCCTTTGCCACGGCACAGCTCACCGGCTCGGCCTATATCGGCATTGTCGGCGGCGTCGTCAGCGGCGCGGTGTTTTCGCTGCTCTTCGCCTTCCTGACGTTGACACTCGTCGCCAATCAGGTGGCGACAGGCCTTGCGATGACGATCCTTGGCCTCGGCGCCTCCGGGATGCTCGGCGAGGCCTTCGTCGGGGCACCCGGCGTCCGGCTGCTGCCGATCGAAATCCCGCTGCTTTCGGCCATTCCCTATGTCGGAACGGTCCTCTTCAAGCAGGATCTGATCTTCTACCTGTCGATCCTGCTCGTTATCGCCGTCAACTGGTTCCTCTTCAAGAGTCGCACCGGCCTGAAGATCCGCGCCATCGGCGACAATCACGCCTCGGCGCATGCGCTCGGTATCGACGTCATCCGCATGCGCTACCTCGCCGTGATGTTCGGCGGCGCCTGCGCCGGCCTTGCCGGCGCGCAGCTGTCGCTGATCTACACGCCGCAATGGACAGAGAACATGTCAGGCGGGCGCGGCTGGATCGCGCTGGCGCTCGTCGTCTTCGCTTCCTGGCGGCCTTGGCGCCTGCTGGCCGGCGGTTATCTTTTTGGGGCGGTAACGATCCTGCAACTGCACGCGCAGGCCTTCGGCATCGGCATTCCCTCGCAGTTCCTCTCGATGCTGCCCTATGCGGCGACAGTTGTGGTCCTCGTCATCATCTCGCATAATCGGCGCACGACGTTGATCAATACGCCGGCCTCGCTCGGCAAAGCCTTCGTGCCGGACCGGTGAACAACAACAAACAAGACGGGTTTCGAAACTTCCAACCAACAGGGATCAATATGAAAAAACTTGCACTTGCTCTCGCAGCGACAGCTGCCCTCGTCCTGAGCATCGGTTCGGCCGCCGAGGCGGCTGACAAGACCAAGGTCTGCTTCGTTTATGTCGGCACCCGCACCGACGGCGGCTGGACGCAGGCCCATGAGAACGGCCGCCTCCAGCTCGAGAAGGAATTCGGCGACAAGATCGAGACGCCCTACCTCGAAAGCGTCCCGGAAGGCCCGGATGCCGAACGCGCGATCGAGCGCATGGCCCGCTCCGGTTGCTCGCTGATTTTCACCACGTCCTTCGGCTTCATGGACCCGACTATTGCCGTCGCCAAGAAGTTCCCGAAAGTGAAGTTCGAGCATGCGACAGGCTTCAAGGCCGCCGACAATGTCGCGACCTACAATTCGCGCTTTTATGAAGGCCGCTACATCAGTGGCATTATCGCCGGCAAGCTCTCTAAAAACGGCACGGCCGGCTATATCGCCTCCTTCCCGATCCCCGAGGTGGTGATGGGCATCAATGCCTTCGAAACTGGCGCCAAGTCGGTCAATCCGAACTTCAAGATGAAGGTTATCTGGGTCAACACCTGGTTCGACCCCGGCAAGGAAGCCGATGCCGCCAAGGCGCTGATCGACCAGGGCGTCGATATCCTCACCCAGCACACCGACACGACCGCGCCAATGCAGGTCGCCGAGCAGCGCGGCGTCAAGGCGTTCGGCCAGGCTTCCGACATGATCAAGGCTGGCCCGAACGTCCAGCTGACCGCGATCATCGACACCTGGGGCAATTATTACGTCAAGCGCGTCAAGGCGCTTCTCGACGGCACCTGGAAGTCAGAGCAGAGCTGGGATGGCCTCAAGGACGGCATCCTGACGATGGCGCCCTATACCAACATGCCCGACGACGTGAAGAAACTCGCCGAGGAGACCGAAGCCAAGATCAAATCAGGCGAACTGCATCCCTTCACCGGCCCGATCAACAAGCAGGACGGCACGCCCTGGTTGAAGGCCGGCGAGAAGGCCGATGACGGCACACTGCTCGGCATGAACTTCTATGTCGAAGGTGTCGACGACAAGCTTCCGGGTAAATAGTCCCGTAGCTATCTCGCAGTTGCGAAGAGCGCCCTTCTGGGCGCTCTTTTTTTGCTGCAATGCATCCCAAGATTCCGATTTACAAAAGTAATACTATATGATTTTTTGACCCTGCGCCGCGAGATGCGGCATTGGGAGGAAATCATGAAATTGAAGACTGCACTTTTGAGTGCCACGATTCTGGCTGCCTGCATGTTCGGTTCGGCTTCGGCCGCCGGCCTCACTGTCGGCTTCTCGCAGATCGGCTCGGAATCGGGCTGGCGTGCGGCTGAAACGACCGTGACCAAGGAACAGGCCAAGAAGCGCGGCATCGATCTGAAGTTTGCCGATGCGCAGCAGAAGCAGGAAAACCAGATCAAGGCTCTGCGCTCCTTCATTGCTCAGGGCGTCGATGCCATTCTCATTGCTCCGGTCGTCGAAACCGGCTGGGACGACGTTCTCAAGGAAGCCAAGGAAGCCGAAATCCCGGTCATCCTTCTCGACCGTACCATCAAGGCTCCTGACGATCTCTACCTGACGGCGGTGACGTCGGACCTGGTCCATGAAGGCAAGGTCGCAGGCGACTTCCTGGTCAAGACCGTCGGCGACAAGAAGTGCAATGTCGTCGAGCTTCAGGGCACCACCGGTTCGTCGCCGGCCATCGCCCGCAAGAAGGGCTTCGAAGAGGCTCTTGCCGGCCACGACAACCTCAAGATCGTTCGCAGCCAGACCGGTGACTTCACCCGCACCAAGGGCAAGGAAGTCATGGAAAGCTTCCTGAAGGCCGAGAATGGCGGCAAGGATATCTGCGCTCTCTACGCCCATAACGACGACATGGCCGTCGGCGCCATCCAGGCGATCAAGGAAGCCGGCCTGAAGCCCGGCAAGGATATTCTCGTCGTCTCCATCGACGCCGTTCCGGATATCTTCAAGGCGATGTCCGAAGGCGAGGCCAATGCCACGGTCGAGCTGACGCCGAATATGGCAGGTCCGGCCTTCGATGCGCTCGAAGCCTATCTGAAGGACAAGAAGGCTCCGGCCAAGTGGATCCAGACCGAGTCGAAGCTCTACACGCCTGCCGACGAGCCGATGAAGGTCTACGAAGAGAAGAAGGGTCAGGGCTACTGATCTGATGTGACACCGCTGCATAATTCCTGAAATCGGAATTCGATTTCCGGACAAAATCATGCAGCAATAAAAGCGCTACAGCGTCCTGCGTCTGAAAAGACGAGAGGGCGCTGTAGAACCGCACCGGCCCGTCATGGACCGGTGCGGAACTGCCTTTGCCGCCTTGGGACGTCATGTCCGGCCGCGGCGCGGCGTTTGCCGTCAATATCAGGAAAACAGACCCTTATGATTCACGATTTCGAGAACGTTCTCGCGGCCTCCGGAATATCGAAATTCTTTCCCGGCGCAGTGGCGCTGGATAAGGTCGATTTCACGCTCCGCCGAGGCGAGGTGCACGCATTGCTGGGCGAAAACGGTGCCGGCAAGTCGACGCTGATCAAGTGCATCACCGGCGCCTACCATCGTGACGAGGGCAGCCTGACGCTCGACGGCCAGGAAATCAATCCGGCCAATACGCTCGCCGCCCAGAAGCTCGGCATCGGCACGGTCTACCAGGAGGTCAATCTCCTTTCCAATCTCAGCGTCGCCGAAAATCTCTTTCTCGGGCGCCAGCCAAGGCGCTTCGGCATGACCGACGTCCGCGCAATGAACCGCAAGGCACGTGAGTTGCTCGCCGGCTACGGCGTCGATATCGACGTCACCGCCGAGCTCGGCCGTTTCTCCGTCGCTGTCCAGCAGGTGGTTGCCATCGCCCGTGCCGTCGATCTTTCCGGCAAGGTGCTGATCCTCGATGAGCCCACTGCAAGTCTCGATAATCAGGAAGTGGCGCTGCTCTTCCGCATCATCGAAGACCTCAAGAAGCGCGGCCTTGGCATCGTCTTCATCACCCATTTTCTCGAGCAGGTTTATGCGATTAGCGACCGTATCACCGTGCTGCGCAACGGCAAGCTCGTCGGCACCCGCGATGTCGCCAATCTGCCGCGCCAGGGCCTGATCGCCATGATGCTCGGCCGCGAGCTGGCCCATGTCGAGGAGACGGTCAGGGAACACAACCTTGCGGCGGGTGATGTCCGATACCGGTTTTCAGGCTACGGCAAACGTGGCAAGGTCAAACCGTTCGACCTTGAAGTGCGCGCCGGAGAGGTGGTCGGCGTCGCCGGGCTGCTCGGTTCCGGCCGCACCGAAACCGCCGAACTGCTCTTCGGCATCGAACACGCCGACAGCGGCAGCGCCACGATCGACGGCCAGCCGGCGACGATTTCGAGCCCCCGCGCGGCGATCGCAAAGGGCTTCGGCTTCTGCCCGGAGGACCGCAAGACCGATGGCATCATCGGCGACCTGTCGATCAGGGAGAACATCGCACTGGCGCTGCAGGCCCGCCGCGGCTGGACGCGGCCGCTGTCGCGCGCCGAGCAGAACACGCTTGCCGACCGCTACATCAAGGCGCTCGATATCCGCACCACCGATCGCGAGAAGCCGATCCGGCTACTGTCAGGCGGCAACCAGCAGAAGGCGATCCTCGCCCGCTGGCTGGCGACCAATCCGAAGTTTCTGATCCTCGACGAGCCGACCCGCGGCATCGATGTCGGTGCCCATGCCGAGATCATCCGGCTCATCGAAGAGCTCTGTGCCGGCGGCATGTCGCTGATCGTAATTTCCTCGGAACTTGAAGAGCTTGTCGCCTATAGCTCACGTGTCATCGTACTTCGCGACAGGCAGCATATCGCCGAACTGACAGGCGAGCGTATCACCGCTGCCGGCATCGTCGATGCCATCGCTGCGGCCGAGCACAAGATGGAGGATGCATGAGGTCCTCGCTGAAAGCGCTGGCATATCGCCTGGCGCCGCAATTGATTGCGCTCGTTGTCATTCTTCTGTTGAATTTCATAACGTCACCGCAGTTTTTTAATGTCGTGGTTCAGAATGACCGCCTCTATGGCAGCCTGATCGACGTGCTGAACCGCGGCGCGCCGGTGGCGCTGCTGGCGATCGGCATGACGCTGGTCATCGCCACCAAGGGTATCGATCTGTCCGTCGGTGCGGTCATCGCCATCTGCGGCGCCGTCGCCGCTTCGTCGATTGTGTCAGGAAATTCAGTTGCTTATACTATTATCCTGACGCTGGCGATTGGGCTTGCCTGCGGTGTCTGGAACGGTTTCCTCGTGGCAGTCCTCAATATCCAGCCGATTATCGCGACGCTGGTGCTGATGGTGGCCGGTCGCGGCATCGCCCAGCTCATCACCGAAGGCGCCATCCTGACCTTCAACAATGACGGGCTCACCTTCTTCGGCAGCGGTTCGCTGGCTCTCCTGCCGATGCCTGTCGTCATCTGGCTTCTCGTCGGCCTGCTCGTCATCCTGCTCGTCCGCCGCACGGCGCTCGGCATGCTGATCGAGGCCGTCGGCATCAATCGTCGCGCCAGCACGCTCTCCGGCATTCAAACGCCGGTGCTGCTGATGGCGGTCTACATGCTGAGCGGTCTCTGCGCCTCGATTGCGGGCATCATCGTCGCAGCCGACATCAAGGGCGCCGATGCCAATAATGCCGGCCTATGGCTGGAACTCGACGCCATCCTCGCCGTCGTCGTCGGCGGCAATTCGCTGCTCGGCGGACGCTTCAGCATTCTCGGATCGCTGATCGGTGCGATGATCATCCAGGCGGTGAATACCGGCATCCTGTCCGCCGGCTTCCCGCCTGAATTCAACCTGATCATCAAGGCCGTCATCATTATCGTCATTCTCGTCATCCAGTCGCCGGCGGTACAATCGCTCGCCATCTTCGCCAGCCGCCGGCAGGGCAGGGAGCAGCCGAAATGAACTCGAAATACCTGCCGCTGCTTGCGACCATCGTCATCTTCGTGCTCGCCTATGCAGGATGCGCGCTGCAATATCCGAACATTCTGTCGACGCGCGTCATCGGCAATCTTTTGACCGACAATGCCTTTCTCGGCATCGCTGCCGTCGGCATGACCTTCGTTATCATTTCGGGCGGCATCGATCTGTCGATCGGCTCGGTCATCGCCTTTACCGGCGTCTTCCTCGCGGTGATCCTTGAGAACACCTCGATCCATCCGCTGCTCGCCTTCGCGCTGGTGCTCGTCATCACCACTGCCTTTGGCGGTATCATGGGCGCGATCATCCACTATCTCGAAATGCCGGCCTTCATCGTCACCCTTGCCGGCATGTTCCTGGCGCGCGGCATGGCCTTCGTGCTCTCGATCGACAGCATCCCGATCAACCACGAATATTATTCGACGCTGACGAGCCTCTATTACCGTCTGCCCGGTGGCGGGCGGCTGACGCTGATCGGCGGCATCATGCTTCTGGTCTTTGCCGTCGGCATTTTCATCGCCCAGCGCACCCGCTTCGGCACCAACGTCTATGCGCTCGGCGGCGGCACGCAGACGGCGAGGCTGATGGGCGTGCCGGTCGGCCGCACGACAATCCAGATCTATGCGTTGTCGGGTTTTCTCGCGGGTCTATCCGGGATCGTTTTTTCGCTGTACACCTCTGCCGGATATTCTCTTGCAGCAGTCGGCGTCGAACTCGATGCCATCGCGGCGGTCGTCATTGGGGGGACGCTGCTGACCGGAGGAGCGGGATTCGTGGCAGGAACCTTGATCGGTATCCTGATCCAGGGGCTCATTCAGACCTACATCACCTTCGACGGCACGCTGTCGAGCTGGTGGACCAAGATCCTGATTGGCCTTTTGCTGTTTGCATTCATCCTGATGCAGAAAGCCATCCTGTTCGTTTCCAGTCTGAACAAGAGGTACGCCTGAGGGGGAGACGGATCGCTTGCGCTACAAATTGGACGAGACACGCAAAACGGGGCGTAGAACCCGGACGAGCCACGCTCAGGTGGTCGACGAACTCGGCAAGGCGATCGTCGCCGGCACCTATCCGGTCGGCTCGATCCTGCCAGGCGATACGGAACTGGCGCAACGCTTCAAAGTGTCCCGCACGGTGTTGCGCGAGACGATGAAGACGCTCGCCGCCAAAGGCATGGTCGTCGCCAAGGCGCGGGTCGGTACGCGTGTGACCGAGAAGAACCTCTGGAACATGTTCGACAGCGAGATCATCGCCTGGCACTTCGACAACGGCGTGACGGAAGAGTTTCTGCTGCAGCTCTACGATATCCGTCTCGCCTTCGAACCTTTCGCCGCCGGTCTCGTCGCCGAGCGGGCGAATGCCGAGGAGATCGAGATGCTGCGCGGGCTGGCGCTCGAGATGGCGGCGGCCGGTCATACGGCCGACAGCCTCGCACTCGCCGACCTTCGTTTTCACCTGGCGATCGCCGAAGCCTCGCACAATCCCTTCATGCGGACACTGGGCAGTCTCATCGAAGCAGCCCTCGTCGGCATGTTCCGGATGAGCACGCCGCCAACCGAAAACGGCTTCGCCAATATCGCCGATACCCATATGCGCATCGTCGATGCGATCGTTTCCGGCGATAACGCCGCCGCGCGCCGTGCGATGGAGGACGTCATCCTCGACGGCCGCCATCATGTGCATGAAGCTTTCGAGGCCCGCGGGTCCGAGGCCGTCACAGGGTCGATTTCGGCAGCAATTTCACCCTTGTGAAGGCTTTGCTTGTCTGCAGCGCCGCACGTCTTTTCGAGAGATGCAAAGGACGCTGCAGCACTTTGAATGGCTGCATAATTTATCCTTAAATCGATTCCGATTTAGGGAATTATG
The DNA here is from genome assembly GCF_032464805.1 of Rhizobium sp. 10PS4. Taxonomy (NCBI): domain Bacteria; kingdom Pseudomonadati; phylum Pseudomonadota; class Alphaproteobacteria; order Hyphomicrobiales; family Rhizobiaceae; genus Rhizobium; species Rhizobium sp. 10PS4. The sequence goes on along the minus strand of NZ_JAWDIW010000004.1, from coordinate 86,534 downwards.
CAGTATGAGGCGATAAAGCCGCCTCATGGCGCGGATTCGCGGAGCAAATCATGGAACGCACTTGTCTTGCCGTCATCCTTGCCGCCGGTGACAGCACGCGGATGAAATCCTCGAAATCGAAGGTCCTGCATCCGGTCGCCGGACGGCCGATGATCGCCCATGTGGTCGAGGCGGTCGCCTCCGCCGGCATCTCATCCGTCGCCCTTGTCGTCGGCCGTGATGCCGAGGACGTGGCAAAGGCGGCAAGCATCGCCGGCGTCGACATCGAATCCTGTCTGCAGAAGGAACGCCTCGGCACCGGCCACGCGGTGCTGGCGGCGCGCGAAGCGATCGCCAAGGGTTATGACGATATCCTCGTCACCTATGGCGATGTGCCGCTGCAGACCGACGGACCGCTGAAGGCCGCCCGCCAGGGCCTTGCCGATGGCAGCGATGTCGTCGTCATCGGCTTCCACACCGACCGCCCGACTGGCTACGGCCGCCTGCTCGTCAAGGACGGCGAACTCATCGCCATCCGCGAGGAAAAGGATGCGACCGATGCTGAGCGCACTGTGACCTGGTGCAACAGTGGGCTGATGGCGATCAACGGCAGAAAGGCGCTCGATCTTCTCTCGCGCATCGGCAACGCCAATGCGAAGGGCGAATTCTATCTGACCGATCTCGTCGAAATCGCCCGTTCGCTCGGCGGACGCGTCACCGCGGTCGATGCTCCCGAGATCGAGATGACCGGCTGCAACAACCGGGCCGAACTCGCCGTCATCGAGCGCTTCTGGCAGGAGCGCCGCCGCCACCAGATGATGCTTTCAGGCGTCACCATGATCGCGCCGGAAACGGTTTTTCTCGCCTACGATACCGTCATCGGCCAGGATGCGCTGATCGAGCCGAACGTCGTCTTCGGTCCCGGCGCGGTGATCGACAGCGGCGCCGTCATCCATGCCTTCTCGCATATCGAAGGCGCGCATGTCAGCCAGGGCGCGACCGTCGGCCCCTTTGCGCGGTTGCGTCCGGGTGCGGATCTCGGCACCGGTTCGAAGGTCGGCAATTTCTGCGAGGTCAAGAACGGCCGGCTCGGCGAGGGCGCCAAGGTCAACCACCTGACTTACATCGGCGATGCCGTCATCGGCGCCGGCAGCAATATCGGCGCCGGCACGATCACCTGCAACTATGACGGCGTCAACAAGAGCGAGACGGTGATCGGCGAAAACGCCTTCATCGGTTCCAATTCTTCGCTGGTCGCGCCGGTGACGATTGGCGACGGCGCCTATATCGCCTCCGGCAGCGTCATCACTGCCGACGTGCCGGCCGACGCGCTGGCGCTCGGCCGCGCCCGGCAGGAGATCAAGCCCGGCCGCGCGACGCTGCTGCGTGAGCGTGCGCTCGCCATCAAGGCGGCGAAGAAGGCGAAAGCCTGACCGGCCTTGCGTAACCGGCGGAAATTGAAAGTGACCGCCGAGGTGATTGAGAAATAAGCAGGAATCGTTAGGACTGGCCTCGTTGTCGAAGCCTTTATGGGGATACTATATGTGCGGCATTGTGGGGATCGTCGGAACTGCGCCTGTTGCGGGGCGCCTGGTCGATGCGCTGAAGCGTCTCGAATATCGCGGTTACGATTCCGCCGGTGTCGCCACCATTCATGACGGCGTGATGGATCGCCGCCGCGCCGAGGGCAAGCTGTTCAATCTGGAAAAGCGCCTCGACATCGAACCGCTGCCCGGCACCGTCGGCATCGCCCACACGCGCTGGGCGACCCATGGCGTGCCGAACGAGACCAATGCCCATCCGCATTTCGTCGAAGGCGTCGCCGTCGTCCATAACGGCATCATCGAGAACTTCTCCGAGCTTCGCGACGAGTTGACCGAGGAGGGGTCGGTTTTCGAAACCCAGACCGACACCGAGGTCGTCGCCCATCTGATGGCGAAATACCTGCGCGAAGGCCTGGAGCCGCGCGCCGCCATGCTGAAGATGGTGAACCGGGTAACCGGCGCCTATGCGCTGGCCATCATGCTCAAGGCCGATCCCGGCACGATCATGGCCGCCCGTTCCGGCCCGCCGCTCGCCGTCGGCTACGGCCGCGGCGAGATGTTCCTCGGCTCGGATGCGATCGCGCTATCGCCTTTCACCAACGAGATTACCTACCTCGTCGACGGCGATTGCGCCATCCTCACCCGCGACAGTGTCGCGGTGCTCGATTTCGCCGGCAAGCCGGTCAAGCGCGCCCGGCAGATCTCGCAGGCGACCGCCTATGTCGTCGACAAGGGCAACCACCGCCACTTCATGGAAAAGGAAATCTACGAGCAGCCGGAGGTGATCTCTCATGCGCTCAGCCACTATGTCGATTTCGCCGAGAACACCATCGGCGCCAATGCCGCCGCGATCGACTTCAAGGCGGCGACCGGCCTTGCGATCTCGGCCTGCGGCACGGCCTATCTCGCCGGCCTCGTCGGCAAATACTGGTTCGAGCGTTATGCCCGCCTGCCTGTTGAGATCGACGTTGCCTCCGAGTTCCGCTACCGCGAAATGCCGCTGTCGCCGTCGCAGGCCGCACTCTTCATCTCGCAGTCCGGCGAGACCGCCGATACGCTGGCATGCTTGCGTTATTGCCGCGACAACGGGTTGAAGATCGGCGCCGTCGTCAATGTCCGCGAATCGACGATCGCGCGCGAATCCGATGCCGTCTTCCCGATCATGGCCGGTCCCGAAATCGGCGTCGCCTCGACCAAGGCCTTCACCTGCCAGCTTGCCGTGCTGGCAGCGCTGGCGATCGGCGCCGGCAAGGCGCGCGGCACGGTGAGTGCAGACGAGGAGAGGGCGCTGGTGCGCCATCTCGCCGAAATGCCGCGGATCATGAGCCGGGTGCTGAACCTCATCCAGCCGCAGATGGAAAGCCTGTCGCGCGAACTGTCGAAATGCAAGGACGTGCTCTATCTCGGCCGCGGCACCAGCTTCCCGCTTGCCATGGAAGGCGCACTGAAGCTCAAGGAAATTTCCTATATCCACGCCGAGGGTTACGCCGCCGGCGAGTTGAAGCACGGACCGATCGCGCTGATCGACGAGAACATGCCTGTTATCGTCATCGCGCCCTACGACCGCTTCTTCGAAAAGACTGTCTCGAACATGCAGGAGGTCGCCGCCCGCGGCGGCCGCATCATCTTCATCACCGACGAGGCCGGTGCGGCGGCCTCGAAACTGCCGACCATGGCGACGATTACCCTGCCTGTGGTCGACGAAATCATCGCGCCGATGATCTTCTCGCTGCCGATCCAGTTGCTCGCCTATCACACCGCCGTCTTCATGGGCACCGATGTCGATCAGCCGCGCAACCTGGCGAAATCCGTGACCGTGGAATAAGCCTGCAACGCCGGGAGCGCCGTGCCGAAACATATTGTGCGGCGCCCCGAATTCTGGCAATTTTGGTCTGCGGACAAGGGGGAAGGGCCGGCGTTCCGGCCCGTCCAGGACTGAGATGGAGTTCATCAGGAAACGATGGCCGACAACACCCCCAGAATGCCGGTCGCGACGCGGCTGAGGAATAATTTTCTCGCAGGACTGATCATCTGCGCGCCGATCGCGATTACCATCTGGCTGACCTGGACCTTCATCCATTGGTCGGACAGCTGGGTCCGGCCCTATATTCCGGCGCGCTGGAATCCGGAAAGCTATCTCAATTTCGCCATTCCCGGCTTCGGCCTGCTGATCGCCGTCGTGCTGATCACCGTCGTCGGCTTCCTCGGCAAGAACCTCATCGGCCAGAGCATCGTCCGGTTCGGCGAATCGATCGTTCAGCGCATGCCGCTGGTGCGCACGATCTACAGAAGCGTGAAGCAGATTTTCGAAACCGTGCTGAAGGAACAGGCGAACTCCTTCAAAAAGGTCGGCCTCATCGAATATCCGGGTCCCGGCCTCTGGGCACTGATCTTCATCGCCACCGACGCCAAGGGCGAAATCGCTTCGAAGTTCAATGCCATGGGCCAGGACATGGTCGCCGTCTTCCTGCCGCCGACGCCGGTGCCGACGGCCGGCTTCCTCATCTTCGTGCCGCGCGAAAAAATCGTCATGCTCGATATGTCGCCGGAAGACGCCGCCAAGTTCCTGATTTCAGGCGGGCTTGTGGCGCCCGAACATAAGCCGGCCGATCCCAAGCAGAAGCATTTGCCGCGGCCGAAGCCGGTGGCGGTTTCCAAGGCTGAATGATGCATGTCGCCCAAAAGTGTTCAGCGGTTTTGGGGTAACGACATGCATAGAACAAAGACTTAAAGCGCGCCTCGGCGCGCTTTAACCCGCTCTCAAGAACCGGATCGCCTCGTCGCGGCGGAAAAGATAAAGCAGGGTGCGGATCGCCGTTCCCCTCTCGGTGGTCAGCTCCGGATCGCGCTCGATGAGGTAAGCCGCATCCTTACGGGCGATCTCCAGCAGGTCGGCATGCGCCTCGAGGCTGGCGATGCGGAAACCCGGCGTGCCGGATTGTCGTGTGCCGAGCAATTCGCCTTCGCCGCGCAGCTTCAGGTCCTCCTCGGCGATGCGGAAGCCGTCCTCCGTCTCCCGCATGATCGAGAGCCTGGCATGGCCGGTCTCGCCGAGCGGTCCCTTGTAGAGCAGGATGCAGGTCGAGGCCTCGTGGCCGCGCCCGACGCGGCCGCGCAGCTGATGCAATTGCGCCAGGCCGAAACGTTCGGCATGCTCGATCACCATGATCGTCGCATCCGGCACGTCGACACCGACCTCGACGACGGTCGTGGCGACGAGCAGCCGGGTCTCGCCGTTCTTAAACGCCATCATCGCCGCGTCCTTCTCCGGCCCGCTCATGCGGCCGTGGATCAGGCCGATGCCGGGGCCAAGTGCGGCGACCAGCGTCGCATGCCGTTCCTCGGCCGACATCAGGTCGAGCTCTTCGGACTCCTCGACCAGCGGGCAGATCCAGTAGGCCTTCTTGCCCTCGGCGATCGCGCTTTGCAGCCGCCCGACGATTTCGCCGGTCCGTTCCATCGGCACGGTGATCGTCTGAATCGGCTTGCGGCCGGCCGGTTTTTCGGTGAGCTTGGAGACGTCCATATCGCCGAAGGCGGCAAGCACCAGCGTGCGCGGGATCGGCGTCGCCGTCATGACAAGCATGTGCGGCGAGAGGCCCTTGGCGGTCAACCGCAGGCGCTGATGCACGCCGAAACGGTGCTGCTCGTCGACGACGGCAAGCATCAGATTGGCGTAGGCGACGCTGTCCTGGAACAGCGCATGCGTGCCGATGATGATCTGGGCAGCACCCGAGGCGATGCGCTCCAGGATTTCCTCCCTCTCGCGTCCCTTGGTTCGCCCGGTCAGCACCTCGATGCCGAGACCGGCGGAGGCGGCGAATTTCGCGATCGTCGCGTGGTGCTGCCGCGCCAGGATTTCAGTCGGCGCCATCAGCACGGCCTGGCCGCCGCTCTCGATCACCGCCGCCATCGCCATCAGCGCCACCAGCGTCTTGCCGGAGCCGACATCGCCCTGCAGCAGCCGCAGCATGCGCTCGTTGCCGGCCATATCCTTCAAAACCTCGGCGATCGCCTCGTTCTGGCTGGCGGTAAGCGAAAAGGGCAAGCTCTTCAGGATCTTGCTGCTGATGGCGCCGGTGGCATGCACCGGCTGGCCCGCCACCTTGCGCAGCCTCTGCCGCACCAGGCTCAGCGATAGCTGGCCGGCGAGGAATTCGTCATAGGCAAGCCGCCGCCGGGCAGGGGCCTGCGGGTCGATATCGGTGGGATCGCGCGGCTCGTGCAGCATGTGGAAACTGTCGCGGATCGACGGCAGTCCCTGTTTCTCAGTCAAGGCCAGGTCGATCCATTCCGGCAGCTCGGGAAAACGCGGCAGGCCGGCGTCGATGATCTTGCGCAGCGTCTTCGGCGAGAGCCCCGCCGTCAGCGGATAGATCGGCTCGACCAGCGGCAGGCTCTCCGCCTCGTCGGCCCTGACGATATAGTCGGGATGCGCCATCGAGGCGCGGCCGTTGAACCAGTCGATCTTGCCGCTGACCGTCACCTCCGCGTCAACAGGCAGCTGCTTTTCCAGCCATGCCGCCTGTCCGCGAAAGAAGACCAGCGTCAGCTCGCCGGTCTCGTCATGCAGGAAGACGCGGTAGGGGATATTGCTTTTGCCGCGCGGCGGCACCTGGTGCCGGTCGACGCGCGCCGTGATCGTCACGATCGCACCCTGCGGCGCCCGGGCGATGCCCGGCTGGTTGCGCCGGTCGATCAGCGAGAAGGGCGCGTGGAAGAGCAGGTCGATCACCCGGCAATCCTCCAGCGTCTCGCGGCCGAGCAGCTTGACGAGCAGCTCGGCGATCTTCGGGCCGACGCCCGGAAGGCCGGAAATGGGGGAAAACAGAGGATCGAGAATGGCGGGGCGCATGAGGCCAAAATGCGATGAACAATGCGGCCTTGGCAAGGCTGACAAGCCGCTTTCCAGGGTCTATAGAGGCGCATCAACAGGAAGGTAATGCCATGACAGGTGTCACGCTCACGAGTGCCGGTCTCGACCCGCGCCGCCGCAGAATCCTTTTCCGCTGCTGGCATCGCGGCATCCGCGAGATGGATCTGGTCTTCGGCCAGTTCGCCGAAGCCGAGGTCGCGACTCTGTCGGAAGCCGAACTCGATGAGTTCGAGACGATCATGGCGGAAGAGGACAATGATCTCGTCCGCTGGATCATGGGAACATGGCCGGTGCCTGAGCGTTTCCAGACACCGATGTTTGCCCGCATCGCCGCCTACAAGCCCGATTTTGACAAGCCCCTCAGGACGCCGGAATGATCCCTGGTTTCGATGCGAAGAAGCTTGCGGCCATTGCCGAGCCGCTGACGATCGGCAATGTGCCGGCAGGTCTTGAAACGGTGCTGCTCGCCGAGCTCGCCCGAACGGGAGAGCCGGTCGCCTATGTCATGTCCGACGGCCACCGAATGGCCGATCTCGAACAGATGCTGAGCTTTGTCGCCCCCGACATTCCGGTTCTCACCCTGCCGGCCTGGGACTGTCTGCCCTATGACCGTGTCTCGCCGAGTGCCGACACTTCGGCTCGCCGGCTTGCCGCACTCGGCGGCCTCATCGCCCATCGCAAGAAGCCGCATGCGGCAATCGTGCTCGTCACCGCCAATGCCATGCTGCAGAAGGTGGCGCCGCAGGATGTCATAGAAAGCCTGAGCTTTTCGGCCCGCCCCGGCAATCAGCTGCGCATGGACGATCTCGCCGGACGCCTGGAGCGCAACGGCTTCGAGCGGGTCGCGACCGTTCGCGAGGTCGGCGAATATGCCGTGCGCGGCGGCATTCTCGACGTCTTCGTGCCGGGTTCCGAAGAGCCGGTCCGCCTCGATTTCTTCGGCGACACGCTGGAGAGCATCCGCTCCTTCGATCCGGCCAGCCAGCGCACGATCGGGCAGGTGCGTTCCCTCGATCTCAATCCGATGAGCGAGGTGACGCTGACGCCCGATACGATCAGCCGTTTCCGCAAGAATTACCTCTCCGCTTTCGGCGCGACCACACGCGACGACGCGCTCTATCTCGCCGTCTCCGAAGGCCGCCGTTACCCCGGCATGGAGCACTGGCTGCCGCTTTTCTACGAGAAGCTCGATACCGTCTTCGATTATCTCAGCGGCTTCCGTATCGTCATCGACCATACGGTACGTGAAGCAGCCGAAGAGCGCTCCAAGCTCGTTTTCGACTATTACGACGCCCGCCTGAACTCCGGCCAGCCGGCCAAGGGGATGACGCAGGGCACGCCCTACAAGCCGGTGACGCCGGGCCAGCTCTATCTCGACAGCAAGCTTTTCGTCAAAACCCTCGACGCTCTCGGCGCGATCCGCATCAGCCCCTTCAACGAGCATGAGGGCGAGGCAAGGCGGGTCGTCAATGTCGACGCTCGCCAGGGCCAGCGCTGGGCTCGCTCGAACGCCGAAGGCGGCGGCGATGCCGAACGCATTAACATCTTCGACGTCGTCGTCAAGCATATTGCCGACCGGCGCGCTGCCGGCGCGAAAGTGCTCGTCACCGCCTGGACCGAAGGCTCGCTGGAGCGCCTGCTGCAGGTGTTGAACGAACATGGCCTGGAAAAGGTCAAGCCGATCGAGGCGCTGAAGGATGTCGGCTCGCTGGCGAGAGGTGAGGCTGCTGCTGCCGTACTCAGTCTCGAAGCCGGCTTCGAGGCCGGCGACCTCGTCGTCATCGGCGAGCAGGACATCCTCGGCGACCGCATGGTGCGCCGCTCCAAGCGCCGCAAGCGCGCCGCCGATTTCATCTCGGAAGTCGCGGGCCTCGATGAGGGCTCGATCGTCGTCCACGCCGAACATGGTATCGGGCGCTTTATAGGGCTGAGGACCATTGAGGCGGCAGGCGCGCCGCATGCCTGCCTCGAACTGCAATATGCCGACGAGGCCAAGCTCTTCCTGCCGGTCGAAAACATCGATCTTCTCTCGCGTTACGGCGGCGAGGGCACCGAGGCGCAGCTCGACAAGCTCGGCGGCGGCGCCTGGCAGATGCGCAAGGCCAAGCTCAAGAAGCGCCTGCTCGATATGGCCGATGCGCTGATCCGCATCGCTGCCGAGCGCCTGACGCGCCATGCGCCGATGCTGACGACGCCGGAAGGCCTTTACGACGAATTCGCAGCTCGCTTCCCCTATGACGAGACCGAAGATCAGGATAACGCCATCGAGGCGGTGCGCTCGGATCTCGCCGCCGGCCGGCCGATGGACCGTCTGGTCTGCGGCGACGTCGGCTTCGGCAAGACCGAAGTGGCGCTGCGCGCCGCCTTCGTCGCCGCGATGAACGGTGCCCAGGTCGCCATCGTCGTGCCGACGACACTGCTTTCCCGCCAGCATTTCAAGACCTTCTCCGACCGTTTCCGCGGTCTGCCGGTGCGCATCCAGCAGGCCTCGCGCCTCGTCGGCGCCAAGGAGCTGGCGCTGACCAAGAAGGAAGTGGCGGAAGGCAAGACCGATATCGTCGTCGGCACCCATGCGCTGCTCGGCGCCGGTATCAAATTCGCCAATCTCGGCCTGCTCGTCATCGACGAGGAACAGCATTTCGGCGTCAAGCACAAGGAGCGGCTGAAGGAGCTGAAGAGCGACGTGCACGTGCTGACGCTGTCGGCAACGCCGATCCCGCGCACGCTGCAGCTTGCCATGACCGGCGTGCGCGAACTGTCGCTGATCACCACGCCGCCGGTCGACCGCATGGCGGTACGCACCTTCATCTCGCCCTTCGATAGCCTGGTCATCCGCGAGACGCTGATGCGCGAGCACTATCGCGGCGGCCAGAGCTTCTATGTCTGCCCGCGGCTTGCCGATCTCGAGGACGTGCATGCCTTCTTGCAGTCGGATGTGCCGGAGCTGAAGGTCGCGGTCGCCCATGGCCAGATGCCGGCCGGCGAACTCGAAGACATCATGAACGCCTTCTATGAAGGCCGCTACGACGTGCTTCTCTCGACCACCATCGTCGAATCCGGCCTCGACGTGCCCACCGCCAATACGCTGATCGTCCACCGTGCCGATATGTTCGGTCTCGCCCAGCTCTATCAGCTGCGTGGTCGCGTCGGCCGCTCGAAGGTGCGTGCTTTCGCGCTCTTCACCCTGCCGGTCAACAAGGTGCTGACGGCCACCGCCGAACGTCGCCTCAAGGTGCTACAGTCGCTGGATACGCTTGGCGCCGGTTTCCAGCTGGCAAGCCACGACCTCGATATCCGCGGCGCCGGCAACCTGCTCGGCGAGGAGCAGTCCGGCCATATCAAGGAGGTCGGCTTCGAGCTTTACCAGCAGATGCTGGAAGAGGCGGTCGCCGAGGTCAAGGGTCTCGACGAGGTCCACGACACCGGCTGGTCGCCGCAGATCTCGGTCGGCACGACGGTGATGATCCCGGAAGGCTACGTGCCCGATTTGCACCTGCGCATGGCGCTCTACCGCCGTCTCGGCGAAATCACCGAGCTCAAGGAGATCGATGGCTTCGGCGCCGAGATGATCGACCGCTTCGGCCCGATGCCGATCGAAGTCCAGCACCTGCTGAAGATCGTCTACATCAAGTCGCTCTGCCGCACCGCCAATGTCGAAAAGCTCGATGCCGGCCCGAAGGGCGTCGTCGTGCAGTTCCGCAACAAGGAATTCCCCAATCCGGCCAACCTCGTCGGTTATATCGGCAAGCAGGGCACGATGGCGAAGATCCGCCCCGATCACAGCCTGTTCCTGACCCGAGACCTGCCGACGCCGGAAAAACGCCTGCAGGGCGCCGCCGTCATCATGACGCAGCTGGCCGAATTCGCGAAATAGAGCAATTCCAGCAAAAGTGTGCCGCGGTTTTGCGTCCGGAATTGCGTGGAAAAAGGAGATGGAGATGGGAACATACGGCGCAACAATCGCCTGGCAGCGCAACGGCGAGACCTTCACCGACAACCGCTACAGCCGCGCCCACCGCTGGACCTTCGACGGCGGCATCGAGGTGAGGGCGTCCTCTTCCGCGCATGTCGTTCCGCTGCCCTACTCAGCCGAGGATGCCGTTGATCCGGAAGAGGCTTTCGTCGCCTCGCTCTCCAGCTGCCACATGCTCTGGTTCCTGTCGATCGCCGCCAAACAGCGCTTTTGCGTCGACAGCTACACCGATGCCGCCGAGGGCATCATGGAAAAGAATGCCGAAGGCCGCCTTGCCATGACCGTCGTAACGCTCCGTCCGCATGTCGTCTTCAGCGGCGAAAAGCAGCCCTCGTCAAGCGAACTCGAAGCCCTGCATCATCGCGCCCACGACGAATGCTTCATCGCCAATTCGGTGAAGACCGAGGTGCGCTGCGTTCCGGTTCCGGGCTAGATTCCTGCAGCTTCGCTCTACAACGAAGTTGGAATGCGCTGCTCATCGAAACGTATCTTACTATTTCGGTAAAAAGCCAACTTGTTGGAAAGAAGTACCTTTAATACCCCTGTCTTTGCATATGTCCTTGAACGATTGATCGCAAAAAATTGCCACCGCATACTCAACCAAGCGGAAGAGCTGCGCGCCCTTGAGGACAGCAGGCAGAAAACACCAGTCAGCTCCGCCCGATATCATATAGCCGCCCCATTGAGTGACGCGAATTAAGGGGGAATTCTCGACATCCACTGCCTTGCGGTATGAATCGACAACGCTGCACAGCCAGATTTTCGGTCCGGGTTTTCCGTTCGAAAACTCGGTCTCGCAAATCAAGTATTCACATGACTTTGGAGCGAACTCCTCAAGCAAGCTCTTCATTTTGTCGGAAATGAAAAGGAAATACTCTACCGCATAAATGTCTTGCACTTTCCGCTTTGAATCAAAGATCAGCTTTGGCGTTTCGGCATAGTCCGGTATTCGCCACGGGCCGCGAGGCAAATCGAGCATGCTATCCGGCCACGGGCTCTCACGAAAATGGAGGCCGATGCCTTCACCATCGGGCTGTAGCCTATCCCAGTTTGCGAACTCCCAGCCGTGAGTCCCTTGTGAATGAAGCATATAAATTCCTTTAGGTTTCGCTCTGGCGCCACTCATGCTTCGTTCCAAGTCATGCTTGAAAATATAAACGGTATAGTTGGCTCACGCGGACGGCTTTGCCGCTGCTGTTCGATCTCGATTCGCATAGTAGCCTCAGTTGAGCCCCGACCGCGCCTCGGCCTTCGCCTTGGCGATATCGCGCAACGCGTTCGCTAGCACATCGGGTGTCTGTGCACCGCTGACGGCATATTGCTGGTCGAAGATGAAGAACGGCACGCCGTTGACGCCCATCTCCTGGGCCGCCTTGATCTCGGCGACGATCAGATCGCGATCGGCATCGGAGGCGAGTAGCGAGGCGATGACCGAGCGGTCGAGGCCTGATTTTTCGGCGATATCGAGCAGCACAGCATGGTCGCCGACATTGCGGCCATCCTCGAAATTCGCCCTGAACAGCGCGGCAACGACCTTGTCCTGCTTCTCGCGTCCTTCGATCATCGCCCAGTGGATCAGCCGATGCGCATCGAGCGTGTTCGGGCCGATCTTGATCGCCTCGAAATTAAAGGCGATGCCGACCTCGCGGCCATAATCGGTGAGCATCTTGTGCGCCTGCGCCACGCGCTCCTCGCCGCCGAGCTTCTCCGCCAGCGCCTTCTTCTGGTCGACGCCTTCCTTGGGGTAGTCGGGATTGAGCCGGTACGGCCGCCAGTTGATGTCGACGCCGATTTGGTCCTGCACCTCGGCGATGGCGAGTTCCAGCCGCGCCTTGCCGAGATAGCACCAGGGGCAGACGACATCCGAGACGACGTCGATGGTGATGCGCTCCATCATGATTTTCCTTATTCTGTGCGTCTCCAGGGAGACATTTAAGCCGGGGCGGTTCGGCTGCTTCTTATTGGGCGCTCGTATCCCACCATAGCGGCAGCTGATAGCCATAGAGCGGCACCGTGTCGGGATGGCCGATGCGTTTGCTGCGCGCCACCCATTGCTGACCCATATGATAGAGCGGCAGCACGTAATGGCTGGACAGCAGCAGCCGGTCGTAGGAGCGCACCGCCGCGGTGAAATCCTCGGCCGTGCGCGCCCGGAGCAGGTGATCGATCAACGCATCTAGATCGGGGTCGGCAGCGCCCGCGAAGCTGTCGCTGCCCTCGCGGGTCTTCGCGGCCGAAGACCAGCGGCCGAGCTGTTCGTTTCCGGGCGACAGCGAGGACGTGTAGGACTTCATGATCATGTCGTAGTCGAAGCTGTTCGTCCGGCTCTGATACTGCGAATCGTCGACGGTGCGGATCGAAGCGGCGATGCCGATCGTCTGCAGCGAACGCTGATAGGCGAGGGCGAGCTTCTCCTGGTCGGCATTCTGCGTCATGATCTCGAAGGCGAGCTGGCGGCCGGAGGCGTCGTTCATCTTCCCGCCCTGGATCGTATAGCCGCCCTGTTTCAACTGCTCGACGGCCTGTTTCAGCACATTGCGGTCGCGGCCGGAACCGTCGGTGACCGGCAGCTTGTAGGTGCCGTCGAGAATCTCCGGCGCGATCTTGTCCTTGATCGGCCCGAGCAGGGCAAGCTCGGCCGCGTTGGCGGGAACGCCGAAACTCGACAGCTCGGAATTCTGCCAGAAGCTCTGCGTGCGTTTATAGGCGCCGGAATAAAGGTTCTTGTTCGCCCATTCGAAGTCGAACACCAGCGACAGACCTTCGCGCACCTTGGGATCGGCGAAGATCGGCCGGCGCGTGTTGAACACGAATCCGAGCATGCCGCTCGGCAGTTTCGGTGTGAACACGTCCTTGACCACAACCCCCGAGGTGACGGCGGGGAAATTATAGGCATTGGCCCAATGACCGGGATTGCCGTCGGGATAGATGTCGACATCGCCCTTCTTGAAGGCCTCGAACAGCGTTGTGTCCTGCAGGAAATACTGGACGGTGATCTGGTCGTAATTGTCGGTGCCGACCTTGGCGGGAATGTCCTTGCCCCAGTGATTCGGATCGCGCTCATAGGTGATGCTCTCGCCGGGCTTCACCGTCTTCACCTTGTAGGGACCGGAGCCGACCGGCGCCGTCAGCGAAGAACGGTCGAAGGTTGCCGGATCGATCGCATGTCTCGGCAGCACCGGGAACAGGCCGAAGATCAGCGGCGTCTCGCGGTCGGCCTTGTCGTTGAAGGTGAAGCGCACGCTGTGCTCGCCGACCTTCTCCATCTTGGCGACGACGTTGAGGCGGTTGGCAAAGGGCACGCGGCCCTTGTCGCGCATCAGCTCGAATGTGAACATCACATCCTCGGGCGTCACCGGCTGGCCATCGGCCCATTTCGCCTTCGGATTGAGGTTGAACTGGATGAAGCTCCGGTCGTCGTCCCATTCCACCGTCTCGGCCAGCAGGCCGTAGAGCGTGAAGGGCTCGTCCCTGGAGCGCTGCATCAGCGATTCGTAGACGAGATTGCCATAATCAGGATCCCACATGCCGCGCGCCGTCGTGCGCATGCTCTTGAGGATGAACGGGTTGAGGTTGTCGAAGGTGCCTACCACGCCATAGGTGATCTTGCCGCCCTTTTTCACGTCGGGATTGACGTAAGGGAAGTGTTTGTAGTCGGCCGGCAAGGCCGGCTCGCCGTGCATCGCGATGCCGTGCAGCGGCTCGGCAGCGACAGTGCCGCACAGCAGCAGCGAGAGGACGAGGGGGACGACGATCCGGAGCATTCGGCAATCCTTGAGCCGTGAAAAACGGGGCATGATTCACGCCAAGATTATCATGGGGTCGACCGATTCCAACACGGATCGGCGATTTCTTTGGCCTCGCGACGAAATGCACCTCAAATTGCCAAAGAAATGCTGGATATCTTGAACGCTGCGATGTAACAGGTGAACCCGAAGTTTAGGGGTCATGCATTTGCCTTATTTTTTTAAGAGGTGGAGTGCCGAACGACCCGATGGTTGGGGCGGCAAACCGCTGCCCCGAACGGATATCAGGAGACGGAATTCGTTATGATGTTCAAGACTGAAAAGAAAATGCGGGCAGCACTGTCCGTTCTGGCAGTGGTGTTCGGCGCTTCGGCTCCGGTCTCCTCCTTCGCACAGGATGCGGCGGCACAGGCTCCGGCCGATGCCCCGGCACAGGCAGCAGGGGCGCCGAAGCTCGGCTGGTACAAGACCTGCAGCAAGCAGGAAGACAACGACATCTGTGTTGTCCAGAACCTGATCCTCGCCAATGGCGGCCAGCTCGTCACGGCCGTCGGCCTGATCTCGGTTTCCGGCAAGATCAACCGCAAGCTCCTGCAGGTCTCTGTTCCCACGGCACGCCTCGTTCCTCCCGGCGTCATCATGCAGATCGACGGCGGCAAGGGCCAGAAGCTCGATTACGCCGTCTGCCTGCCGGACAAGTGCACCGCCGAAATTCCGCTGACCGACGCGATGATCGCCAGCCTCAAGAAGGGCAGCGACGTGATCTTCACTTCGATCAACTTCCGCCGCGCCCCGAACCCGATCAAGATTTCGCTTGAAGGCTTCACCGGTGCTTACGACGGCGAACCGGTTTCCGAATCCAAGCTCGCCGAAAGCCAGCGCAGCCTCCAGGAAGGCATGCAGAAGAAGGCCGAAGAAGCCCGCAAGAAGTTGGAAGACGCCCAGAAGGCAGCCAAGGCGCAGTAATCCTGCCACTTTCTTTGAAACAGAAACCCCGGCTTCGCGCCGGGTTTTTTGTTTCGCAAAGAAAAGGCCTCGCCGGGAGAAGCGAGGCCTTGATTCAACGATCGGCACGAGTGGGTTAGTGGGCGAAGCTCATCTTGGGTTTGAACTGCCCTGACGGGGCCTGATCGAAAATCTGGTAGATCTGCGGGTTGCGAAGCGGCGTACCGCTTTCGTCGTTCGTCAGGTTTTGCTCGGAGACGTAAGCGACATATTCGCTTTCGTCATTCTCGGCGAGCAGGTGATAGAAGGGCTGGTCCCTGCTCGGACGGACCTCGGCGGGAATGGAATTCCACCATTCCTCCGTATTCGCGAACTCCGGATCAACGTCGAAGATGACGCCGCGAAACGGAAAAACCTTGTGCCGAACCACTTCGCCGATACTGAACTTTGCTACTCTTTCTTTCATGGTACGACTTCCTTTCATCACCAAATTTGGTGATTGGTGCCGCGCAAATCAAGATTTGTGCGCGAGTTCGTCACA
The DNA here is from genome assembly GCF_032464805.1 of Rhizobium sp. 10PS4. Taxonomy (NCBI): domain Bacteria; kingdom Pseudomonadati; phylum Pseudomonadota; class Alphaproteobacteria; order Hyphomicrobiales; family Rhizobiaceae; genus Rhizobium; species Rhizobium sp. 10PS4. Next base: position 70,930 of record NZ_JAWDIW010000004.1, on the reverse strand, counting down.
TGAACGTCATATCCTCCTTCTGCATAACTCCTTAAATCGGAACCGATTTAAGGACAAAATTATGCAGCACTCCAAGTTCTACAGCGTCCTTTGCGCGTCTGATAGACGCGCGGCGCCGTAGTGGCGTCCATGACCTGGGAGGCGAAAGCCCCGGCGGGCCGGGACTTTCTGTGTTCGCGGCCGATCAGGCCGAATAGTACATATCGTATTCGACCGGATGCGGCGTCATTTCGAAACGCATCACCTCAGCCATCTTCAGCTCGATGAAGGCATCGATCTGATCGTCGTCGAAGACGCCGCCGGCCGTCAGGAACTTGCGGTCCTTGTCGAGGCTTTCGAGTGCTTCGCGCAACGAGCCGCAGACGGTCGGGATCTTCTTCAATTCCTTCGGCGGCAGGTCGTAGAGATCCTTGTCCATGGCCTTGCCGGGATGGATCTTGTTCTTGATGCCGTCGAGGCCGGCCATCAGCATGGCGGCAAAGGCGAGATAGGGGTTGGCGGTCGGATCCGGGAAACGGACTTCGACGCGCTTAGCCTTCGGGTTGGAGCCGAACGGAATGCGGCAGGAAGCCGAGCGGTTGCGGGCCGAATAGGCCAGCAGCACAGGGGCTTCGTAACCCGGGACGAGGCGCTTGTAGGAGTTCGTCGACGGATTGGTGAAGGCGTTGATCGCCTTGGCATGCTTGATGATGCCGCCGATGTAGAACAGGCAGCTCTCGGAAAGGCCGGCATATTCGTCGCCGGCAAAGGTCGGCTTGCCGCCCTTCCAGATCGATTGGTGCACATGCATGCCCGAGCCATTGTCACCGAAGATCGGCTTCGGCATGAAGGTCGCCGTCTTGCCGTAGGCGTTGGCCACCTGGTGCACGACGTATTTGTAGATCTGCATCTTGTCGGCGTTGCGCACCAGCGTATCGAACTTGATGCCGAGTTCGTGCTGGGCGGCCGCGACTTCATGGTGATGCTTTTCGACGACGACGCCCATTTCGGAGAGCACCGTCAGCATTTCCGAACGCATGTCCTGGGCGCTGTCGACGGGGGGAACCGGGAAATAGCCGCCCTTGACGCGCGGGCGATGGCCGAGGTTGCCTGTTTCGTAATCGGTATCGTCGTTCGACGGCAGTTCGGTCGAATCGAGCTTGAAGCCGGTATTGTAGGGATCGGCCTTGTACTTGACGTCGTCGAAGACGAAGAATTCGGCTTCAGGGCCGACGAAGACCGTATCGCCGATGCCGGATGCCTTGAGGTAGGCTTCGGCCTTCTTGGCGGTGCCGCGCGGATCGCGGTTGTAGGCCTCGCCGGAAACCGGATCGAGGATGTCGCAGACGATAACCATGGTCGACTGGGCGAAGAATGGGTCCATATGCACCGTTTCGGTATCGGGCATCAGCACCATGTCGGACTCGTTGATGGCCTTCCAGCCGCCGATCGACGAGCCGTCGAACATCACGCCATCAGCGAACATGTCTTCATCGACGCAGACAACGTCCATCGTCACATGCTGCAACTTGCCCTTCGGGTCGGTGAAACGCAGATCGACGAACTTTACGTCGTTCTCCTTGATCTGCTTCAGAATTTCGCTTGCGGTCGCCATTAAGTAGTTTCCTCCGATTTGCGATGACGGTGTAGGTCGGCGGTGACGGTAACGGACTTTGCGCGATTGGCAAAGTGGTCAGATGGCATCGATACCGGTCTCGCCGGTTCGGATGCGGATAACCTCTTCGACATTGGAGACGAAGATCTTTCCGTCGCCGATTCGGCCGGTCTGCGCCGCCTTACGGATCGCATCGATAACGGCCTCCGCGTTCTCGTCGGCCAATACGACCTCGACTTTGACCTTCGGCAGGAAATCGACGACGTATTCGGCTCCACGGTAGAGTTCCGTGTGGCCTTTCTGACGGCCGAAACCCTTGGCTTCCGTGACCGTGATACCCTGCAGGCCAACTTCCTGAAGGGCTTCCTTCACTTCGTCCAGCTTGAAAGGCTTAATGATCGCTTCGATCTTTTTCATGAGAAAATGTCTCTCCGCTTCTCTTGTTATGGCAGGAATTTTCCCGCTCGCGGGATATGATGCAGATATCGTGCCAGTTTGAAATCCATCCTGTCGAAAAAAGACGTCGATTCTGCCAAAACCGGCGAGTTTGTAGGGAATTCTGTGTGGTTTTGGCGACGGTCAGATGGAAAAACATTGTCTCCCGATCAAAATCCCATCGGAAACGGAAAAACTCATGTATTTTCGCACCTGCGAATACACGTCACGCTGAGATTAAAATATAGGCAAATGCCTAAATAGGGTCCTTCTCTTTGGTATTTCAGGCGGTTGTTTTTTAGGCGTTTTTTGATTGAATAGGATGATGAGCAAACATCTGTCCGACCTTCTTCTCACGCCTGCCGAAATGGCCGCCGTCGACGCGGCCGCTGCCGCGTCCGGCATCGACTCTTTCGACCTGATGGAGAGGGCAGGTGCGGCAGTCGCGGCGGCTGCTCTGCGCCTTCATCCCGGAGCTTTGCGTTTCGTCATACTCTGCGGGCCCGGCAACAATGGCGGCGACGCCTATGTCGCAGCCCGCCATCTGCAGGAGAGTGGGGCCAACGTGGCGCTCTACTATCTCGGCGATCCCTTGAGGCTGAAGGGCGATGTCGCCCGCGCCCGCATCGGCTGCGCGTCGGAGGGACAGGAACTTGACCTCTATCGGCCGGAAACCGGCGACGTCGTCATCGATGGCCTGTTCGGGGCTGGGCTTGGTCGCGCGGTGTCGGCCGATGTGCGCGCGCTGATCGAGCGCGTCACCGAGGCCGCTATTCCCGTGCTCGCCATCGATCTGCCCTCCGGCCTCGATGGCCGCACCGGCAAAGTGCTGGGGGCTGCCTTCCGGGCCTGCAACACCATCACCTTCATGACCCGCAAGCCCGGCCATCTGCTGATGCCGGGCAGGGAGCTTTGCGGTGAATTGGAGGTCTTCGACATCGGTATCCCCGCCCGCATCATCCGCGCCGAGGCAGGCGGTATCATCGCCGAGAACAGGCCGGATGCCTGGAAGAGTGCGCTGCCGGCCGAGCAGTTGGAAACCCACAAATACAAGCGCGGTCATCTGGTCGTCTTCTCAGGCGTGGCCGACAAGACGGGTGCGGCGCGCATGTCGGCGATCTCGGGCCTGAAGGCCGGCGCCGGCTTGGTGACGATCGCCGCCCCCCGCGCGGCGATGGCCGCCAATGCCGCGCATCTGACCGCCGTCATGCTGCATGCCATCGACGACGAGGCCGACCTCGGCAACTGGCTCTCCGACAAGCGGCTGCAGACCTTCGTCCTCGGCCCCGGTTTCGGCATCGGCGCCAGGGCGCGCGGCTTCGTCGCCGCCTTTGCCGATCGTCATCTGGTGCTCGATGCCGACGGCATCTCCTCGTTCAAAGACGATCCGCAACAGCTGTTTGATCTTTTCCGGGGTGAGCCGCGTCTGGTGCTGACACCGCACGAGGGCGAATTCGCGCGGCTCTTTCCCGATATCGGCAGCGATGATGCGCTCGGAAAGGTGGATAAGGCTGTGGCCGCCGCCCGCCGCGCCAATGCCGCGATCATTTACAAAGGCGCCGATACCGTTATCGCAGCACCCGATGGACGTGCGCTCATCAATACCAACGCTCCCGTCTGGCTTGCCACCGCCGGTTCCGGCGACGTGCTTGCCGGCATCATCGGCGGCTTGCTCGCCCAGGGCCTGCCGGCCTTCGAGGCCGCGGCTGCCGGCGTCTGGCTGCACGGCGAGGCTGGCCAACGCGCCGGCAAGGGGCTGACGGCGGAGGAGCTTGCAGCCGAGGTATTGCCGCTTTAGCGCCGCCGCATCCTCTTGCACCTCGAACGCAGAAGCAATCCGCACCGTCGGTCTGGCCGTGGCGCGGGCTGCGTTGTTTTACCATTATAAATGCGGCCGATGTGTCAGTTGAGTGACGGTTTTATTTCGAATTTTTAGAGCGACATCGATCAGTCCAAGAATGTCCTGCGCGGAGAATCAGCAACCCGCAAAACTAAACTGTCATTAAAATGTTAATTAATGGAAATACTTAGTCGTGTCAGGAATTCCTGTCGGCTGGAACACGGGTTCGGACAGTGGGTCCTGAGCTGATCTGGTTTGAATTCTGATCGAAGTGCGCAGTCAACGGTTGCGAGGGGAAGCGCCGATGGAACGTTTTTTTCGGCAAGTCCACAGAGTGACGACCGCCGCCGCCGGCTTTAGCGGACTTGCGGCAGTTGTCGGTTCACTCTTCATCGCTCCTGCAGCCATGGCCGAGCCCATTCGCGGCGCCGGCTCCACATTCGCGGCACCCATCATCGCGAAGTGGGCAGAGATCTACGAGAAGGCGCGGATGGATGACGGCGACTTCAGCTCACCCGATTGGACGGTAGATTACGAGCTCGTCGGTTCGCTGGCAGGCCTGATGCGCCTTGATCAGCCGGAGCTGGATTTCGCTGCGACCGATGTGCCTGTCTCCCACGACGAGCTTTTAAAGCATGGCCGCCAGCAATTTCCGATCGTGCTCGGCAGCGTGGCGATTGCCGTCAATCTTGACGGTATCGACAAGGGCCGTATCAACCTGACTGGCCCGCTGCTTGCGAATATCTATCTCGGCAAGATCCAGTCGTGGGCTGACCCTGCCATCAAGGCGATCAACCCGGAGATCAGCCTTCCCGATCAGAAAATCAGCCCGGTTAGCCGCAAGGATGGATCAGGCACCACCTTCATGTTCACCGAATTCCTGTCCTCGGCAAGCCCGGAATGGAAGGCGGCACATGGAGCGGATACGCTGATCGCCTGGCCTGTGGGGACGAGTGTCGAGGGAACCGGGGATCTCATTCGCGCGGTGCAGGCAACCAAGGGGGCGATCGCCTATGCCGATTTTGGCCAGGTCGAGCGTGCAAACCTGCCCTATGCCGCTGTTCAGAACAAATCCGGCCAGTTCGTAAAACCGGGACCGGATGGCGTGCGGGCTGCCGCCAGCACCGCCTCATGGGATGAAGCGAAGGATTTTTCGGTATCGCTCGCGGATCAACCGGGAGAGGCGGCCTATCCGATCAGCGGCGCAACATTTGCTGTCGTTCCAATCACGGGACAGGCGCCCAATCGCTATCGCCGCGTGCATGATTTTTTCCGTCTGGCGTTCGAGGCGGGCGGTAAGGACGCCGAGGCGCTGGGCTATGTGCCTTTGCCGCCGCAGCTCGTCAGTCAGATCGTCAAATACTGGCTGAAGCAGGATGCATCCGCGAGCCAGTAAATCGTTCGGGCGCGCATGATACGCGGTCGGGGCATCCCCGACCGTATCAAATCGGGCATGTGACACGCGGGGGCGTCGTTGAAGCGCGCCATTTTGGCGCCAAGGGGGTAAGGCGTAATGAACATCGACATTTTCAAGGATATTCTTGTGCCTGTTATTGGCGGGCTGGGGATATTCATGCTCGGTCTGGAGTTCATGTCGAACGGCATCCAGGCACTCTCCGTCAACAAGATGCGCGCATTTCTCGCGAGAGCCGCAGGCACGCCGATCAAGGGCGTCATCGCGGGAACGCTCATCACCGGTGTCATCCAGTCATCCACGGCAATGACGGTCATGGTCGTCGGCCTCGTCAATGCCGGCGTTGTCGGCTTGCGTCCGGCGATCAGCGTCATCATGGGCGCCAACATCGGAACGACGCTCGGAAACGGCCTGATCGCCTTGCCGCTCGGTCCTCTTGGCCTGATCTTTGCGGGTGTTTTTTCACTGGTCTACTGCTTTGCCAAGAGCGAGCGCATCCGCAACGTCGCGCTTGCCTGCATGGGCTTCGCGCTGATTTTCTACGGTCTCAATCTGATGACCGGCGGCCTTCGGCCGCTGCGCAACATACCGGAGGTCATGGACATTCTGTCGACGCTGACCGCCGACTCCTATTACAACCTGATCAAGTGCGTGCTGATCGCCGCCGGCGTCACTGCGATGATCCACTCCTCGTCGGCGACGATCGGTATCGTCATGGGGCTCGGCGCGGCCGGTGTCCTTGACTGGACGACGGCGGTTGCCTTTTCGCTGGGTGCGGATCTCGGAACCACGATCACCTCCTGGATTGCCTCGCTCAATCTGTCGAAGAACGCCAAACGCGCTGCCTACGCCCATATGTCCTTCAACATTATCGGCGTCTGCATCACGGTGCCCTTGTTCTTCGTCTCGATCGACGTTCTGGCATGGGCGATGCAGTGGTTCGGCGGCGATCCCGGCGTTCCGGTCGTGGTCGAGGGCAAGGAGACATTTCCGCTGGTTCCGGTCGCTGTCGGTCTCTATTCGACCTTCTTCAACGTTTTCAACACGGCGCTGCTGTTTCCCTTCGTCAGCGTCTTCGAACGTGTCTTGTCGCGCATCGGCCGTATCGACGCCGAGGATGTTGAAGATTATTCGACGCCGAAATTCCTCGACCGCAGGCTCACCAGCGACTTCGCGCGAGCCGTTCCGGCCGTCCAGCAGGAGACCGCGCGTCATCTGCAGGCCGGAGCGATGTTCCTGGATATTGCCCGGTCCGCCAAGTCGGCGCCATCCGATCCGGGCGAACACTATCTCGCCACCGATATCCTCAGCCGTGACATTCGCGATTATACCGCATCGCTGATGAAGGAGGATCTGCCTTACGAGCAACTCGATCTTGTCGCCAGCCTTATCGAGGAGGCGGACTTCACCGCTGCCTTGACGGAATCGATGCATCAGGTCGCCCGGCGCGTGAAGCGTGAAAAGTTCAGCGAGCCCGCTTTGGCGATCGTCAATCTGGCACTGAGCAAGCTCGATGCCTCGTTGCAGGATATCATGCCCGACTATGGCGTGGTTCGTCCCTCCATGCCGGCCGGCCATGTCAGCCTTCCCAATGTCACTGAACTGCGGGAACAGACACTGGCACTTGGCCCGAATGCCGGCGCGGCCGAACGCGGCACGATCCTGGCGCTTCTCGGCTCGGTCGAGCGCGCGGAGATCCTGATCCGCCGCATCGACGAGGAGCGCAAATCCGTGAACCGGCAGAGCGTTCTGTCGCGGGTTTCGCAGAAACGGGAACGACAGGCGCGTCCGCCGCTGGACGAGGGCGGGTTGAGCCCGATGCCGGCTGAATAACGGCCATCGTCGTCGCGATCCTTGCGTGGCATCTTCCCGGCGGAGGATGCCACGTTTCGTTGACGGGCCTTCCGTTTTTGCTGCATAAGTCTGTCTTCCCGACGGAGGCTCGAATGAGTGTTGGCCTGATCGCCCTTCTTGATGATATCGCGGCTTTGGCCAAGGTGGCTGCGGCATCGCTCGACGATATTGCCGGCCAGGCTGCCAAGGCAGGCGCGAAAGCGGCCGGCGTCGTCATCGACGATGCCGCAGTTACCCCACGCTACGTCACCGGATTTTCGGCAGCGCGCGAATTGCCGATCATCGGCAAGATCGCCCTCGGCTCGGTGAAGAACAAGCTTCTGATCCTCCTGCCCGCAGCACTCATCCTGAGCCTTGTCGCACCGCAGGCGATCACACCGCTGCTGATGATCGGCGGACTTTATCTCTGCTACGAGGGTGTGGAAAAAGTCTACGCACTGGTGCTGCCGCATGCAGCTCACGCCCATGAATCGGCACTCGAGACGACAAGCCTCGATGCCAAATCGGTAGAAGACGAAAAGGTCGCCGGTGCGATCAAGACGGATTTCATCCTGTCGGCCGAAATCATGGCGATTACGCTCGCCGCGGTGCCGTCAGGCAGCATGTTCACGCAGGCCCTCATCCTTGCCGTCGTTGGACTGGGCATCACGGTCCTGGTCTATGGCGGCGTGGCGCTTATCGTCAAGGCCGATGATCTCGGTCTGATGCTGGCACGTGTGCGGACGGCATCTGCGGTGGGCGCCTTCTGGCGTACGATCGGAAAGGGGCTTGTCACAGGCATGCCTTATTTTCTGAAAGTGCTCGGCATTGTCGGAACGGCCGCCATGATCTGGGTCGGCGGCGGCATCATCGTTCACGGCCTCGAATCCTATGGCCTCGGCCGCCTTGCACATCTGATCCATGATGCCGGGGAGGCGACCGCGCATGCCATTCCCGCTCTGGCATCCGTGCTCAGCTGGATCGTCGAGGCCGCAGGAGCGGGCATCGTCGGTATCGTCGCCGGCTTGATCGCTATTCCGGTCGCCGGCTACATCGTCTCGCCGATCTGGCAGTACCTCAAATCGCTCCTGCCGCGCCGCCGGAAAGAGGCGCTGGCGGACGGGAAAAAATAAAGCCTGCCGGTATCGGCGAGCAAGGCGTCATATCCAGCGGGCGCGCTTGAAACGGATGAAAAGCGCGATGCACATGACGGCGATGACTGCCAGGACGACAAAATAACCGTAGCTGGTTTTCAGCTCGGGCATATTGTCGAAATTCATGCCGTAGATGCCGGGCCGCCAGCTGCCGGGTGATCGTGCCCTGTCTTTGCTGTTCAAGCAGATTGCTCGCTTCGAAAACCGATGTGATCACGTCGCGCAAGCTTGCAACCATCGTCTCGACACGGTGCATGTGCTGAAGCGCATCGCGGAAATAGGGCTTCGCTTCCCTGTCAAGCGACGGCAGGTCGAGATGGTAGAGCTTCCCGCAAAGGTCGAGCATCGCGTCCAGCACCCGCTGAAATAGAATGACTTCCCGGCGCAACTTGAAAATGCGGGCGATCTGGCTGCGGTCGAGAAACGCGTCGAGCATTTTTCGTTCCATGTCGAAAACGGAATCCTCGATCGTGCGGACGATGGGAAGATAGCCGTCAATAATGAAATCGAGAATGGCATGCAGAATGTAGTCGGTGCCATGGCAGAGCGTCTTCGGCGAAGTCTCCAGCCGGCCGCGCAGCTCTCCGTGCCCGCGCTCGGAACCATTCCGCACGGTGATGATATAGCGCTTGCCGACGAAAATTGCGGTTTCCCCGTAGGTGATTTGGTCTCCCTCGAGCTGCGCCGTCTTTGCGATGACGAACAGCTGGTTGTCATAAACGCTGAGCTTCGGCATCTGCAGGGAACTGAGCGCATCGGCGATCGAGAGTTCGTGAAGGCCAAAACGGCTTTGCAGAAGCAGGAGTTCGTCCCGGCTGGGCTTGTGCAGGCCGATCCAGATGAATTCGTTGTCCATCGCCGGAATGGAGGCAGCCTCGAAAGGGACTGCCTCGACCCGGCGTCCGTCGCGATAGAGATAGGATGCGGCAACGCTCATGCGGGCTCCCGGGTTACCACGCTCATGATGCCCTCATGCAACGCGTGACTGACGATGTGATACCCACAAGGTCACGATCCTTTTGTGACTATCGACCCCCGCCTATTTCGCCAACGCCTGCTGCAGGGCGATCGCCCCATGCGGCGCATTGACCTTGCCTTCATGGATCATGAAGGCGAAGACGTCGCGTGGCTCGATCTTCACTTTGCGATCTCCATCGATCAGCGGCAGGTCGTCGGGAATCTTGCCCTCGGCCCAGGTCTCCAGCCGGTCTGCCCAGGCCTTCAGGTCCTTTTCCGGATAGCAGGTCGGGATGTCGTCTGATCCCTTCTGCAGCCTGGCATAGACGAAATCGGCCGTCACGTCGGCGATCATCGGATATTCGAAATGTTCGGCACAGACCGGCGCCACGCCGTATTTCGAAAGCAGCGCCACGAACTCCGGCACCTTGAAGGAATCGTGCCGCACCTCAACCACGTGGCGGAGCGGCAGTCCGTCCTGCTTTTCCGGCAGCAGCTTCAGGAAGGCCCCAAAATCGTCCGGATCGAACCTCTTCGTAGGTGCGAACTGCCAGAGCAGCGGCCCGAGATGATCGCCGAGTTCGCTGATGCCCGACGACAGGAACCGTTCCATCGATTCACCGGCTTCGGCAAGCACCCGCCGATTGGTGACGAAACGTGTCGCCTTCAGCGAAAAGATGAAACCGTCGGGCACGTCAGCCGCCCATTTGGCAAAGACCGCAGGCTTCTGCGTGCTGTAATAGGTGCCGTTGACCTCGATGACCTTCAGCTGGCGGCTGGCATAATTCAGCTCGTCCTTCTGTTTCAGGCTCTCGGGAAAGAAATGCCCGCGCCAGGGCTCGAAGGTCCAGCCGCCGATGCCAGTGCGGATAGTGCCGGATTTCGTCATTTTGTGGCCTCTATAATTTCTCGTATCAAGGCTTCTGGAAGGTCGTTCGGAAAATGCTCCTTATCTCCCAATCTCTCCGGAATTATATCAGCATCAACTATTTGATCTTTAAAAACAGATGAATCGGACTCAAATTCAAATAATGGAATGGCGGATGCCCATAGTGATCGCAAATCATCTATAGAGCCTTTCGGCAGATTTTTTGCACGAGATTTTAGATGTTCTTCATCTGAAGAATTTCCGATTGAAAGTATAATTCCAAAAACATCTGAACGATTTTCGGTAGATATTTCTGGGTGCATATTGATATACTCGCAATAAACTGCGGAGACATGCTCCCAATATGCAATCTCCCCCGAAGGGTGGGCGTCTCGCCTAAATCCATCTATCCAGAACTCCATTGTGCAGCCATATACATCAAGTAACGTGGCTCGGATTAGTCGGATACGACCAATCATTTCTGGGGGGAGTGTTGGGTGTTGTATGGGGCTTGGTTTAATGTCTTTCAGAGCGATTTGCCTGACTTCCGCCCCCTCCAACCTTTGATAATAGGCTATACGCCTTAATATTCTCGTGAAAATATCGGGGCGTATTACTTTTATAACCTCAATTGCAATTTGAAGCGGCGTAAGGCTTTTGGAATCAACGGCGAGCTTGTCTGCTAGCGGCGGACTAAAATTCAATATGTCTCGATGAGAAACATTATGCCAAATTGGGAGGATAATTTTGTCACCACTCAGTTCGCGAGCAGTAAGCCCTCTAAGTTCGTATTCTGGCCAGCTTTTGGAGATAAAAGAAGGCGATAGGACAATTAGCCCATAATTGGATTTCGACAGCCCTCGATCAATACTCCTGCTCAGGCTATCACCAATTTTCAGTGTAAATTTGTCGTACCAAACTCGCACTCCAAATGCGGCCAACGCATCTGCAAGTGGTTGAACAAAGTCCTCCTTATCTTCCGATGCGTGGGAAATAAAGATATCCCAATCTTCCAACCGATCTTCCATTACTTCCCCCGCTTCATCTTTTATTCGGCAGCCGCAACCGCCTTCTTCACTGGCCGTCGCTCCAGCAATTCCTTGAGGAAGTGTCCGGTATAGGACCGCTTCTCCTTGACGATCGCTTCCGGCGTGCCGGTCGCGACGATCTCGCCGCCGCCGTCGCCGCCTTCGGGTCCGAAATCGAGCACCCAATCGGCCGTCTTGATGACTTCAAGATTGTGCTCGATCACCACCACCGAATTGCCCTGGTTGACCAGTTCGTGCAGCATTTCGAGCAGCTTGGCGACGTCGTGGAAATGCAGGCCGGTCGTCGGTTCATCGAGAATGTAGAGCGTGCGTCCCGTCGAGCGTTTCGACAGCTCCTTGGCAAGCTTGACGCGCTGCGCCTCGCCGCCCGAGAGCGTATTGGCCTGCTGGCCGACCTTGATATAGCCGAGACCGACATCCTTCAGCGCTTGCAGCTTGTCGCGCACCGCGGGCACCGCCGCGAAGAAATCGACACCTTCCTCCACAGTCATGTCGAGCACGTCGGCGATCGACCTCTGTTTGAAGGTGACGTCGAGTGTCTCCCTGTTATAGCGCTTGCCGTGGCAGACGTCGCAGGTGACGTAGACATCGGGCAGGAAGTGCATCTCGATCTTGATGACGCCGTCGCCTTGGCAGGCCTCGCAGCGTCCACCCTTGACGTTGAAGGAGAAACGGCCCGGCTGGTAGCCGCGGGCCTTTGCCTCCGGCAGGCCGGCGAACCAGTCGCGGATCGGCGTGAAGGCGCCGGTATAGGTCGCCGGGTTCGAGCGCGGCGTGCGGCCGATCGGCGATTGGTCGATGTCGATCACTTTGTCGATATGCTCGAAGCCGTCAATGCGGTCGTGATCGGCCGGGTTTTCACGCGCGCCCATGACGCGGCGTGCTGCCGATTTATAGAGCGTCTCGATCAGGAAGGTCGATTTGCCGCCGCCTGAAACGCCGGTCACCGCCGTGAACACGCCGAGCGGGATCGACGCCGTGACGTTCTTCAGATTGTTGCCGCGCGCGCCGACCACCTTGATCTCGCGGCCCTTCTTCGGCTTGCGGCGCTCGTCGGGAACGGGAACGCCGAGTTCGCCGGAGAGATATTTGCCGGTCAGCGACTTCGGATTGGCCATGATATCCTGCGGCGTGCCGTGGGCAATCACCTGGCCGCCGTGAATGCCGGCCGCCGGGCCGATATCGACCACGTCGTCGGCCGACAGGATCGCATCCTCGTCATGTTCGACGACAATGACGGTGTTGCCGATGTCGCGCAGATGCTTCAGCGTGTCGAGCAGCCGGGCATTGTCGCGCTGATGCAGGCCGATCGACGGTTCGTCGAGCACGTAAAGCACGCCCGTCAGACCCGAACCGATCTGCGAGGCGAGCCGGATGCGCTGGCTCTCGCCGCCCGACAGCGTGCCGGAATTGCGCGACAGGCTGAGATATTCCAGGCCGACATCGTTGAGGAAACGCAGCCGGTCGCGGATTTCCTTGAGGATGCGCACAGCAATCTCGTTCTGCTTGGCATTGAAGCTTGCCGGCAGCGTCTCGAACCAGTCGCGGGCGACACGGATCGACATTCCGGTCACTTCGCCGATCTGCAGCGTGTTGATCTTCACCGCCAAGGCCTCGGGCTTCAGGCGGAAGCCGTTGCAGGAAGGGCAGGGGGCCGCCGACATGAAGCGCTCGATATCCTCGCGCGCCCAGGCGGAATCGGTCTCCTTCCAGCGGCGCTCGAGATTGGTGATGATGCCTTCGAAATTCTTCTGCGTCGTATAGGAGCGGGCGCCGTCGGCATAGTGGAATTCGATCTTGTCGTTGGTGCCGTTGAGGATGACGTCCTTGGCCTCGTCGGAAAGATCGTTCCAGCGGGTGCCGAGCTTGAAGCCGTAATGTTTGCCGAGCGCTTCCAGCGTCTGATTGTAATAGGGCGAGGTCGACTTGGCCCAGGGCGCGATCGCCCCGTCGCGCAGCGTCCGTTCCGGCTCCGGCACGATCAGGTCCGGGTCGATCTTCTGCTGGGCGCCGAGGCCGTCGCAGGTCGGGCAGGCACCGAAGGGGTTGTTGAAAGAGAAGAGCCTGGGCTCGATCTCGGGAATCGTGAAGCCCGAGACCGGGCAGGCAAACTTCTCCGAAAACAGCACGCGTTCATGCGTCTCGTTCAGCGACTTGTTGGCCGAGCCGCCGGCCGACGTCTCTTCCGGCGGCAGCGGCTTATCGGCGAATTCGGCGACCGCCAGCCCGTCGGCAAGCTTCAGGCAGGTCTCCAGGCTGTCCGCCAGTCGCGCCGAGACATCGGAGCGCACGACAATGCGGTCGACCACCACGTCGATGTCGTGCTTGTATTTCTTGTCGAGCACCGGCGCCTCGGCAATCTCGTAGAACTGCCCGTCGACCTTGACGCGCTGGAAGCCCTTCTTCATCAGCTCCGCCAGTTCCTTCTTGTATTCGCCCTTGCGCCCGCGCACGAGCGGCGCAAGGATATAAAGACGGGTGCCGTCGCCGAAATCGAGGATGCGGTCGACCATCTGGCTGACGGTCTGGCTCTCGATCGGCAGGCCGGTCGCCGGCGAATAGGGAACGCCGACGCGGGCAAAGAGCAGGCGCATGTAGTCGTAGATCTCGGTGACGGTGCCGACCGTCGAGCGCGGATTGCGCGAGGTGGTCTTCTGCTCGATCGAGATCGCCGGCGACAGCCCGTCGATCTGGTCGACGTCGGGCTTCTGCATCATCTCGAGAAACTGGCGGGCATAGGCCGACAGGCTCTCGACATAGCGCCGCTGGCCCTCGGCATAGATCGTGTCGAAGGCGAGCGAGGATTTGCCTGAACCCGAAAGCCCGGTCATGACGATCAGCTTGTTACGCGGCAGATCGAGATCGATGCTCTTGAGATTATGCTCGCGCGCGCCGCGGATGGAGATCGTCTTCAGTTCGCTCATCGTCTCTGCTTTGGTTTTCTGGATAACAGCCCTTATTTAGTGATGCCGACGGGCGAGTCGAGGCTGAATATCCGCAAGGGCTCAAGGTTTTCGATTCTGTTGACAGGATCATACGGATAAACTAGAACAAATAAAGAACAAAATTCCTGATGAATGCATGCGGCTTTCTGATGGATAAAGATGTGGATTAAATGCCGCCCATGCGCATCGGCGGTCCGTGATGGTTTAAGGTGCGCCGATCGATTAAACGCCGCCGGGCAGGGCGGCAGGCAGGGTGAGAAGCATGGCTGGTAGTGTGAATAAGGTAATTCTGATTGGAAACGTCGGTGCAGATCCCGAAATCCGCCGCACTCAGGATGGCCGGCCGATCGCCAATATCCGTCTTGCAACCTCGGAGACCTGGCGCGACCGCAATTCCGGCGAGCGCCGCGAAAAGACCGAATGGCACACGGTCGTCGTCTTCAACGAAGGCCTCTGCAAGGTCGTCGAGCAATATGTGAAGAAGGGCGCCAAGCTCTATATCGAAGGCCAGCTGCAGACCCGCAAATGGCAGGACCAGCAGGGCCAGGATCGCTACAGCACGGAAGTGGTGCTGCAGGGTTTCGGTTCGACGCTGACGATGCTCGACGGCCGCGGTGAAGGCGGCGGCGCGAGCGGCGGCCGTGGCAGTGCCGGTGGCGGCAACGATTATGGCGACGATTACGGCGCCCCGCCTCCCGCTTCATCGCCGAGCCGGGGCGGTGGTGGTGGCGGCAACTTCTCGCGGGATCTCGACGACGACATCCCGTTCTAAGGATGAGAGAAGAGTTGCGCGGACCCCGGTGGGCAGCACGGGAAGAGCATGTTGGAATTGTTCGGCTTCTTTGCTCAGGCTCGGTCGGCGAGCGCCAAGTGGTCCTTAGAGACTTCATCGGTTCTGGATGATCCCCGAATAAAAAGTCGTGTGATCGGCCAGAACTAGTGTCGGGAATGAACGGAGCCACCTTATGCGGGTGGTGACCTCAGGCTTTCGGGGGACTGATGGGATCATTTTCTATTTGGCATTGGGTAATAGTTTTTCTGATTTTCGGAGTGCCAATTTGCCTTGCTGTTATATCAGCTAGGAGAACAACAGACCCGGTCAACGGCCCATCGGGTTTCGGTGGGTGGCTTCTGCTTTTGGCAATAGCAGAAGTCTTGGGACTACTTAGGGCGCTGGCTAATGTTGCGAACTCGATAGAAAATTACACTGAATATAATTCTATCGGAGGAAGCCAGTTGGTCATTGTTGGCGAGGCAGTCTTGAGCCTTGCCCTTGTGATGCTTCAAGCAGTAGTAGTCTGGTTTATGTTTAAGAAGGACAGACTATTTCCGAGGTTATTTTTCTATCAGTGGATAGCCATCGCAGTCGCCTTCGTACTCGATGTTGCACTCGTTTCCGCCGTGCTAGGGGTCGGTGTTAGTCAATTTCTGACAGCAGAGGTTGTTGGCCCGAGCGTAGCTGCGTTCATCATCACCGGTCTGTGGGTGTGGTACGTGTCCAAATCCCTAAGGGTTCGGAACACGTTTATCCTCAAAGCCCGCACTCGGCGCGAGATACTTTCGTAGAAGGCGACGATTTGATCCGTTGTGCTCTTCCAGTCAGTTTACATCCGTGTTCTGCTTTCCGTTCCAACCGGTGAACTTGCGGCTGACAGTACTTCGGAGCGTGATGTCACAAAACGGCGTCAATGCTCTCTTTGATTTTTTTGCCCTTTTCAGTGCGGTGTCGCGCTGATCAGATTGAACGCCGACTTAGCCCCGTCGACGACGAATTGTGCGGCGAGCGCTGCGAGGATGACGCCAAGAAGCCGCGTCAGGATCGCCCGGCCTGTGACGCCGAGGAAACGGTCCAGCCTTTCGGCGATAAGCAGCATGAGGAAGGTCAGCAGCAGATTGGCGGCAATGACACCGATCAACTGGGCTTTCCCGATCGAGGTGGCCAGCGTGCCGGCAAGCAGGATCGTCGCCGAGATCGCACCCGGGCCGGCAATCAGCGGCAAGGCGAGGGGAAAGACGGCGATATTCTCGATATGATCCTTGGTGATCGCCGCCTCGGTCGCCTTCTCCTTGCGCTGCTGCCGCCTCTCGAACACCATCTCGAAGGCGATCCAGAACAGCAGCAGCCCGCCGGCGATGCGGAAAGCGCCGATCGAAATCCCGAGCACGCCGAGCACGCCGGCGCCGAACAGCGCGAAGACGGCAAGGATGATGAAGGCGATGACCGACCCACGCAGCGCCACCTGCGTGCGCTCGGTCCGGCTCATGCCTGTCGTCAGGCCCAGAAAGATCGGCGCAAGCCCCGGTGGATCGATGGTGACAAGCAGCGTCGTGAAGGCGTTGATCAATTGGTCGGCGCTTGCCATCGGCTCTCCGGAACCCCATATGGGTGCGTGGTTTTTATGATTGTGAAGCGGGGATTTCGATTTGGCAAATATCCCGCGGCGGGCCGCGGCGGATTTGTCCGGTCCGGCCGCGCAACTTGCATGTTTTACCCTCTTTAAGCCGCAAAAGCCTGTTCAAAACGCGCTGTGAAATTGGCGCGGCAACAGGCTTTCCGCTATAAATCTTCAAGTGATTCTAGAAGAGATCGTGATCTGTTTTGACTGAGCAAACACCCCCCGGCGGCGGGAAGCTCCCGCCAGGCATCGAGCCCATCTCCATCATGGAGGAAATGCAGCGGTCGTATCTCGATTACGCCATGAGCGTCATCGTCAGCCGCGCGCTGCCCGACGTGCGCGACGGTCTGAAGCCCGTGCACCGGCGCATCCTCTACGGCATGTCCGAACTCGGCATCGACTGGAACAAGAAATACGTCAAATGCGCCCGCGTCACCGGTGACGTGATGGGTAAATTCCATCCGCACGGCAATTCCGCGATCTATGATGCGCTCGCCCGCATGGCGCAGCCCTGGTCGCTGCGGCTGCCGCTGATCGATGGTCAGGGCAATTTCGGCTCGGTCGATGGTGATCCGCCGGCGGCCGAACGTTATACCGAATGCCGCCTGGAAAAGGCTGCCCACTCGCTGCTCGACGATCTCGACAAGGAAACCGTCGATTTCCGCGACAACTACGACGGCACGCTCTCCGAGCCGGTCGTTGTGCCCGCCAAATTCCCGAACCTGCTGGTCAACGGCGCTGGCGGCATCGCTGTCGGTATGGCGACCAACATCCCGCCGCACAATCTCTCCGAAGTCATCGACGGCTGCATCGCACTGATCGACGATCCAGCCATCGAGCTGCCGGAACTGATCCAGATCATTCCCGGTCCCGACTTCCCGACGGGGGCGAAGATCCTCGGCCGTGCCGGCATCCGCTCGGCCTATGAGACCGGCCGCGGCTCCGTCATCATGCGCGGCGTCGCTGCCATCGAGCCGATGCGCGGTGACCGCGAGCAGATCATCATCACCGAGATTCCCTACCAGGTGAACAAGGCGACGATGATCGAGAAGATGGCCGAGCTGGTGCGCGACAAGCGCATCGAAGGCATCTCCGATCTGCGCGACGAATCCGACCGCCAGGGGTATCGCGTCGTCGTCGAGCTGAAGCGCGATGCCAATGCCGAGGTCATCCTCAACCAGCTTTATCGCTATACGCCGCTACAGACCTCCTTCGGCTGCAACATGGTGGCGCTGAACGGCGGCAAGCCCGAACAGCTGACGCTGCTCGACATGCTGCGCGCTTTCGTCTCCTTCCGCGAGGAAGTCGTTAGCCGGAGAACGAAATTCCTGCTGCGCAAGGCGCGTGACCGCGCCCATGTGTTGGTCGGTCTCGCCATTGCCGTCGCAAATATCGACGAGGTCATCCGCGTCATCCGCCAGGCGCCCGATCCGCAGTCGGCCCGCGAAGAGCTGATGACCCGCCGCTGGCCGGCGGAAGATGTCGAAAGCCTGATCCGTCTGATCGACGATCCGCGCCATCGCATCAACGAGGATCTCACCTACAACCTCTCCGAAGAGCAGGCCCGCGCCATCCTCGAACTGCGCCTTGCCCGCCTGACGGCGCTTGGCCGCGACGAAATCGGCGACGAACTCAACAAGATCGGCGAGGAAATCAAGGATTATCTCGATATTCTCTCCTCGCGCGTCCGCATCCAGACCATCGTCAAGGATGAACTCATCGCCGTCCGCGACGAGTTCGGCACGCCGCGCCGCACTGAGATCGTCGATGGCGGTCTCGAAATGGACGACGAGGATCTGATCGCCCGCGAAGACATGGTCGTCACTGTCTCGCATCTCGGTTATATCAAGCGTGTGCCGCTCACCACCTACCGCGCCCAACGCCGCGGCGGCAAGGGCCGCTCGGGCATGACCACCCGCGACGAGGATTTTGTTAGCCGGCTGTTCGTCGTCAACACCCATACGCCGGTGCTGTTCTTCTCCTCGCGCGGCATCGTCTACAAGGAGAAGGTCTGGCGCCTGCCGATCGGCACGCCGACCTCACGCGGCAAGGCGCTGATCAACATGCTGCCGCTCGCGCCCGGCGAGCGCATCACCACCATTCTGCCCTTGCCCGAGGACGAGGCGAGCTGGGACAATCTCGACGTCATGTTCTCGACGACGCGCGGCACGGTTCGCCGCAACAAGCTGTCGGACTTCGTCCAGGTCAACCGCAACGGCAAGATCGCCATGAAGCTCGAGGAGGAGGGCGACGAAATCCTCTCCGTCGAGACCTGCACGGAAGATGACGACGTGCTGCTGACGACGGCGCTCGGCCAGTGCATCCGCTTCTCCGTCGACGACGTCCGGGTCTTTGCCGGCCGCAACTCGATCGGCGTGCGCGGTATCAATCTCGGCGATGGCGACCGCATCATCTCCATGACGATCGTTGGTCATGTCGATGCCGAGCCGTGGGAGCGTGCTGCCTATCTCAAGCGTTCCGCCACCGAACGCCGGGCGACGGGTGTGGATGAAGAGGATATTGCGCTGGTCGGTGAGGAAGTCACCGAGGAGGGACAGCTCTCCGACGAGCGCTATGACGAGTTGAGAGCACGCGAACAATTCGTCCTCACCGTCTCCGAAAAGGGCTTCGGCAAGCGTTCGTCCTCCTACGACTTCCGCATCTCCGGCCGTGGCGGCAAGGGCATTCGTGCCACCGACACCTCGAAGACCGCCGAGATCGGCGAGCTGGTCGCGGCTTTCCCGATCGATGACGGCGACCAGATCATGCTGGTCTCCGATGGCGGCCAGCTGATCCGCGTGCCGGTCGGCGGTATCCGTATCGCCAGCCGCGCCACCAAGGGCGTCACCATCTTCTCGACGGCCAAGGACGAGAAGGTCGTCTCGGTCGAGCGCATCAGCGAGCCGGAGGAGGAGGAGACGGAAGAGGCTGTCGAGGTCGCCGAAGGCGCCCCCGTTACCGACGAGAGTGCTGCCGGCGAAGGTGGCGGCGACCAGGCGCCGATTGCCGATGGCGATCCGGCCGGGCCTGCCGAGGAATGATCAAATGAACGGGGCGGCTTCGAGCCGCCCTTTTCTTTTCAATGGTTGAGGACGACACCCAAAGAAAAAGCCGGACGCTGGGTGCATCCGGCTTTGAATGGCCCTGGCGACGGAAGGGTGCCGCTCAAGGGTGGGAAGAGGAGAGAAAGAAACGTCAGAATGCTCTATGTTTTTCGTTCAGAGCCTTCACCTCTTCGCCTTCGCGCCGGAGCGCTGAAATCGTCGAGGCCACAGACACGATGAACATGACGCTGATAAGGGCGGTGAGCACTGTCAAGATCGTGAACATAGGCATTCCTTTCCTGGGGAGTTGCGTTCTCGCCCCTCAGTACTGGCCCAGCACGGCCGTCCGGGCCGAAGCATAGGGACCATAAACCTTGGACGTATCGACCTTCTGATCATAGAGAGCGACAGTTGCGGTCAACATGCCCGTGACCATTACCATCCAGAGCACGTTAATCATCGTAATCTTACCGGGCATTTTTATTCCTTCCGCGCCGCTCTATGTATCGGTTGAATGAACGCATCCGTCTGTAAATGGTTCCGCCGGATGTTGATCGGGTGTTTACCAATGCCGATCTGAAGCGACCTTGAATGTCTCGTTCATCTGGCATTCAGATTCGAAGCTCGTTTTTTCACGCAGCCGGCCCTGAGCGCGCACGATCGCCGCATGCTCGGCAAGCTCCGACCGCACCCAGCTCATCTCGTATCGATCGGCGAAATAGCCATAAGCCATCTCGGCGGCGAGGGAGGAAACGACGGCAAGTGCAACGAGCACGATCAGCATGGACCTGGTCTTTCGGGGAGCGCCGGATGCCGGAATGGCATCGGCTGCGTCAATGACGGGAATTAAGCAGATGGCGTCTGAAACGGCCTTGAACGGCCCATTCATCCAGCGTTCAACCGCACGGCGCATAACCCGGAAAATCGGTTTCGATTTTCGGAAGGGATTATGCGCCAATTCAAAGTGATAGAGCGTCCTTAGCGCGTCCGGTTGGGGGCGCGGCGCTCTGGCCGGAGCTGGGCAAATCACTTGCGGGAAGGCGGCATCCGTGACAAAAGGCGTCAAACCAACGGTCGGGCCACATGACGACAGCTTTCTATCCGGGGTCCTTCGACCCGATCACCAATGGGCATGTGGATGTTCTGGTCCAGGCGCTCAACGTCGCCGAAAAGGTGATCGTCGCGATCGGCATCCATCCCGGCAAGGCGCCGCTCTTTTCCTTTGAGGAGAGAGCTGAGCTGATCCGCCGTTCTCTGGCTGAAGCGCTGCCTGGCAAGACCGGCGACGTCACCGTCGTCGCCTTCGACAATCTGGTCGTCGATGCCGCCCGCACCCATGGCGCCACGCTGTTGATCCGCGGTCTTCGCGACGGCACCGATCTCGATTACGAAATGCAGATGGCCGGCATGAACCGGACGATGGCGCCCGATATTCAGACCATCTTTTTGCCGGCGGGCACGGCCTCGCGGCCCATTACCGCCACATTGGTCCGCCAGATCGCCGCCATGGGCGGCGATGTCAGCGCTTTCGTGCCGGCCGCCGTCTTGCAAGCCCTCACATCCAAGCGCCCAAACTAGCAAGACTAGCAAGCGCAAAGACTAGGCGGAACCCGCCGCAATGGAGCTCATATGAAACTCTTTTATCTCGCATTTGCCGGCGTGTTGTATCTCGCCTCCTTCGCGGGGGATGCCTTCGCCCAGTCGGCCGATCATTATCTCACCATCCAGCTGAAGAATGGCCCTGTTGTCATCCAACTCATGCCTGAGGTGGCGCCGAAGCATGTTGCCCAGATCGAGGCGCTGGCCAAGAAGGGCGAATACGACAATGTCGCCTTCCATCGCGTCATCGATGGCTTCATGGCTCAGACCGGCGACGTCAAATACGGCAACATGGAAAAGGGCTTCGATGCGAGTCTCGCCGGCACCGGCTCCTCTGACATGGCTGACATCCCGGCTGAATTCTCCAAGACCCCGTTCGTGCGCGGCACGGTCGGCATGGCTCGCTCGCAGGATCCGAATTCCGCCAATTCGCAGTTCTTCATCATGTTCGCCGACGGTTCCTTCCTGAACGGCCAGTACACCGTCGTCGGCAAGGTCGTCTCCGGCATGGAGAACGTCGACAAGATCAAGAAGGGCGAAGGCCAGAACGGCGAAGTCAAAAGTCCCGACCGGATGATCAAGGTCACCCTGGGCAACAAGTAAGTTACGAGAGAAAACTAGAGGAGAAGACAATGGTCGAGATCAAGGATCCCGAAAACACCGTCATTCTGGAAACCACCAAGGGCAAGGTTGTCATTCAGCTTTTGCCGCAGGTTGCTCCGGAGCATGTCGCCCGCATCAAGGAACTCGCGCGCGAGAAGGCCTATGACGGCGTCGTTTTCCACCGCGTCATCCAGGATTTCATGGCCCAGACGGGCGATGTCGAATTCGGCAAGAAGGGCTCGGAAACCTTCAATCCCAGCCGCGCCGGCATGGGCGGCTCCTCGAAGCCGGATCTGAAGGCCGAATTCTCTGCGACCACGCATACGCGCGGCACCTGCTCGATGGCCCGTTCGCAGAACCCGAACTCGGCCAATTCGCAGTTCTTCATCTGCTTCACCGACGCGCCCTGGCTGAACAAGCAGTATTCCGTCTGGGGCCAGGTCATCGAAGGCATGGACAACGTCGACAAGATCAAGCGCGGCGAGCCGGTTTCCGATCCGGACTCGATCGTCTCCATGCGGGTTGCCGCCGACGTCTGATTGTGATTTCTGCTGAAACCCGCCCTTGCGCATAGCTGCGCGGGGCGGGTTTCGCTTTGCCTGAAAGTGCCCTGATGCGCGTAGACCTTTTCGATTTCGATCTGCCCGACGAACGTATAGCGTTGAGGCCCGCCGAACCGCGCGACAGCGCGCGCCTGCTCGTCATCGATCCGAATGCGGAAAACAGCCTGTCGGACCATCGCGTCGGCGATCTCACATCCTTTCTGCGGCCCGGCGATGCGCTGGTCTTTAACGATACCAAGGTCATTCCCGCCCAGCTCGAGGGCATCCGCCATCGTGACGGCGCCGGCGGCCAGCAGGTGTCGGCAACGCTGCACATGCGCACCGGCCCCAGCCGCTGGAAGGCCTTCGCCAAGCCGGGCAAGCGTATCAAGCAGGGCGACCGCATCTCCTTCGGCCATTCCGGCGAAAGCTGCTTTCTCGGCTCGCTCGACGCCACCGTCGAGGAAAAGGGCGAGGCCGGCGAGGTGACGCTGCTGTTCGATCTCTCAGGCCCGGCGCTTGACGAGGCGATCGCCGCCGTCGGCCATATCCCGCTGCCGCCCTATATAGCCGCCAAACGTCCCGAGGACGAACGCGACCGCGCCGACTACCAGACGATCTATGCCCGCGAGGAGGGCGCCGTTGCCGCCCCCACCGCCGGCCTGCATTTCACACCGGGCCTGTTCGAAGCGCTCGATAGGGCCGGCATTGAACGCCATTTCGTCACGCTGCACGTCGGTGCCGGCACTTTCCTGCCGGTCAAGGCCGACGATACCGCCGATCACAAGATGCATCTGGAAAGCGGCTATGTCAGCGCTGAGATCGCCGCCCGGCTGAATGCCGTGCGGGAAAGAGGCGGGCGCATCATCTGTGTCGGCACCACCTCGTTGCGGCTCATCGAGAGTGCGGCCGCGGAAAGCGGAGAGATCATGCCCTGGGCCGGCGCTACCGGCATCTTCATCACGCCTGGTTACCGCTTCAAGGCGGTCGACATGCTGATGACCAATTTCCATCTGCCGCGCTCGACGCTGTTCATGCTGGTCTCGGCCTTTGCCGGCCTCGAGACCATGCACGCGGCTTATCAACACGCCATTTCGACGGGCTACCGCTTCTACTCTTACGGCGACGCGAGCCTTCTTTTCCGGAAAGACAGATGACAGACAACTTCCAATTCACCTTGAAGAAGACCGATGCCGGCGCACGCCTCGGCCAAATCTCCATGCCGCGCGGCGAGATCCGCACGCCGGCCTTCATGCCGGTCGGCACCGTCGGTACGGTTAAGGCCATGTATCTCGACCAGGTGCGCGAGACCGGCGCCGATATCATCCTCGGCAATACCTATCACCTGATGCTGCGGCCGACGGCCGAGCGTGTCGCCCGTCTCGGCGGCCTGCATAAGCTCATTCGCTGGGAGCACCCGATCCTGACGGACTCGGGCGGTTTCCAGGTGATGTCGCTATCCGGCCTGCGCAAGCTCGACGAGCAGGGCGTCACCTTCAAGTCGCATGTCGATGGCAGCCTCCACCATATGTCGCCAGAGCGCTCCATCGAAATCCAGGGGCTGCTCGGCTCCGATATCCAGATGCAGCTCGATGAATGCGTGGCGCTGCCGGCCGAGCCGAAGGAGATCGAGCGCGCCATGGAAATGTCGCTGCGCTGGGCCGAGCGCTGCAGGGTCGCCTTCGGCGAGCAGCCAGGCAAGGCGATGTTCGGCATCGTCCAGGGCGGCGATATCCCGGCGCTGCGCATCCGCTCGGCTGAGGCGCTGGCCCAGCTCGATCTCAAGGGGTATGCGATCGGCGGCCTTGCCGTCGGCGAGCCGCAGGATGTCATGCTGCAGATGCTGGAAACGACGCTGCCCGTGCTTCCTCTGGAAAAGCCGCGTTACCTCATGGGCGTCGGCACGCCTGATGATATCCTGAAATCGGTCGCCCGCGGCATCGACATGTTCGACTGCGTCATGCCGACGCGTTCGGGCCGCCATGGTCTGGCTTTTACCCGCCGCGGCAAGGTCAATATCCGCAATGCCCGCCATGCCGAGGATATGCGCCCGCTCGACGAACAGTCGAACTGCCCGGCCTCGCGTGATTATTCGCGCGCCTATCTGCACCATCTCGTCCGCTCCAACGAGGCGCTCGGCGGCATGCTGCTCTCCTGGCACAATCTCGCTTATTACCAGGAGCTGATGCAGGGCATCCGCAAGGCGATCGCCGAAGGCCGCTTCGCCGATTTCATGGCGGAAACGCAGGAGCAATGGGCGAGGGGCGATCTCGAACCGGTGTAAAGGCTACTCCGGCCCCGCGTTGCTTACCGCGGGGACTGCGGACGCCGGGTTTGGCGCAACCATTAATCTAAGTTTTTTTCGCACTGGCTCGTCGAAGTGGACGGCGGCGATGCCAGCCACAATGAAAATTCCGACTACGACGACCATACCGGCTGCCGGAGAGGTAGGAAGGTCAAAGCCCTTTTGCCGCAGCGACTGCAGCAGACTGAAGATGGGGCCATGCAGGATATAAATCGGATAGGAAAGCCTCCCCAGCCAACGGAATACCAGCTCGACCAGGCCGGTCTGTCTCGTGCGCATCGCAAGCCAGACAATGGCCGGGAAGACCACGAGGCATATTAAAAAATCAAAATATGGGAAACCGAAGAATATGCGGGCTGGTATGTTGGCGATGACGATCAGACAACCACAGAGAAGAAGGCCGATAACGTTGCCGTTATTGGCTGTATTCGGTTTCTGGACGTCATATAACCTGTAAAGGCAGATTCCGAGCGAGAACGAGAACAGCACTCTTGAAAAGCCAAATCTGAAGTCGCCCGCCTCGGGACCAATATCGAAGTTACCTGCGACCGATGCCCCAAAGATGGTGATGCCGGCCGCACCCAGGGCGATGGCGAGCAAGCTTCTGAATGACAGTCGTATCAGAAGCACGGAGAACAGCACTCCGACCCAGAGCTCGAAGAAGAGCGACCAGCTGGGCCCGTTGAAGGGAAAGATACCTTCTTGGCTTGCGCTTGGAATGAACAGAATTGCCCTCAGCAGAAGGTCCGCCAGGGTGGAGTAGTCCAACCCGTTTTTAAGCGCATAGCTGAAAAGTCCGATCGGAAGCGAAAGAAGATAAAGAGGGTAGAGTCGAATGATACGCTGTAGCAGAAGCCCGGTGGGCGAAATCTGCTCCCTTGTCAGTCGCTTCTCATATGAATTTGCAAGAACGACGCCGCTCAACAGAAAGAAGAGGTCAACGGCAAGGTAACTGATATTCGCCGGGATCGGACCCAGCGTACCACCCGTGTGGAGGAACATGACCATGATAGCCGCAATTCCTCGCAACGCCTCAAGAGCTGTAAAAAATTGTTTGCCGGCGTTCAACGCAACAACCCTCCGTTGGCACGTTGTTACTCCAGGAGGATTTCGAAATCGTTATTGCAACGAAACCGTGTAATCTGTCGAGTTTCCACCGAAGAGTGGAAACAGCGCGTCAGATGCCCTTGCTGTCCGCGTCCGGCATGATCTGCACGCCGTTGATCCTGTAGCTGCCGTCCGGCTGACGCGTGATCTGGTAGATCGCTGTCCAGTCCTTGCCGTCGCGGCCTGAAATCAGCACCTCGTGATAGATCAGCGCGCCATTGTCGATCGAGCGGCTGCGGCCGAAGGCGTAATTGCCGGGGTGATAGACCGGCTCGTAGCTCTTCTTCACCATGGCGAAGAACAGGTTCTTGTCGGGATACAGTGCCCGGATGCCGGGAGCAGCGAAAGAATAGGCGGTCTCGGCATCGTCCTTGAGGAAGGCCTTGATCTGGTCCTCGATCATCGTCCGCGTCGTGTCGATCGGATCTTCGGCGCGGGCCGAGACAGGGGAGAGAAAGGACGCGGCACACAGAATAAGAACTGCGAAGAAGGCGCGCATGGTGTACCTCCGGCTCTATCGGGGAAAGGATCGCCGATAAAGCAGAAGTGTAGGCGATTTTCAGCGCAAGGAAAGTGAACTTTACGACCAGCGGCGGAACAGGGCGCTGGCATTCACCCCGCCGAAGCCGAAACCGTTGGTGATCGCATAGTTCATCGCTAGCGGCCGCGCCGTCTTGCCGACGATATCGATGCCGTCGGCGGCCGGATCAGCCTCATCGAGGTTGCGGGTCGGCGGTGCAATCTGGTCGCGCAGCGCAAGGATGGTGAAGATCGCCTCCAGGCCGCCGGCGGCGCCAAGCAGGTGGCCGGTCGCCGATTTCGTCGCGCTGACGGCAATATCGCCATTGCGGCCGAAGACCGTGCCGATCGCCGCGATCTCGCCTCTGTCACCGACCGGTGTCGAGGTCGCATGCGCGTTCAGATGCCTGACCTCCGAAGCGGGGATCTTCGCCTGCCTGAGTGCTGCCTCCATCGCCCGGCGGGCGCCGTCGCCGTCTTCTGGGCCTGAGGTCATGTGGTAGGCGTCCGCAGCGGTGCCATAGCCGACGAGTTCGGCGAGCGGCGTGGCGCCACGGGCAAGCGCATGCTCCAGTGTTTCGATGACCAGGACGCCTGCACCTTCGCCCATGACGAAACCGTCGCGCGCCGTGTCGAAGGGCCGTGACGCCAACTCCGGCGTCTCGTTGAAACCGGTGGAAAGGGCACGTGCAGCGGCAAAGCCGCCGAGGCTCACCTTGTCGATGCAGGCCTCTGCACCGCCGCAAATCGCCACATCTGCTTCGCCGGAGCGGATCAGCCGCGCCGCATCGCCGATTGCCTGGACGCTGGCCGCACACGCCGTCACCGGAGCCCCGAGCGGCCCCTTGAAGCCATAGCGGATGCTGACCTGGCCGGCGGCGAGGTTGACGAGGAAGGACGGCACGGTGAAAGGCGACAGCCGCCGAACGCCGCGCGTTTCGCCGATCCGCACCGCTTCGGCGATCGCCGGAAATCCGCCGACGCCCGACGCGATGATCGTTGCCGTGCGCTCGCGCTCGACTTCGTCGGTCGGCATCCAGCCGGCCTGCCTCACCGCTTCCTCCGTCGCCGCCATGGTGAAGTGGATGAAGCGGTCCATCTTCTTCTGGTCCTTGGGCGTGATGTAACGGTCGGGATCAAAACCAGCCTCAGCATCTTCCGCGATACCGGGAACGATGCCGCCGACCTTGGCCGAGAGCTCGCCGACGATATCCTCCGCCAGCACCCGCAGCCCCGAACCGCCATCGAGAAGGCGCTTCCAGGCGGGCTCGACACCGGTGCCGAGTGGCGAGACAAGTCCCATGCCGGTGACAACAATGCGATCCATTCTTTTGTCCTTTCTATGCGTCGATGCCGAGATACCAGGCGCGCATGCGGTTGATCCGCTCGTGCACCTCGTTGTCGGCGGCGGGGCCTGCAAGCAGGCTGGTGTTTTCGGGGGTCACTTCTTCGCCGGTCCGCGCATCGACCAGCATCGTCTGGCGCTCTCTGCCGGAAGCGGCATCGCCCAAGAGAAAGGCGAGGTCCTCTTCCGGGATGTGCCGGCTTCCCCAGGAAAACAGCGTCATCAGAACAGGAAAGAAATCACGGCCCTTTTCCGTCGGCAGATATTCGTAGCGGGCAGGGCGCTGATGGTAGAGCCGCCGTTCGAACAGCCCCTTTTCCGTCAGATGTTTGAGCCGCCGCGTCAGGATGTTCGGCGCCACGCCGAGGCTTTTCTGGAATTCGTCGAAGCGCGAAAGCCCCTGAAAGGCATCGCGCAGTATCAGCATGCTCCACCAGTCGCCGACGCTGTCGAGCGCACGCGCCGCCGGGCATTTGAAGTCGCTGAAGCTCGTCCGCTGCATGGCTGATGTCACTACAGCAGTGACTATCATCATGCAAGTTAGTTATATCAAACGTCGCCCTCAAAGGCCTCACCGTTGCGGCACGCGTGGCGTCAATGGAGAATGTGGCCGGGATCTAGGCTAAGAGCGGGAGACCGCCCCCCCAAGGAGACCGGCCGACAGGGTCAGACAAGCAGGAGATCTTTGAAGTGAAGTGCGGCGGAATTGTCGAGATCGGTGACATGGATTGCCCCGCCCGCTGCGCTTCCATCCGCATCATAGGATAAAATGCCGCTGGCCTGATCGTAGATCAGCTTGTCATCAGCCTCGAGCGCTTTTGTTCCGAGAACGAAATTCTCGGCCGAAAAGCTCGATGGCTTGAGCCCGGTGAAGACAGCATCGTCGAACACCAGCTTATCGCCTGCGGCTGACGAGAAATCCACGATCTTGTCGACGCTGGAATTGCTGGGATTCACATCGAAGACGAAGGAATCGGCTCCGCCTCCGCCGGTGAGAACGTCAGCACCGGTTTTGCCGAACAGCTTGTCGTTGCCGAGCCCGCCGATCAATCGGTCGTTCCCTTTCCCGCCGTTGAGGAAATTGTTTCCGTCGTTGCCGGTCAGAATGTTGGCCGTATTGTTGCCTGTCGCGCTGAGATTGGCCGTTCCGGTCAAGGTGAGGTTTTCGATCGTTCCAATCGTATGCTTCTGATCGGCAAGGCTGAAGGAGATCGACGCCTTGATGGTATCCGTTCCGCCGCCCCGGCTTTCGTCGACGATCTGGTTGGCATTGGTCACGGTGAAGGTGTCGTTGCCGGTGCCGCCATAGAGATGGCTGTTGGCCGGCGGCGGCGTGCTGGCGCCGCTGCCTGCTACCTCGATGATCAAGGGATGGTCGACGACATCGAGCGTCAGGGATGAGACGTTGCTGAGGCTTTTGATCGCCGTCGTTCCGGTCACGGGGTCGAAGACCTTAACGGAGCCGAACGAGGCGCCGAGATTGACCTTGACGGCTGTTGTCGCAGCCTGAATGGCGGTGTCGGAGGATTGGTTCCAGATATCGGGCTCGTTCCAGAGGATGATCTGGTAGCTCCCATCCGATTTTTCCGTGAGCAGGCTGCGGGCGGAGGACGGCAGGCCGTCGATCGAATAGTTGAGCGCTCCGGCGCTGAAGCTCGCCTTCTGAGCGCTGTCATCCGCAAGGATTTCGGTGAGGTTGTGGATCGCCGTCGCAGCCGGCTTGGCCGAATAGTCGAGATGAAAAAGGCCGAAATGCTTTTCCTGATTGGCGCCCTGCGGGTCGGAATAGGCGTCCAGCAGTTCGTAGATGAATGTCTGTTTCGATCCGAGTGCCGCGCCGTCCATCAGCGTATTGAGCAGGAGCTTTGCCTGCGTCGCTTCGCTGACGCCTTCCCAGCCGCCATTGGTGTCGGCGGTGAGCGAGGTGTGGTAACCGGTCTCGGTGATCGCCAGCGGCTTGCCCGGATCGGCAGCGCGCTGAACGCCGGATTCTCGGGAAAGCCATGAGAATGGTTGGTCGCCATCCTTCGCATAGGTGTGGATCGTCGTGTAGTCGGAGGCCGACGCGACCGTATATCCGGTAAAGCCGAGGACGGGGATATTCTTCAGCAAGGGATCGGCGCTGACGGCCGCAAACAGATCCTTCTGATAGGCAACCGCTGCTGCCTGGCCGCTCAGGCCATGATAGCTGACCGGCCAGTTGTTGACTTCGTTCGGACCTTCGATGCCAACGACCGATCCGGGATGGGCCTGCACGAAGGCGTGCAGCCGTTGGGCGACGGTGGCGGGGTCGACTTCCCGCTGGGCACTGAAGACGAATTGCACGCCGGCCTCGGCCGCATCGCCGAGATGCGTTTGGCCATTGGGGTCGGAAGCGGAGTTTGGGGCGTGATCGCGGACCGTATCAAGGCCAAGATAGTCGAGAGCCTTAACAACTTCTCCAACATTGGAATATTTTCCGTCGGTATAGTCGATATGCGTATCAATTCCAAAGGAACGAATAATATCGTTTGTTCTAACGGCTTGAGCCAAATTTTTTCTCCCAGTTCATGAGGGAATTGGCGATGGGAATTTATCCCATTTCTGATGCCGATTCGATTTAATACAGAAGGAGGGCTGCGCAGTATTGCCCGTTAACCATGATATGTTGTCCTGAATGTGGCCCGTTCCGGATCGCATTGAATGCCGAATCTATGCTTGCATTTTTGTATTCAGCCGGCTGATCATGCCCGAGTGAGATGGCCGCATGAGCGGGGACCGCAAATCCGACACGGCTTGGAGGATCCGATGACCGTCAATGTTCAATTCCGGTTTCGCAGCGGTTTGCCTTCGATGGCGTTCGACAATGTCCGTCTCCGCGGCAGTTGGGACGAGCAAGGCCGTCCCTCGAACGGGTGGACGTCTCATCCGATGCAGCGCTCTCGTGACGAGGATGGCTATGATGTTTTTGTCGCCCGCGTGCCCTTTCCCGATGGCGAGATCGGTACGCATTTTCGCTGGGGGATCGAACTCGATCGGCCGGGCATTCCAGACCTATGGGCGATCGCCGCTGAATTGGACGATGAGGCCTCCTCGCGCCGCGAATGCTCCTTCCATCTCCAGCAGGGAATCGGGCCGCAGACCTATTATCTGACGTGGATCGGCCGTCTGGGAGCGAACCGGGTTGAGAAGCCCAACAGTTCCGACGGCATCCGCTTTTCGGTCTGGGCGCCAAACGCCAGGGCGATTTCGCTCGTGATAGCCGATCCTGCCATCGGCTACGTCGCCGACGACGGCACCGGAACGGTCGCAACCATCGGGATGCGAAGGACCGTTGATGGATTCTGGAGCGTTGAAACCGGCGAGGACGACGGCCTTTCCGATTTCGACAGCATGGTCGGCACGCCCTATATGTACCGCATCACCAGGGATGATGGATCGGTTGCTTACCGCACGGATATCTGGTCGCTCATGCAGATCGGCGCCGGAGACTTCGATCCGGATGGAGCCGTCTATCACGGATCGCCGGCGGCATTGGACGGACCGCAAAGCTGCTCGGTCGTCTGCGATCCGAAGCGGGTCGTACTTCCATCCGGGCAGGAGGTTGCCGCCGAGACGTTCTGGGTTGACGAATTCGTTGGCGGCCGAACACTTCCGGAGCGGCTCGAGGATCTGGTGATCTATGAATTGCACGTCGGCGCACTCGGTTTCGGCAAGGCCGCGCCCGGCACACTTGATGATGCCATTGCCTTCGTTGAGCATCTGTCGGCGCTCGGCGTCAACGCCGTGGAACTGCTGCCGATTGCGGAATTCGAGACCCGGGCCAACTGGGGTTACGGCACGTCGCATTTCTTTGCCGCCGACCAGGGGGCTGGCGGTACCGATCGGCTGAAGATGTTCGTCAAGGTCTGCCACCAGCGCGGCATCGCCGTTATCCTCGATGTCTGTTATAACCACTTCGATCCGGATGGCGAGCGGGCGCAATGGGCCTATGATTCCACCGATCACACCCGCAACATCTATTATTGGTATGAGGGACGCCCCGGCGACTACGCCGATCCGACAGGCGGCTATATCGACAACATCTCCACGGGATGGGCGCCCCGCTTCCATGAGGAAGCCGTGCGCCAGCTTTTCATCTCCAGCGCGGCATTTCTCGTCTCCGTCTGCCATATCGATGGTTTCCGCCTTGATCAGACCAGTTCGATCCATCAATATCCGGTGCTGCATGCCGATGGCCGGCGCGCCGATCGGGCCGCGGCCTTCGGGGCCAAGTTTCTGAAGCAGTGGACCCGCACGATGCGGCTGATCAAGCCGCAGCTTTTCCTGACGGCCGAGGATTATTCGGATTGGTCGGCGATGACCGAGCCAAGCCTGACCGGCGACGGGCTCGGCTTCGATGCGACCTGGTACGGTGATTTTCATCACAACCTCGTCGAATATCACGGCGGCGCGCAGGCGCAGCTGTTGAAGAATGCCGGTTTCGGCGACAAGCGGGCGCTGACCATGTCGTCTCTTGCCGGCGCGCTGCAGACGAGCGCGCGATCCAAGGTGGTCTACAACCAGTCGCATGACGATTGCGGCAATCGTGAAGGATCGGCGCGAACCGCTGTTATCGCCGTCAATTTCGCGCCAATCGCCGGTGAGACCAGGGCGTGGGCGGAGGCGAGATCCCGGTTCGCAGCGGCGATGACGCTGCTATCGCCAGGGACGCCGATGTTTTTCATGGGTGAGGAAATCGGCGCCCAGAAACCCTATCGCTACAATGATTTCCTCGAGAACCGGGAGAATATTCTCGGCGAAGCTGATGGTAGCGGCGCGGGGATGCTCAGCTGTTATCGCGATCTCATCGCGCTCAGCGTCCATCAGGATGCTATTCGATCCCGCAACATCGCCATTCCCGTGGTTCACGACGAAAATCGGGTGATCGCGTTTCATCGATGGAACGATGGCGAGGATTGCCTCGTCGTGGGGTCGCTGAACGACGCTCCCTTCGAACACGGCTATCGGCTGCACAGCGAACGTCTGGGCGATGACCTCTGGGAGGAGATCTTCAACACCGATGCTCAGATATATGGCGGCTGGAACGTCGGTAATGGCGGCGGAAGAATCAGAGCAACGGCGGGAGTGCTGAATGCCGTGTTGCCGGCATCAGGCGTTCTGGTCTTTCGCAGGCTCTGACGCTTCCGACGTCCGATATGGTCAGGCAAAGCCGAGCGGCAGGTTTTCCACTTTCCTGTCATTGCCGTAGTCGCGCTCATGCGGCGAGCGACGACGGCCGTCGCGGCGAGCGGAAAGATCGATCCGGTTTTCGGCAAAGATCCCATCGGGATAGGTGCCGGTGTCATGGCAATCGGCGTCGATCTTGGGTGCAAGGATTTTCAGGATCATCGGGGTTCCTCCACGGCGCAGCATCAACAGTTGGAAAGGTTGTCTGGTTCCATTCATAATCCCGCAATTATTAATAAATTAACCATAAATGCCGGTCTTCGGCAAAGGAGATCGCCATCGGCCTAGCCGGACAGCCGCGATCGTTCTCAGGAACGTTCAATGGACGTTTGACGACGAGGACATCGACGCCAGCATTCCCTCGCTCGCGCGGACCAGCCGCGCTATGCGCGCCAGCACTTCGGCGCCGGCCTCTGTCTCGGCAATCGTGGTTGCCATGCTCTCCAATCCGTCCGCTACCTCGATCAGCGCTGGCAGCATGTCGGCGCGTCCGACTGCTTCGGCCGATCTGGCGAGTTTTCGCAGCGCCTCCGAATAGCTCGATATCAATGCGCGTTTCCGATCTGCCGGAATATCGCAGAACGAGCGTTTTTCAGAGGGCGACAGTGGTGACTTCGACATGGACGCGACCTGTTGAACCTCGAACGAACTCGCATCCGCATTATCTGTTCCCGAGCCGGTCAATCGTCGCGAGGGCCGGCCGCTTGCATTGAAATGGAACTCCGGACCTGGATGGCCGTTGAGGTGCATGAACACAGGAGGTTTCCATGCAGCTGATCGATACTCGGGTGACGCAGGCCGGCGACATCTTCACCGTCGAATTCCTGGGCGAGGGAGGAGAATCGATTTCCGTCAAAATCGACAACTCCCATGGCGAGCTCGACGACACGACGGCGGTCGACCACGCCAAGGTCATGATGGTTCAGGTGACCGCTTTTGCCGGCGCGGAAGCAGACGGCAGCATCAACCGTTATGATGCCTTGAGCAACGGCAATTTCGACGAAGGCAGCAAGGGCTTGATCGGCCAGCCGAGTGCGCGTTCGGCCGGCGACAGGCAAACGCTGGAAGAGGAACTCGATGAAGGCCTCGAGGACAGCTTTCCTGCAAGCGACCCTGTCTCGGCAACGGTATCATC
The DNA here is from genome assembly GCF_032464805.1 of Rhizobium sp. 10PS4. Taxonomy (NCBI): domain Bacteria; kingdom Pseudomonadati; phylum Pseudomonadota; class Alphaproteobacteria; order Hyphomicrobiales; family Rhizobiaceae; genus Rhizobium; species Rhizobium sp. 10PS4. Next base: position 37,038 of record NZ_JAWDIW010000004.1, on the reverse strand, counting down.
CATTCCCGCCAACGCACCACGGCACTGATTTCACCGCGATCTCAATTCCAAATGCAGGCGAAGGCTGCCCTGGTTCCCGCCGACAGCCTTCTTATTACATGACAGCTTGATGTCAAAACTGAGAAACAGGTGAAAACTCCAGCTGTGTGATTGACATGAGAGCCTTCTAGAGAGGGCACGAGAAGGGAGCGCCCGTGAGGCGCTGCCGACGTCTCGGAGACGCGCCCCCATGAAAATCATTCAGATCACCGACACCCATTTCAGCCCCGGCAAGCCGCATTTCAACGGCAATTGGGCCCCGCTTTTGACCTGGATCGAAGCGACCGGCGCGGACCTGATCGTCCATACTGGCGATCTCACTGTCGACGGTGCCGACAAGGGCGACGACATCACCTTTTCAATGGACCTGATGCGTCAGGTGTCGATCCCGATGCTGATCGTCCCCGGCAATCACGATGTCGGCCACCTCAAGGGATCGGACCAGCCCGTCAATGCCGAGCGGCTGTCCCGCTGGCGCAGCCTTGCCGGCGACGACCGCTGGCTGGAAGATGCGGCCGGCTGGCGCTTCATCGGCTTGAACTCATTGCTTCTCGGTCATGAGGATGACGAGGAAGAAGCTCAGTTCGAATGGCTCGACCAGGCGCTGTCCGACAGGGCAGGGCGGCGGATGGCGCTGTTTGCGCACAAGCCGCTGTTCGTCGATGCACCCGACGAAGGCGATACCGGATATTGGAGCGTTCGCCCGGCTCAGCGCCGGCGGCTCTATGATCTGATCGCTGCTCATGACGTGGCGCTGTTTGCAAGCGGCCATCTCCATTGGGCCTGGCAGGGTCGCTTCGGCAATACCCAGCTGACATGGGGTCCGTCGGCCGCCTTCATCATCGACAAGATGGAGCGCGAGATGCCGGGCGAGCGCCTGATCGGCGCTGTTGTCCACGAGTTCGATACTGGTGTCGAAAGCACGATCGTCGCCGTTCCCGGCATGACCGCGCATGTGCTCGACGATGTCGTGCACGAGGTCTACCCCCAGGCGGTCAAGCAGCGGGAACCCGTCGAATGAGCGCGCTCTCGCTTCGCGGCATTGCTAAGGCGTTCGGCGGCAACCAGATCCTTGATGGCGTCAGCCTGGATGTCGCCGCCGGCGAATTCATCGCGCTGGTCGGTCCTTCCGGGTGCGGCAAGAGCACGCTGTTGCGCGTCCTTGCCGGCCTCGACCACGCCGACCAGGGCGAGATCCTGATCGGCGGCAAGGATATGTCCGGCGTTGCGGCCGCCGACCGCAACATCGCCATGGTCTTTCAGTCCTACGCGCTTTATCCGCATCTGACGGCCTCTGAGAATATCGCCGTGCCTTTGGCGATGCGTCGGTTGTCGAGGATGCAGCGGCTGCCCTTCATCGGGTCGTTGATGCCGGGCCAGAGCGCCACCCGTAGGACGATCTCCCGCGACGTCAGGGATATGGCGACATCGCTGAAGATCGATCACCTGCTCGACCGCAAGCCCGGCCAGATGTCGGGCGGCCAGCGTCAGCGCGTGGCGCTGGCCCGCGCCATGGTGCGCCAGCCGAGCATCTTCCTGATGGACGAACCGCTCTCCAATCTCGATGCCAATCTGCGCGTTCACGCCCGAGGCGAGATCGTCGACCTGCATCGCCGCGCCGGCGTGCCGACGCTCTATGTCACTCACGACCAGGCGGAAGCGCTTTCCATGGCCGACCGTGTCGCCGTGATGATGGGCGGAAAGTTGCTGCAGATCGCCAGCCCCGAGGTCATCTACGACGATCCCGCCCATATTGAGGTCGCCCGCTTCATCGGCCAGCCGCGCATCAATCTGCTGCCGGCCTTTGCCGAAGGCGGCGTCATTCTCTGCGGCGGCCTGCGCCTGGCGCTTGAGAATGCGCCCGTCGGCAAGATGCCGGTCACGCTCGCCATTCGCCCGGAATTCGTCTTTGTCTCCAAGAGCCGGCATGACGGCCTTGCCGCTAGTATCGAACGCGTCGAATTCCTGGGCTCCGAAGTCATCCTCCATTGCCGGCTGGACGCGATCGGCGAGACTATCGTCGCCAAGGTTCAACCGGCCGAAGCCTCCGGCCTTGTTGCCGGCGATCCGGTCGGGCTGCGGCTTTTGCCCGACCGCACGCTGATCTTTGCCGAAGACGGCAGCCGGCTGGCCGGCGGCGTTGCAGTGGGTGATGCAGGGCTCGGCGCTGCCGATGCCGGGCTCGCTACAAGCGATGCCGGGCTCGCAATAAGCGATGCCCAGCGGGAGAGGGCGCATGGCTAGCATCGTCTCCATGGCCGTGCCGCAGGATGCCGCCGTTGCGCATCGGCGCAGCGAGGCCCGCATCGCCTGGATGCTGGTGATGCCGGCGATGGTCCTGCTATTCCTCTTCGTGCTTTTGCCGGTTGCATCAGTCATCGTGCTCGGCTTCACCGATTTCGAACTCGGCTACGGCAAGTTCCGTTCCGTCGGCTTCGAGAATTACGCGCATTTGGTCACCGACCGCACGTTTCGCAAGTCGCTGTGGAATACGACGGTCTATACCGCGGTCGTAGCACCCGTCTCGATCCTTCTCGGTCTCGGCATCGCGATGTTGATCGAGAGCGAGACGAAGGCGCGCAGCTTCTTCCGCACTGCCTATTTCCTCCCGGTCGCCTCGCTGATCGTCGCTATGGCGACCGTCTGGCAATATATGTTCCACCCCACAATCGGCCCGCTCAACGCACTGCTCGCCCTCGTCGGGATTCCCGGCCCGAACTGGCTGGGCAGCTCCGGCACGGTGCTTTACAGCCTCTCGATCATCGGCGTCTGGCAATCGGCCGGCTTCAATATGGTGCTGTTCCTGGCCGGACTGACGGCAATCCCGCGCGAGCTTTACGCGGCAGCCGAAGTGGACGGCGCCAGATCCTCCCTCGACCGGTTCCTGCTCGTCACCTGGCCGATGCTCGGGCCGACGACGCTTTTCGTCATCACCATCAGCATCACCAATTCAGTCAAGGTCTTCGAGACGGTGAAGACGCTGACCGAGGGCGGCCCGAACAAGGCGTCGGAGGTGCTGCTCTTCACGATCTACCAGGAAGGCTTCGTCTATCTGCGCGTCGGTTATGCCTCCGCGATGACGGTGGTCTTTCTGCTGATCCTGGTGGTGCTGATGTTCCTGCAGTACCGCGTTCTCGATCGCCGGGTGCATTACACATGATGACGAACGCTTCTTCCCTCGGCAGGATCATCCGCCTGGCGCTGCTTTCGCTCGGCGCAATCATCTTCCTGTCGCCCTATGTCTTCATGATCTCGACGGCCGGCAAGGCCCAAAGCGACATCTTCACCTCGTCGCTGTCGCTGATCCCGGCGCACTTCACCTATGCCGAAAATTTCGCCAAGGCCTTGAGCCGGGTACCGATGGCGCATCTGTTGTGGAACGGCGTCGTCGTCTGCGGGCTGATCTTCTTTTTCCAGGTGCTGGTGGCGATCCCTTGCGCCTACGCCATGGCAAAGCTGCGCTTCGGCGCCGCCCGCGCCATGATGGTGCTTGTCATGCTCGGCCTGCTAGTGCCGATCCATGCGACCGCGCTGCCGCTCTATGTCGCCTTCGACCGCGCCGCGCTGCTCAACAGCTATGCCGCCCTGGTCGCGCCCTTCACCATTTCGGTCTTCGCAATTTTCATGTTCCTGCAGTTCTTCCGCGCCATGCCTGATGATCTCATCCATGCCGCACGTCTCGACGGTATGTCGGAACTCGGAATCGTCGCCCGCGTCATCGTGCCGAATGCCTGGCCGGCGGTCACGGCCTTCGCCATCTTTTCGGTCGTCGCCCATTGGAACGATCTCTACTGGCCGCTGATCGTCATCAGCAAGCAGGACTATGCCACACCGCCGCTCGGCCTGATGTATTTCCGCGCCGCCGAGGCCGGCGACGACTACGGCGCGCTGATGGCGGCGACCCTCACCATTACCCTTCCCCTCGTCATCGCCTTCCTGCTTGCGCAGAAGCGCTTCGTCGAAGGCATCACCATGACCGGTCTCAAAGGCTGACCGGTTTCAACCCAGGAGAACGAGCGATGAAACATATCACCCAGCTTCTCGCCGCAGCGGCCGTCTCGATGGCAATCGCGCTTCCCGCGCATGCCGAGACGACGCTGACGGTTCACTACCCGATGCCGGGCTTCTTCAAGGACGTGATGGACACGATCTCGAAGAAGTTCATGGAAGAAAATCCCGATATCAAGATCCAGTTCGCCAGCCCGTCGGCCACCTATGAAGAAGGCATCCAGACGATCCTTCGCCAGGTCGGCACCAGCGAAATGCCCGATATCACCTTCATCGGCCTCAATCGCCTGCGCATGCTCGACGAACGCGACGTCGCCGTCGACCTCGGTCCGCTCGTCCAGAAGGACGGCAACATGGGCGAGCAGGGCTTCTCCGACACGATCCTCAAGCTTGCTCAGGTCAAGGGCAAGCAGGTGGGCCTGGCTTTCGCGACCTCCAACCCGATCATGTATTACAACGCCGATCTCGTGAAGGCGGCCGGCGGCGATCCGGAAAATCCGCCGAAGACCTGGGATGAGGTCATCGCGCTCGGTGGCAAGATCAAGGCGCTCGGCAATGGCGTCGACGGCATCGACTTCCGCTGGCAGGGCGACGACTGGATGTTTTCGGCACTGCTCTTCGGCGCCGGCGGCAAGATGCTGAGCGACGACGAAAGCAAGGTTGCCTTCAATGGGCCGGAAGGCCAGAAGGCCGTCGAAGTCTTGCATCGCCTGGTCACCGAGGGCGGCATGCCCGTGTTCACCAAGGCCGCCGGCGAACAGGCTTTCGCAGCCGGCAAGGTCGGTTTTGAGTTCCAGACCACGGGCGCGCTGCGCAACACGATCAAGAATGTCGGCAACAAGTTCGATCTGCGCACGGCCAAGATCCCGCTGATCGATCCGGTAAACGGACATCTGCCGACCGGTGGCAACGCCGTCGTCATCCTGACGCATGACGCCGCCAAGCAGGATGCCGCCTGGAAGTTCGCCAAATTCGCCGCCGGCCCTTATGGCGCTTCCGTCGTCGTGCCCGGCACCGGTTATGTCCCGAACAACGAGCTTGCCGCCAAGTCGGCCGATTATCTCGGCGATTTCTACAAGCAGAACCCGCTATTCCAGGCAGGCCTCAGCCAGATGCCGGTGATGATCCCCTGGTATGCCTTCCCAGGCTCGAACGGCGTCAAGGTTACGCAGACGATCGTCGACAACCTCTCGCGCATCGTCGACCAGTCGGCCGAGCCGAAGGAAGCACTCGATGACGCAGCCGCCGATGTCGAGGGCATGCTGCCGCGCAGCTGATCGTCGTCTTCGTCAGGAATTGGGCCGCCGCGAAGACGCGGCGGCCTTTCTATTCCAGGGCAGGGGTGATGACGCGCACGGTGCCGCCGCGGCGAAGCGTATAGGCGACATTGAGATGGCGGGCAGGGGCGGCATTCTCCGCCATGTCGAGAAGCAGCGAGGCGGCCGTCGCCCCCATGCTGGCATCCGGCATTTCGATGGTCGTGAGGGGCGGATCGATCAGCCGGCCGATGGCAATGCCGTCGAAGCCGGCGACCGAGACATCCCCAGGCACTGAAAGCCCCTCGCGCTTCAGCGCACCGATGACGCCGAGCGCCAGAAGATCGTTGGAGGCGATGATCGCCGTCGGCGCAAGCGAGATCACCGGGGCCGCGAGATCAAGTTGGTCGTAACCGCTGACGAACGGGATCTGTACGGCATCGAGCGCTGTCAGCCCGTTCTCAGCCATGGCGTCGAGATAACCGCGGTAGCGAAGGTGGGCGCGGTCGGAGGCGGCGAAATTGCCGGAGAGAAATAGAATGCGGCGATGGCCCATGCCGATCAGAAATGTTGTGACCTCGCGGCCGGCGCCACGATTGTCGGCGGTAACAGCCGCCGGAAACTGCGCCGTCGGCAGGTTGTTGAGCAGCACGGTCGGCGGGAGCTTCGCAAGCAGCGCCTGGCTGGTCGACGGATTGCAGACGGTGAGGATCAGCCCGGTCGGCCGGTCGTTCAGGAGTGCTGCGACGGCATCGGCCTCGCGCGCCGGATCATAATTCGACTGGGCGATCAGGACGCCATGGCCGGCCACCAGCATGCGGTTCTGGATGCTCGACAGCGACGAGGCAAACACCGGATTGGTGATGCTCGGAATCAGCACGCCGATCACAGGCCTGCGTCCGAGCCTGCCGGCGGACGAGCCGGCCGGGCGATAACCGAGTTCGGCGGCCGCACGGCGCACCTTGCGCACCATCAGGTCGCTGGCCGGTCCGTTGCGGTTGAGAACCCTGCTTGCGGTCGCCAGCGAGCATCCTGCCCGGAACGCGACCTGCTCCAATGTCGCCATCGAAAACGCCTCCTGGTGACAGTATCGAGGCGCAATCCCTTAGGCGGGTTCGATGACATTGGTCTGACACCCACAGCATGATGCCGAAACCTGTGAGCAGTTTTCGGACGACATCATGCTCTAACTCTTTAATTGAGAACAGGATTCAGATTTTCGGCCGACCGGGCGTAAAATCATCCTGTCCTAGGGAGAGTTATCTACTTCTTATTCATTACAAACATGGAAGTTGATGGGGAATGCAACCTGTGGAATAGTCAGGTTGGCGCGATCTACCCTCTTCATTCTCATCACCTGGACAAGAATGTCTCACAAAAAAATGGAATGCTCCACGGTGTGGTGGTTTCTCGCGACGATCTCCCTCGCCGCAAACTTCATGTCGCCAGCCTATGCGGACAGCCCGTCCGTGCCCTGGCCACAAACGCAAAGCGACATCCAAGCCGATCCCCACGTGCGTTTCGGCATGCTCGCCAACGGCATGCGATTTGCGATCATGCGCAATGTCACGCCGCCCGGACAGGCGGCGATCCGTTTTCGCATTGGCTCCGGTTCGCTCGACGAAAACGACAACCAGCAGGGTCTGGCGCATGTTCTCGAGCACATGGCCTTCAAGGGTTCCACACATGTCGCCGAAGGGGAGATGATCCGTATCTTGCAGCGCAAGGGTTTGGCCTTCGGGCCGGACACCAACGCCCATACCTCATATGACGAGACTGTCTATGCACTCGATCTGCCCGAGGTCGATGCAGACACGGTTTCGACGGGCCTGATGCTGATGCGAGAAACGGCGAGCGAGTTGAGCCTCGATGCCAACGCCTTCGATCGCGAACGCGGCGTCATCTTGTCGGAGGAGCGGCTGCGCGACACACCGCAGTATCGCGCGGCGCTCGAAATCATGAATTCGTTGCTTGCCGGTAAGCGTGCGACCATGCGCGCGCCGATCGGCAAAGCCGACATCATCAGCAATGCGCCTGTGGCCCTCGTCCGTGATTATTACCGGGCCAACTATAGACCCGATCGGGCAACGCTGATCGTGGTGGGGGATATCGACCCCGCCGGCATGGAAACGGAAATCCGGCAGCGCTTCGGCGATTGGAAGGCCGTGGATCCGGCGCCGGCAAAACCGGATCTCGGCACGCTGGTGACGAAAGGCGAAAGCGCCGCCCTCATCGTTGTTCCCGGCGGCATGACGAGCGTACAGGTCGCCTGGACACGTCTCTTTGACGCGGCGCCTGACACCTTCGCCAAGCGCCGGGCCGAACTTATTGAAAGTCTCGGACTTATGGTGCTCAATCGCCGGGTGAGCACCATCGCCGGCAAGGCGGATGCCCCGTTCATCAGTGCGGGTGTCGGCTCTCAGGATATCGTCGATTCCGCTCATGTCGTGCTGATTGCGGCGAACTCCGAGCCGGACAAATGGCAGGCGGCGCTCACGGCCATTGACCAGGAACAGCGTCGTATCCAGGAGTTCGGCGCTACGCAGGCGGAGATCGATCGCGAAATCCTCGACTATCGTTCGGCCCTGCAGGCTGCTGCGGCCGGAGCCGCGACGCGCACGACCACCGACGTCGCTTCCCTGCTGGCGAGCAGCGTCGATGACGATCAAGTCTTCACCTCGCCTGCCGAAGACCTCTCGCTGTTCGAGACGATGACGAACGGCGTCACGGCGGCCGAGGTCAATCAGGCGCTGCAGCGTGCGTTCTCCGGCAACGGTCCGCAGGTCGTGCTACAGACGGCCCAATCACCTGAGGGCGGAGCCGACGCGGTTCGGCAAGTCTACGATGCTTCGAATGCCGTTGCCGTCTCGGCGCTATCCAATGCAGCTGACGTCGCCTGGCCCTACGCCCATTTCGGCGCGCCGGGCGCCGTGGTCGAACGCCGCGCCGTCGACGATCTCGGCTTGGCCATGGTGCGCTTTTCCAACGGCGTACGGCTTACCGTCAAGCCAACCAAGCTGCGTGCCAACGAAGTGCTGGTGCGTGAAAATATCGGCGGTGGTCGGCTGGACCTGCCGCACGACCGTTCCGCCCCGATCTGGGCATCTCCGGCCGTCGTGCTGTCCGGCGTCAAGGCCATGGATTACCAGGATATCCAGAAAGCGCTGACGGCCAACATCGTCGGCATCGATTTCTCGGTAGGCGATAGCTCCTTCAGGTTCGACGGTCGTACAAGGACTGAAGATCTTGCAACGCAGCTGCAGCTCATGACCGCATACACCTCCGATCCCGCCTATCGCCCCGAGGCTTTCAAGCGTGTGCAGCAAGCCTATTTGAGCGGTATCGATCAGTATGAGGCGACGCCCGGCGGCGTTGTCAGCCGCGATTTCCCAGGTCTCGTCCATTCGGGCGACCCGCGCTGGACCTTCCCCGATCGCGCACAGTTGTCGGCCGCTCATCCAGACGATTTCGAGGCGCTGTTCCAACCTATGATCTCCAACGGCCCAATCGATATCACCATCGTCGGCGACGTGACGGTGGACGACGCGATCCGGCTGACAGCTGAAACCTTTGGCGCCTTGCCGCCGCGCTCGCAGACGACGTCGAGCGACGACGGGAGCGACGTGCGTTTTCCGGCGACGACCGAGAAGCCCGTTGTGGAGGCCCATAACGGCAGAGCAGATAACGCCGCCGCCGCGGTAGGGGTTCCCATTGGCGATTTGCTTTCCGACCTGCCGCGGTCCTTCACCGCCAATCTCGCCACCCAGATTTTCCAAAACAGGTTGATCGACCAGTTTCGTATCGCAGAGGGATCAAGCTATGTGATGGAGGGCGATGCTGACCTGTCAAGTGAACTCCCTGGCTACGGCTACGCATATTTCTACGTCGAGACAGACCCGGCAAAGGTCGCGCGCTTCTACGCACTCGTCGACGAGATCGCCAAGGATCTGCGGTCGCGTGATGTCTCCCCGGACGAACTCACGCGCGCCCGGGAACCCATTATCGAGACACTGAAGCATCAGCAGCAGGGTAACGAATATTGGATCGAATATCTGCACGGCGCTCAGACGGATTCGCGTGGTTTAGACCGGATACGCGACAATCTCAGCGGCTACGAGAAGGTTGCCGCCGCAGATATTCGCGCTTTTGCCACGACCTATTTCAGCCCGGAAAAATTCTGGAAATTCGAAGTGCTGCCGCCGGCGGTGCGATAGGTCGTGGGCACAGCTCGGGAACGGCGTTTGGCCACGCGCATGTTCATCTCCGCGCGAAGCGCAAAGCCGTGTGTCTTGTAGAGCGAAATGGCCGATGTGTTCGCCGCATAGGCGTGCAGATAGGCGGTGTCGCCGCTCGATGCGATTTCGCCGGCAACGAAGCGGAAGAGCAGGGTGCCGAGGCCGCGTCCCTGGAAATCGAGATGGGTGCAAAGCCCGCTGAGCTCGATGAAGCCTGTCTGCCGCATCCGTTCCCCGGCCATCGCCACGAGGCGGCCCTCGCTCTTGATCCCCCAGAAGCTGCCGAGGCTTTGGGCTCGCAACGTGAACGGCCCGGGTTTGGTCAGTGTCGCCAAATCAAGCATGTCGGCGGCATCGGACTCCGTCAGCGGTTGGATGCGAGGATCGGAAATCCGCTCATGGGGCCGCTCGGCAACCATCTGGACCACCGATGCCTCCGTTGCGACGGCAAGACCCGGTGGAATGGCGATCGGCCCGGATTCGACGAGAATCATGCTCTCCTCCTGCGAAAGCAGGTTCTCCAGGGCGTCGAGGCTCTCCGGCGTTTCGTCGGCGGACGCCGCGAAAGGAACGATGGAGGGAGGGTATCGCCGCGCGAACTTGCCGCCTTCGGCAAGATAGGCATGGGCGGTCTCCAGCGCGCTCCAGATCGGCCGGTCGAGGACATGGGGCATTATCGTTCCTCCTTGGCGGCGTTGCGGCGCGCAAGCGGCATCGCGGCAAGCCCGTCCTCGATGGCCGCAAGCTGTTCGAGGATCGGTCCGTCGAGATCGCCGCAAAGATCCGCAACGGCGGCGGCGATGCGCGGCCAGATCACCTTTTTCGAATAATCGACGAGGTCCTGTCCCTTGTCGGTCAGCGAGACCAGTCTGCGACGCTGATCATCCGGGGCCGGCTGCATGTCGACGTAACCGAATTCGAGAAGCTGGCCGATGGTGCGGGTTGCGCCGGGCTGGGTGATGCCCACCGCCTGCGCGAGCTCGCCGATCGTCAATGGCCCAGACCGGTCGATCGCTGCAAGGAATGGATATTGGCCCGCCTGAATGCTGAGACCGGCCTCGTCGATGACCTGCTGGGTATCGGCCTGCAGCCTTTCTCCGATGCGCCGCAGCCGGCTGCCCATGCACAGAAACCCCAGCGTCCGGACCACATCCTCGACCATGCCGATCTCCATTTGTATAGGAAGTTATATAACATGTTATATATTAAATGGCAATTCTTCTGAGCAAAGGGCCGGCAGGTCAAGCCGGGGCAGGGCGGCACGAGCAAGTGCCTCGATCAGCCCCGCCATGTCCTGGCCATCAGCAGCGCCGCCAGCACACAGCTGAGCAGGCCAAGGGAGAATGGCAGACCTTGATGTCCGATCAGTTGCATCGCCAGTCCTGTCGTGGGCGATCCGACGATGCCGCCGATACCCCATACCAAGGCGAAGGTCGCATTTCCGGCGATCAGGGCCTGGCCGGTGAAACGCTCGCCGAGCTGGATCAGCGACAGGGTGTAGATCCCAAACGAGACCCCGCCCCAGACGAAAACGAGCGGCCAGATAAGCCACGAATTGAAGGCCGACGGCAGCAGCAGGCAGCTGGCGAGGCAAGCCAGGACGCAGAAGAGCATCATCCGCGTCGAGCCGAACCGTTCGGCCAAGCGCCCGAGCAAAATCTGCAGCACGGCATTGCCGGCGATGAAACAGGTGATGAGCGAAGCGATGCGCTCCTCGGCGCTGCCGAGTGCTGCGCCGTAGACCGCGAAGAGGGAAAGCAGAATCTGCTCGAAGGCGGCAGCGGTAAAAACGGAAAACAACAGCAGTGGTGCCAGCGCGAAGAAGCGGCTCACCGTTGTTGCCTCGCCTTCACCAGGCATGTCGGGCAGGCGTGGGACGACCGCAAGCACGATCAGGCCGCAGAGGAGGAAGGCCGTAGTGCCGATCACGAAGGGCGGCCAACCCTCAGTGCCGGTGAGCCAGAGCGACAGCGGGCCGATGGCGAAGCCAGCCGAAACGATCGATGAATAAAGGCCCATAATCCGGCCCCGGCGCGGCGCCGGCGTGAGCGAGATCAGCCAGGTTTCGCTGATCACGTAAAGCGGATTGGCGAAGACGCCGAGCAGGAAGCGCAGCGGCATCCAGGCCCAGACGTCCTGCGCCCAGGCAATCGTCATTAGGGTGAGCGCGGCCAGGATTGAACACAGGATCGCCAGCCGCGCCCCACCCACGCGCCGCGAAAGCGCCGGAATGAAGGGCGCCGATAGGATGAAACCGAGCGGCGTCATAGCCGCCGACAATCCGATCAGGCCTGATGTCGTCCCTTGCCGCTCCAGGATGAAGCTGAGCAGCGGATAGGTCAACCCCTGCGCCACGGCAAATACCGTGACGGTCGCGATGATACCCGCCATCGCGGCCCATGGGATCCGATCCGCTCGCAGCGACGTCGTGCCGTGCAAATGCCGATCCGACACGTCCGCCGGCTCCACGCAGGAAATATCGTTCACGGCAACCTCCATAGGGTTTGAAGGCCCGGGGGCCTTTACCTGAAAGAGGATGAATTCTGCAGGACAGGGTGAGCGTCGTACTTAAGCTTTCCCAAAAAGTTCTCAAAAACGTCCAAACCGATTATAGATGCGCCCCATGCAGGGATCGCGCTTTGCCTTTGGTCCGTTCGTGCTTGATCCGGGGGCTGGAACGCTCCTTCGGAACAATGATCTCGTTGCCATTGGCCACCGCGGGGTCAAGCTGCTCGCTGCACTCGTTGAACGACCCGGCGAAATTCTCGGCAAAGCCGAGCTGATGGACGCGGCCTGGCCGGGCATATCAGTCGAGGAAGGCAACCTCACTGTCCAGATCGCCCAGCTGCGCAAGCTGCTCGGTCCGGCCGCCGACGGCGGTGAATGGATCTCCACGGTGCCGCGTGTCGGCTACCGCTTCACCGGCGCCATCGATCAGCTCGGCGGTGTGAAGCGAAAACCTTTGCCGCTGCACGACAAACCATCGATAGCGGTGCTGCCCTTCGTGAATATCAGCAACGATCCCGAGCAGGAATCCTTCGCCGATGGCCTGACCGAAGACCTGATCACCGACCTTTCCAGGATGCCGGGCCTGTTCGTCATCGCCCGCAGCTCGGCCTTCGCCTACAAGGGAAGGGCGATGGACGTGCGCGATATCGCCGAGGAGCTCGGCGTGCGTTACCTGCTGCAGGGTAGCGCAAGACGCGCAGCGGGACAGGTACGCATCAACGCCCAACTGGTCGATGCGGCAAGTGGCGATCATCTATGGGCGGAACGCTTCGACCGTAGCCTGGACCATATCTTTGCCGTTCAGGACGAGGTGACGGCCAAGATCGTGGAGGCCTTGCTCGGCCGGCTGCGCACACCGCCGCGGCGCAACCGGCCCAAGAATCTCGACGCTTACGATCTCTGCGTGCGGGCGCGCAAGCTGATGGATGATACGCCACAGACGGCGCGGGAAGCGCATCTGATGCTGACACGCGCGATTTCGCTCGACCCTGATTATGCCGAGCCCTATCGCTGGCTTGCCATAAACCACTGGATGGGTGAGGTGCATTCCGGCGGACCGACGGAGCCTACACGTAAGACTGCTCTGCAACTGGCGGGCAAGGCGGTGGCGATCGATCCCAACGATGCCGGCTGCCGCTGGATCCTCGCCTACCTGCTTGCCTATGAGCGCAGTTTCGCTGAGGCCGATGCGGAATTCGCCAAGGCGATCGAGCTCGACCCGAATGAGGCCGACACCTTTGCGGCCCTGTCCGACATCACGGTTCTCGCCGGGCGGGTCGGGGAGGGGCTTGAGCATATCGCCAAGGCCTTCCGGCTGAACCCGTTCCCGGCAAGCTGGTACTATCTGACGCTCGGCCAGGCACAATATGCCGCCGGCCAATACGAAGCCGCCGTCGAGACGCTACGCCGGGACGAGACCTATCGCACAAGCTCACGCCGTTTCCTTGCGGCAAGCCTTGCCCAACTCGGCCGGCTCGACGAGGCGCATGCCGAGGTCGAATTGTTCCTCGTCGCCAACCCGCATTTTTCAACCCGCCACTGGGCGGCGGCCGAACCGTTCCGTGACGCTCGGACGCTTGCGCATTTCATCGACGGCTACCGCAAGGCCGGTCTCCCCGAGTGATGCGCTGGCCGAGTGATGCGCTGGTGCGACGCAAAGACGGCCCGAAATTAGAGGGTGCCGGGCCGTCCGATGGTGGTCGCTTGACTTGCAGAAGACAAAAAGCTCTCTTCGGCGGTGGGTACTTTTCCCTCTGGAGTCAGGTCGTCGACAGCTTTCGGAAGATCGCGCTTCAGCCGCCCAAGAATCTCTTCATGCGACAGGCCGGTATTCGCCGCGATCTCGTTCAGAACGTCCGGGCCGAGTGCTTCCGCGAGCTGGCCGTCGTCGATGTCGGCATTCGGGCCGGGGCGTACCCATGACTCCGCCTTGTCGCCGTAACCATTCTGCTGAAATGTCTTCAGCAGATCGCCGAGCCCGCCGCTGACGATGCCGCCGGACGACAGGCCGCCGAGAAGGCCGCCGAGTCCGCCCGTACCGGCCAATCCACCAAGAAGGCCCCCAAGCCCGCCTGGCTGCGGATTTCCCGCGCCGGCCTGCTGTGGGTTCTGGATGCCGCGCAGGAGTTCCCCAATCTTGTCTCTGTTCTGGTAACCGGCAACAGCAAGAACGGCGAGAAGCGCCTTCATTGGACCGCTCATCATCATAAATCCTCCCATGGTGCGTCTACAGCGCCGCGCATCTTTCAAGACGTGAAAAAGACGCTGTAATAATTTGAATTTTCGATATATTTTCCATTGAGTCGATTCTGATTATGCCGTCGGATGGACACGAAGCTACTGCGAACTCCTGGGCACGTAGCAGCAATGCCCAAAGTGCCAAAAGGTTCCGCACCGGGTCGAAATAAGCCCACGGCCGCATTCGTCCGCGATCTCAATGCTCGGGCGTCCGCCAGCTTACGCCGCGGTCAGATTTCCGGGCAGCCGCGCCGGTTTGCGAAGACTATTCGTTCCGGTCCGCGGCGCGTCATCCCTTGGACAACGATGCTGCGGGGGGACATGCGGACGATCTGCGCCCTGCGAAGTCCTTCGCTGCGTGCGATGTCGAGAGCATCATCCGGATCGCAGCCGCGTGGTCCCCGCCGGTCGTATCGATCATACCGGTCTCGATCACGGTCGTATATGCCGAGGCCACCGGGGCCGACCCGCAGCTCCAAGTCCTGTGCGGCCGCGATCGTCGGCGCGATCGTCAACCCGGTTAAAGCCGCCGAGCCGATGAGTATGAATTGAAGAGATTTTCGCATGAGTACCTCCCATGGCCATGCCATCGCAATGACAACATCGACAAGAGCGTTTTGTTCCTCAAGCCAGGAGGAGGCGCCGCGGACGCTTCAAACAACCGTGTTCGACGCCGCCCACATCACTTCCTGCGGGGCGGGACCGCCGAACATATGGCGGCCAGACACCGGTTACTTTCCAAATAGTGATCGAACTGGATGGTGTGCTTCGCGTAGCCAAATGCGACCAGGTCGAGCGCATTTGCGTAGCTGTACTGCCATGGCTGCTCCTACAGTAGAATGGATAGCAGCCCGTCCGTTGAAGTGATATGATCTCGCATTCGCATGAACCACGGGAGGGGTGAATGCGTTGGTTTCTTACTGTATTTGTTGCCGGGCTGCCATTGGTTTCCAATGCGAAGGCAGCGGAAACATTGATTTTTCATACGGCTCATTTCGACGATGACACCGTTGTTAGCCTTGGCGTTTTAAGCAACCACACCGCAGAGCGAGCGGGATACGATTTCGATGTCCTGATCTCGCTTTCGCAGGACAATGCTGCGGGTGCTGGTTACAGCGATCCGGGAAAGCACCGAGCATTCGTTAAATGTGGCGATCCAGCCAAGGTGTCCGTCCGAGGTATTGACTACCCCGTGCACACATCGGGCGCGGGAGGCGATGACTGGAAGGACGATCTATGGAGGGCGGTCTGCACGCCGCCCGTCTCGTAACCAGTGTTTTCCTCGGCGGGAGTAAACCCCGCTTCGCGGTGTAAATACCACACGTCTATTGGATGCCGACGTCCCGGCAGACCCACCGAACTCTCAGGTATCCAAAGGGCGGTCGGAACTGGTTTACGCAGCTGGGCCATCAGCGCTGACGATACGACGAGTGGCGCATCGAATGATTTGGCCAACGATTCCAAGCGTTGGGCGACGTTAACCGCATCACCGATCACCGTGAACTCGCTATGACATCCGCTGTCTAGGACGCCGCCGATGACCGTGCCGTAGTGCAAGCCAATACCTGCGTTCAGGGCGGGATAGCCGTTCTGTACACTGTAGTTCTTCCAATCCGTGAGCGCATCGACGAGGTCTAGAGCACATGCCAAGGCGCGGTCTGCATCGTCTACTGTGGGGGAGGGTTGGCCGAAGACTGCCATTACGCCGTCGCCAATAAACTTATCGACGGTCCCGCCGTGTTCAAAAATGATGCCGGAAACAAGCTGCCGGTATTCCCGCAGCACCCAAGCCAGCTCGCGTGCTGGCGCAGTTTCGGCAAAGCTCGTGAAATCCCGCAAGTCAACGAACATTATCGCCGCGTTGCGACGTTCGAGATCGAGTGCCGAGCTGCCTTCCTCAAGGTCCGCGACCACGAGCGGCGAGAAGAAGCGTGAAAGATTGAGACGTCGCTCATCCGCTCGCAATGCCTCCTTGCGAGTCCGGTCGTGGTCCTTCGCAAGAAGATAGATCGCAAAGGCGGTGAAGCCGAAGCTGACCGTCAGACCCAGGTCCTGATTGAAGAACGATCCGACCAACGACACCGTGTCAGCCGTATGATGTCTGGCGGCCGTGGCCGCCAGCATGGCCACCCAGGAAACAAGGACGATGCCAGAGAAGATGAGGACGAGGCGACCATCCAGCTTGAGACCTACATGATTGAGCAGGATAAATGCCACCACCAAGCTGGTGGTCGTCAAATTGTGGTTTTCGGTCACCGGTCCGCTAAGGATATGCCCATATAAAATTGAGACGACCAACAGGGCATCGAGTACGACAAAGAGGATTTTCAGCCAGGAGCGATCAGGAAGGAATCGTGCTGTCACGACAGAAGTGATGCTGATGACGAGATAACTGATGACGACGATTAAAAGCATTCCTTCGGCACCTGCGTTGCCGCCCAGCAAGAGGTTGGCAAGAAGAATGGCGAAGGCGACAAAGCGCAGCAGGATTGAGCGAATTTCTCGCGCGTAGTCCCAATGAACGCCGATTGCAGATTTCATGGCGGGTCGTTACCGGAAGGTATTCGATTGCGCCTCGCGATAATGGACGCATTCGTTGTCACAGTTGGCGGATGGTGGTACGCGGCCGTCAGCGACGGCCGCGTACCAAGGACATCAGCGACGTGGAGTCGGCTTACTTGACCTCTGTGACGGTGAGCTTGCCGTTGACGCGCTCTGCGACAAACTCAATATTCGAACCTTCCTTCAGCCTTTCAAGCAGAGCCGGGTCTTCGACCCGGAAAACCATCGTCATCGCAGGCATGTCGAGGTTCTTCAGGTCCTCATGCTTGATGGTCACCTTGTTCGCCTTGGCGTCGATCTTGTTGACGACACCCTTGGTGAATTCCTGAGCGAACGCACCGAAGGCCGCGCTGGCAGAGATCAGGGCGGCCACGCTGATTTTGATCATGGCAGTTTTCATGTTCGTAGCTCCTCTTTGCGGATTATTTCCCGGCGACCGTGACGTCGCCGTGCATGCCGGCTTCATAGTGACCGGGGATCAGGCAGGCGAACTTGAACTCGCCGTCGGTGGTGAATTTCCAGACGATCTCGCCGGATTGACCCGCCGGAAGACGGATAGAATTGGCGTCGGCATGTTCCATTTCCGGGAACTTCTCCATGACCTTCTTGTGCTCCAGAATCTTGTCTTCCTGATCGAGCACGAATTCGTGGTCGATCGTTCCGGCATTCTTGATCGCGATCTTGACAGTCTGCCCCTTGCGAACGTTGAAGACCGCGGGGGTGAAGAGCATCTTTCCGTCGTCGGTTTCCTTCATCGTGACGCGGATTGTCTGTGTCGCCTTGGCCTTGTCGCCGGGTTCTCCGACAGCCATCTTCTCGCCGTGACCGCCGGCATGATTGCCGGAAGCGAGCGCTGGGGTTGCGAGGGCGACGAGCGCCAGTGCCAGTACATAGTTCTTCATGCGTAGATCCTTTCGATGTTGAGATGGACCTCAGCCGTTTGTCGGCTTCGGCGTAATTTGCGTTTTTGAGTCTTTGGCCTTGGTCGCGTCCGGAAGGTCTCCGGTCCACTCGAAGGCCTGCGTTCCAGGCGGGTTTTCGTACCAGCCAGGATCTGAGTAATCGTCTGCTGAGATCCCCTCGCGGACTTTCACGACCGAGAACATGCCGCCCATTTCGATGGGACCATGCGGCCCCCAGCCGGTCATCATCGGAACGGTATTCTCGGGGATGGGCATTTCCATTTCGCCCATGTCGGCCATGCCCTTCGTGCCCATGGGCATGTATTCCGGCTGCAGCTTTCTGATCTGTTCGGCGACCTTCGATTTGTCCGCACCGATGAAGGTTGGAATGTCGTGACCCATGGCGTTCATCGTGTGGTGCGATTTGTGGCAATGGATCGCCCAGTCGCCGAGATACTTGGCGTCGAACTCATAGGCACGCATCGCGCCGACCGGGATGTCGATGCTCACCTCCGGCCACCGCGCTTCCGGCCGCACCCAGCCACCGTCGGTACAGGTCACCTCGAAATCGTAGCCATGCATGTGGATCGGATGGTTGGTCATCGTCAGGTTGCCGACGCGGACGCGCACCCTGTCGTTCTTCGACACGACCAAAGGGCTGATGTCCGGGAACACGCGGCTGTTCCAGCACCACATGTTGAAGTCGGTCATCTCCATGATCCGTGGCACGTATGAACCGGGATCGATATCGTAGGCATTGAGCAGGAAGACGAAGTCCCGGTCGACGCGCATGAACTTGGGATCTTTCGGATGGATCACGAAGAAACCCATCATGCCCATGGCCATCTGCACCATCTCGTCGGAATGCGGGTGGTACATGAAGGTGCCGGATTTCACGAGGTCGAACTCGTACACATAGGTCTTGCCGACTGGAATATGCGGCTGCGTCAGGCCGCCGACGCCGTCCATGCCCGACGGCAAGATCATGCCGTGCCAGTGGATCGTCGTGTGCTCCGGCAGCTTGTTGGTGACGAAGATGCGGACGCGATCTCCTTCGACGGCCTCGATGGTTGGCCCCGGAGATTGGCCGTTGTAGCCCCACAGATAGGCGGTCATGCCGTCGGCCATCTCGCGTTCGACGGGCTCGGCGACGAGGTGGAACTCCTTGACGCCGTTGTTCATCCGATGGGGCAGGGTCCAGCCATTCAGCGTAACCACTGGCTGGTAATCTGGTCCCGATGTTGGTTGGAGCGGCGGCTGCATATCCGCCGATTCCATTGTCGGTGCGTCCGGCAAGCCCATTGCCGACGTCTTTGTCCAGGCGGCCGTCGAAAGCAGAGCGGCGCTGGCTCCAATGATCTGTCTTCTATTGAACATAGCGATGTTCCTTTCTCAATGACCGCCGCCAGCGCTGCTCTCAGAAGCAGAGGCAACTTCGGTCTCTGCTGACGCAGCCGAAGCGCCGCCGCCGTAGATCGCTGGCGCGAGGTTGGCTTCGGCCAGCCAGAAGTCGCGCTTCGCGTTGACGGAGAGCAGGATGGAGTTGATTTTGTCGCGCGTGTCGGTGAGCAGTTCGAACGTATTGGTGATCATGCCGTTGTAGGTCAGCAGGGATTCCTCTTCGACCTTGGTGCGCAGCGGCACGACGCTGTTGCGGTAGTGCCGCGCGATGTCATAGTTCGAGCGGTAAGCCTGGTAGGCAGATCGCGACTCCGACCGCACATTGACTGCCTTCTCGGCGAGCTGGTTCGCTGCCCGCATGTAAGCCAACTCGGCTTTCCTCATGCGAGCCTTGCCGGTGTCGAAGATTGGAATAGCGAATTCCAGCTCGGCAAATCCTGTCGTGTCGACCTTCTTGTCGCCGTCCTCGATTTCGCGCTCCGTTTCAAGCCCGGTTAGGATTTCCAGATCGGTCACATATCGAGTTGCCTCGGTCAGCCCATAGGAGCGAGCGGTTGCCTCCAACTCAAGTTTGGCGACTTGCAGATCGATGCGGTTGCGAAGCGCCTCCGCCTCGATTGTGTCGCGCTTCACGACAACCTTTGGCAGAGACGGCAGACTGTTCGGGACTTGATAGTCGAGGTCTGAACCCCAAAGCCCCAAAAGGCGTGTCAGCTCTTCCTTTGTGAGCCGGGCCGCCAGACGTGCCTTTGCGGTCTCTCCGGCCAGTTCAGCCACGAACACATGCTCGCGAGCCTGAGCGCCTTTGGCCATTGCTCCGGTCTCGCCCAGCTTCTGTGCCAGCTCGGAGGCCGCATCGGCCGTCGCTTGGGCGCGTTGCAACTGGCCCACATTCTCCCAGGCCGCAACGGCGTTTATCCAGGCGCGGCGGGTATCAGCGGCAAGCTGAAGCGTACGCACAGCAGCGTTCAACTGTGCTTGCCGGAACCGCGTGTCAGCGATTTCGATGTCACGCTTCTTCGTGGCAAGCGCCAGGATGTTGGTGACGACGGCCCCTTCGACTGTCTTGAAGGCTTCCAGCCCGGGCGTCCCGATGCCCGTCAAGCCAACGGCTACAGTCGGATTCAGGAACATTGTCGTTTGCCAGGCGTCGGCCGCGCTGTCGCCGAGATCGGCGTAGGCGGCCTGCAGTCCCTTGTTGTTGAGCAGCGCGATCTGGACGGCCGTCTCGACGTCGAGAGGCTTCGTTCGAGGAAGCAGGCTTTTGACTTGAGCTGCCGCCGATCGAGCCTGGTTCTGGTTCTGGATCCAGACGGTCTCTTTCGCCGTGACGGTGGCGGTCTTGTTGGCAACGGAGGTGAAGCCCGCCTCTTTGCGGGAATACTCGGCGCCTGTGACACAGCCGCTCAAAGCGAGCGGAAATGCCAGCGCCAAGATCAGTTTTCTGGTGCCGATCATGAGTCGTCTCCATTCATGGGAGACTGCAGATCGTTCTGTCTGCGCCAGGGCTTGGGATCGACCGGCTGCCGGGCGACGTAGCCTGCGATCGGCGACCTGTATGCCGCCGGAGGTGCGGACGGCTGATCGACCGCGGTGGGAAACGCCACCACGTCGGGAGGAAGTGTGGATGCGCAGCCGCCGACGATAAGCGGCAGCCCCACCACGAAAAGCGAGGGTTTCATTATGAAATTTCCGAATAGGAGATAGCCTTACGGCGCGCTCGCCCGGAAGCAGGCAAGCGTCCGACTAGACCCGATCAAACGGGTAGGTCTCTATTCAGATATTCGGGGGAAGGTGGAGGGGCGGCAGCTCGCCAAGGGTCGTCCGGTCGTCGATGAACTGCCGGATCGAGGTTACGACGGGTCCGTCGACATCCTGGCCTTCACAAATGATGCCGAGCCCGCCACAGAAATCCTTGCAGCATTCTTGCTTGACAGGCTTCGATGCGCCATCTGCGTCATCACTGCCGCCGCCCTGCGAATGGTCATGGGCAGCCATCTTCGTCATGTCATGGCCATCGTGATGCTGCATTGCATCGGACTCGGACAGTACCGCTGCCGCCTTGGGGAAGGAGGAGCCATGCATGGCGGCGCTGGCGTTCGATAGCGAGTACCCAGCCAGTGATACGATGATCACCAGCCGCATCATCACGAGCAGCCTGCTCATTGCGATTCGGTACATCTTGCCCATGCTCCTCGAACTACATGCAAAGCAGATCGATTTCAACTAAGAGCTATATCTCGCCGACGTTCGAGTCCTTTATGTGGCGCGAACATCACGTCGTGCACAAGCTGGGCTTCCAATAGTGGCAAGGTCAACAGGAGCTGTTCTTTTCCGACGATGATCGATCTCGCGTCTTATCTCGGCCTTTTCGCCGCGGCTCTCGGCGCGGCAACAGTGCTGCCGATGCAGTCGGAGCCCGTGCTGGTTGGCCTTCTTCTTAGCGGAAAGCTCTCCGTTCCGGTTCTGCTGGCCGTCGCCAGCGTCGGAAACACGCTTGGAAGCATCGTCAACTGGTTCCTCGGACGCGGAATCGAAAATTTTCGTGACCGGCATTGGTTTCCGGTCGGCGAGAAGGCGCTCGAGCGTTCGTCCTGCTGGTACCGGAAATACGGAAAATGGACGTTGCTTCTGTGCTGGATGCCGCTGTTTGGCGACGCCCTGACCGTTGTCGCCGGCGTACTCAGGGAGCCGCTCCTCCCCTTCACGATCCTGGTGTTCGTCGCCAAGACCGGCCGCTATGTCGTGCTGACGCTGATTACCTTACAGATCGTCGGCTGACCGCTTCCGGCGCGGGAACACCATCCGGTCGACTGTCTCGTCACGGGCGACGACCGTGTGCCAAATCGCCGCGGCGAGATGCAGCGCCACCATCGCCAGGATGATCCTTGATCCGATGACGTGGTATGGCGCAATCCCGAACCAGAAGTAGCTCGCGACGACGCCCATGCAGGCCTGCCCAATAATCGCGGCGTAGAAGGCGTGGTGAAGCGCCGCGGCTGCTCGCTCACTCCATGAGCGGGGTGCGCTGGTTTCGGAGGGCTGAAGAAGACGAAGAACCAGCCGCAGGCCCATCAGCAGGCCAATCGCCATTCCCGCGTAGTTGTGGAGATGGTGCTGGACGACGTCCCAGTACGCCGGAGTCATGCCCATGTGGACGGCGTGGTGGGTTCTCTCGATGCTGCCGCCCGTCAGATACTGGACCGGCACTAGGAGGGCGATCAGCCAGTGAAGTCCTATCTGGGCCAGCGAATAGCCAGGTTTCATCGAATTCTTCCGAGCGAGAGGCGCAGACTAGCCGGCGACGGTTAATGCTTCCTCATCGGCCGTTGCCAAAACGCAAGGCCGCCACAGATCACTGGTACTGTGGAACATTGCGGCTGCCGCACAGTTCGGCGCCGGAAGGAAACCCAGCCGAATGAGACTTGGAAGCATCTTCCGGTACGCTCAGCTTTTGCTCGTCGCTCTCCTGGTGGCGGCGAATTCTTTCGGCATGGCCGCGGCGCCGAGCACCTTGCAAAGCCAGCACTGTGCCGTCGTGGGGGAGCGTGATCGCCATGCGGGGCATGCCTGCGGCACGCAGGCCGGGTGCTGTTCGGCGATGCACTGCTGTCCGATCCTTCCGGAACTTGCCAAGGTCGCGGCTCCGCGCTTCGAACCGGGGAGGCATGAACGGACGGAGCCCGTCGACAGGCCGCTCCTGCTGATCCGTTCAATCGATCCGCCGCCCCGATTTCAGGCGGGCTAAGACGGACCAAACAATCAACCAAATTTTCGGAGATCGAAAAATGAAGACGTTCACCAAGCTTGCCTTGTGCACGGCAGTCGCCGCCGGCTTTGCAATCCTGCAGTCGGCGGTTTCCGCCCAGTCGACGACGGCCTATCCGGAAAAATGCAAGTCCGAAGACATGGACATGTCGAAGGCGGACATGCCTTCGGGCGGCATGCCGATGGGCGACATGACCGACTACCAGAAGGCGTCGATGGACGGCATGAAGGGCATGCACATGAACATGATGCAGGGGATGATGAAGAAGGACGCCGACGTCTCCTTCGTCTGCGGCATGATCGCCCACCACATGGGCGCGATCAGCATGTCGGAGGTCGAACTGAAGTACGGCGACAATGAAGAGGCCAAGCAGATGGCCAAAAAGGTCATCGAAGCCCAGAAAAAGGAGATCGAAGAGATGTCCAAGTGGGTGGACAAGGAAGCCAAATAGGAGATTGAGCCATGCATCACATGTCGACTGAAATGAAAGCCTGCATCGACAATTGCCTCGCTTGCTACAGCGAATGCCTGTCGATGGCCATGGGACATTGCCTGGAACTGGGCGGGGAGCACACCAAGCCTCCGCACTTCAAGCTGATGATGGCATGCGCGGAGATTTGCCGGACCTCCGCGCACTTCATGCTGATCGGCTCGGAGCACCATAAGCATGTCTGCCGGGAATGCGCAGAAATCTGCGGACAGTGCGCCGAAGACTGCGAGCGGGTGGGCGACATGCAAAGCTGCGTCGACGCCTGCCGCCGTTGCGCCGATAGCTGCCGCAAGATGGCGGCGTGATCGGGGAGGGCGTTCTCCGTCCGCCCCCTTCCTGCCCAGATGAGAACGGATATCCGTTGAAGCGACGGATATCCGAAGCAAGCGGCATGGCCCGGTTTTGGAACGCAGCGTTTATGAAACAACCCGCTTATATGAAGAAGGCTGGGCTGCTCTCCATCGTGGGAGCAGTCCTGATGGCCGGGCTTCCATCGCCAGCCTCGGAGGACCTCGTCTCCCGTCGACAGGCGGACATGAAGGCCATGGCCGCCGCGGCGAAGACGATCTCCGGCATGTTCAAGGATCCGGCGGCCTACAACGCCAGCGAGTTCAAATGGGCGGCCGACACCATCCGCGACAAGTCCGGGAGTATTCTCTCCGCACTTTTCGCGTCCGAGGCCGACAGTCGACAATCGAAGGCCGGGCCGAACATCCTTAAGGAGCGCGACCGGTTCGACCGCATCGCCAACGACCTGCGCGACTACGCCGTCGCGCTGGACGCCGCCGCGCAGAATAACCCAGGACAGATGTCCGCCAGCATGCGCATGAAGCCTGGGGAAGCGATGGGTGGCGGCCCGCTCGGCACCCATGTTCGCAACGAGCAGGAACTGCTGGCAATGCCGGCGGAACACGCGTTCCACCTTATGCTTCAGACCTGTACGACCTGCCACGCCAAATTCAGGATGGAATAGGGGCGATCACGCGGGACCGGGAATTGCTCGCCTTGTTCAAGCGTCCGACCTTTCGGCCCCATCAAACAGCCATGTTCGACGCTGCCGACATCACTTCCCGAGGGGCTGGACCGCCGAACATATGGCGGCCATCCTCCTCGACTTCGGTGAAACACCAGCGCACGACGCCATCCCGATCGAGCAGGAATTCGCCGACGAGCTGGCCGTGGCCGGCGGCGATCATCTGCTTGTCATCCTCGGTGATTTCATAGCCGTCCGCCTTGTCGAGGAATTCCGACGCCGCCATCGGGTCCATAGGCGCTGGAAGCTCGCCCGGCATGTCGATGCGCATCGACATCACCGTGTTCATGCTGACTTTGCGCGGCCACTCATTCTCATCTTCGGTGAACTGCAGATTCGGCAGGCCGAAGGCCTTGTGCGATACCCGTTCCGGGTCCGAGGCCGCCAGCAGATTGGGAAGCGGATGGTAGCGGAAATAGAGGCGAGCGCGGTCGATCGGCGTGTTGACGACGGTCAGGCTGTCGATGCCTTTCTCCTGCAAGGCATCGGTGAGTTCGGCCATGGCGGCGATCTGCCGGCGACAGAAGGGGCAATGCAATCCGCGGAACAAACCGATGAGCACCGGCTTCTGGCCGCGAAAATCGTCGATGGCGACCTTGCCCTGGCGGGTGATCGCATCCAGCACCACGTTCGGCGCGCGATCTCCCGGCTGTAACGGTCTTGCGGCGTGGTTCTCCTGCATGTTTCGTTCCTCCCTTTATCTTCTTGAATCGATTTTCCTAATCGATCTCCGGCGATCACTGCAACGAGGACAAGTCAGTCGAGAAACGGCAGGACGACGAGCGTGCCGGGGTCGAGGTTGTGGCGGATGCACACATCCTGTGCCAGCGTGAAATACCGTTCCGCCTCGTCCATGTCGTCATGCTCAAGGCTGAGTGTCGCCAAGCCATCATAGCACGGAAAGAGCAGTTGCGGTTCATCAATTTCCTTCGCAACCTCAAGGGCTTCTTCGTAATACTTACGAGCTAGCTTCGGCTGCCCGTGGCACTGATGAATCTGGCCCAGCACGATCAGCGGCACGGAGAGGTGGTCACGCTGATCGAGCGCCCGGTCGATTTCGACGGCCTTCTCCGCCGCTGGTACACCCTCGGCGGCGCAGCGATCGGTGAAGGTACAGCAGGCAACTGCGAGGTTGGCGAGAAGGCGCGCCTGGAAGCCGAGATCGCCAATACGGATCGCAACCTCCAGACCGCGCCGGCAGATTCTGATGGCGTTGGCAGGATCGACAATCGTGTAGAGAACACCAAGATTGGAATAGGCGCGACAGGCAGCACTTTGCAGATCCGCCTTTTCGGCAACAGAGAGGCTACGCTCCACTTCCTGCACGGCCTCGCGGCGGCGTCCGAGCCGCGCAAAGGCTACCCCCTTGGTATTCAGCGCCTCCGCCATCGCTCGCGCTGTCTCCCGTCCGGCCTCGGTCGTCCCGTCGATCGGCAGCGTTTGCAGGCATTGCAGCGCCTGCGTCGCCCACTCTGCGGCAGCGGACTGATCCCCCATGCGGAAGGCCAGATGGCCGCGCTCCTGCAGAACATGTGCACGTTCGACCGGCGCGTCGATCGTAGCGATCATCGCTTCGGCTTCGGCCAAATGTGTCTCCGCTTGATCGCGGCGTCCTGCATCGAGATGCAAACGGCCGATCTTGCGCAATATCCTCGCCGCGGCGATAGGGTCATCTTTGGTGCGATGGGTCGTCAGCGCCCGCTGATAATGGTTCAAGGCGGCGTCGCGCAGGCCGGCGGGACCGCAGAGATCGGCAAGACGCTCCAGGAGCGCCTGTTGCTCTGGTGTCACCTCCGCCTCGTTTGCGAAGGCCGCAAGGGCCTGACGATAGAGGCGCATTGCATCGTCATTGGCGTAGGCCTTGCGCGCCAGATCGCCCGCCGCCATCAGATAGGTGGCGCCCTTGGCCTTTTCGGTGGTCAGGCTGAAGTGATGGCCGAGCTGTGCCAGATGCTCGGGCCGGTCGGGCGCTGCACCATATTGACGTTCCAGAACCCGGCCGATCCGTTGATGAAGCTCCATGCGCCGTTGCAGCAGGAGATTGTGGTAGATGACGTCATGCATCAGCGTCTGGCTGAAGCGATAGCCCGGCGAGCCGCCGGCATCCGGCCCGCGCAATTCCTCGATGATATTGGCATCGCAGAGATGATCCAATGCAGCATCGATGGCGGCCGGGTCTGTGGCGACGGTGCGGAGCAGGGCGGTATCGAACTTCGGGCCGACCACCGCCGCCTCTTGCGCCAGCCGTCTGATCTCCTGCGGCAGACGATCGACGCGGGCAAGCAACAGGGCTTGCAGGTTCACCGGTATATCGACATCCGTGTCTTCCGCTGCGACATGCCAGCGCTGGCCGTCATTGTGCAACGTGCCCATGTCGATCAGCGCCCGAAGGGTTTCTTCGATGAAAAGCGGATTGCCGCCGGCGCGGTCGAGGATGCGTTTGCGCATCGTCACTGGCAACTTGGCATAGCTCTCGCCAAAAAACGCAGCAAGCAGCTTCTGCCCGTCGGCCGCAAAGAGTGGGGCAAGACGTTGGACGGTGACGCTGACACGATTGGAGTCCAGTGGGTCGGTCTGCGATGTCGGCCGGTAGACCGCCAGCAGCATCAACCGGCTGCGCTCCAGCCGGTCCATCATGAAGCGAAGCACTTCCAGCGAGGCAGCGTCCGCCCAGTGCAGATCCTCAATGACAAGCAGCAGGGGACCTTGCGCCAGTCGCCGCTCGAAGACGGTGCGGACGGCATAGAAGATCTGCCGCCGCAGCTGCTCCGGCTCGATGTACCGCAACGCGCCATCGGGATCGCCGAGGCCGAGGACATGCAGAAAGAGCGGCAGAAGTCCCTCGACCTCCTCCTGCGTCAGATCGAGCGCGCGAAACCCCGTTGCCAGCAATTGCCGCGCCCT
Organism: Rhizobium sp. 10PS4; assembly: GCF_032464805.1. NCBI lineage: Bacteria > Pseudomonadati > Pseudomonadota > Alphaproteobacteria > Hyphomicrobiales > Rhizobiaceae > Rhizobium > Rhizobium sp. 10PS4. Next base: position 9,693 of record NZ_JAWDIW010000004.1, on the reverse strand, counting down.
GTCGAGATCGTCTCGCTCGCCAATGCCGTAGGCGCTGCGCACGACCGCGCCGAGCGTGCCATAGGATTGTTCGCCGAGGGGAGAGCAGGTCGCTTTGCGGATGGCGAGGCCCTGGAAACGAGCGGCATTGCTGGCTATCACGACGAATTCATTGACCAGCCGCGACTTCCCGATACCCGCTTCGCCGATCAGGCGGACAAGCTGTGCTGCCCCGCCGCAGGCAAGATCGAGGCATGTCAGCAACCGCGACATTTCCGTATCTCGTCCGATCATCGGCGCCTGAAGGCCGAGACTCTCGAGCCCGCGCGCCGCATGCGGCGCTTCCAACAGCCCTGTCAGCCGATGGACAAGGACGTTTCCGCTTTTGCCGCGCAACGCCTGCGCACCGAGACTCTCGAAGGCAAAGGCATGGCGGGTGAGGCGATAGGTCAGCGGCCCGACAAGGATATCGTTTTCGCCGGCCATGGATTGCAGGCGTTGGGCGGTGTTCACCGTGTCGCCGGTCACCGAATAGGATTTTGTACTGACCGCACCAAAGCCGCCGGTAACGACAGGGCCGCTATTGATTCCGATATGCAGACGCAGCGGCACGCCGGCCCGGGCGTGCCAGCGCTCGCCGACCTGCGTGGCCCGACTGATCATATCGAGTGCGGCACCAAGCGCCCGGACCGGATCGTCCTCATGAGCGACCGGCGCGCCGAACAGCGCCAGCAGCGCATCGCCGACGAACTTGTCGACGAAGCCGCCATAGGCCTCGACCGCCTGGGTCATCTCTTCGAACAATTCGTTCTGCAGCACCCGCATGACTTCAGGGTCGATCTGCTCGCTCAGAGTCGTGAAGCCGCAGAGATCGGCAAAGAGCACGGTCACCGGCCGCCGGTCGGCATCGCCGTCAGATTTAGACTGCACCGTCTCGATGTTTGGCTTCGACGCGGGTTGGACTTTGCCTGAAACCGACGCGCCACAGCTGGGGCAGAAGGCAAAATCGGGCTGACAGGGATAGCCGCAGGCAGCGCACGAGATCGGTTGCCTTGCGCCGCATCGCGGACAGAAAGCAAAACCGCTCTGAATATTGAACCCGCAGCCGGCGCACTCCATCGCACGCGTCTCACGAAAGCCCAAACTGTTACGGCTATTTCAGCCGCAACCAGCGGGCCTCAAAACAGGAACAAGCATGAACCTGCTGCCCCAGGCCCGCAAGCACTAAACAAACGGCGAACCGACGATGATGATCCTGTTCGGAACATCTTTAAGCCAGCCGAGTCGCCGAGCGAGGTTCGAGAAACCATGTCACGATTGAATTCTTTGTGATGAATATTGACAATATATGCTACGCTGCACCACGATAGAGGAAGAACGAAAGGGTATGCCCATGGCATCGGGCAGCATTCATGTGAAGGTCAGCGGCGTGCTGCAAGATCACATTCAGCAGCAGATCGGTGACGACGGCCTCTATGAGAATGCGAGCGAGTACATTCGCGCCCTGATCCGACGCGATTTGCAAACGCGCGACGAGGCATGGGATGGCCTGCAAAAGGAGCTTGCACCCGCAATGCGTGCCGACGACAGCGAGTTTGTCGTCGTTTCCGCTGAAGACGTTATCCGCCGCAACAAGCGCCGCTGAGCATGGTAGCCTATCGGTTTTATCCACGCGCTGACGCCGCGCAGGACAAGATTTGGCGTGACACTTTCGAAGCGTGGGGAGAAAAACAGGCAGATGCGTACATTCTCGGGCTGCATGTTTATTTGCAGCGTTTATGTGAAGATCGCCTGATCTGGCGACAGCTTCCGCAACGGTTGGCAGTTCCCGCTGACATCAGGCGTCGGGCCTATTTCAGCCGCTATGAGCATCACTACCTATTCTTTCGTGAGCTTGATAACGGTGATCTTGGCGTCATGAGCATTCTTCACGAACGGATGGATTTACCGGTGCGGCTTAAAGAGGACTTGGCCGCTCTTTCAAACAAAGAGTCGTGACACAGCATCTTTGATCAGAAGCGGGCTGAAGAAAATCGATCTCATAGAACGGCATAAATCCATGATCGAGACGCCAGTCTCGATCATGAGGTCTTCGGCTAGGATAGACGATGACTGCGGCTGCACGATCGCACGGCTTGCTTTTGGGGTGTTCGATCATCAGCCGTTACTGCCGATGGGTATCGGTCAGCCTTGCAACCCGGCAGTGGAGGAGCACCGGCCGGTCCGCGTCGATCATCTCCTTGATTTTGGCGTCGAGTTCGCTTGGGCTTTCGCAACGAAGGCCGATGGCGCCATAGGCTTCCGCGAGTTTGGTGAAATCGGGCAGTGAGGCCGAATAAGAGCGCGCTCGACTGTTGCCATCCGGCATGGAATCCCATTCTTGCGCCATGCCCGGATGCTCATCGCTCAAGACGAAAATCTTGATCGGCGCTTGATGCTGTATCGCCGTCGACAGCTCTTTCATCGTCGTTTGCACCGACGCGTCGCCGGCAATGTCGATGACAAGGCGGCCGGGATTTGCGAGCTGCGCCCCCAGCGCGGCAGGAAGGCCGAAACCCATAGTCCCCAATCCCCCTGAGGTAATCCAGCGATTGGGCCTGTCGAAACCGAAGAACCGCGCCACCCACATCTGCTGACCGATCTCCGTGGCGATGATCGGGTCGTGCGGCTTTGTCAGCGCATACAGACGCTCCAGCGCATGTTGCGGCATGATTGCATGGTCCAGCCGCTCGTAGGAAAACGAATCGTGGGTTCGCCAATGGTCGATCTGCGTCCACCACGCCCGCAACCGTTTCTGGTCGGGCATAGTGGAGAGCGACCGCCAAGCATGGATCATATCCGCCAGCACATGCGCGGCGTCGGCTTGAATGCCGATGTCGACGGGAACGCGTTTGTTGATCGACGAGGCGTCGATATCGATCTGGATTTTCTTCGAGTGAGGCGAAAACTCATGGACGCGCGAGATCGCGAGATCGTCAAACCGCGCGCCGATGGCGAGCATCAGATCGCAGTCGCCAATTGCCATATTGGCTTCATGCGATCCGTCCTGTCCGGCGACGCGCAGCCAGTTCCGCCCGCTGGCGGGATAGGCTCCAAGCCCCATGACGGTCGACGTTACGGGAAAGCCGGTGAGGTCGACGAACTCACGCAACAATCTCGACGCCTCCGGTCCCGAATTGATGATGCCGCCGCCGGCATAGATGATGGGTTGCCGGGCTTCGGCCATCAATGCGACCGCCGCTCGGATCGCGTTCCGATCGCCTTGCATTGCCGGCTGGTAGCTCGTCAGCGCAGCTACCTGGTCAGGTGCAACGTAGGTCCCGCTGGCGAAGAGCACGTCCTTCGGCATGTCGACGAGAACAGGGCCGGGTCGGCCGGCCGCCGCGATCCGGAAAGCCAGATGGATCGTTTTGGCCAGATCGTCGACGTGTTTGACGAGGAAATTGTGCTTTGTGCAGGGGCGGGTGATGCCGACCGTATCGCATTCCTGAAAAGCGTCGGTACCGATGAGACTTGTCGGCACCTGGCCGGCGAGGCAGACGAGCGGAACGGAGTCCATAAGAGCATCCTGCAGCGCCGTAACCGCATTTGTAACGCCTGGTCCCGATGTCACCAGCATGACGCCAACTCTTCCCGTCGAGCGGGCATAGCCTTCGGCGGCGTGTCCGGCGCCTTGCTCATGGCGCACCAGGAAATGTTTGATGTCCTCCTGTTGGAAGATTTCGTCATAGATCGGCAGCACCGCTGCGCCGGGATAACCGAAAATGTGTTCGACACCGTTGTCGCGCAGCGCCTGCAGAACGATCTCGCCGCCGTTCATGCGACGATCAGAGGGGGTGTTGAGGAAAGAGTTGGCTGTCTCGCCGGTCATATCTGGGTTCCGTCGTGAGTGAGGTGATGGGTGCGACGGGGCATAAAAAAAGGCCCCGTCAGGGACCTGTTTTCGGCGCATGGGTGGCTATTGCCGGACGATCAGACCGTCCTGCCCATGCGCGATATCACCACTACGAGAACCATTGCGATTTTCATGGCGCTAGAGCTAGCTCTAAATCCACACGTCGTCAACGTCGCCTCTGCGTAGATTGTATCTGTGGTTGAGATTATTTGAGATCGGTGGTTCGTCAGTGACGACGCAAGGGCAGGGCGATCCGTTCGCAAGCCTATCGACCAACGGCAAGCTCTGCCCGCTCTATCGCTCGAGAAGTGATTTCTACCACTTCCTCCAATGTGGGCCGGTCAGGAGTTCCGAGCGAGCTGGGCTCCACTCAGTGGATGAGTGACCCGGCGCGAACGCTATGGCGACGTATATGCACCATCGAGGATCTGCCGCGCCTCGGCCCGCGGCGCGGCGACGGAATGACGCTTAACGAGCGAGCATTCGAGCTTCGCAATGGGATAGCGCCTGCCGGGCACACTTTCCGGGTTGAGATGTTCGATCGCCCATTGCCCCATGGCAAGATGGGGAAGGACCGAAGTCGTCAGCGGGGGTACGAGATGTCGTGAAATTTCTTCGTCGTCATAACCCACCACCGACATGTCCTGGGGAATGCGAAGCCCTGCATCCTTGAGCGCTTCGTAGCACCCGATGGCAGTGCGGTCGTTCTGGCAGAAGATCGCAGTGGGCGGCTCTTTCAGAGCAAGCAGTTTCATCGTGGCGGCATAGCCGGCACTGGCCGACCAGTCGCCTTCAATGACCAATTCCGGATCGAAGGGTATATCGGCGGTCGCCAGCGCGCGGCGATATCCCGTCAGTCGGTCCTGCGCCGCCTGCATCCAGATTTCACCGGTGATCGTCGCGATACGATGGTGTCCGTGCATGATCAGATGCCGGGTAGAGCTCTGCCCTCCGGCGATCTCACTCGGCACCACGGCGGGAAAGGCATGGTCCACGGTATAACAGTTCAGCAGGACCGTCGGGATGTTGAGCTTGCTGACATAGGATGGAAGCTCCACCTGGCGAGTATAAATTGTCATATATATGAGCGCCGATATGCCTCCGTTCGTCAACGCCTCGATTGCTTTCGGCTCCATGACGGGGTCACTGAGCGTCTGGGTTACCAGAAGGACATTGCCGGCGTTCCAGGAGGCTTGCCGCGCGCCTTCGATCGCAACGATCGCTTCCGGGCTGGTGGCGAGTTGATCCACGGCGAAACCGATGACGTTGTCCAGTCCCGAATAAGAGGCCTTCGTCGTATAGGTCTTCTCCATGTAACCGAGCGCGCGCGCCGCCTCCAATACGCGATCGCGCGTCTGCTGTGAGATGCGGGTGCCGGGTGTGTCGTTGAGGACGAAGGAGACGGCCGCCTGCGAGCAGCCAGCCGCCGCGGCGATGTCCATCATCGTCACGCGCACAGGCTTATTTTGGGTCTTGGACTTTCGCATTCGTGGAGACTGTCTCTGCTTGGGATAACGGTTCAGGGTGATTGATTGTCGGTTTTGGTAATTAATATTATCATCTATCTGAAAGCGCTGGCAATTGCAGGAATTGTTGCAACTCTATCAGTTATTGGCAAGTGTCAGTACAAAATCGCCATCGTAGCCATTGCACGATGAAATGTTTTGATCTGCATTGATAATACTATTTACTAATTAAATTTCTTGTATACCGTCAAGGAGCGATCGGAACCTATGCCACTCGTCGCTTTGCGACGGCCCTAGGAGGGGGCGCGCATCCGGCCGGCCGTAAATCGGAAACGGGCCCGTGCAACTGCGGCCCTCGGGAGGTGTATTATGAAACAGCTGAAACGCAATGCAGCCTTGTTCTTCGCCGGGTTGATGCTGAGCGCGGCACCGATTGCCGTATCAAATGCTGCCGACAAGCCGACACTCGCATTTGTCGTCAACGGCGCATCCGACTTCTGGAAAGCCGCAGAGGCGGGCGTGAAGAAGGCGCAGGGCGAGATGCCCGACTACCAGATGGAGCTGAAGTACCCTGAGCAGGCATCTGTCGCCGTTCAGCAACGGCTTATGGAAGACTTGGTCAGTGCCGGCGTCAAGGGGATCATGGTTTCCGCAGTCGATCCCAAGACCCAGACGGACGGTTTGAACAAGATCGGCTCGCAGACTGCTCTCTTCACCACAGATAGCGACGCGCCGCAGACCAACCGCGTCGCCTATATCGGCTCATCGAATATCGACGCCGGCATGCAGGCCGCCGAAATCGCCAAGAAAGCGATGCCGGACGGCGGCAAATGTATCGGCTTCGTCGGCCTGCTCGGCGCCGATAATGCCAAGGAACGCATCCAGGGCATGAAGGACGGCCTGAAGGGCACGAAGATCGAGCTGACAGATGTACGCGGCGACGATATCGACCAGACGCGCGCAAAGAAGAACGTCGAGGATGCGCTGGTGGCCAGCCCCGACGTCACCTGCATGGTCGGTTTCTACTCCTACAATACGCCGCGCATCTATGAGGCGTTGCGCGACGCCGGCAAACTCGGCCAGATCACCGTCGTCGGCTTTGATGACGATCCGATCACGCTCGGCGGCGTCAAGGAAGGCACGGTCGCAGCGACCGTCGTGCAACAGCCGTTCGAATGGGCCTATCAGGGCATGAAGCTGATGGCGGCCTACCTCAAGGGCGACAAGTCAGGCGTTCCTAGCAACGGCTTGATCATCATACCGACGGTAATCATCGGCAAGGATGACGTTGACAAATATGCCGCCAGCCTGAAGGCCATGTCTGGAAAATAACCCTCTTTCGCGGCGGGGGCACTTGCCGCCGCCGCGAAAGACGTCCCATGCCGACAGCATTAGCAGCTATGGACAGGCGATGAACCACAGCTCCGACTTCCCGTCACCGGACGCGCTTGCAACGCCGTTCCTTTCGCTTTCCGGCGTTGGCAAGTCCTATCCGGGCGTCGTTGCGCTTGAGGGCCTGTCGATCGACATCATACCGGGCGAGGTCATCGGCCTCGTCGGCGAGAACGGGGCTGGAAAATCGACGTTGATGAAGATTCTCGGCGGCGTGATCGCACCCGACCGAGGCACGATCCTGCTCGATGGCGCAGAGCTTCATTTTCTCACTGTGGAATCGAGCATCACATCCGGCATCGCCTTCGTGCACCAGGAACTCAATCTCTTTGAGAATCTCGACGTTGCCGCCAATATCTTCCTGGGCCGCGAACCGCTGAAGGCCGGACCTTTCAAGCTCGTCGATCGCAATCGGCTGCGAGACATGGTGAAGCCGCTCTTGAAGCGGGTAGGGGCTCATTTTTCCGCCGACACGCCCGTCGCATCGCTTTCCCTTGCCGAGCAGCAGATGGTGGAAATCGCCAAGGCGCTGTCCATCAACGCCAGGCTCGTCATCTTCGACGAACCCACGTCCAGCCTGCCGCTGGCCGAAACCGAGCGGCTCCTGAGCATTATCAAATCGCTGAAAGCCGATGGCATCAGTGTGGTTTTCATCTCGCATCGCCTCCACGAGGTTGAGCGCGTCGCAGACCGGGTCGTGGTCCTGCGCGACGGCACCCTTGTGGGCACGCTCGCCAAGAAAGACATCGGTCACGACCAGATGGTCAAACTGATGATCGGCCGGGTGCTTGCGGCCCGGACCGCAAAACCGCAGCGCTCGCCCGGCTCGGTTGCGCTGAAGGCAAGCGGCGTGCGCACCGAGGCCTATCCCGGCCGCCCCGTTGATCTGGAAATCCGGTATGGAGAAATCATGGGGCTTGCAGGGCTCGTTGGGTCGGGCCGCACCGAGCTTGCAAAAGTACTCTTCGGCATCGACCGGAGCTACGGCGGAGCCATTCTGCAGGACGGGCGGCAAATTGCGGTCAGTTCTGCCCGAGATGCCGTCGCTCGTGGCATTTTCCTGGTCCCGGAGGATCGCAAGCGCAACGGCATTCTTCTTGATCTTACGATCGCCCAGAACATAAGCCTTGCCGACCTTCCCCGGCTCTCCAGCCGCTTCATGCTTTCTGCCGAGCGGGAGAGGGCGGCGGCCGAAAAGCAGCGCGTTCGCCTTGGTATCAAGGCGCCCTCCGTTTCGACGCGAACCGGCACTCTGTCCGGCGGTAACCAGCAGAAGGTGGTACTTGCCAAATGGTTGTCGATGAGCCCGAAGGTGATGATCTTCGACGAGCCGACACGCGGCATCGATATCGGCGCGAAGAACGAGATCTACGGCCTGATGCGAGCACTTGCCGATGCCGGAGTGGCGATCCTGATGATCTCCAGCGACATGGAAGAAGTGATCGGCGTTTCTGACCGCATCGCCGTCATGCACGAGGGCCAGATCGCCGGCATATTGGAAGAGGACGAAATCAGCCAGGAAAGCGTCCTTTTGCTTGCCGTCGGCAAAAGGGTAAAATAGCGGCTGCGGCACATAAAAATTACGTATCGGGGGATGGATCTCGAATGATCAAAAAAGATCTCGGACTGCTGCTTTTGATCGTCGTCGTCGGCATCGTCGTCGCCATCATCAATCCGCGCTTCCTGCTGCCGATCAACCTGGCCAACACTGCCAACCTGATCGGTCTGTTTGGCATCCTGTCGATCGGCCAGGCCTTTGTCATCATTACAGGCGGTATCGAGCTTTCCGTGGGCTCGCTGGTAGCACTTCTCGGCGTGCTGTTCGTCGATTTCATCGCGGTCCAGGATATGTCATGGATGCTGGCGCTGCCGCTCATTCTCGCGCTCGGCGCGGTCATCGGCGCCGTCCACGGCTGGCTGATCACCCGGCTCAATCTGCAGCCCTTCGTCGTCACCCTCTGCGGCCTCCTGATTTATCGCGGGGCAGCGCGCTTCTATACGGCCGACGGAACCGCGGGTTTTGCTTTCGGCCAGAATTTTCCAGACCTCGAATTCCTGACCGCCGGACGGTTTTACGGCGTTCCCAACACCTTCATCGCACTCGTCATCATTGCCGTGGTCATGTGGATCATGCTGCATCGCTCTGTTTTCGGGCGTTATCTTTACGCAATCGGGAAGAACGAGGAGGCGGCCCGCTATTCCGGTATCCGTACCGGCCGCATGATCATGTCGGCCTATGTCATCTGTGGGCTGCTGACGGCGCTTTCGGCGATCTATTTCGCCATGTACACGCGCTCGATCTCGCCGGCGAGCCATGGCCAGTTCTACGAACTCTACGCGATTGCCGCCGCCGTACTTGGCGGTTTTTCGCTCCGCGGCGGCGAGGGGTCGATCGTCGGCGTCGTGCTGGGGACGGTCCTGCTCCAGGAGCTGCAGAATCTCGTCAATCTACTGGGTATTCCCTCGTCGCTGAATTTCGCCGTCATGGGTGGCGTGATCCTCATCGGCGTCCTGATCGACCAACAATGGCACGCGATCCGCGCAAAGCGCCGCCTTGTCTCGGCCGCCCGGCAGGCCGAAACTCGTCTTTCGAACGAAGGCAGTTTGCCAGCGGTTGCCAATCAGGACTAGGTCAATTGATCGGGCCATGCGTGTCGTGACCTTTGCCCCGTTGCAAGATTAGATCGGGGCGGGTGAGGGCGCCGATCCATCGTTCTGAACCAGCTCCCCGAAACAGTCGCGCCGGCCGCGTGGCTGGAAAACCCGCTTCTTGCGCTCGCGACGCGAGACCCAGATGCCGGCCTCGGTCATCCATTGACGCAGCGTTTCCTTGGCCACCGAGATCCGGTGCAGCTCGATCACCAGCGTCGGACCGAAATCCAGATAGCGCTCCCGGATCAGATCCAGCGCCGCATTGCGAAACTCCTCGCAGTGCGCCGGTTGCTCGGCTGCGATCGGGTC